>NZ_JAOWFR010000024.1:0-248241 GCF_030333565.1 Citrobacter sp. CK185 | reverse complement strand
ACCCGGCGGCCTGTGTGCCGTTGTTCCGTGTCAGTGGAGGCGCATTATAGGGAGTTATTCCGGCCTGACAAGGGGAAATTAGAAAAAACTTATCAACCGTTCGTTTTTTGGACGTTTTGCATATCACCCTTTTATTTTTGCCTGGTTTTTAAACAAAAACGAGCCCGAATGGGCCCGTTTTTTATTATTTGTGACTTACTGCACTGCCACAATGCGATCGTCATTCGCCTCCAGACGAATCGCTTTACCCGGAATCAGCTCACCAGACAAGATTTGCTGCGCCAGCGGGTTTTCAATCTGCTGCTGAATTGCACGTTTCAATGGACGCGCCCCGTAAACCGGATCGTAACCATTCGCGCTCAGCAATTTCAGCGCATCATCAGAGATATGGATTTCATACCCGCGCTCTTCCAGACGTTTGTACAGACGCTGCAACTGGATCTGTGCAATAGAAGCGATATGTTTTTCACCCAACGGATGGAATACCACGACTTCATCTATACGGTTAATGAATTCCGGGCGGAAGTTGTGACTGACCACACCAAGCACCAGTTCTTTCATATGGCCGTAATCCAGCTCACCGAAACGCTCCTGGATCAGATCGGAACCGAGGTTTGAGGTCATAATGACAACCGTGTTGCGGAAGTCGACCGTTCTCCCTTGCCCGTCCGTCAGACGGCCATCATCCAGCACCTGCAACAGAATGTTGAATACATCAGGATGCGCTTTCTCAACTTCATCCAGCAGTATGACGGAATAAGGACGACGACGTACCGCTTCCGTCAGATAACCGCCCTCTTCATAACCCACATATCCCGGAGGCGCGCCAACCAGACGAGACACGGAGTGTTTTTCCATGAACTCAGACATGTCGATACGCACCATCGCGTCATCGCTATCAAACATAAAGTTTGCCAGCGCCTTGCACAGTTCGGTTTTACCTACCCCGGTCGGCCCAAGGAACAGGAACGAACCAATTGGACGATTCGGGTCGGCCAGTCCCGCACGGCTACGGCGAATGGCATTCGATACCGCTTCAACGGCCTCATTCTGCCCAATCACGCGGCTGTGTAATTCCTGCTCCATACGCAGCAGTTTTTCACGTTCGCCTTCAAGCATTCTGGCAACCGGAATCCCCGTCCACCGCGCCAGCACTTCAGCTATTTCCGCATCCGTCACTTTATTGCGTAACAGACGCATGGTTTTACCTTCAGATTGAGTCGCCGCTTCCAGCTGTTTTTCCAACTCAGGGATTTTGCCGTACTGAAGTTCAGACATCCGCGCCAGATCGCCCACACGACGCGCCTGTTCGATGGCGATTTTCGCCTGCTCCAGTTCGGCCTTAATGGTCTGCGTGCCGGACAGAGAGGCTTTCTCTGCTTTCCACTCTTCTTCTAATTCAGAGTACTGGCGTTCTTTATCATCCAGTTCCTCGTTGAGCATATCGAGGCGTTTTTTGCTCGCCTCATCAGACTCTTTCATTAACGCCTGCTGTTCCAGCTTGAGCTGAATAATACGGCGGTCGAGCCTGTCCAGTTCTTCCGGCTTGGAGTCAATCTGCATACGGATGCTGGATGCAGCCTCATCGATCAGGTCGATGGCTTTATCCGGCAACTGGCGATCGGAAATGTAGCGGTGAGATAAGGTTGCCGCCGCCACAATCGCCGGGTCAGTAATCTGCACATGGTGGTGCAGCTCATAACGTTCTTTAAGACCACGCAGAATAGCGATGGTATCTTCCACAGACGGTTCCGCGACGAACACTTTCTGGAAACGACGTTCCAGCGCCGCATCTTTTTCAATGTACTGGCGATATTCGTCCAGCGTCGTGGCGCCCACACAGTGCAGTTCTCCACGCGCCAGCGCCGGTTTCAGCATGTTCCCGGCATCCATTGCGCCGTCGGCTTTACCCGCGCCGACCATCGTGTGTAATTCATCGATAAACAGGATGACGTTGCCTTCCTGTTTGGCGAGATCGTTCAGCACGCCTTTCAGACGCTCTTCAAACTCACCGCGATACTTCGCCCCGGCCACCAGCGCGCCCATATCCAGCGCCAGTACGCGACGGCCTTTCAGCCCTTCCGGCACTTCGCCATTAATGATTCGCTGCGCCAGCCCTTCGACAATCGCCGTTTTACCGACCCCCGGTTCACCGATTAATACCGGGTTGTTCTTAGTACGGCGTTGCAGTACCTGGATGGTACGGCGAATTTCTTCATCACGACCAATCACCGGATCGAGCTTGCCCTGCTCCGCGCGCTCGGTCAGGTCGACGGTATATTTTTGCAAGGCCTGACGTTGGTCTTCAGCCCCTTGATCGTTCACGCTTTCACCTCCGCGCATTTGTTCAACTGCCTGAGTGATATTGGCGGTGGTCGCCCCGGCCGATTTCAGTAGGTCGGTCAGCGTGCCGCGAGACTCAAGCGCAGCCAGAACGAACAGTTCCGACGAAATAAAGTTGTCCCCACGTTTTTGCGCCAGCTTGTCGCAAAGATTCAGTACACGCACCAGATCCTGAGACGGCTGTACGTCGCCGCCGGTGCCTTCCACCTGCGGCAAACGGCTCAGCGCCTGATCAATACTCGTGCGTAACTGGCCAGCATTAATGCCAGCGGACGTTAATAAAGGACGTACCGATCCCCCTTCCTGATTCAGTAAGGCGCTCATTAAATGAAGAGGTTCGATGAATTGGTTGTCGTGCCCCAGTGCGAGCGACTGGGCATCGGCAAGAGCAAGCTGGAATTTATTAGTAAGACGATCCAGACGCATAACTCCTCCCATAACAGGTCAAAATTGCTACTGGAGATTAAATGAGGTCATCCCTCAATTATTCAAGGTGAATGACCTGAATTATGTGAAAAGAAAATTACACGTACCGGATCGTCTTGATTCTTTAGGTTATATCAGCCAAATAAAACTTGCCATACGACCTGTGATCTTGTCGCGACGATAAGAGAAGAAAGTCTCACTTTCGCTGTAGGTACAGCGATCGCCGCCATAGACGCTTTCAACTCCCACATTCGCCAGACGTTGACGCGCAAGCTGATAAATATCCGCCAGATATTTTTCGCCGCGCGCCTGAAATGCGCTGCTCGCCTTCGCATCTTTTGCGATAAACGCGTCACGCACTTCAGCCCCCACTTCAAAAGCAGCAGGGCCAATAGCCGGACCCAGCCAGGCGATAATGTTTTCAGGTTTATCGGCAAAGCAGGCGACCGTCTCTTCCAGCACACCTTCACATAATCCGCGCCAGCCCGCATGAGCCGCCGCCACTTCCGTTCCCGCGCGATTACAAAACAACACGGGCAAACAGTCCGCCGTCATCACCGCGCAAACGGTGCCGGGGGTATTGCTGTACGACGCATCCGCACGTTTGGATGCATAAGGCTCGCCGGTGAGTTTCAGCACGTCCTTGCCATGCACCTGTTCAAGCCAGACGGGTTTTGACGGCAAATTGCCCGCAGCAAAGAGTCTCTTGCGATTCTCTTCCACATGTTCCGGGTTATCGCCGCAATGGGCGCCCAGGTTCAGAGAATCGTAAGGCGGTAAGCTGACACCGCCTGTACGTACAGAACTACAGGCTGCAACCCCCTCCGGGATTGGCCACTGCGGAACAATTAGCTTACTCATAGCCAGTCTACATCATCCTTATGTTCTTCGAAGTCAGCGCGCATCACGTCAATCAGCTCCACCATATCCTGCGGAATCGGCGCATGCCATTCCATTTCAATACCGGAAATCGGATGGTAAAGACGCAGCATCGTCGCGTGCAGCGCCTGGCGATCAAACTGACGCAACGTGGAGATAAACGCTTCTGATGCCCCCTTCGGTGGACGCGGACGACCGCCATACACCTGATCGCCCACCAGCGGATGCGTGATATGCGCCATGTGCACGCGGATCTGGTGCGTACGTCCGGTTTCCAGACGCAACCGCAGACGCGTATGCACACGGAAATGTTCCATGATGCGGTAGTGAGTCACCGCCGGTTTCCCCATTGGATGCACTGACATATGGGTTCGTTTGGTCGGATGACGGCTGATCGGTTCATCTACCGTACCGCCCGCCGTCATATGTCCGATCGCGACCGCTTCATACTCACGGGTGATTTCACGCAGTTGCAAAGACTCCACCAGTCGCGTTTGCGCCGGAACCGTTTTCGCCACCACCATCAGACCTGTGGTGTCTTTATCCAGACGATGCACAATACCCGCGCGCGGTACGTCAGCAATCGGCGGGTAGTAATGCAACAGAGCATTCAGTACCGTACCATCAGGATTACCGGCGCCAGGGTGAACCACTAAATCGCGCGGTTTGTTGATGACAAGGATATCGTCATCTTCGTAGACGATATCCAGCGGGATATCCTGCGGCTCAAAGCGGATCTCTTCGTCGATTTCCGCGTTAATGGAAACCTGTTCGCCGCCCAATACTTTTTCTTTCGGTTTATCGCAAAGTTTACCGTTGACCAGCACGCGCCGATCGAGAATCCATTCTTTTATGCGCGAACGTGAATAATCCGGGAACATTTCGGCCAAAGCCTGATCTAAGCGTTGACCGAGTTGGTTTTCGGATACCGTTGCGGTGAGTTGTACTCGTTGTGCCATATACAGCTTCTTCGTTTAACGTTGGGTTTTACGGCTTTGCCGTTTAATATAGTGTGCTATTGTAGCTGGTCTTAACCGGGAGCAGGAACAGAGAATCTCCCGTAAAACATTTTGAGGAAAGTCAAAACGTCATGACGCGCATGAAATATCTGGTGGCAGCAGCCACGTTGAGCCTGTTTTTGGCGGGTTGCTCTGGTTCAAAGGAAGAGGTGCCCGATAATCCGCCTAACGAAATCTACGCGACTGCCCAGCAAAAGCTGCAGGACGGTAACTGGAAACAGGCAATAACGCAATTGGAAGCGTTGGATAACCGTTATCCATTTGGACCGTATTCTCAGCAGGTGCAGTTGGATCTGATCTACGCCTACTACAAAAACGCCGATCTGCCGTTAGCTCAGGCCGCCATCGATCGTTTTATTCGCCTCAATCCGACGCACCCGAATATTGATTATGTCATGTATATGCGCGGTCTGACCAATATGGCGCTGGATGACAGCGCGCTGCAAGGTTTCTTCGGCGTCGATCGTAGCGATCGCGATCCGCAGCACGCCCGAGCTGCATTCAATGATTTCTCAAAACTGGTGCGTAGCTATCCGAACAGCCAGTACACGACCGACGCCACCAAACGTCTGGTCTTCCTGAAAGATCGTCTGGCGAAGTATGAATACTCCGTTGCCGACTACTACACCGCTCGCGGCGCATGGGTTGCCGTGGTAAACCGTGTGGAAGGTATGCTGCGCGACTTCCCGGATACGCAGGCGACGCGCGACGCTCTGCCGCTGATGGAAAACGCTTATCGTCAGATGCAGATGACGACTCAGGCTGACAAAGTGGCGAAAATTATCGCCGCTAATGGTCGCAACACCTGATTGCGTACTGAACGCAAAACGGCAGCCCTAAGGCTGCCGTTTTTTTATCCATTTTACGCTGTTGCTGAAGCGGTTTCAGTACAACGCATCCCGTCAAATATGGCTCCCTTTCGGCTATTCCTCAAGTAAAAAATCCGTTGTTCCTGCGATAACTCACAAAAAGGCTTCCTTGACAAAAAGTGACAAAATAATGTGATTTAAATCACGCTTTTTGACATTGGGAACGGTATGCTGGAATCACCAAGACGGGAAAGACAAGAGGTAAAATTTATGACAATGAACATTACCAGTAAACAAATGGAAATTACTCCGGCAATACGCCAGCATGTCGCAGACCGTCTCGCCAAACTAGAAAAATGGCAAACTCACCTGATTAATCCACATATCATTCTGTCTAAGGAGCCACAGGGTTTCATCGCTGATGCCACCATCAATACCCCGAACGGACATCTGGTCGCCAGCGCAAAACACGAAGATATGTACGCCGCCATTAACGATTTGATCAACAAGCTGGAACGGCAGCTCAATAAAGTGCAGCACAAAGGCGAAGCCCGTCGTGCCACAACTTCAGTAAAAGACGCCAACTTCGTCGAAGCAGAAGAAGAGTAGTCCCTTACATTGAGTGTATCGCCAACGCGCCTTCGGGCGCGTTTTTTGTTGACAGGATTAAAACAGTACGGGTACTTTACTGAAGTCGCTCAAGGAAACTGACATGAAACTTATCCCGTTCTTCTTCGCATTCTTTTTTACCTTCCCCTGAATGGGAGGCGTTTCGTCGTGTGAAAAAGAATGCGAAGACGAACAATAAGGCCTCCCACACGGGAGGCCTTTTTTATTGATAACAAGAAAGGCAACACTATGACATCGGAAAACCCGTTACTGGCGCTGCGAGAGAAAATAAGCGCTCTGGATGTAAAATTACTGGCCTTGCTGGCGGAGCGTCGTGAGCTGGCCGTTGAAGTCGGGAAAGCGAAGCTGCTTTCTCATCGCCCGGTGCGTGATATCGATCGCGAGCGCGACCTGCTGGACAGGCTGATCGCGCTTGGCAAAACCCATCATCTGGACGCGCACTATATTACTCGCCTGTTCCAGCTCATCATTGAAGATTCCGTCCTTACCCAGCAGGCGCTGTTGCAGCAACATCTGAACAAAATTAACCCGCATTCAGCGCGTATTGCCTTTCTTGGACCAAAAGGGTCGTACTCGCACCTCGCTGCGCGCCAGTATGCCGCCCGCCACTTTGAACAGTTTATTGAAAGCGGCTGCGCAAAATTCGCTGATATCTTTAATCAGGTCGAAACCGGGCAAGCGGACTACGCCGTCGTGCCGATTGAGAACACCAGTTCAGGCGCGATCAACGACGTCTACGATCTGTTGCAGCACACCAGCCTCTCTATCGTGGGCGAGATGACCATTACCATCGACCATTGCGTGCTGGTTTCAGGGACGACCGATTTAAACACCATTGAGACGGTCTACAGCCACCCGCAGCCGTTCCAGCAGTGCAGTAAATTCCTTAACCGCTATCCGCACTGGAAGATTGAGTACACTGAAAGCACCTCTGCGGCAATGGAAAAAGTGGCGCAGGCGAACTCTCCACGCGTAGCGGCGCTGGGTAGCGAAGCCGGTGGCGTGCTGCATGGGCTACAGGTGCTGGAACGAATCGAAGCCAACCAGACGCAGAATATTACCCGTTTCGTGGTGCTGGCGCGCAAAGCCGTCAATGTTTCCGACCAGGTCCCGGCGAAAACCACGCTGCTGATCGCCACGGGTCAACAGGCAGGTGCGCTGGTTGAGGCGCTGCTGGTGCTGCGCAATCACAACCTGATCATGACCAAACTGGAGTCCCGTCCGATTCACGGCAACCCGTGGGAAGAGATGTTTTATCTCGATATCCAGGCCAACCTGGAATCACCGGAGATGAAAAAAGCGCTGAAAGAGTTGGGGGAAATTACCCGCTCGATGAAGGTACTGGGCTGCTACCCCAGCGAGAACGTTGTGCCTGTCGATCCGAACTAACTGATCCGAACTAACTGTTTGATAATGCCGGATGGCGCTACGCTTATCCGGCCTACGATTCATGCAATTTTGTAGGCCGGATAAGACGCACCTGCGTCGCCATCAGGCATCTCACTTATTGTCGGCTATCGTTAGCCTGGCGTAACAGCGTGCGACTTTCGTTCTGGAAGCGTTTGGCGTAATCACCAAACCAATGCTCGACCTTGCGGAAACTGTCGATAAAGGCCTGCTTGTCGCCCTGCTCCAGCAAACCAATCGCGTCGCCAAAACGTTTATAGTAGCGTTTGATCAGCGCCAGGTTATTTTCCGACGACATAATAATATCGGCATATAGCTGCGGGTCCTGCGCAAACAGTCGCCCAACCATCGCCAGTTCGAGACGGTAAATCGGTGACGACAGCGCCAGCAGTTGTTCCAGCTGGACATTCTCTTCCGCCAGGTGCAAACCGTAAGCGAACGTCGCAAAGTGACGCAGCGCCTGAATAAACGCCATATTCTGATCGTGCTCAACGGCGCTAATCCGATGCAACCGCGCGCCCCACACCTGAATTTGCTCAAGGAACCACTGATACGCCTCCGGCTGACGACCATCGCACCAGACAACCACCTGCTTTGCCAGACTGCCGCTGTCCGGGCCAAACATCGGGTGTAAGCCCAGTACCGGGCCATCGTGCGCCGCCATCATCGCCTGTAGCGGTCCGTTTTTAACCGATGCAAGATCGACCAGAATACAGTCCGCAGGCAAACGCGGTAATTTCGCGATCACCTGCTCCGTGATATGAATCGGCACACTTACGATCACCATCCCGGCATCGGCCACGATCTCCTGCGCCCGTCCCCAGTCCTGTTGCTCAAGTATGCGTACCTGGTATCCCGACAGCGTGAGCATTTTTTCAAACAAACGGCCCATCTGACCGCCACCGCCGACGATAACCACCGGGCGCAGAGAAGGACAAAGCGTCTTAAACCCTTTGTCATTCTCACTGGAGTAAGACTCACGCATCACCCGACGCAAGACGTCTTCAATCAGATCGGGAGGAACGCCAAGCGCTTCCGCCTCCGCACGGCGCGAAGCCAGCATAGACGCTTCACGCTCAGGCACGTAAATCGGCAGCCCAAAGCGGCTTTTCACTTCACCGACTTCGGCCACCAGCTCCAGGCGCTTAGCCAGTAAATCCAGCAGCGCCTTATCCACTTCATCTATTTGATCGCGTAACGCGGTCAACTCAGCAACCATAACCAACCTCTTATGCTACACGCGCCACCAGTTGGCCGTTCAGGTCCTGATGAATTTCACGCAGCAGCGCATCCGTGGCTTCCCAACTGATACACGCATCCGTAACAGACACGCCGTATTTCATTTCACTGCGCGGTTGCTCGGAGGACTGGTTGCCTTCGTGAATATTACTTTCAATCATCAAGCCAATAATGGAACGGTTGCCGTCTTTGATCTGCGCGACCACAGACTCTGCCACGGCAGGCTGGCGACGGTAATCTTTATTCGAGTTACCATGGCTGCAATCTACCATCAGAGACGGGCGGAGTCCTGCCTGTTCCATCTCTTTTTCACACTGCGCGACATCTGCCGGGCTGTAGTTTGGCGCTTTTCCACCGCGCAGAATGACATGGCCATCCGGGTTGCCCTGCGTTTGCAGCAGAGCGACCTGCCCCGCCTGGTTGATACCGACAAAACGGTGTGACTGAGCAGCGGCACGCATGGCGTTAATCGCCGTCGCCAGGCTGCCATCCGTCCCGTTTTTAAAGCCAACGGGCATGGAAAGGCCAGAGGCCATTTCACGGTGGGTTTGGGATTCGGTCGTACGCGCGCCGATTGCCGACCAGCTAAACAGATCGCCCAGGTATTGCGGGCTGTTTGGATCTAACGCTTCCGTCGCCAGCGGCAAGCCCATGTTCACCAGTTCCACCAGAAGTTGACGCGCAATCTTCAGGCCGGTTTCCACATCAAACGAGCCATCCATATGAGGATCGTTAATCAACCCTTTCCAGCCGACAGTGGTACGGGGCTTTTCAAAATAGACGCGCATTACCAGGTAGAGGCTATCGCTGACCTCTGCGGCAAGAGTTTTAAATCGACGTGCGTATTCCAGAGCGGTTTCAGGATCGTGGATAGAACAAGGGCCGCACACCACCAGCAGACGCGGATCGCGACCGGCGATGATGTCAGAAATTGTTTTACGTGACTGGGCGATTTGCGCCTCTTGCGACAAACTCAGCGGGAACGCCGCTTTGAGTTGTTCCGGGGTCATCAGAACCTGTTCGTCGGTAATGTGTACGTTGTTCAGCGCGTCTTTTTGCATGATGGCGATCCTGTTTAGCTCGTTTGCGATAAATGATCCTCACAGAGGATGGCGTAACGATAACATAATCGGTAAAGATTTCAATCCACATTCCGTAAATTTTACTTTACACAAGCCATTTATCTCGCAATTAACGCCATTAAAATCGTACATAAAAATTTACATCATTATATTTGCGAATCCACTATGCTTTGAAAAACACAGGAGAACAGGCAATGAAGCGTTTCGCAGGCGCCTTATTTGTTTTATTCATCAGCGGATGTCAGATCGATCCTTACACGCATGCTCCCACCTGGACCGCGACCGACTGGTATAGCGCCGGTATCGAAGATGCGATTTCAGGCGTTGCCGTCAAAGATAACGAAACACTGGCTGACGCCTGGAACGATCCTGACGTGGAGCGAACGCAATATCTTAAGGGCTACGCCGAAGGCCAACGAAAAACCTGCCAGTTAAACTTTGTCCACGCCAGAGGACTGGCCGGAAAAACATTTCCCGCCAGTTGCGACACGGTTGAAAACGCCAGTCAATTGCATGATGCCTGGCAAAAAGGCGCAGACGAAGGTGTTCGCTCAATGCGGCTAAATTAATTAAGACCTTACCAATAAATAAGTATGGGATTTAACTTAAGGAAATACCATTAATCGGCATGGTGTAATGACTGACAGGCAAAATAATGTTATTTTGCTGCAAACAATCACGGATGTATTTTGATGCTTTTTGACTGACGCTGGTGGGCACCTGTTTATGAGCTTTTCTCACCGACTCATACTCCTGCTAACGCTATTACTGGCAGGATTACCACTGTATGCTCAGGGCATCACAGAAGAAGCGAAATCTGTACGCTCAATCGTTTCCGGTATCGTCAGCTATACACGCTGGCCTGCATTATCTGGCCCTCCACGGCTATGTATTTTCGCCTCGTCTCGTTTTGCCGATGTGCTGAACGACAACAGCGCCAGGTCATTACCTTATCTGCCCGTCATCATCCGCACGGAGCAGGAAGCTCTGACAGCCCGTTGCGATGGCTTTTATTTCGGCAGTGAATCTCCGGCGTATCAGGTAGAATTAACGAATAAATATCCGTCTAAGGCATTGTTATTAATTGCCGAACAAAATACTGAATGCATTATTGGCAGCGCATTTTGTCTGATCATAAACAATGATGAAGTCAGATTTTCCGTAAATCTGGATTCCCTGTCACGCAGTGGCGTAAGAGTGAACCCCGACGTATTGATGCTTGCACGGAATCAAAAGCATGGATAAGGATTTTTTCCCTACAACGCGCCCGACCTTTAAGCGGACATTACGCCGGATCAACATGATCAGCGTACTGGTCACCATGCTGCTGATCTGGCTGCTGCTTTGCGTCGCCTCTGTCCTGACGCTGAAACAATATGCGCAAAAAAATCTGGATCTGACTGCCGCGACAATGACCCATAGTCTTGAGGCCGCATTGGTGTTTTCCGATGGCGTCGCCGCGACAGAAACGCTGGCCGCGCTGGGGCGCCAGGGGCAGTTCTCGGCCGCAGAGGTTCGCGATAAAAACCAGAAGGTGATCGCCTCCTGGTACTATGACGCACAAGCATCGGACGATAAGCTCAATGGCCTGATCAGCCAGTGGCTTTTCCCGCTGCCGGTGACTCAGCCCGTCTGGCACAATGGCAAAATTATCGGCGAGGTCTGCCTGACCGCGCGCGACAGCTTGATTGGTCATTTTATCTGGCTCTCGCTGGCGGTTCTTACCGGGTGTATTTTGCTCGCATCCGGCATTGCGTTAATGCTCACGCGTTATTTGCATAATGGCGTGGTGGACGCGCTGCAAAACATCACCGATGTGGTACATGATGTACGCACGAACCGTAACTTTTCACGTCGCGTTTCTGAGGAACGCATTGAAGAGTTCCATCTTTTTGCCCAGGATTTCAACAGTCTGCTGGATGAGATGGAAGAGTGGCAACTGCGGCTACAGGCTAAAAACGCCCAGCTTTTGCGTACCGCGCTGCACGACCCCCTTACTGGTCTTGCTAATCGTGCCGCCTTTCGTAACAGCATAACCGAGTTGATGAACGACAGCTCCGCCCGTAGCTGTTCGGCGCTGCTATTTCTGGACGGCGATAATTTCAAATTCATTAACGATACATGGGGGCATGCCGCAGGAGATCGCGTTTTGATCGAGGTCGCCCGGCGACTGGCGGAGTTTGGCGGCAATCACCACCAGCCATATCGACTTGGCGGAGATGAATTCGCCATGGTGCTTTACAACGTGCATTCGGAGTACGAAGTTAAACGCATTTGTTCGGCATTATCGCAAGAATTTAATCGCCCTTTTGATCTGCATAACGGGCATCTGGCGAGTATGACGCTGAGTATTGGTTTCGCGCTGACGTGGGAACATGCTTCCGCAGAAAAATTACAAGAGTTGGCCGATCGTAATATGTATCAGGCCAAACATCAGCGTTCTGAACGTTCAATTAAATAACAGGAATAGATATATGCTAAAGCGACTTTTCTCCCCGATCATTCTGATAGCGTTGATTCTGGCGGGTTGCCAGACGCCGCAGGGGAAATTTACGCCCGAACAAGTTGCGGCAATGAAATCCTATGGATTTACTGAATCAGCAGGCGACTGGTCTCTGGGGCTGTCTGACAACATTTTATTTGATAAAAACGACTATAAGTTACGCCCGGAGAGCCAGCAGCAAATCCGCGAGATGGCCTCCAGGCTGGCAGCCACCGGGCTGAAACATGCCCGTATGGATGGCCATACTGACAACTACGGCGAAGACAGTTATAACGAGGCATTGTCGCTCAAGCGCGCCAATGTGGTTGCTGACGCCTGGGCCGAAGGCGCCAACATCCCACGCAGCAATCTGACGACGCAGGGTTTAGGTAAAAAGCACCCGGTCGCCAGCAATCAGAGCGCGAAAGGTCGTGCTGAAAACCGCCGCGTTGCCGTCGTCATCAGCACGCCGTAATGTTAGTCAACTGGCTGCGCAAGGGCGGCGCGAGACGTGCTGAACCAGCGCAGCCAGTCGATAACGATAAATACCAGCAGACTGCCTCCCAGCACCGGCATCGCCATCCCCAGGGCGGCAGCCAGCACCAGAACCCCGCACCTTCCCGGCCAACCTAACGTAAGCCAACACTGCATCAGCGTTTGCGCCGGGTTAACGCCTGACCTGGCCGGTCGGCGAATCCACCACAGACGGTAGCCGATAATAATCATCAGGCAAAGCCCGATGCCGAAGGCGATCAGCAGTAACTGATTTGGCAGACCAAACAGTATGCCCATATGGAAATCGACGCCCCAGCGCGTCAGCTTTGCCATAAGCGGAAAGTCAGCAAAATGCGTCCGGTCGATAACATGCAGGGTTGCGGCGTCTACTGATACCGCATCAACCTGTGTCGGCCAGCGGCGATCAATTTCAGTTACCGTCCAGCCATGTTGCGCATCTTTGGCCGGACGAATCTCCAGCTTTTTAGCATCAATTCCCGCCGCCTGCGCCGTATGCAGAACCGCATCAAACTGGCTGACATCCATATGCATAACCGGCATTTCCTGCCCGGCATGATGCTCGGCATGTTCATCAGCAGGGCGTTCGTCGCCATAAAGCTGCGTATTCACCTGCGGCGTCAGCCAGCCAAAAGCCGCACGCATTTTATCCACGTTGCCCCCGGCCCACTGGGACCAGGTTAAACCGGTTGCCGAGAACAGCAGCATCCCCGCCAGCAATAACCACCCCAGCATTACGTGTAAACGCCGGTTATTTTGCACCCGATTATTCAGCCGACGTTTTGGTCGGGTGAAATACCAGAGCATGATGCCGCCAGTCGCCGCAACCCACATCCAGGAGGCCGCCAGCTCGCTGTAAATTCGCCCGATATCCCCCAATAGCAAAGAGCGGTGAGCATAATCAATCCACTGACGCAGGGGCAAAATGCCACTGGTGCCATAGACCGTCATATCGCCTTTCACCGCCAGCGTCACTGGATCGATGAAAATCGCCCGGTTCTCAGAAGCGGCAAGTCCGGGGTCGGCAAACATCACCCGCGTCGTTGCGCCCTCTTCAAGAGCGGGACGAACGGCATGCAGTCGTAAATGCCCTCCCGTCACCTGTTGGGCAACGGCGATTTGCGCCGCCAGCGGTTGCCGCTCTCCTTGCTCTGTGCCCTGTAGCGCCGGTGCATAGAGCGCCTCTTCCAGTTGCGGCGTCGCAACGTAGAGCGTACCGGTTAAGGCCGCCACAAAGATAAATGGCCCGACAAACAGACCTGTGTAGAAATGAAAACGTCGCAGCAGGGTTATCCATGCCGCGCGCGGAGTGCAGGTTGTCATACTTTTCCTCAGAGAAAGCACACATGTGTCGTGACGCTTATGCGCACAAACGTATTGTTAGATTCAGGAAACAGCGGACCAACGCGGCGGCGCGCGCGTATCGGGATAAAGCCAGGGGAAGAAATACCAGTGTTTAACAACCGGGCGTGGCGGCGTCAGCTTTTGTCTGAGCAGCATCCCGGACAACAGGATGACCAGCGCCAGCATCAGGCCAGGAACATGGGTCAGGAGGACGCAATACCCGCACGCTTCACCGTGATCGACAGGCATCGGCATTGATGAAGACTGCCCATGATGTCCGTCATGTTCAGCCATCATACTCATGTCATGATGCATACCAGGCATGGCGCTCATGGGATCTTTTTGCAACGAGACGGAGATAAGCGGCGCCACCACGATCAGCAGGATCGCAAACATCGCGAGCCATGTCGCGTTGCGTTGATACGCAGGCTGACGAAATGTACCGATAACCACTGCCCCTCCCGTAACGAACGGGCATTGTAAATGATTTATGAACTAATGGTTAACGTTGTGAGCTTCACGAAGATAAAAAAAGGGCCGACCAACTGGCCAGCCCTTTCTTACAGGATGTCGCCTGAGCGATATCTTAGTTAAGACGCTCTTTAATACGA
This sequence comes from Citrobacter sp. CK185, assembly GCF_030333565.1. Lineage (NCBI taxonomy): Bacteria > Pseudomonadati > Pseudomonadota > Gammaproteobacteria > Enterobacterales > Enterobacteriaceae > Citrobacter > Citrobacter sp. CK185. The sequence continues at coordinate 233,457 of NZ_JAOWFR010000024.1, read as the reverse complement.
GCAGCCTTACCAGTACGCTCACGCAGGTAGTACAGTTTAGCTTTACGAACGGCACCACGACGTTTAACAGCAATGCTGTCAACTACCGGAGAGTGAGTCTGGAAGACACGCTCAACGCCTTCGCCGTTGGAAATTTTACGAACAGTGAATGCAGAGTGCAGACCGCGGTTACGAATAGCGATAACCACGCCCTCGAATGCCTGCAGACGTTTTTTGGAACCTTCAACAACCCATACTTTCACTTCCACGGTATCACCCGGACGGAAGGAAGGTACGTCCTGCTTCATCTGCTCTTGTTCAAGTTGCTTAATAATGTTGCTCATAATTTAATCTCTTATCCTGGGTAAACTGATATTTGGGGGTCTCAGACCAGCCCATCATGTTTATGTTGCTGTTGTGCGTGTTCCGTTTTGAACTCCGCCAGCAACCTTGCTTGCTCTTCAGTCAGAGCCAGGTTTTCCAGAAGTTCAGGTCTTCTAAGCCAGGTTCGGCCCAGCGACTGTTTCAAACGCCAGCGACGTATCTCAGCATGGTTTCCTGACAGCAATACTGCCGGTACTTCCATCCCTTCCAACACTTCAGGTCGAGTATAGTGTGGACAGTCCAGTAATCCGTCGGCAAAGGAATCTTCGATTGCCGAAGCCTCATGACCCAGAACCCCCGGAATGAACCGGGAAACGGAGTCAATCAGCGTCATTGCTGGTAACTCACCACCACTGAGTACGTAATCGCCGATTGACCATTCTTCGTCAATTTCGGTTTGAATCACGCGCTCATCTATTCCTTCGTAGCGACCGCACACCAGAATCAGTTTCTGATTCGTTGCCAGTTCGCTGACGCCCGCTTGATCAAGCTTGCGTCCCTGAGGTGACAGATAGATCACCTTAGCGCCTTCACCCGCCGCGCTTTTTGCTGCATGAATGGCGTCCCGCAAGGGTTGCACCATCATTAACATCCCCGGTCCGCCGCCGTAAGGACGATCGTCCACGGTACGGTGCCGGTCATGCGTGAAGTCACGAGGACTCCAGCTCTGGATGCTCAGCAGGCCATTTTTTACTGCCCGGCCAGTTACCCCGTAATCGGTAATTGCGCGGAACATTTCAGGAAACAGGCTAACGATACCTATAAACACAAGCCAATCCCCATAACGCCGACTTTTACCGTTTATCCGGTGGTTTAAAAACCAGGATCCCAATCTACTTCGATAGTACGAGTAGCGAGATCGACTTTCTTGATAACCTGCCCATCGAGGAACGGCACAAGACGTTCCTTGATACCAAACGCATCTTTCAGGTTTGCCTTGATGACGATGACGTCATTCGAACCGGTTTCCATCATATCGACGACTTTACCGAGATCGTAGCCTTCAGTGGTCACTACCTGGCAGCCCATAAGGTCTTTCCAGTAGTAGGAACCATCTTCCAGCGCTGGCAACTGCGAGGAATCCACGACAATTTCGCAATTGGTCAGTAGATTCGCCGAATCACGATCGTCAACGCCTTTCAGCTTGATGATCAGATCCTGATTGTGGTGCTTCCAGCTTTCCAGCTGTACTTGCTGCCACTGACCCGCCTTCTGGATAAACCAGGGCTGATAGTCAAAAATGCTTTCGGCGTCTTCGGTGGAAGAAAACACTCTGAGCCACCCACGAATACCGTAAGACGACCCCATTTTCCCCAAAACGATGGGTTCAACGGGCGCTTGCGCAGTGAGTTGCTTGCTCATCATGACCACCGTGACAGATTAAGCTGCTTTGTTTGCTGCTTTGATCAGCGCTGCAACGCGATCAGAAATAGTCGCGCCCTGGCCAACCCAGTGAGCGATGCGATCCAGATCCAGGCGGGTGCCTTCTTCTTTTTCGCTGGCGATCGGGTTGAAGAAGCCAACGCGCTCAATGAAGCGACCGTTGCGTGCATTACGGCTGTCGGTAACAACAACCTGATAGAACGGACGCTTTTTAGCGCCGTGACGAGCTAAACGAATAGTAACCATAACATCCTCTTGTGTGAATAAAACACCCAGGCCCCATCGAGGAACGGAGCCCGGGTGTCATATTAAAAGCCCGAAAATTTTACTGATTTCTGGGGAAAATGCAATCAGCAGTTGATAACTCTGCTATAAAAGGCCGTCGGCGGTGCAGGCAGTTCGGTGCCGGCGTGCGCGCAGCCACCGGAGCGTACACGCAGTACGTGAGGATGGCGAGCACACCCCGGTGCCGAAATGGCAAACAAGCCAGGCCGATTAACGACCCGGGAAGCCAGGCGGCATCATACCCTTCATGCCACGCATCATCTTCGCCATCCCGCCTTTCTTCATTTTCTTCATCATGCGCTGCATGTCGTCGAACTGTTTCAGAAGACGGTTAACGTCCTGTACCTGCATGCCACAACCGGCTGCGATACGGCGTTTACGGGAACCTTTGATGATTTCTGGCTTCGCGCGCTCTTTCAGCGTCATCGAGTTGATGATAGCCTCCATCCGCACCAGCACCTTGTCATCCATCTGCGATTTCACGTTATCAGGAATCTGGCCCATGCCCGGCAGCTTGCCCATCAGGCTCGCCATACCGCCCATGTTTTTCATCTGGTTGAGCTGTTCGAGGAAATCGTTCAGATCAAAGCCGTCGCCTTTTTTCAGTTTGCTGGCTAATTTCTCAGCCTGCGCGCGGTCAACTTTGCTTTCAATATCTTCGATCAGCGACAGCACGTCGCCCATGCCGAGAATACGGGACGCGATACGATCCGGGTGGAACGGCTCCAGCGCTTCGGTTTTCTCGCCAACGCCGAGGAATTTAATCGGCTTGCCGGTGATATGACGAATAGAGAGCGCGGCACCGCCACGGGCGTCACCGTCGACTTTCGTCAGCACCACGCCGGTCAACGGCAGCGCTTCGTTAAACGCTTTCGCGGTATTCGCGGCATCCTGACCGGTCATCGCATCGACGACAAACAGGGTCTCTACCGGATTAATAGAAGCGTGGACCTGTTTGATTTCGTCCATCATCGCTTCATCGACGTGCAGGCGACCGGCGGTATCCACCAGCAGCACGTCGTAGAATTTGAGTTTCGCTTCTTTCAGCGCGGCGTTGACGATATCAACCGGCTTCTGACCGACGTCAGACGGGAAGAAATCGACGTCAACCTGCTGCGCCAGGGTTTCCAGCTGTTTGATCGCCGCCGGGCGATAAACGTCGGCAGAGACGACCAGCACTTTCTTCTTGTGCTTCTCGCGCAGGAATTTACCCAGCTTACCGACGCTGGTGGTTTTACCGGCGCCCTGCAAGCCCGCCATCAGCACGACGGCTGGCGGCTGCGCGGCCAGATTCAGGGTCTGGTTCTCTTCGCCCATCGCCGCAACCAGTTCGTTGCGCACAATCTTGACGAACTCCTGCCCCGGCGTCAGACTCTTGTTAACTTCATGACCAACCGCTTTCTCTTTTACGCGATTGATAAACTCTCGCACTACAGGAAGCGCAACGTCAGCCTCCAGCAGCGCCATGCGCACTTCGCGCAGCGTCTCTTTAACGTTGTCTTCAGTAAGGCGTCCACGGCCACTGATATTGCGCAGCGTGCGCGACAAACGATCGGTTAAATTATCAAACATTGTCTCTCGCCTGGGGTGGAAACGGTTGGTCGCTAGCGCGACACATATACAGAATTTTGTCGCAGTATAACATGAAGCCGCCTTTGTTGTTATGCAACGGTTGGAGCAGCGGTCACGTAACGCTATACTGCTTCTCTCTCACTGGCCAACTGTCGACACTCCTATGCCCGTTTTTGCTTTACTCGCTCTTGTCGCCTATTCCATCAGCCTCGCGCTGATCGTTCCTGCTTTGCTGCAAAAAAACAGCGGCTGGCGGCGTATGGCTATCCTTTCTGCGGTCATCGCGCTGGTGTGCCATGCTTTTGCGCTGGAAGCCCGAATCCTGCCCGGCGGCGAAAGCGGTCAAAACCTGAGCCTGCTGAACGTCGGTTCGCTGGTCAGCCTGATGATTTGTACCGTCATGACAATTGTCGCTTCACGCAATCGCGGCTGGCTGCTGCTGCCTGTTGTCTACGCCTTTGCGTTAATTAACCTGGCCTTCGCCACGTTCATGCCGAACGAGTACATCACCCACCTCGAAGCCACGCCAGGTATGATGATACACATCGGCCTGTCGCTGTTCGCTTACGCCACATTGATCATTGCCGCGCTGTATGCGTTGCAGCTGGCATGGATCGACTATCAGCTCAAAAACAAAAAGCTGGCGTTCAATAATGAAATGCCCCCGCTGATGAGCATTGAGCGCAAAATGTTTCACATCACGCAGATTGGCGTGGTGCTGCTGACGCTCACGCTGTGTACTGGCCTGTTTTACATGCATAACCTGTTCAGCATGGAAAATATCGACAAAGCCGTTCTCTCTATCGTGGCATGGTTTGTCTATATTGTTCTGTTGTGGGGACATTACCACGAAGGCTGGCGCGGACGTCGGGTCGTATGGTTTAACGTCGCGGGCGCAGGCATTCTGACGCTGGCCTATTTTGGCAGCCGCGTATTGCAGCAGTTTGTAAGCTAAGTCTTAAAGGAGCACCCCCTGGAACATATCTCCACTACCACGCTGATCGTCACACTGATCATCATGGTGGTTATTTCAGCCTATTTTTCCGGTTCCGAAACCGGCATGATGACGCTGAACCGCTATCGTCTTCGCCACCTGGCAAAACAGGGCAATCGTCCGGCAAAGCGCGTGGAAAAACTACTGCGCAAGCCGGACCGACTGATAAGCCTGGTTCTGATCGGTAATAACCTGGTCAATATTCTCGCCTCAGCCATCGGCACCATCGTCGGTATGCGTCTGTACGGCGATGCGGGCGTGGCGATTGCCACCGGCGTACTGACGTTTGTCGTCCTCGTATTTGCGGAAGTGCTGCCGAAAACCATCGCCGCGCTGTACCCGGAAAAAGTGGCCTACCCCAGCAGTTTTCTGTTGGCGCCTTTGCAGGTGCTGATGATGCCGCTGGTCTGGTTGCTTAACACCATTACCCGGCTGCTGATGCGCATGATGGGCATTAAAACGGATATCGTCATCAGCGGCTCTCTGAGTAAAGACGAACTGCGCACGCTCGTGAATGAATCCCGCTCGCAAATCTCCCGCCGCAACCAGGACATGCTGCTCTCAGTGCTGGATCTGGAAAAGGTCAGCGTGGATGACATCATGGTGCCGCGCAACGAAATTATCGGCATTGATATCAATGACGACTGGAAGTCGATCGTCCGCCAGCTTTCTCACTCGCCGCACGGGCGCATTGTGCTTTACCGCGACTCGCTGGATGACGCCATCAGCATGCTGCGCGTACGCGAAGCCTGGCGGTTAATGTCCGAGAAAAAAGAGTTCACTAAAGAGACCATGCTGCGCGCCGCCGATGAGATCTACTTCATCCCGGAAGGCACGCCGCTCAGCACGCAGCTGGTAAAATTTCAGCGTAATAAAAAGAAAGTCGGGCTGGTGGTCAACGAATACGGGGATATTCAGGGGCTGGTGACGGTCGAAGATATTCTGGAAGAGATTGTCGGCGACTTCACTACCTCGATGTCGCCAACGCTGGCGGAAGAGGTCACGCCGCAGAATGACGGTTCAGTGATTATCGACGGCAGCGCCAACGTGCGGGAAATCAACAAAGCCTTTAACTGGCACCTGCCGGAAGACGATGCGCGAACGGTAAACGGCGTGATTCTGGAAGCGCTGGAAGAGATCCCCATCGCCGGAACGCGCGTGCGCATTGGCCAGTACGATATCGATATTCTCGACGTCCAGGACAATATGATTAAGCAGGTTAAAGTCTTGCCGGTGAAACCGTTGCGGGAGAGTATCTCAGAATAATGTTGTAGGCCGGGTACGGCGAATGCCGCCACCCGGCACTACGGATGGCAAATTACGCTTTCGCCTTCGCCACAGTTACCATCGCCGCGCGAATAGTACGACCGTTCAGCGTATAGCCTTTCTGCATAATGCCCAGCACGTTACCCGGGGTAACATCCTCAGACTCCACCATCGCAATCGCCTGATGCACGTTCGGATCCAGCGGTACGTTGGTGTCAGCAATCACCTCTACGCCGAACTTACGCACGACATCCAGCATGGATTTCAGCGTCAGCTCAATGCCTTCGACCATTGACGCCATATCTGGATTCGCTTTATCCGCCACTTCCAGCGCACGATCCAGGCTATCGATAACCGGCAACAGCTCATTGACGAATTTTTCCAGCGCGAACTTATGCGCCTTTTCTACGTCCAGCTCGGTACGACGGCGCAGGTTTTCCATTTCCGCTTTGATACGTAACACGCTGTCACGTTCGCGATTCTGGGCTTCAGCAAGCTGCGCTTCCAGATTCGCAATTTTTTCATCGCGCGGATCCACCTGCTCAGCAGAAGCGTCTGATTCAACCGCCTCAACTTCTTCGTGCTGATCCATGATAATTTCTTCCGGGGCTTGCCCCTCAGGCGTTTTCTGTTCTTTACTACTCATGAATTTCTCCGCGTTTTTTTTCGCATTCATCTCGCTAACTTCGCTTATTATGGGGATCAGATTCAGGGTTTCAAGGGAAGCACTCACATTGTCATCAATCTTCGCTACAAGGACCTCGAGAAAATGAACAATCATTTCAAGTGTATTGGCATTGTGGGACATCCACGTCACCCCACTGCACTGACGACACATGAAATGCTCTACCGCTGGCTATGCACAAAAGGTTACGAGGTCATCGTGGAGCAACAGATCGCCCACGAATTACAGCTGAAAAATGTAAAAACCGGCACGCTGGCGGAAATTGGTCAACTGGCGGATCTCGCCGTCGTTGTCGGCGGGGATGGCAATATGCTCGGCGCGGCGCGCACGCTGGCGCGCTATGACATCAAAGTGATCGGCATTAACCGTGGCAATCTCGGCTTCCTGACCGACCTTGACCCGGACAACGCCCTGCAACAACTCGCGGATGTACTGGAAGGCCATTATATCGCCGAGAAACGCTTTTTACTGGAAGCTCAGGTCTGCCAGCAAAACTGCCAGAAACGCATCAGTACCGCCATCAATGAAGTCGTGCTGCACCCGGGGAAAGTGGCACACATGATTGAATTTGAAGTGTATATAGACGAAACCTTCGCCTTTTCTCAGCGTTCCGATGGTCTGATCATCTCTACGCCGACCGGTTCCACCGCCTATTCACTCTCGGCGGGCGGCCCCATTCTGACGCCGTCGCTGGACGCCATCACGCTGGTGCCGATGTTCCCGCACACCCTATCCGCACGCCCGTTGGTCATTAACGGCAGCAGCACGATTCGTTTGCGTTTCTCACACCGCCGTAGCGACCTCGAAATCAGTTGCGACAGTCAGATTGCCCTGCCCATACAGGAAGGCGAAGATGTATTGATCCGCCGCTGTGACTACCATCTGAACCTGATACACCCTAAAGATTACAGTTATTTCAACACATTAAGCACAAAACTAGGCTGGTCAAAAAAATTATTCTAATTTAACGCCGCCCTCTTTACTGTATAAAAAACCAGTTTATACTGTATGTAATTACAGTTATGGTTTTTCATACAGGAAAACAGCTATGTTGGCACAACTGACCATCAGCAATTTTGCTATCGTTCGTGAACTTGAGATCGATTTCCAGAGCGGAATGACCGTCATTACCGGTGAAACCGGCGCGGGTAAGTCTATTGCGATTGATGCGCTCGGCTTGTGTCTGGGTGGCCGTGCAGACGCCGACATGGTGCGGGTGGGAGCAACCCGCGCAGACCTGTGCGCCCGCTTCTCACTGAAAGATACGCCAGCAGCGCTGCGCTGGCTGGGAGAAAACCAACTGGAAGAAGGGCGTGAGTGCTTACTTCGCCGCGTCATTAGCAGCGACGGTCGCTCCCGCGGCTTCATCAACGGCACCGCCGTGCCTCTCTCCCAGTTACGGGAACTGGGCCAGTTGCTCATTCAAATTCACGGCCAGCATGCACATCAGCTACTGACCAAGTCTGAACATCAAAAATCCCTGCTCGACGGCTACGCCAACGAAGCGTTTCTGATTCAGGAAATGTCCTCACGCTATCAACTGTGGCATCAAAGCTGCCGCGATCTGGCGCATCATCAACAGCAAAGCCAGGAACGCGCCGCACGTATGGAGCTGCTGCAATATCAGTTGAAAGAACTGAACGAATTTAACCCGCAGCCCGGTGAGTTTGAGCAAATTGATGAAGAATATAAACGACTGGCAAACAGCGGCCAGTTGCTGACGACCAGCCAGAATGCGCTGACGTTGCTTGCTGATGGCGAAGACGTCAATCTGCAAAGCCAGCTGTACACGGCAAAACAGTTAGTCACCGAACTAACGGGCATGGACAGCAAACTGTCTGGCATTCTGGATATGCTGGAAGAGGCCACAATCCAGATAACTGAGGCCAGCGACGAACTGCGTCACTATTGCGATCGTCTGGATTTAGACCCCAATCGCCTGTTCGAACTTGAGCAGCGCATTTCTAAGCAGATTTCACTGGCGCGTAAACATCACGTCAGCCCGGAAGCGCTGCCGCAGTTTTATCAGTCACTGCTCGAAGAACAGCAGCAGCTTGACGATCAGGCCGACTCACTGGAAACCCTGACGCTGGCGGTGAACAAACATCGCCAGCAGGCGCTGGAGACGGCAAAAGCGCTGCATACTCAGCGTCAGCATGACGCGCAGGAACTGGGGCAGTTGATCACTGAAAGCATGCATGCGCTGTCGATGCCGCATGGCCAGTTCACTATTGATGTGAAATTTGATGAGCATCATCTGAGCAGCGACGGTGCCGACCGCGTAGAGTTTAAAGTCACCACAAACCCGGGTCAGCCATTGCAGCCAATCGCAAAGGTCGCTTCCGGGGGCGAACTGTCCCGTATCGCGCTGGCAATTCAGGTCATTACTGCCCGTAAAATGGAAACCCCGGCGCTCATTTTCGATGAAGTCGATGTCGGTATCAGCGGCCCTACTGCGGCCGTTGTCGGTAAACTGCTGCGCCAGTTAGGTGAGTCAACTCAGGTAATGTGCGTTACCCACCTTCCGCAAGTTGCCGGTTGTGGTCATCAGCACTTCTTTGTCAGCAAAGAAACGGACGGCGCCATGACCGAAACGCATATGCAGTCGCTGGATAAACGCTCGCGATTACAGGAGCTGGCTCGTTTACTTGGCGGCAGCGAAGTGACGCGTAATACCCTCGCAAATGCGAAAGAACTGTTGGCTGCGTAAACTTTTTTGACCCTTTAAGGTCTGAGTACAAAACAAAATCGCCGTAAGACCCGACACCAAAAGGTTTTAAAGTGGTGAAAGGTCTATTATCATCGGCATATTACATATGAGCCGCGTACTGCTCGGGCCCGAAAAGGAATCAAATCACTATGCGCTGTAAAACGCTGACTGCTGCCGCAGCAGTACTACTGATGTTGACCGCAGGCTGTTCCACTCTGGAGCGAGTGGTTTACCGCCCTGACATCAACCAGGGGAACTATCTGACCGCTAACGATGTCGCCAAAGTGCGCGTCGGTATGACGCAACAGCAGGTTGCTTATGCTTTGGGTACACCGATGATGTCCGATCCTTTTGGCACTAACACATGGTTCTATGTGTTCCGTCAGCAACCGGGTCATGAAGGCGTAACGCAACAAACCTTAACGCTGACCTTTAACAGCAACGGCGTGTTGACCAACATCGACAATAAGCCAGCGTTGACCGACAACAAGTAAGATTGTTTTCTGGTGTTAAAAAAGGTGCCATTGGCACCTTTTTTAATTATTGACGAACCTGAACCCGCTTTGCCGAAAGAATGCAGGCCTGATAAGCGTTCAGGCATCCATGATTATTTATTTGCCGATTTCTCCGCTCGCTGTCTGCGCAACTCTTTTGGATCGGCAATCAGCGGTCGATAGATCTCTACCCGATCGCCGTCATGAACCACGTCGGCAAGTTTTGTCGGGCGGCTATATATACCGACTTTGTTTTTAGCGAGATCGATATCGGTGCGCAGTTCCAGCAAACCGGAAGCACGAATCGCCTCTTCAACCGTCGCGCCTTCCTGCAACGTCACACGCTGTAAATACTGTTTCTCGGGCAGCGCATACGCCACTTCGACGACAATTTTAGCCGACACTGTAAACCTCTTTGGCCCGAACGGTGAACGCCTGCACCATATTAGAAGCCAGCTCTTTAAAGACGCGGCCAAACGCCAGTTCAATTAACTTGTTGGTGAACTCAAAATCGAGGTGGAACTCGATGCGGCACGCTTCCTGGCTGAGCGGCGTAAATTTCCACCCGCCAATCAACTTTTTGAAAGGGCCATCGACCAGATGCATCAGGATGCTCTGGTTATTCGTCAACTGGTTACGTGTCGTGAATGTTTTGCTGATCCCTGCCTTAGACACATCCACGGCCGCCGTCATCTGACCCGGCGTCGATTCCAGCACACGGCTGCCGACGCATCCCGGCAAAAACTGAGGGTAGGACTGAACATCATTCACTAACTTATACATCTGTTCCGCGCTATAAGGGACTAAAGCGGTCCGGCTAATCTGAGGCATAGCAATTTCCATCAACATAAATCGAACAAATAATACCATTTATCCCCAGGTAAAAAAAACGCTATACCTCAACAGGGCCTACGCAGGTTCATGCTAAGATAACGCCTTATCCCCCGCAGGATGAAATGGGGTGTTTTTCGATTTCAGATTACCTATACTGAGCGGCATTATGACGAAGAAAAAAGCACACAAACCTGGCTCAGCCACTATTGCGTTGAATAAGCGCGCCCGACACGAATACTTTATTGAAGAAGAGTTCGAAGCTGGACTCGCCCTGCAAGGTTGGGAAGTTAAATCCCTGCGCGCGGGCAAAGCGAATATTAGCGATAGCTATGTCCTTCTCAGGGATGGCGAAGCGTACCTGTTCGGCGCAAACTTTACGCCAATGGCCGTCGCCTCAACGCACGTCGTGTGCGACCCCACTCGCACCCGTAAACTGCTACTGAACCAGCGCGAACTCGACTCCCTGTACGGACGCGTCAATCGTGAAGGTTATACCGTCGTCGCGCTTTCACTGTACTGGAAGAACGCCTGGTGCAAAGTGAAAATCGGCGTCGCAAAAGGTAAGAAACAGCATGATAAACGCTCAGACCTGAAAGAGCGTGAGTGGCAACTGGATAAAGCCCGTATCATGAAGAATGCAGGCCGCTAAACGTTCCCTGATAACACCGCTTTCGTTGCTGGCTATTTAAGCAAATCGTTCCATCACGCGAAATGAGCGGTAAATCCTTGAAGATAAGGAAAATCGGGGGCTGGTCACGCGTGTCACAACTCTGTTATACTTAACATAACACATTGGGGCTGATTCTGGATTCGACGGGATTTGCGAAACCCAAGGTGCATGCCGAGGGGCGGTTGGCCTCGTAAAAAGCCGCAAAAAATAGTCGCAAACGACGAAAACTACGCTTTAGCAGCTTAATAACCTGCTCTGAGCCCTCTCTCCCTAGCTTCCGCTCTTAAGACGGGGATCAAAGAGAGGTCAAACCCAAAAGAGATCGCGTGGATGCCCTGCCTGGGGTTGAAGCGTTAAAACTAATCAGGCTAGTTTGGTAGTGGCGTGTCCGTCCGCAGGTGCCAGGCGAATGTAAAGACTGACTAAGCATGTAGTACCGAGGATGTAGGAATTTCGGACGCGGGTTCAACTCCCGCCAGCTCCACCAAACATTCATTCATGATGCATCATGAACCTTAAAAAAGCCTGTAACTTCAACGAGTTGCAGGCTTTTTTGTTGCATGTGTGGTTATGATCTCTGTATGAATCTTGAGCATTATGTATCTTGTTTTGCACCGCGTTGCCTGAACGCTAAAAAAACAAGGTGCAAAAACATGCCTAAGGTATTGAAATCCCTAACCAATACCGAGATCGCTGCCGCCAAGCCGCAGAAGACCGAGTATATGCTGCGCGATGGCGACGGACTGGCGTTGTTGATTAAGCCATCCGGCAGAAAGATCTGGTACTTCGAATACACTCCCCCGGCGCTGAAAAAACGGACCAAAATCAGCATTGGCCCCTACCCGGTAGTCACCCTCGCCATGGCGCGAGATTTCAGGTTGCAATACCGGCGTTTACTCGTGCAGGGCATCGACCCACAGGCCCATCTGGAGCAGGTTGCAGAGGAGCAACGACTCCAGAATGAATGCACGCTGGAAAAAGTTGCGGAACAATGGCTCAAAGAGAAAAAACGGACCAGCGATCTTAGCGAAGATCACGCCAAAGATGTCTGGCGCTCGCTGGAGATGCACGTCTTCCCTTCTCTGGGTGATACACCCGTTACCGAGATCCGCCCCAAGATGCTCAAGGAACACCTCACACCGCTGGAAGAACAGGGCATCCTCGAAACACTGCGGCGAGTCATCTCACGGCTCAATGAAATCTTCCGCTTTGCCATCTCCGAAGAGCTCATCGAGTTCAATCCAGCTGACAACCTGGTCGCCCGCTTCAAGAAACCGAAAAAGCAGAATATGCCCGCCCTTCACCCCAGTGAACTGGGCAGGCTAATGCTGGCGCTACAGAACGCTTCTATCCGCAAGGAAACCCGCTGCCTTATCGAATGGGAGCTACTGACCTGGGTTCGCCCCGGCGAAGCCGTCAGCGCGCGCTGGTGCGACATCGATATGAAAAAAGCGGAATGGCGCATCCCCGATACCTTTATGAAGATGAACCGTTCGCACACGGTGCCGCTCAGCAAACAGGCGCTGCGCGTTCTTCAGATCATGGAACCCGTCAGCCGCCATCGACCTTGGGTTTTCCCCAGCATCCGTAAACCACTGGAGCATATGCATCAGCAGACCGCGAACGCCGCGCTTATCCGTATGGGGTTTGGCGGTGAGTTGGTCGCGCACGGCATGCGCAGCATCGCCAGGACTGCAGGTGCAGGTCATTTCCCCCGTGAAGTTCTGGAATCTGCTCTGGCGCACCAGAAAGAAGACGAGATCGAAGCAGCCTACAACCGCAGCGACTATCTGGAACAAAGGCGACCGCTGATGCAGTGGTGGGGAAACTACGTTGATGCCGCCAGACGGCAGGCATTGCTCGGCGAAGAAGAACCGCTGCGGATCGTGGAAGGAGAATAATGTGACCAGTCCCATTCGTCAGAATCTGTTTGAACGGGAATGTGATATGCCGCTGCTGGAAGCGCGGCATCTCGCCCTTCTGCTTCTCGGCCTCGATGCTTCCCAACCCGCAAACGCCCTGCCGGAAGAACATCAGGAAAATTACCGTATCCTGCACGACGCCATCAGCCGGACCATCAAAGCCACAGGCATGGTCAGCGCTCCGGCAAATAAACGCATGTTCTATGCCGATGAGATGTTCGCACTGGCCTGGCGGCTTATTGATGACGAACTGACGCCGCCAGAAATTAAGGCCCGCAGCCTGAAGGCGGTGATGAAACTGTCGCGTAATAGCCGTGCCCGCAAGTGGCTAAAGACGCTCGGCGACGATGCGCTGCCGGATCTCACTGCTTCAGCACAACCTTCCCAGCGTGGGATGCATAAGCGCGACAAGGCGCGGGAGAATACTGCCAGGCTCTGCTGGCTGCTGGTTCAGCTTCTGGTTGAAGAGACTGACGGGCGTTATGGGACGTCTGATAAACCGAATTCGGATGTGATACTTCGTAAGCTGAAAACACTGGCGCAGGAGAAGGAATTGTCGTCGGATGGGCTTGGACGAGGGACGTTTTATGAGGTGTTGAAGATGGGGCGGGAGAAGAGAACATAGGTAGGCGCTCCCAGTGTCGGGTGTAGAGAACCGATTAAGATCTGAAACTTCAGGCGTATAGTCGGCTTCGTGCAGTGAGCGGACGTTGCGGGACGTCAGATATCTAAAAACTTATGGTCCGCTTGGATAGGATCCGTATACAGGACGCGATACAGAGTTTTTATCTCTTTGTGGTAGTAAACTGAGATTTCTGAGGGATAATCCCCCCAATAAGTTGAAATGACATATCTCGATAAAAACCCTATACAACTACCAAGAGAGACCGCAATGGATATTGTCAGTCGGGTTGAGCGTTTAAGAACAAAAGCTTTTTATCAGTTGCTTGTGGACAGGCTTGGAACTGAGGCCTGGGCTGCTCGCAAAGTTGCATATTTGAAGCGCATACAAGAGAAGGAGTCTAAGTTCAACATCAATCTGCCGATAGAGCCCCAGCTCTTCTTACCAGCAGAAGATGACATCGACTGGTACATTCTGGCGTCGTATCTGTCTCATGATTTTCCATATAGTGATGTTACTTACAGCAGCAGGCGGATCTACCCCTATGCTATGGCCATAGGAGCTGTTGCAGATCAACTTCGCAAAGTCCCATACGTCGATGATGTTCTGGACAAAATGCTAGCAAATAACAACAAACCAGAAACTCAAATTTTTGAGCTGCTGACGGCATCGTTCTACCTAAAGAACGGCTATGAGGTTGCCTTCATCCCGGAAAACAGCATTGTCTGGCCCGATGGAAAGACCAAAAAATCACCGGATATGCTCGTCAAGTTAGGTGATCTGGAGTTCTACGTTGAGTGCAAAAGGTCGGATAAGCAAACCAAGTACTCAAAGACCGAAGAGCAAGCCTGGGCCAACATCTGGCATGAATTGAGCCGACATATGCTCAAAGTCGCACCGTGGAACATTGTCGATATAATTTTCCATGAGCAGGTCGCCAGTGTGACTCCGGCAGACATTATTAAAGCGGTGAATCTAGCCATTAAAGGGGGGACGGGAAAAGCTAATGAGGGTTCAATCAGTGTGGGAATACGAGCCATCGACAAATTAGGGCTCAAACGTTACTACCGAAAATTTTCAGTCAGAGCCAATAGCCCACAGCATGAATTGCTGGTATTTGGGGACCTAGATAGCAATGAGAAACGAAGCATCTCGACTATCGCTCAGCGAGTTATTCGCCCTGGCACCAATAACGACATTCTCAACATTTTTGTAAAGGATGTTGCGAAGTGCGTTGGAGCTCAGTGGCGCTGCGATCATGAGATTTCTCTCGGCCTCAGATCCAAGCATTTCAAGAGCTTGCTCAATGATGGAGTCATGCAAATTCCCCCCGATCGTGCTGGCGTGGTGCACATTTGGTATGAGACTTGCGAAGGCATAGATATCGAAGAACTACGTAGGGATAAAAACATGGAGAATATCTCGGCCTACGATGCCTCTAAAACAACCGTGTTGGGTGCTTTCCTGCATGCCGTGAATTATTACCCGTTAGAGGAAAACTATGAGTGGGCAGAGACCGTGCAAGACTTTGCCCGCGTGCCGCATTTGAGGGGGCTCTTCCCTAGACAGCCATTGATGCTTACATCTGACTCGACGTGTGGGGTCGAAGGCGTCACACATTGGGAGCAAGATAAGGCCGCAAAAATCACGCGTTGAACGTGGCTGGAGTAGGGCGATACTGGGAACATGACTCTTCACCGCGTTTCATGACCTGCTCCCCGCTAATTAACACACGTTATCGTTGGGTGGAAAGGACAATTTCCTACGTCCGCTCACTCACAGCGGACCTCACCCAGCGAGCAGGTCTGCTCAGTGCCAGGAGCGGACAACTAGGACATTACAACGTTATGTCAGATATCTATAAGTGCATGGCCCGCTTGGGTGGAATACTTACAGAAGAACCATACATCCTACTGGGTAAACATCGGGCAATTTAGTTTACCCAATCCATCACTAACGGACTAATTCCCTTTGATGTAAAAGAACAAAAGCGGCATTATAACGATACAAAAGATGCAGAGTTTCTGTCTAAGCCGCGCTTTATGTACTAGAGGAATTTGAATGATCATCAGCAGCAAAACGAGCGAGAAACTTCGAGACTTAGTAAATGAAGAGACTGAGTATCGTTCTGGACCTAACTTGGTTAAGTTTTTTAATACGTTAGGTTTTAATCACTCATATGGGCAAGGCTTTCCATCTCGTTGGAAGTATACGGATGATTGTTTAGAGACAATTAATGGAACTCCACAACTTGACAAGTGCATTAAAGAAGTATTCAACCCTGTCAATTTTATTGGTCGTATTGACGAGTTGGATCGCCGTATTGTCGAGTTTAATCAGTACTTAGCTTTTGATAAATGGCTAGTCGTCAGAAATGGTGCTGAAATAACCTTCAAGAAACTTCATAAAGTAGAGTTAAACGAGGATAGTTTGCAATCCAGTAACCTATCTGAATCTGACTTTTTAAGTCGTGAGTTTAGTGGTTTCACTATCTCTGATTTAGGCTTAGATCAGAATGTAACTGAAGTACTGAACAAACGAGTTGAAGAAATTGAAAAAACGTATAGTTCAGCGGCTTATCTTTCTACGATACTAATCGCTGGTAGTACTTTAGAAGGGGTTTTTCTTGGATTAGCTTCTAGTTATCCGCGGGCATTTAATACGGCTAAGTCTTCCCCTAAGGGTCGTGATGGTAAAGTCCAACCATTTCATAATTGGAATCTAGCAACCTTTATTGATGTGGCAAAAGATTTAGGACTAATTCAGCTTGATACTTATAAGTTTTCGCATACTTTAAGGGACTTTCGGAATTACATTCATCCTTATCAACAAATGTCATCAGGCTTCACACCAAGAGAGCACACAGCTAAGATTTGTTTACAAGTACTTAAGGCTGCAATTACTGAGATGACATCTAATATCAAAAAGTTACGTGTCTAATGCAGTTGTTTCCATTCAGATAATGGTGCGGAATGAAATTAAAAAATTTATTACAGTATGATTTTATAAAGGACTTTGAAAAACTTTTAGTTACCGATTTCGAAAAGAAATTATTCTTAGCAAGCCTGAGGAATTATTGTTCTCATGGGAATCCGCTAAGGTTTCATAATTTTTCCTTCTCAATGAGAGAACTTGTTTTACAAATGATTGATCGCAGAGCTCCTGATAGCAAAGTGAAGTCTGCAATTTGGTATTCGAGAGAAAGTGATAGATTTGAAGTCACCAGACGTCAAAAGCTCAAATATTGTGCCCAAGGAATACTGTCAGACGCCTATTTGGATACTATGCTGTTAAACGATCTAAACCAGAGCATTAAAGACTACCTTAAAGAGTTTAACTTTTTCAATAAATACACTCATATTACAGAAAAATACTTGAACGCTTGCCCCAAGCAGTTTTACGCAGATATTAAATTTATTATCCAACGTTCTAGGGAAGTGCTCGAAGAAATTGATTCTTTAGAGAATTTAGTAATCGATAGCATTCCTGAAACCTTACAAGATATCCTATTTAACCACGTTATCAGTAATTTTCCAAGCGAGCTAGACATTCTAGCGCACAACGTCATAGTAGAATCTGTGTCCCCAGAGGAGCTTGGAGTTACTTATCTGGAGGAAAACGGAATAACTGTAGCTGTCTCAGGTACCGTTTATGTTACTCAAGAATACGGTAAGGGGGATGACTTTACAGAATTACATGAAAACTATCCATTTAGTATTTCTATTGAGTTGAATGTTGATGATCCTACTGACATTACTATTGACCAGTCTGATTTTGAAATTGATACGTCATCATGGTTTGACGTTTAAGAAAAAAGAAGTTGAAGATTCACTTTGACCAATAAAGCCATGAAAGGTTGGGCCAACCGAGAATGCTATATAAAATTGGAAGGCAAACAAATTAACCCGACGTGTTGAGCTGACTGATAACTTACTCGCAGTTTAAATAGCCACAGGAAACCCCAGTAATGCCCCTGTATCCCACAATACTGTCGCAACTGCTGCAAAAATAAATGCTCTAGTTACTCTAGTGTGAGCAAACGTGCTAATTTTCGCTACTCGCTCAAAGCTGACAGTAGAATAGCGACAGCTGTTGTGAAGTGTTTGTTGCCGTGCGTTGCCATCCGTTAACCTGAGTAAATCTTATTCCGACATAACCAAAGTGAAATAAAATAATTTACTTTCAATAAATTAACCTAATACCACTATTTCTTGCAGCAAAAAAAGTCTTCCAGAACTCATTACTTTCTATCCGGACTCCACTTTTTCATCCGGACCTATACCTCCCCTCCCCGTTCCGCGCTATAACCGCCTCGACACTCTGTTCCCGTGAGGTGCAATCATGAAAACCCGTGCTGACAGCAGCGATGCTTTTCCCGAAAGCGGCAATGTACGAATGCGGCAGGTAGTCCAGTTTCTGGCGATGAGCGAATCGTCGGTTTACCGCCTGATTAAAAACACCGACTTTCCCCGCCCCGTCCATCTATCTTCCCGACTGGTGGTCTTCGATGCCGCTGAAATCCGCCAGTGGCAGCAGCGCCGCGCAGCCATCCGTTAATCCATGCTCAGGGATGAGCCAACTGATACCCCATCATGAAACGCGCCCCCTATCTCAACAGGCAGTCTCCGGACCGCACGCTCGAAGTGGTGATCCTTGCCGGAAGCCTGGCATGGGAGACCTCACGCGCCTGGCGACAAGCTCCTGACCGGGAGGATGATGTTCCCCCGGTGGTACTCGGCCCGGATGAACTGGCCGATCTGGACAACCAGACCATTATCAGACCCGACACGCTTTACGTCCGGGTATTCCGCACCGGCGATATTCGCGAAGAAGACCTGCTGAAAATCGCCGTTAAACTGGCGCACGCGGGTGTGCAGATGGCCCGGCTGATGAGCCCCGACGGTGAGTTAGTGGAAAACTGGAGCGGTCAGCTTGCACGCCTGCGGCAGGAAAGGCCTTCTGACATCCTGCCGGATCACTTCCGCCTCGATGAAGAGGCACTGTGGTTTGATAAGCTCACCGAACGCCGCGACGGCGAAAGCGACGTCCAGCCCCAGCGCATCTGTTCCCCTCTGCGCGTCACCGCTATCACCTGCGACAGCCATGACGGCAGCTATGGCCGCCTGCTGGAATGGCACACCACCACCGGGCAGCTGCGGCGCTGGGCCATGCCGATGGCAATGCTCAGCGGCAACGGCGAGGAGCTGCGGCGCATCCTGCTGGAGAACGGCCTGACCTACATCTCCACCCGCCCGGCCCTGCGCAGCCTGTTATGTGAATATATCTCGCGGTCACTCCCCGGACGCCGGGTTACCTGCGTGGAGAAAACCGGCTGGCACAACGGCGTGTATGTACTGCCGGATGAAGTTATCGGTCCCGGTGGCGACAGCGTCATCCTTCAGGGCAGTCACTATCTGACCGGCGGCTTTGCGCAGGCCGGTACGCTGGCGGAATGGCAGGAGCAGGTCGCCGTGCTCTGTGCAGGTAACTCGCGTCTGGTCTTTGCCGTCTGCTGTGCGCTGGCCGCCCCGCTGCTGCGCCTGACCGGAACGGGTGGCGGAGGCTTTCATCTGCGCGGTGAGTCCACCGACGGCAAAACCACGGTGATGAAGGTGGCCGCTTCCGTCTGTGGCGGCACGGATTACTGGCACTCCTGGCGTGCCACCGGGAATGCGCTGGAGGGAATTGCCAGTCGCCACAACGATGCCCTGCTGCCGCTTGATGAACTGCGCGAAGTGGACCCACGGGAAGCCGGGATGATTGCCTATATGCTGGCGAACGGCCAGGGCAAGGGGCGCGCCCGTACCGACGGCGAAGTACGCAACCGCAGGCACTGGACGCTGCTGCTGTTCTCCACCGGGGAGCTGTCGCTGGCGGAACATACCGAACGCGCCGGGGAGCGCCTCTACGCCGGAATGGGCGTGCGCATGGTACAAATCCCCAGCGACACCGGGCAGCATGGCGCGTTTGAGCAATTGCACGGTTTCGCCAGCGGCCAGCAGTTCGCCGATGCTCTCTGCGACCGGGTGGCCCGCTTCCACGGCACCGCCTTTCGTGCCTGGCTGACCTTCCTCACCCGCGACCTGGACGCCAGCACCGCCCTGGCAAGAGAGTTACTTCGCCGCTACCAGACCGCCCTGATGCCTGAGAACGCCGGAAACCAGGTACAGCGTATCGTGGCCCGATTTGCCCTGCTGGCGGTGGCCGGAGAGATGGCGACGCTGCACGGCATCACGGGCTGGCAGGAAGGCACGGCGTATGAGGCGGTGCAGATCTGCCTGCACGCCTGGCTGAACGAACGCGGCCATATTGCCAACCAGGAAGATGAAGGCGTGCTGGCGCAGATCAAGCGGTTCATCACCGCGTACCAGTACAGCCGCTTTGCCTCATGGGATGGCCCGGACCGCCCGCTGAATATGGTGGGCTTTCGCCGGGTGGAAAAAGATCCGCTGACGGGCGAGGAAAACACGCTGTTCTTCATTCTGCCGGAAGGCTGGCGGGAAATGTGCCGGGGATTCAGCCCGGCAAAAGCGGCCAGGTTATGCCAGGAAGTTGGTTGCCTGCTGCCCGGCAGTGACGGGAAATACCAGTCGCAGGTTCGCCTGCCGGAGATCGGCAAAGCCAGGGTCTACCGGCTCACCTCCCGCATTCTCAGTATCTGAGTGCAGTCTCGCGTGTCTTAAAAAAAGGTGGTACCGGGTGGGACAAGTGGTACACGCAGGGCTGGCGCTGGTTACAGCGTCCCACCTTAGAGAATTTGGTTTAAAATAAGTGGTACAGGGTGGGACAGCCGCTGCTGAATCTGTCCCACTTTTCAGACTGGCATTTTTCAGGTGGTACAGCGCAAAGCCACGGCTGGCGCGGTTGTACCACTTGTCCCACCCGTACCACCTCAAAAACAGTAGGAGTGAAAATGGCGGAAAGGGACGGCAAAAGCAAAGGCTGAAAGGAAGGGAGAATAAAGGAGAACGGGCTTGCTCTAAAAGGGTAAAATAGCTCGGTATAGATTGATTTGTAACGTATAAAAAAGACATCAATTTCCAGAGCCACTAATTAGTTTGTTTAGTTACAAACGATATGGTGCTGCGAATAGTTATTTTCATAGAGTCATACAGATAAAATCATCGTCCCTTGATCACTATCTGACGAAAAAAGGAAAATCCCATGAGGCCACAACAAGCGTTCAACATGGACGTTTAGTGCATATAAGTCCTCTCTAATCCAAGATGGTTGCTTCCAGAATCGTTCAAGATCATGTGCAAACACATCCACCCACCCAGTAAGTTCACGTGCGGCGATTGCTGCACCTACATCAGTATCAGAGTTTAGTAACGGTGATTTATTTATTCCCTGTAAATGGCCGATTAATCGAGCCATAGCAATCAAAATATCAGCTACTGCAGCATGCACAGTACTAAAAAATTTTGAATGATTGTTGTCTATTTTATGTTCTTCTTTTGCGCTAACTATCTTAGAAAAATTCGAATCAAGGGCTCTAATTGCGTAATGTGAAAACTCCTGTTCTAATAATTCTTCGGCTCCAAATTCTGCACTTGCAAAAGCATAATAATAGGCACGCAGAGCCTTTCGCATAGCGCAATGCATAACAGCTGGATGATTGTTCATCATTACGGGCTCCAGCAGGAACTCTGGAAGTACATACTCAAAGTGATTAATTGTATGAACAATAAATAATGAGGAAACAAGAAGATGAATAGCTACCTCCCTATTTTGCAGATCTTCTCCAGCTAAAGCATGAGCATAATTTTGATGAAAGACAATGCGTACTTTTATTTTCCCATCCCGCTTGACTAAAAGAGCAGCACCACCTTGAGCAAGGTAATCCGCTTCACTTTCTGGAGTTTCATTTCCATCAAAACTACGTTCGATATCTTCAAGTGCCTTTTCAAAATTAGACGCATATGTAATTCCATCCAATCGTGAAAGATCCAACCATTGGCTTAGTTTTGCCACAACCCCCTGAACTACCTCATTAATATGCTCAATATCATCACTAAGCCAATCATTAAAAGCAATCTGATAGCTAAATGAAGGACAAGAGATACTTTCCGGAACATTTAAATTATCATAGCCCTTATGTTCACATAAAGTATCCAATGTGTCATGGACAATATTATCCATTCTATTTTTCCATCGTTCACCAATATTTTTACGTAAATATTCATGAGCAGATGATGCAGCAATAAATAATTCATCACTGCACTCCGAGGCATCATCGTTGAATCTAGATAGGTCAACATTGATATTACTCGCTCGAACTCCAACAAGTAGTTTCTCGGAAGTAAGAGGCATGATGACAGTAGAAATAGAGGATGCCATAATATAGGGAAGGTAAACACCTTCTTCCTCATCAAAACCAATAGCTATGCAATCCGGCATAATCGCCCCTTCCTGGGGGGCAGGGAAAATACGCCATAATAAGGATTCGAGAGACTGCTTCCGAGCCTCTACAACAACACCATTATTAAGTACCTTTTTATGGCCATAACTAATAGCATCCTCAGTACCAGTAAGAAGTTGAGTGAACAAGGGCTGTAATTGAAAGTAAAATGGATTTGCATCACCTAAAAAACTTTCTTTTGCACTCATAAATAGCATTCGCTCTATCGAATCTTTTGGAATGCCAATTTCCTCCGAAACAAACTCAAAGGATTTAGCTATTTCCGGATTACTATTGAAAGATGATGCTATATGTTCACTCCATTTTTTATTTGTTGTAGGTTCATCCAACCCTAACAGAGATATCATCAACGTTTTATCAGATATTACATCAGCTAAGTCAGAGATAAGTTTTTGTGTGCCATGGCCAAATATGCTACGAAGGCTTTTACTTCTAGGTGTTAAATGTGCAATTACTTCTGCAGCAATAGATGCCTCGACATCAGTACCAACGTTTTTTTCCCGCAATATGCGAAGCAATTCCCCTAATCTACCTTCATAATCCGTCAGTTTATCATCAAGAGTTTTATTTGCATCATTTGCTGGCTTAGAGTAAAAATCCCTTTGTGCTGCCACACTATCAGTTTTAGATATGAACATTTTATCTCTGCGATAAACGTGTGTCTGCCCAGATTGCTGGCATATGAGAAACCCGCGCAGGAATAACTGTGGTATATAGTGCTGTTTTCTGCCTGACATGCTGATCCCTCAAATATTTACTTCATATCATTTTTAATTATTTGGTGATAATAATAAAGTGCTACCGGGGTTACTCTTTTTAAACCGATGATATTGAAGAATCAATTCAGCTAAATCATCGTCAACAGCATAAAAATACGCTTCCGGTACATCAAGCACTGCCGCCAGCTTACAGACAAGCTTGAAATCGGGTGCATGGACTTCCTTTTCATATGAACTGATCCGCGCGCTTGCGGATTCTTCATCCAGCCCTGCGAGAACACCCAGTTCCGCTTGCGTCAGATCAGCCCTGACTCTTGAAATCTTTAATCTTTTACCAATCACGATCGCCACCCTGCCCCTGAACATGCAGGAATTATCCCTCTCTGGGCAGCAACCATCTTCAGGCATTCCCTTACCTATTCATGTATTACTTGAATTTTGATTACATTTAGAGCAATATTCAAGAATTGCGTGATTTATCACGGTTAAAAAGAGAAAACCGATGAAAAAGTCAACAACCAAAGACTGGCACCCCGCCGACATCGTTGCCGCCTTACACAAGCGCGGTACCAGTCTGGCGAAACTGTCGCGGGAAGCGGGACTGGCCTCGTCAACGCTGTCGAATACCCTTACGCGCCCGTGGCCGAAAGGCGAGTGGCTGATTGCCATCGCGCTCGACGTGCATCCGTCAGAAATCTGGCCCGGCCGTTACCTCAATTCCAGTAACAAACGTGAACCCCGTAAACCGCTTCATCCCATGACAACAACCGATAACTCCGGGACATAACGACCCGCGCTGTGAGTGGCAGGACGCATTAACCAACGACACCTGACAGGAGAGTTGTTTATGCACACTGAAACCACCATCACTCTGATGACAGGAGGCCGCCATGTTTCTGGTCTCCCTGGCTGAAGGCTTTATCCACCTGTTCCAGGCCGCAGGCAAAATCTTCCTCGACATGATGACCGGACTTATCCCGATGCTCATCTGCCTGTTGCTGGCCATCAACTTCCTGATGAAGCTGGTCGGCACCGTACGGATGGAGAAAGTCGCCGCCCTGCTCGGTCGCTCACGCATTCTCACCTACGGCGTATTGCCGGTACTCGGCTGGTTCTTTATGAGCAGCCCCGGCGCGCTGACGCTCGGGAAACTCTTACCTGAGAAGAGCAAGCCCGGCTATGAGGATGCGCTCGGCACTACCGCCCATCCGCTCACCAGCCTGTTTCCCCACGTGGTGCCGTCGGAGCTGTTCGTCTGGCTCGGCGTCGCCGCCGGGATTAAGGCGCTCGGCCTGCCCGTCACCTCGCTGGCGCTGCGCTATATCGCTGCCGCCATGCTGATTGGCCTGATACGTGGAATTATCACCGAGTACCTGTTCCTGCGGCTCAGCAAACGGGGGAACGAACCATGATGACCTACTGCGCGCGTATCGTCGCCATCGGCCTGTTTGTCGCCGACGGCCTCACCGACAAAATGCTCATCACCTTCGACAGCAACGGGCCGAAGGACTGTCTGGACTACTCCCT
Source organism: Citrobacter sp. CK185 (assembly GCF_030333565.1). Taxonomy (NCBI): domain Bacteria; kingdom Pseudomonadati; phylum Pseudomonadota; class Gammaproteobacteria; order Enterobacterales; family Enterobacteriaceae; genus Citrobacter; species Citrobacter sp. CK185. Next base: position 208,989 of record NZ_JAOWFR010000024.1, on the reverse strand, counting down.
GTCACTGGAGCCGGGCATGCAGGAAGAGAATCTGTTTATTCTGCCGGGCGATACCCTGCTGCTGGCCGGATACAGCTACCTCATTACGGCTGTGGGCAGAGAAGCACAGCAGTCGCTATTTGAGCTCGGCCATCTGACGATGAAATTTGACGGCAGCCTGAATGCCTTCCATCCCGGCGTGGTCCATCTCTCCGGCCCGGTGCCATTGCTCTCAGCCCTGCACGGAGAACTGATGATTGCGGAGGGAAGCCCATGAATACGGTGCTTATTCCTCCCGGTCCCGGCGGCTACGGCAAGGGGCTGTGGCTACCCGTCGCCAGCGGCAAAAAGGTGCTGTCACTGACCGGACGCGAGATTCATCCAGTGGCGATAGAAATCGGCGCGCTCACCGAATCGGAAATCGTGAACGGCTTTGCCGATATTCCGCCGGATAACGACATCCTGTGCGTGGTGATTAACTGCGCCGGGTCCCTGCGCTGCGGCCTGTACCCGCAGAAAGGTATTCCGACCATCAACGTGCTGCCTACCTGGCGCGCCGGGCCGCTGGCGCAGTTTATTACCGAAGAGAACTACGTTTCCGGCGTCACCCCGGAGCAACTGGTTCTGGTGGATACCGCCGAAGCCCCGGACGGTGAACCGGAGTCCGTGCCTGTCGCTGCACCACGGGTTATCAGCACGCCACCACCTGCACGTGGCGCGGAAAAACTGGTACGCATGGTTGAAAAGACAGGTACAGCCGTCGGCCACGTTATCGCCCTGCTGTTCGCCGCCAGCCGTGAGGCGGTGGACGTGTCGCTGCGTAACGTTATCCCGTTTATGGCCTTTGTCTCATTGCTGATTGCACTGGTGCAGGAGACCGCGCTCGGCAGCCTGATTGCCCATGCCCTGACGCCGCTGGCGAACTCGCTGTGGGGACTGGTGCTGCTGTCGCTCATCTGCGGCATACCCTTCCTCTCCCCGGTGCTCGGGCCAGGCGCGGCCATCTCGCAGGTGATTGGCGTGATGATAGGCACGCAGATTGGCGCAGGCGCGATATCCCCGGCCTTCGCCCTGCCCGCGCTGTTTGCCATTAACGTGCAGGTCGGCTGCGACTTTGTCCCGGTCGGTCTTTCCATGCAGGAGGCGAAGCCGGAGACCATAGCGAAGGGCGTCCCCGCGTTTCTGCTGTCGAGACAACTGACCGGACCGCTTGCGGTAATAGTCGGCTGGCTGTTTTCCCTGGGCTTATTCTGAGGACTCAATGATGAACAAAATCAGAGCCTCCGTGGTCGGCGCGGGTATCTACGGTAAACACCATATGAATGCGTACCGCCATAACCCGGATACGGTACTGGTCGCCATCTGCGACACCGACACAGAACGCTGCGACGACCTCGCCATGACCTACGGCGTCATCGGCTATACCCGGCTGGATATCCTGCTGCAGGAGGAAGCCATTGACGTGGTCTCGGTGGCGACGCCGGACCCGTACCACACCGAATCCATCCTCACCGCCCTGCGACACGGCAAACATGTGCTGGCGGAGAAACCGCTCGCCACCTCGGTACGCGAGTGTGAGCTTATCGTGGAGATGGCGCAGCAGCGTGGCCTGCTGGTCGGCGTCGATTTCCACAAGCGCTGGGACCCGGCAGTGATGCGCATCAAAGCTGAACTGGAGAAGCCGGAAGTCGGGCGCATCCTGCGCGGCCATATCAGCATGGATGATGTCATCAGCGTGCCGACGGAGTGGCTGAACTGGGCGGGCGCAAGCTCCCCGGTGTGGTTTCTCGGCTCCCACTGTTTTGACCTGGTGCGCCATCTTTCCGGCCAGGAGGTGGTGTCGGTGTACGCCGTCGGACAGAAGCGCCTGATGGTCGAATGCGGTCTCGATACCTTCGATAGCGTGCAGAGCCTGCTGACGATGGCCGACGGCAGTTCGTGGGTGGTGGAAAACTCGTGGGTGCTGCCGGAAGGCTTTCCGAAGGACAATGACGGGCGCATCGATATTCTCTGCGAGGCAACCTATATCCGCAGCACTTCACAGCATCGCGGGCTGGAAATCACCACGCCGGGCATGACGCTCACACCCAACAGCTATTTCATCAACTACCGCAACGGCGTTGCCAGCGGTTTTGGTATCGATCCGATTAATGATTTTGTACGGGCCGTCAGGAACCAATCACCGTACCCGGTAATGGCAGAAGACGGACTGGCAGTCAGCCGGATCTGCGAGGCGGTGCATCGCAGTCTGGAGAGCGGGAAACCTGAAAATCTATAATCAAACGGCGCAGGGCAGCTCCCTGTGCCAGTTCCATATGATTTTGCTAATTCTACTCACTGGTCTATCCACTCGTCAGGCTTTGGCCCGCAGATATATTAATGTTTTCCATCCTGCCGCAACAAAACCCCACACACGATTGTATGTTTTTTAGTCATTAAAGTGAATTGAGGTATTTTATGGCTATGACCTTTTTCACCTTCCTGCCAATAGTATCATGCTAAACCTCTCATCTATGTTTATTGCGCCAATAATAGTCAACAAGTATTTCAAAAAAATCCCAAGCAAATTATAATGCTGGAGTTTCATAATGTCCCTTTAAAAACCATTTTAAGAAGAGCTATTATGTCCCTCCCTACAAATTTTAATGATATTCTTCGTGTTTTTGAAAAAGATTACGATACAGCCAAAGAAGATAATGCCCTAAGTGCTCGCGGCCAATTTCTGCAACTTTACCCCCTTAATCGCCTAAAAAAAATGACGCTTGATGACTATGTCATCGGCAAAGGTACAGCTTCATTTTGTGCTTATGTTGAAGTAAAAACCAGAACATGGGCAAATATGCAAGGTGCGACGGCGCTCAAATTTGGTATTTATTATGGAAAATCAAAATCAGATCCAACCGTCCGCTATCGTTTTACTCAGAAATTTGGCGATGATGATAGTACTAATAAAGAAGTTTTCGCTAATGTTAAAGACGCTTTACTAGACCTAATACAGTCAGGGAAAGAATTAGATTTTAGAGCGATTGACGAGAACCCCCTATCCCAAATGTTTAAGGCTAAAATATTGAGCCTTTACTTCCCAGAACACTTTATAAACATTTGCAGCAAAGATCATCTTAAAGATATTGCTATGGAAATGGGTATAAAAGAGCAACAGTTTATTAGTAAATATCAACATTTGTTATTCAAGAAAAAACTAGAGCATAAAATCACCCGAAACTGGAGCAATCCAAAATATATGTCCTTCCTTTATGCCCAGTTCATACGTAAGGATCTTAGCAGCGCTCCTGCTGTGATAGTTAAAAAACCACAAAAAAGAAACCATCCCGAAGTCAATTTCGTAGAAATAACGGAAAATCGTGATTTAATAGGCAAAAAAAGCGAAGAATATGCATTAAACTGGGAGAAAAACCGCCTAATCGGTCTCGGCTATTCAAAACTAGCTGAGGAAATAGATGATCGCCGTAATCGTCCAACTTATGGTTACGACTTTCTTTCTTTTAATGCCCCAGGTGATGAGCGATACATCGAAGTTAAATCAATTGGCCGGGATGGAAAAGAGGGAGCATTCCGTTTTTTCCTCTCAGGAAATGAACTCACCGTTTCTAATTTAAGTAACCACAGTAAAAACTATTATTTTTATCTTGTACAGTATGGAAAAGATGGAGAGCCATGCAATCTATTTGTAAAACATGCTCAAGATCTTTACACTAATAGTGAAATGTCCCCTTGTGCTTACGTTGTTAGGTTCGATCTGGAAGAACCTGCTTAATAGTTTCGACAACCTCCGGCTCATAACTTTAAAAGTGTGAAATCAGGCGCAGATTCACCTGCGCCTTCACCTCAGTGATGCTGCAACAACACCTGCGAAATCTTCCTCGCTTCACCTGCCGGATCCGCCGCATGCGTGATCGCAGATCCCACAATCACCACATCCGGGCCTAACAGCGCATAGTCCTTCACCGTCTGGCTACTGATGCCACCTGCCACCGCAATCCGGGCCTTCCGGCGCGCCTTCAGCATCGTTATCAAATCATCAATCGGCTTGCGCCCTGCCGCCTGCTGGTCGGTGCCGGTGTGTACCGCCAGCATATCCGCGCCCGCCTCTTCCAGCATGCGAACCCGCGTGGGCAGATCGTCGACGCAGATCATATCCACCACCACCTGCTTTCCAGCCTCCTTCGCTGCGCGAATGCAGGACTGGATTGTTAGCACATCGGTGACGCCTAACACCGTGACATAATCTGCCCCGGCGTCGAAAAGCATCTGCGACTCAAAATGGCCGCCATCCATAATTTTCGCATCCGCCAGCACTTCCTTATGCGGGTATTTCTCTTTAATGGCTTTAATCGCGTTCACACCTTCCCGAATAAGAAAGGGGGTTCCCACCTCAATAATATCAACGTCCTCAACCACCTTATCAATAAATACCAGCGCTTCAGGCAGGGTTAACTCGTCCAGGGCAAGCTGTAATTTCATGTTGGTTTCCTTGTATCGAATGACTATTCGAGGTTGGCGTGTAGCGCAAAACCTTTGGTTAAGCGATATCCCGTCGACTGGGCCAGATTCACAATCATGGCGTCGCCCAGCACCATGACCGCCTCTTCAAACAGGCTGCCGCCGGGCAGAATACCTTTCACATTCTCAGGTCCATTCGGCAGTTTGTCGGTATAGGCCGGGATCCTGATCACCACCTTCGCCAGTTTCCCCAGCGTGGACTCGGGGAAAATGGTCAGCAGGGCCACTGTGCCGCCCAGCGTCTTCGCTTTTGTAGCCACATTCACCAGCGAAGCCGTTTCACCCGATGCGCTGGCCAGCAGCAGCAGGTCGCCTTCTTGCAGCGCAGGCGTCACCACATCGCCGACCACATGCACCTTCAGGCCAATATGCATCAGGCGCATCGCAAAAGCTTTCAGCATCAACAGCGAACGCCCTGCACCAAAAACAAATATCACGTTCGCGTCAGCGATGGCCTGCTCCAGACGCGCCAGCGCAGCACCATCAATCCGCGCCATCGCCTGATACAGGTCAGTACAGGCGACGCCTGCAACAGATTGCGTTTCCATCATGCGTCCTCCTGACAGAGCGGGAATAAATTATCCTGATACTCAAGCATCCCCATGATTTCCCGGACATAGTTATCGACATGCCCCAGAAAGTGAAAACGTTCCGGCGCGGCGCGGTAGCGCTGATAAAGCGGCGTATCGAAGGTGATGCCAAGATGCGGGTTCTCTTTGACGGTGGCGAATTTGATGCGCGGAATATGCGGGTAGTAATGATTCTTGCGCACACACAGTTGCCCGTTCTCCTTCACGATGTAGCAGGCCATACCGTGGTAAAACTGCACCGTGTCGTAGTGAACCGCGCAGGGTTTATAGGCCAGGTTGCTGAACACCAGCGGCCCGTCGCCAATATTGATGGAGCAGTGGCCATAATTCGGCGGCACGATAATGCTCTGCCCCTCCTTCACGACGGCCACGATAAGATCGTCTACCACCAGCTCCTGCGGCGCGACGGCAAAATCCGGCGACTTTTGCAGGATATATGCCGCCGTGCCCTTAATCACCTCATACACTTCCGGATGGGTGTTGCGCCGCGTGTCGTTATAACCGTGGTAATGACCGCTGGTTTTCTTGCGCTCCTTGCCAATCGTTCCCGGCATGATGATGGTGATGTCATATTGGTATTGGTCGGCAGCAAGCCGTTCCTGATCCTCCGCAAAGCTGAGCCCGCGATAAACATCGTAAGCCAGTTCATCACGCTGCGCTTCGGTGAATTCCGGTAAAACCACCGCCATCTGCCCGGCGCTTTTGCGACCAAAGCCGAGATAGTTTAGCGGCGGTTTCAGCGCCATTACGCCATCATCATCGAGATACAGCGGCAGGCCGCTGTGGTGTAGCTGTTTCATTTTGCCTCCTGTGTATACGCGTTAGCTGCGCGGATCGCCTCTTTCAGCCGATCGGATTTCATGCCAAAGACGCTTTGAATGTTGTTCCCGACCTCGACGACGCCCGCCGCGCCAAGCTGTTTCAGCAGCGCTTTGTCCACCAGCGTCTTATCCGTTACGTCAATGCGCAGACGTGACATGCAAGCTTCGATGCTGGTCATATTCCCCAATCCGCCATAGGCCAGAATGATGCCGCTCACCAGGTCATTCTGTTCGTTTTCCTGCGCCACAGTGCTTTCTTCGACTTCACGCCCCGGCGTCAGCAAATTCCAGCGGCGAATGGCAAAGGTAAACAGGACGTAGTACAGCGCTCCCATCACCAGCCCGACCGGGAACACCATGTACCAGTGAGGCGCGCGCGGCAGAACGCCAAAGAAGAGATAGTCGATAAGCCCGCCGGAGAAAGAGAGCCCGATGTGTACGCTGAACCACTCCATCAGCAGGAACACCAGCCCCGCCAGGACGGCGTGAATGCCATACAGCACGGGCGCAACAAACAGGAAGGAGAACTCAATCGGCTCGGTGATACCGCAGACAATGGAGGTGATCGCGCCAGAGAGCATAATGCCCTTCACCCGCGCTTTGTTTTCCGGGCTGGCGCAGCGGTAGATCGCCAGCGCAATCGCCGGAATACAGAACATCTTGATGGGCGTCAGCCCGGCCATAAAGGTTCCGGCGGTAATCGGCACCTGATCTTTCAACTGGGCAAAGAAGATAAGCTGGTCGCCATGCACCACCTGCCCGGCTTTGTTCACGTACTCGCCAAACTGCAGCCAGAACGTCGGCCACCAGACATGGTTAAGACCAAACGGGATCAGCAGCCGCTCGACAAAACCGAACAGGAAGGCGGACACGCCCGGGCCCTGCACCGTCATGGTATTCGACAGGCCATTAATCAGATGCTGAACCGGCGGCCAGACCACCGCCATCACCAGCCCGACAAACAGCGCGGCGAAGGAGGTCACTATCGGCACAAATCGCTTGCCGGAGAAGAACTCCAGCCACGAAGGAAGCTGGATGCGGTAATAGCGTTTATACAGCCAGGCGGCGATAATCCCGATAATGATGCCGCCAAACACGCCGGTCTGCAGCGAAGGGATGCCCAGCACCATAGTGTAGTCACGCACCTGCGCCACCGACTCGGGCGTGATCCCCAGAAACTGGCCGATGGTGACGTTCATAATCAGAAACCCGGCGATCGCCGACAACCCGGCAATGCCCTGATCGTCACTAAGCCCTACCGCCACGCCGACCGCAAACAGCAGCGGCAGGTTAGCGAAAATCGCACTGCCCGCTTCTGCCATCAGCTTCAGCACGTGAACCAGCCAGTCAGCGCCGAGAAACGGCAGGCTGGCGACAATATTGGGATCCTGAAAGCTGACGCCGAAGGCCAGCAAAATACCGGCGGCAGGCAGCATGGCAATGGGGATCATTAACGATCGCCCGATGCTTTGTAACATTTGCAGAAGGTTGAATCTTTTCATCTCGATCTCCTGAGCGCGTCTTTATGACAGGGATTCGCACAACAGCAGGTTCTGCTCCGAACACCTTCAGTATCCGAACCGGAGGTGATTAAAAAAACAGCAATCAAAGACGAAAGTTATTTCCGGTTTTCGCTTAAAACCGGAAAATTTATGAGGGTAATCACGCCGGAAACCGTCAGAAAGGGATAAAAGAGGAAATCACGTTCGGCGGGAGGTCATCATATGAGTATCTTCGAGGCGCATTTTCGCAGGCTGCACGCCCGCTACGGCGCATGTCAGACACACGAATTACAGATGCAGGAGATCGCCGCCATCTTCGGCTGTTCGGTGCGTAACTGCCGAATTGCGCTGAAAAAGATGCATCAGGAAAAATGGCTCGACTGGCAGCCGCAGCGCGGGCGCGGTAAGCGCTCACGGCTCCACCTGTTAACCTCGCCGGAAAAGCTGTTCAGCCAGAATGTCACTAAGCTGCTGGAGAAACAGGATTACGGCAACGTGCTGCGGTTTATCGGCAACGACAAGTATCTGCTGGATCGCCTGAGCCTGTGGCGCTTCGGGGTACAGGATAAAAGCAGCGAAACGCGGGTGCGCATCCCCTACTATCGCAATCTGGATCCGCTTAACCCGCTCGTCCCCCTGCGACGGACCGAACGCCACCTCCTGCGCCAGTGCCTGAGCGGGCTGACGCGCTATGATGCCGTTCAGGGCAGGATCGTCCCCGATATCGCACACTACTGGACCCACAACGACGACTTTACCCGCTGGGAGTTCTGGCTGAAATCCACCGCCCGCTTTGCCGATGGCAGCGAACTGGATGCCAGCGCCGTTCAGCGCTGCCTGCTCGCCGCCAGCCAGAGCCCGCAGTTCGCCCCGCTTTTCAGCCCAATCAAAGCCATCACCGCAGACGCCCCCTGGCATCTGGTGATTGAAACGCATCACCCGGTCAGGCGGCTCGACTGCCTGCTCGCCACCCAGCCGACGATGCTGTTTGATTACCAGCACGGACACATCCGCTGTACCGGCGCTTTCCACCTGCAGGAGCACAGCGACAACTTTATGGTTTTGCGGCGCAATCAACACTGGCACCAGGCGCGGCCCGGACTGGATGAGATCACCATTTTCACCTGGGCCCCGGAGCATATCAGCATGAGCTTTATCCCCCTGCTACGGGGCGAGGAGGCGCAGGATGACCGCCCGCTCAACGAGCGTAGTCTGGAGCAGGGATGCTGCTTTGTACTGCTCGACGGTGACGGTGCCTTTACGGATGAGGCCGGAAGACAGTTTATCAATTACCTGCTGCAACCTGTCGAACTCCTCAGCCAGACGCAGCTTCCCGACGAATACGCGCGCATCCTCTCCGTGGCTCAGGGCATGCTGCCGCAATGGAACCACCGCCCGGTGGATTTTGGCGGGGTCACCGCGCCGTTTAACCTGCGTCAGCCGGTGATCATCAGCACCTTTCAGCAGCCGGAACTGGTGGAGCTTGCCGGAGCGATTCGCATCCTGCTTGAGCGCTGGCATATTCGCGCCGAAATACGGATCGACGCATTTGACAGCTTTAACAGCCAGCCGCGCCCCCCTGCGGATATCTGGCTCAGCAACTTTATGCTCGATACCCTTTCGGTTCCGGCGTTTCTGGAATGGCTGGCTTCCACCACTCTGTTTACGCGACTGCCTGAAGCCCAGCGACAAAACCTGAACGCCCTGCTACCGACCATTCTGAACAGCGATGATGAACAGGCGTTCGCCACCATTGCCGCCATTTTCCATGAGATGACCCACCAGCGATATGTCATTCCTTTGCTGCATCACTGGATGGAATTTGCGACCGAGAAGTCATTTACCTGGCGGGATTTAAATACGCTGGGATGGCCGGATTTCAGCCAACTTTGGCTCGAATAATGCTACGCCCGCAAAAGCTCGCTAAAGGGCCTTTAAAGGCCTTTAAGGGTAAGGGAGAGAAGTATGGGATTTGGGTTAGGGGAACGGTAGACAAATTCAGCCCTCACGACTGAGACTGTTCAAAAGCCACTGTACTATAGTGCGACTGCACCAGACCCGAAGGGAAGCTGCGGCTGGATAATAGCGTCAAATCGATATCATGGGGCAGTACTCCAAACAGCGGTTTTCCCGAACCGAGCAGGACAGGAACGGTAGTGATAACGATATCGGCGACCAGACCTTCGCGCAGGAACGACTGTATTAACTGCCCACCATCGATATAGACCCGATGCACGTTCTTCTCCATCAGGTCAGCAAGAACTTCCTTTGGCGTGTGGCATGAAAACTGCACTTTCCCCTTCAGCGCCTCGGGCACGGGGGTATCGGTTAGCTGCCGGGAAAGCACCAACACGGGTCGATCATAAGGCCATTCGTCAAAAGTCAGCACCTTCTCATAGCTGCCTCGCCCCATAATTATCCAATCTTTGTCCGCGATGAATTCGGCATAGCCATGATCTTCTGTCGGGTCATCGCGCTCCAACAGCCAGTCGATATCTCCATCCTCTCGAGCGATATAACCATCAAGACTGACCGCGATGAAAACATGTGTGGTGACCATTAAGTGCTCCGTATTCAGGTTGCATATATCTCGTTGAGTTTAGCAATGTCCGCCCCAGGCACGAAGCGAGCAACTTACCTAAGCTGAAGATCTGCTGTGAGCGAGCTGCGGACATTGACATATCTGTTAAAGTGAATGGTTCCTTTTGCAGGGATACTTACAATTCCAGTAATCACTGGGTCAGGTCAGCCTGAACGTCCAATGCATTCGAAAAATGAACCTAGCGGAGTACAGGAATGTGGATTTTTAGTGGTGGGCCGGTGGTAAAAGGCTGCATGGTGGTAATGATCTGGTTGGTTGTAATCGTTACCGTTCTTAACTGGATAGTTGATTTGATTATTTGGCTTAAGTCGTAACTTATTGATAACTGAAGTGGATAGATTGACTCTTACGACCAGTTAATAACTGGTGAGAACAGCAGAGATTAATTGCAATCAATGTGCAGGCTGATTTTTAACCAAGAAAGAGTGATCCACAGTTTCCCACTCTGCATTGTGCCGTGCCGGTATTCAACGCCCTGCTGGTCAACGCCATACCCATGTTCAAGTAATGGGCTGTTAAATAAAGTCTGGCTAGTTCTGACACTGAATGAGTCGCCCCTGTCGATCACCAACACACTTTCTCTGGCAACCAGTTCACCATCACTATATTGCTTCAGTTTGCAGTATTCAGCAGCTTGTAAAGTTCCGGTATAGGCGAGCAGCAATATCAGGGTAATTATCTTACACATATGAACCGTCCACATGACAATCTGAACATATAAATTATGGACAGAATAACCTTAACGTCCAAAGAGCTCAGGGTTAAATGTGTAAATAAACAGCAGAATGTCCGCTCTTGGCACAGAGCGGACCAACCAGCTGGTTGTCAGGTCCACTTTGATCGAAGAGCGGAAGTTAAAGCCACGATGCCAAATTTATCCCGCAATATAAACCCGCCCCACAAAATGGTTTACAGCCCTACCGGGGTAACAACGCTCTTGACACTTACTGCCCACGGAGAGCCCCCCAGAAACTATCTTGGGATGTTGCAATTTCCAGTGGGCCTGTTGTGTGCCCTCCCCTTTTAGAATAGGTTCTTAGTTAGTCGCACATTTTATAAGATCCAAAATTGGGGAAATATAGAGTGTCTCTTCAACAACTTTTGTTTTCTTAAAATGTTCAGAATGAAACCTCAAATGTTTTTCTAGCGTATTCGTCCAAGAGCTATCTTTTAAATTTCCTTCAACCTCAATAATTTTCTCAAAACAGAATATCATTCTGGCCACGTACCAAACATATTGGTCATACATAGGGTCTCGCTCCTGTCGACAATCTGCACTATAACCTTTAGAAAAATGAGGGTTCTCCATCGCTAGTTGCAAATATGCCTGGTAGGCCGTATCTGCAATGGTTTTCTTAGCGATTTCTTTGTTTTCACTGATAGTTGATTTGGCAACTAAAATTGCCCAAATAGCAACCCCAGCACTTACAAATGGAGAAGCAATCGTAGCTAACTTAACTAATGTTTCCATGTAAACCCTTAATGTTTTCGATTAAACCCAGCAGGTTGGGTTTTGGTTTTTTTATATTCTTTAATCTTTCGTCTAAATGCTGCTAAATCTATATCAGCAGTACTAATTGCTATTTGACCAGTCCCATGAGCATGAGAAATCAATTTGTGGTGTTTCTCTTTGTAGGGAGCCTGCATCGTTGAACCACCATATTCTCCAGTGTTCGTAATAACAACATGCTGATACATATGCCATTGTAGAGCTGAAGCCATATTATCAAATGTGTCTACATCTTTATTGTGTGCGGCAATGACAAACATATCAGTCAAATCTCTCAAATCCGCAGCAAGTTTTATATCTGTCGCGTCGTAACAAATCGCACCAGTTAATTTAAATGGTCCTTCGGGGTGACCCTCAATAGAAATAATATGTTGAGTGGGCCGATACCCCTGGACACCTAGAGTCACTTCACCACTGGTCATATGATATTTCCCTTGATCTCGAACACGCCATTGAGTCCCAGACTCTGAAGAATCTGGAATAATCCAGCGAGCTTTGTTAACTATTCGACCATCTTGTTCACAGAACACAAAACCGCAAAAAATGATTGATCTTGTTCTAAACGCCAATGCCCTTACTATATCTTCATCTTCTGGGTGAACTGCCAATTCTGAAAAGACAATAAGATCAGCAGTGCTTGTATAATCTCTAGAATCAGTTTTAAGTTTTGCATTTAATGTCTGTTCCGTTAGCTTACAAATTTCCGCAAGATGTTCTCTGTGCTTCCAACGCACATCAGGATTATCCAGAGTCACATCAGAAGGGTGAAAATCATTATCCTTAGGAAATAATTGCTGAACCGTAACAATTCTAAAGTAGTTAGAAGCCAATTCAAGTCTTCTGACAACAGTGGGTAAGGTTGGAACATTAGATGAAGTGCAAATTTGCGCATTTAAATATACTAACCTTTCCGACAAGCATTTTTTAAAATCACCAAGGCTAGTAATTGATAATATATCTTCTTGGTTTATGTATGAAGAAGAAAAACCTGGCCATTGTAATCCATGCTGAAGAAAACTTGCAAACCAATCAGTTATAGTCCCATATGAACCCACTATCGACTCAGGTGTATGCAACATCCCCATACGTCGCTTGTAAAATTGAGAATGGATACCACGATAATTATCTAGTTCGAGCCTTAAATCATTTCGCTGGGTATAATCTACATCGCCTAAAGCAGCACTTCTTAGCACACTACAAACCCAATAAATTTTTCTTTCATCATTATTTAGGTTTTGTTTATCTTTTACCAACCACTTCGGACTTTCATAGCGCGGGTCTTTGGCTATTTTATCTATCGAGCACGAAATAATAGCATTTGAGCGCCATAATTCAGTCCATGATACTGAATGACCGTCTAATTTCACTTTTATTTCATGTGGAGAATACTGCTTTCCATTACGTTGCCATACGCTTTTCTCTGTATCCTCTAAAAGATTAACTAATGCTATACCTAGTTTGAGAAGTGCATGCTCGTATTTAAATGGATTATCCTTGAAACTGATCACTGATGAAAGATACTGCTCCAAACCATTTGGTTTTGACTCATTTTTTGGTATAGCCCACCTAAATTTGTTAATCCTAACTTTATCTTGCGCCCTAACAAATTCTTTCCATAGTACATTCCAAAACTTACCACCACTGAATGCAAACTTCGCGACAATGGAGTCTACAGCATCATTACTATTTATATGAGAAAGTAGAAAGGCAACATTTGCTTGGTAATCTTTACTAATCTGAGCAGATAATTCAAATAAGTATCCATCGTTACGACTCAACGGTTCCAAATGTTTTTTAATTAGAACATGTTGAAGCTTTGAAAGATCAGAAGAAGATTTATTACTAGCTATAAATGGCTTATTAATCACTGCAAGATAAAATAGCGCTTGCTGATATGCGTAGTTTGGAATAACGGATTTACAAGAAAGAAGTTTATGGGCAAATGTTGTAACTTCACTTATCAATTTCTGATAATCAGATATATACTCTGGGGATAGTTTTCGATAGATATCAACGATGCTTCTAAATATATCAGAAAGAAGATATAACATGATATATTTATCACATTTATCGCTATTACGCTGTATTCTTGGAAAAATAATATCCAGAATGGTTCTGTAAGCATCTAGATTAGGATTAATGGCTATCGCTTTTCGAAAAATAACCATAATTGATGGATCTTTCAACCAAGATTTTAATAATTTTTTTGCAATCAGTGCTGATTCATTATCAAACTGTTTTCTTTCCCTAGGTGAAATTAGCTTGCTTTTTTTAGCCAAACTTGTTTCCAACCTATGGGCGGAAAATCTACGTAAAGACTCTACTTTTATCGACTTGTCACTATTAAACCCAGAAAACAAACCATCAGAATCATCTAAAAAATCATCTTGTTCAGTTAGTAATATCTGTTGAAGCACCGGTATATTATTATCGAGTCCATTACGTTCTGGGATGCTCGAAACTCCTACTTCATTCTGGATTTCATTGATTCGATTTGTAAGTCCACTTCCGTTATCAATATCTGAAAGTCTCAATACATAAGTTTTCCTATCATTAATCTTTAAATATTGTTTGTTATCTGACTCATTTTGTTCTAATGTTTTATCGAGAACTCGTTGAACTAACTCATGAATAGATTTCTTAATTTCTTCATCTGTTAGCGCCTCTCCTGAAATCACCAATCTAATATCATCGACATATCGACAATAATCATGAAGTATAATTTGGCCACCATCTATCTCAGCACGAAGTTTAGTGGTTAAAGCTTCATCAAAATCAATTAAATATGCATTAGCCAAAGCTCCAGCAGATGCTAAACCTTGGGGGAGTCCAACGTTTTCTTCTATATCCAAATCTTTAGCTAAAGATAAAGAGTCTTCAGACCACTTCCACTTTAAAACTTTACTCGCTATATTCCAAAATTCATCCCCATTTATAATTTTAGAACCATAATGTTCAGAAGATATTTTCTTAAGTTTGTCTAAAAGAGTATTTATTTTTATTGACCCAAAAAAATTTTTCAAATCCAAACTAATAATATATACTTCATCAATCCCACTAATTTTATTTACAGTTTCCCGACCAATATATATAGGTCTTTGTAGAAAACTTCGATAATCGGAAGAGAATTTCCTGTAATACTCACTGCCTCCCCAACGAAATCTTGCCCTTTCATTTTCCCAATCACAGATAAGTCTATTTCCGTAACTAACAACCTTTTTCTTTACATGCTCAGCATAGCCAAGTTCATGCAATGAACAGTCTTTCTGTCTCGTTTCTATCGCATCAGCAAGACACATGGTTACTGCTGTAGCAAAAGACTGGTCCTTAATAGCGATATTAGCTAAAGGTCTTAGTTTTCGATCATGTTTATTAGTAGTCCACCTCCCTTTATTAAAGAACCAACTTGATCCTTTTGGAGCTGGTATTAACTCAATATCGCTCATAAATAGAGTATTACTTGCAACATCACTTGACCAATTAGCAACCTCATCACTAATATCAAATGCACACTTGTCTAATGCTAAAAGGTCTGCATACCAATTATGAGTTCTGACAAAACGATCTGTTTTTTTCCAAGCTAGCCCCAAAATAAATGAGTCCTTAAGGTACTCTGGTTTAGGTTCGAGATTGTAATACTTCTTATTAAGTAGTTTCATTTTTTCTCAACTTAATCTTAAGCGCTCTTATTCACTTCAACTACAGCAGTGACATTCAGTGTTTGTATTTTCCTAAATAGCTATACTACCGTTCCTTCATCGAAGAATCTACGGTAAATGTCAGAGGTTTTGTGTTATCAAAGGGCTACCTTCCTGATACATCAGACGCATTTTTTAGGTCATAAAGTATGATTTTTCGTAACGATGCCATATAGTGGTCACAAAAATTGACCACCGAGTTAAAATTTTCTAGTATCGTTCCTCCGGCTCGCTTGGTAGTAATGTAGTTTCCCTCGATAAATCCATAAGTGAAATTTTCATCTAATATTGTTTGAGTGGTTCGATAAAAAGATCGAGTGTCACTGGCTGTCAGACCTCTGCCATTACCATATAAGCCAAGGATAATACCTAAACGAAGCCATCAGCTTCCGTTTCTAGTACAAAGCAGAAAGAAAACCCATAACCATCAGGAACCTCACATACTCCTTCTGCTCAAACCTTGACGTCGATCCACATGTCGTCAAAACTTCCCGCCCGATTTACTCCGCTTAATAGCCAGAATATCCCCACTATCGTTCAACGCCCCCGGAAAGGTTTTCAGCCATGCCTTCAATTTGCGCTGATTGATGTGCGCGATGCTCATGCCTTCAATACAGCCCCAGAGTTCGCGGGTGTTCTGTGGGGTGATCACGATGCAATCTTTCATCACGCGGACTTTAACGGGCATGCCGTCGATAAATCCGGCTTGAGAGAGCCATTCTCCACCAAGGTGGACGGCGCGGCCTTCAACGAAGGAGTAAAACTCGCAGTGGGTGAAATCAGGTACGATAGTTTGAGTGAGGGGTGTCGCCATCGTGGCAGCCTCCGATAAGTGATATTTTCTCTCTCATTGGTGGCTAAACCAGACGGGGTTAGAACGACCGACTCATCGATACTGGCGCATCTTTCAATGCCCCCGCTAGCCCACCATTGAGATGGTGACTGTGCATACGACATGAAATTGCGTTGACTCGCTTTTATGTCGTCGATGAAGTTAGTTCAGGGTTCCAATCCCGGCACCTGATTTTGCAGGTACAACAATAAGATACTGCGCTTAACTGGGTATGCATCCCCAATAGAATGGTACCAACAACAATTAAAGTGAAAATCTATAAATAGCATAACTAATTGTATTTGATCTGTTCCCCATTGATTACCTCGGATGATATTAGCAACGCCTGCTTCTGGCGCTACGAGGACGGCTAGCAGGAGTACGAAGGCCGTTATAAGCAAAGTGTGAACATAATTTTCATCTCTACTGTTTATAGTGACGCTGACTGGATGCAGGGTGTCGCAGGAGGGATGCTGCGGGGCGTATTGGACGTCGCACCAGTTCCCCTCCGCAGTTCGGGCACTGGCCATTAAGCCGTTGGGTCACGCAATCGACGCAAAATGTGCATTCGAATGAACAGATGTATGCCTCTTTTGATTCAGGTGGCAGATCTTTATCACAGCATTCGCAATTAGGACGGAGTTCAAGCATGGTGCTCTTTTATTGTTAAAGGGACATCATTGGCTATACCAAAGGTCATCTACCCGTATCTCCTTCTGCGATAGATGACGTAATTGTTTTTCACGTGTATTAGATGAGCATGGCCTACAGTCTGGAAAATTCAAGAGTGTGAATTATCCGACAGAAACACTCACTTCCGGAAACGAACGACAAGCCTGTAGCGTCCACCAGAACCTAAACTAGCACGGAGAATCCTGCTCCCAACAATCTTCCATATCAACATCATCGCCACTCTTTTTGCGCCTTCCCCTTCGCGAAAAAAACAAAAATCTCCAACAAACTCAACCAGCTCCCCCACCAATTACAAGGACGCCAGCCCGGACAGCGGCAATAAAAACAGCCACTTAAGGACACTGACCAGACAGTGCGCAGACCGAGAAAAGACAAAAATATACACGTGAAGTGCACGTGCACTTTAAAAGAACCCCAGACCTCACGGTCTGGGGTTTTTCTATTTGTAACTAATGGTAACAAAAACACATCACCATTTCGCGCTCCGCTCACCTTGACACTGTTTATTTTTACAGTAAAAATACTGTATGCAATCACAGTGTTTTTCCGGGGGGCTTTTATGTTCGTTGAACTGATTTATGACAAGCGTAATGTCGAGGAGCTACCGGGCGCAAGAAACATCATTCTTAACGAGCTGACAAAGCGCGTACACCGGATCTTCCCCGACGCCGACGTGAGAGTTAAGCCAATGCAGGCTAACGCATTAAACAGCGACAGCACAAAGACCGAAAAAGAACGACTTAACCGTATGCTGGAAGAGATGTTTGAAGAAGCCGATATGTGGCTGGTGAACGAATGATGAGCATGGACAACATGATTATTGCCAGGGTAAGAATATATTTCCCGCCTGGCACCGAACTCCCTGTTCCAACGCCTGAATCCAGGACATTTGCCATCGTCAGCAAAGACCTGACTGGACATCTGGTGCTTGAGTACAAAAACAGGCAGTAGGTTCCTGTACTGACCCGGCTTTTTGATGATTCAGCACATGCTATTTCAGCTATAACAAGCCTGAGCAAAAAGACGTGGCATTAATACTTAAAACACATTGATCCGTCATGCCGGGAAGATACAATCCACGGCGGCTGGCAACCAGTCTATATTCGCACGCCAACTGTCCGCACCATGCTCTTCCATGCGGCGTGGTTGCTACTCTATTAATTCTACTGATGAGAATCTTGCTGTAGATCGCATACGACCTTGCCGCTCTCACCACTTTCACAGCCTTCCTGTTACGCCATATAAAGCAACTCGATTGGGAATTTCCAGTTACTGACGCAAATACGGAACATACAATCACATACACATCTTTACATTTGGTGGTTTTCATGAATACTACTAAATGATTATGTTAACACGATGAAATTCAACGGATGAAATATGAATATATTTGAACAAACTCCACCAAACCGCAGGCGTTATGGCCTGGCTGCATTTATTGGGTTAATCGCTGGTATCGTATCAGCATTTGTTAAATGGGGCGCTGAAGTACCTTTGCCACCCCGCAGTCCGACTGATATGTTCACTGCTGCATGCGGGCCGGAATCATTAATCAGGGCTGCCGGGCAAATTGACTGTTCCCGCAATTTCCTGAATCCCCCTTATATTTTCCTTCGTGACTGGATGGGGCTTGCTGATCCTAACGCTGCCGTCTACACCTTTGCCGGGCATGTGTTTAACTGGGTTGGTGTAACACACATCATCTTTTCGATTGTCTTCGCAGTGGGTTACTGTGTTGTTGCTGAAGTTTTCCCCAAAATTAAACTCTGGCAGGGTTTGCTGGCTGGTGCGCTGGCACAGCTTTTCGTCCATATGATTTCCTTCCCTCTCATGGGGCTGACTCCACCTTTGGTTGACCTTCCATGGTATGAGAATGTATCCGAAATTTTTGGACATTTAATCTGGTTCTGGTCCATCGAAATTATCCGTCGGGATCTGCGCAACAGGATTACTCATCAACCAGACCCGGAGATCCCTTTGGGAACAAGCCGGTGACAAATTCTTAATGTGGTAAAATGGCGCAAACACAGCGCCATTTTTTAGTATCCATTTACTGAACTCCTGAGTTGCCTGTTTTAATCTCTCGCTAATCCCCTCTTCCCGGCCCTGACATTCCTGTTCTGTGAAAAAGAGAATAAACCACTTTCCATCCGTGCACCCGAATGTTCTTAATATCAAGGAGGAGATTTATGTCTGGTATCTGGGTCTGTTAAATAACATGATGAAAACCCGCGCACTTCTTGCATTGCTTTCCCTGAACATTTAAGCAGCCCACCGGCACCTTGCCGATTAATACCTGTAGTGGTTTAGGGATGCCCCCTCCGGGCACAAAGCGGCCTGAACGAAGGGCTATCAGGTCTGCTATGGGCGACAAACCTACAGCTTCCATTGAAAGCATCAATCAATACGCAAAACTCCCGCCCCTGACAAACTCAACCACCTCCCCCATCAAGTCACACTGCCACCAGGACAACGTTGTTGCTCCTGCCCGGAAGAGTTGTGTTGCTGCTGCCGTAACACGATGTTAGCATTTGGCAATCAAGACGCT
Organism: Citrobacter sp. CK185; assembly: GCF_030333565.1. NCBI lineage: Bacteria > Pseudomonadati > Pseudomonadota > Gammaproteobacteria > Enterobacterales > Enterobacteriaceae > Citrobacter > Citrobacter sp. CK185. Next base: position 189,693 of record NZ_JAOWFR010000024.1, on the reverse strand, counting down.
TAGATGTCTAAAAACTCCATTCCTGACCCCGAGAGAGGCTAAAAGGAAGATGACAGATAACCTGCAACTCACACAACTGGTCGAGACCTGCCGCTGGATAGGGGCAAAAGGCTGGGCTCCCGCTACTGGCGGCAATATGTCTGTCCGCCAGGACGACGCATTTTGCTGGCTCAGCGAGTCGGGAAAAGATAAAGGCAACCTGACTACCGACGATTTTTTGCAGGTGGAAATCGCCACCAGTCACGCACCGTCCGGTCGCAAACCATCGGCGGAGACCGGGCTGCATACCCTGATTTATCGCCTATTTCCCCAGGCAAACGCGGTGTTGCACGTCCACACCGTCAACGCCACGGTGCTCTCGCGCATCGTTAAAACGCCGGAGCTATATATCAGCGGTTTTGAAATGCAAAAGTCGCTTAGCGGGCAGACCACCCATCTTGATACCGTCTGCGTGCCGGTGTTCGACAACGACCAGGATATCGACGCACTGGCGTCACGTATTGCGCATTACGCGCAAGAGCGTTCTCTGAATTACGGTTTTCTTCTGCGCGGTCATGGCTTAACCTGCTGGGGACGCTCAGTGGAGGAGGCCCGCCGTCATCTGGAGGGGCTGGAATTTTTATTTGAATGCGAAATGCGTTTGCGACAACTGGAGAGATTATGATTCGCGCGATTGTGACGGATATTGAAGGCACCACCAGCGATATCCGTTTTGTTCACAATGTTCTGTTCCCCTATGCGCGCGAGCGGCTGGCGGCGTTTGTCACCGCCCGGCAGTATGCCGAACCGGTAAAATCAATTCTTGATAATCTGCGCAACGAGATTGCCCGGCCGGACGCCAGTACCGCAGAACTTATCGAAACGCTTTTCGCCTTTATGGATGAAGATCGCAAATCAACGGCGCTAAAAGCCCTGCAAGGTATTATCTGGCACGATGGTTACGTCAATGGCGACTTTACTGGTCACCTCTACCCGGACGTTCTGCCAGCGCTGGAGAAATGGAAAGCACAAAGCATTGATCTCTATGTTTATTCCTCCGGCTCAGTCGCGGCGCAGAAACTGTTATTTGGCTATAGCGACGAAGGTGATATTACTCATCTGTTCAGCGGCTATTTTGATACCCATATCGGCGCAAAGCGAGAAACGCAGTCATACCGCAATATCGCGTCGTATATCGGCGTCGCACCGTCGCAAATCCTGTTCCTCTCCGATGTATATCAGGAGCTGGACGCCGCTGAAGAGGCAGGTCTTCGCACCCTGCAACTGATTCGTGGCGAGGGTGATGGCGCCAGCCGCCACCACCAGGTACATCAATTCGACGACATTAACCCGGAGCAGATCCTTTCATGAGCGCATTGACTATTTATTCCGATAAAGACGCCAGCCAGCCCCAGTGGCACAGTACCGACGCCGCAGAGATCGCCCAACAGCTCAACGCGAAAGGCGTCCGCTTCGAACGCTGGGTTGCAGACCGCGACTTAGGCCAGGCTCCCGCGCCAGAAACGGTGATCACCGCCTATCAACATGCGATTGATAAGCTGGTTGCTGAGAAAGGCTATCAGAGCTGGGATGTGATCAGCCTGCGCGCCGACAATCCACAAAAAGAGGCGCTGCGTGCAAAGTTTCTCAATGAACACACCCACGGCGAAGATGAAGTGCGCTTCTTCGTTGAAGGCGCAGGACTGTTTTGCCTGCACATTGGCGACCAGGTTTACCAGGTGCTGTGTGAGAAAAACGATCTGATTTCAGTGCCCGCCGGTACGCCGCACTGGTTTGATATGGGCTCCGAGCCAAACTTTACCGCGATCCGTATTTTCGATAACCCGGAAGGCTGGGTGGCGCAGTTTACCGGCGATGCCATTGCGGATGCCTATCCGCGCCTGCTTTAACGATCTGGCCGGGCGACGCTATTGTACGCCAGGCCTGCTCTGCATCAGGCCGCCTCCGCCCTGAAAACCCCCTTCGCCACATCTTCTGGCGTCACCACACCGCTATCCAGCACCCAGCCGCTAATCAGCGCTGCTGGCGTCACGTCAAACGCCGGGTTATAGACCTGCGCATTTTCCGGCGCCCACTGTACCGCGCCAAAACTGCCCGCCACGCCGGTGACTTCTCCTGCTGCGCGCTGCTCAATCGGGATTGCGTCGCCATTCGGGCAGTGGGGGTCCAGCGTGGTTTGCGGCGCGGCAACGTAAAACGGAATACCGTGGAATTTCGCCAGCACCGCCAGCGAATAGGTGCCGATTTTATTCGCCACATCGCCATTTGCGGCGATACGATCGGCCCCGACCCACACCGCGTCCACCAGCCCTTTCGCCATCAGGCTGGCAGCCATTGAGTCGGTAATCAGTTGATAGGGGACCCCCAGTTCACCCAGTTCCCAGGCGGTGAGCCTGCCGCCCTGCAATAACGGGCGCGTTTCATCCACCCAGACATTTTGCACGTTGCCCTGTGCATACGCGCGGGCAATCACCCCCAGCGCCGTCCCCGTGCCCGCTGTCGCCAGCCCGCCGGTGTTGCAGTGGGTCAGCAGACGGCTGCCCGGCTTCACCAGTGCACTTCCCGCACGCGCGATATCGTCACAGAGTTGTTTGTCTTCATCGATCAGACGCAGCGCTTCCGCCGCCAGCGCCGGAACAAAGTCTTCTTGCCTCAGCGCCTGCTTCATGCGATCGAGATTGTTCATCAGATTGATCGCCGTCGGGCGCGCAGCGCGCAGCGTTTCCAGCGCTATCGCCAGTTCATCCCGGCGATGGCCTGACTCCGCCAGCAGCGCCAGTAGCAGACTGGCGGAAAGACCAATCAGCGGCGCACCGCGCACGCGCAGCGCGTGAATATGCCCCACCAGCGCTTCTACCGTTGAGGCATCCAGCCAGCGTTTCTCCTGCGGAAGCGCCTGCTGATCGAGAATAAATAATTGATTATCCGCCACTCGCAGGCTGGTCGTCTGTAATGTCTGCATGTCGTTAATTCTCTGTTGCGTTGTTGTATCACATTGTGTCAGGATGAATTACAGATGTATAGACGTCTACATGTCTTTATTAGTGAAATGAGTGAGGAACAGGCAATGTCGCAATACCGTACCTTTACCGCCCAGGATGCCGTGGAATACGCCCGAACGTTTGGCGGCATCGATGATCCATCCACACTGGTAGAGGCGCAGGAGGTGGGCGACGGCAACCTTAATCTGGTGTTTAAGATTTTCGATACCACAGGCGTAAGCCGCATCGTCGTCAAACAGGCGCTGCCTTACGTGCGCTGCGTCGGCGAATCCTGGCCGCTGACGCTGGATCGCGCTCGTCTTGAAGCGCAAACGCTGGTGGCGCATTACCAGCACTGCCCGCAGCATACGGTGAAAATCCACCATTTCGACCCTGAGCTGGCGGTGATGGTGATGGAAGATCTCTCCGACCATAACATCTGGCGCGGCGAACTGATTAAAGGCGCCTGGTATCCGCAGGCGGCACGCCAGCTCGGCGAATATCTGGCGCAAACGCTGTTTCACACCAGCGATTTTTATCTCCACCCGCATGACAAAAAAGCGCAGGTGGCGACATTTATTAACCCGGAGATGTGTGAGATCACCGAAGATCTGTTCTTCAACGATCCCTACCAGATCCACGAACGCAACAGCTATCCTGCGGAGATCGAAGGCGACGTCGCCGCACTGCGCAGTGACGCTCAGCTTAAGCTGGCGGTGGCGGCGCTCAAACATCGTTTCTTCTCCCATGCCGAAGCGCTACTGCACGGCGATATCCACAGCGGCTCGATCTTTGTCGCTGACGGTCGCCTGAAAGCCATCGACGCCGAGTTCGGCTACTTTGGGCCGATAGGCTTTGATGTGGGCACCGCCATCGGCAACCTGCTGCTGAACTTCTGCGGCCTGCCGGGCCATCTGGGCATTCGTGACGCCGCCGCCGCGCGTGAGCAGCGCCTGACGGATATTCAGGAGCTGTGGAACACCTTTGCTGAACGTTTTCAGGTGCTGGCGACGGAGAAAACCCGCGACGCGGCGCTACGCGCGCCGGGCTACGCGTCGGAATTTCTGAAAAAAGTCTGGGCGGACGCCATCGGCTTTTGCGGCACCGAGCTGATTCGCCGCAGCGTCGGGCTGTCGCACGTAGCGGATATCGATACCATTCAGGATGCGGAAATGCGCCATGAATGCCTGCGCCATGCTATTACCCTCGGAAAAGCGCTGATTGTGATTGCCGACCGGATTGAGAGCGTGGAAGCGCTGATCGCGCGGGTGCGGCAGTACAGCTAAGTGCGGGCTGTTTGCCCGGTGGCGCTACGCTTACCGGGCCTACGATCCGAATGCAGGCCGGGTAAGGCGAAGCCGCCACCCGGCAAATACTTACCCCAGATACTCAATCACTGATAACCCGCCGTTGTAATCCGTGCTGTAGATAATCCCCCGCGCATCGACAAACACATCGCAGGACTGGATCACCTGCGGGCGATTTGGCCGCGTATCCATCATCTTCTCAGGCGCCGCAGGCACCAGCGCGCCGGTCTCTACCGGACGATAAGGATTGGAAATATCATAAGCGCGCACCCCTGCGTTCTGGTAAGTGGCGAAAATCAGCGTCGAGCTAATAAAGCTGCCAGGGCGGTTTTCGTGCAGGTTATGCGGCCCGAAGTGCGCCCCTTTCGCCACGTAATCAGCCTCATCCGGCTGCGGGAAGGTGGCGATGCTCACCGGATTCGACGGCTCGCGGATATCAAACAGCCAGATCAGCTTTTCGCCGTCTTCCTGATTGTCGAGCACCGCTTCGTCCAGTACCACCAGCAGATCGCGGTCCGGCAGCGGCAGCGCAGTGTGTGTGCCGCCGCCAAACGGCGGGCTCCAGTTGCGATGGCTAATCAGTTTCGGCTGCGTGCGATCTTGCACATCCAGCAGCGTCAGACCACCGTCACGCCAGCTACCATAGGCGGTATCGCCAGCGATAATCGCGTGATGCAGCGCATAGCGTTTGCCCTCCGGCCAGTCTGGCGTCTCTCCCGCCGCCTGATTCATCCCTGGCAACCACCAGCGCCCGGCCACCTCTGGCTTACGCGGATCGGCCAGATCGATGGTCAGGAAGATGTAGTCGGTGAAACCGTCGATCAGCGCCGAAACGTAGGCCCAGCGTCCGCCGACGTACCAGATGCGGTGAATGCCAATCCCATTCAGGGAGAGAAAACCGATTTCACGCGGTTTATCCGGCGTGGAAATATCAAACACGCGCAGCCCTGCGCTCCAGCCCCGATCCTGCACATCGCTGACCGTCTCACCGACCTGCCGCGTGTAGTAGACCTTTTCATCAGCAAAGCGGGCATCGGCGAACAAATCGCGGGCGTTAATCACCAGCAGCAGATCGTCATGCGCCTGCAAATGCACGTTCCAGGTGCCTGGCGGTGCAGGCACATAGCCTGCCGCCCGTGGATTTTTCGGGTCACGCACGTCAACAATCGAAAACCCCTGCGACACCATATGGCCAATATAGGCAAAACCGCGATGTACCATCAGTTGTACGCCGTCCGGGCGACCGCCCTGGTCGCTATGGCCAATCAGCCGCATATTGCGGCTATAGTCGGGGCGCGGTAATTCAGTCACCTTAATCTCCTTTTGCCAAACGGCGTAACCGCCTTATCCGGCCTACAGGGAGCACATTGTAGGCCCGGTAAGCGCAGCGCCACCGGGCATTATTTATTCTTCGCTTCAAGCGTCGCAAACCACGGCGCGATAAAGTCTTCCGTCTGGCCCCAGCCCGGAATGATTTTGCCTAATGAGGCGACGTTAACCGCCCCCGGCTGCGCTGCCAGCAGCGCCTGCGGAATGGCTGCGGCTTTAAAATCGTAAGTGGCAGGCGTAGGTTCACCGGCAATCTTATTGGCAATCAGCCGCACGTTGGTGGCGCCAATCAGTTTCGGGTCAACGGCCACGCTCACCCTCCACGGGCTGCCCGCTTCGCGCATCAGTTGTAAATCCTGGTTGGAGATGTCGATGCTGTAGAGCTTAATCTCAGTGCGGCCATTCTCTTTCAGCGCTTTGTACGCCCCCTGGCTAAAGGCGTCCCAGGTCCCCCAGATAGCGTCGATTTTCCCTTTCGGGTATTTCGCCAGCACCGCGCCCACTTTGTTGGCGGTATCGCCCTGCACGTCGGAAGAGACCGCGCCGATAGACTCCAGCTCTTTAATCCCCGGATTGTCCTTCAGCATTTGCTGATAAGCCGCCTGGCGACGCTCCATCGGCGGGAAACCGGCGACCCACAGCTTGATAATATTGGCTTTACCGTTGAAATCTTTTACCAGTTGCCCGAAGGAGAGATGGGTCAGCGAGGCGTCATCCTGCTGAGTTACCGTCACGCCCGGGATCTCACCGTTGACGGCGGTATCAAACACCGCCACTTTGATCCCGGCATCTACCGCTTTCTTCACCAGCGCGGTGGAGTACGGATCGCGCCCCTGAGAGAGAATAATGCCGTCATACTTCTGGCTGATCGCCTGGTTAACGAAATCCTGGAATTTCGCGTCGTCGCCGTTGCTTAAAAAGGTGCTGACCTTAAAGCCGAGCTTTTTCCCCTCCTGAATCGCGCCCGCAACGAACTGGGTCGTGTTGTCATCAGAGCCAAGGTTGCGGATCACCGCAATGCGAACCGGGCCATTATGCCCGGCAATGGCCGCTGGCACCGGCGCAGGCGTTGCCGCATAGCCCGGCAGCGAACTCAGTAATCCCAGCGCCAACAAAGAAAGTGCAGTTTTTTTCATTATCGTTTCCCGTTGTGTTGTTAACGTTTTTGTATGTAGGTGATTGCCAGCGCCGCCGCCAGCACCAGCCCTTTTATAATGTCCATTGCGTAATAGGGCACCGAGAGCATCACCAGCCCGTTGGAGAGCACGCCAAGGATCACCGCCCCCACCAGCGTGCCGAGCGCATTCGGTTTGCCGGAACCGGCCAGCGAAAAGCCGATCCACGCCGCCGCGACGGCATCCATCAAATAGCCTCCCCCGGCGTTAACCTGTGAAGAGCCAATACGCGAAGCCAGCAGGATGCCCCCTAACCCCGCCAGCAACGAGGCAATAACGTAGGCCGCCACTTTATAGCGGGTGGTGCGAATACCGGAGAGACGCGCCGCTTCCGGGTTGCCGCCAATGGCGTACATCCGTCGCCCGTGGGTGGTCAGCGACAGCGCAAGCTGCGCCGCCAGCGTCACGACCAGCATCACGACAACAATAGTCGGCACCTGCCCCAGCGCGCCGAATGCCGCCGGAATAAGCCCCTCAGCCATTTCACCGCTCGGCAGCACCATGTTTTCAGTAATAGAGCCGCCGTAGCTGTAGGTCATCGCCACCCCCTGAATCACAAACAGGCTGGCAAGCGTGGCGAGCATGTCGGGAATACGCAGCACCACAATCAGAAAAGCGTTGAACAGCCCCACCAGCGTACAGAGCGCCAGGGTAATGACAATCGCCCCGGTGGTGCCAAAGCCGTGCCAGACGAACAGCGAAATCACCAGTGCGTTCGCCAGCGACGCGGTTGAGCCAACGGAAAGATCAAAACCGCCGACGGTAAGCGAGATGGAGACGCCAATCGCAATCACCGTGACGATCGCAATAGAGCGCAGGATGTTGATGATATTGAAGGGATCGAGGAAGTTATCCGACGCGACGCCAAAAATAGCGATCAGCGCGACAACCGTCAGCAGCATGCCCCACTTATAGAGAAAATCGAAAATCTGCTGGCGGCCAGACGCCGCTGCATTGACTGAAAGGGCCTTACTCACAACGCCGTTCCTCCGGTTGAATAATAAAGTAGTGTCTCTTCGCGGGCCTGCGCGCCTTCCACTTCCGCCACGATGCGCCCGTCCCACAACACGCAGATGCGGTCGCACAGTCCCACCAGTTCGGCGAACTCACCGGAGGCGTAAATCACCCCTTTGCCTTCCCGCGCCAGGCCGTCGATCAGCGCAAACAGGTCGGTTTTGGCTTTCACGTCCACGCCTTTGGTCGGCTCGTCGAAAATCAGCACGCGAGCGTCGCCGCGCAGCCATTTGCCGATCGCCACTTTCTGCTGGTTACCGCCAGAAAGCCGACGCAACACTTGCCCCGGCCCGCGAGCGCGCACGCCGACGCGGGCAATCACCGCTTCCGCCCAGCGCCATGCCTGACGATGACCAAACAAGCTCCAGCGCGAGAAACGGTTATCGGAGGCAACCGCCAGGTTCATGGCGACGGACTCATCAATAAAAATGCCCTCTTTGCGCCGTTCCTCCGGCACCAGCGCCAGCCCGCGCGTCACCGAATCAACCGGGTCGCGCGGCGTCCACGGTTGATGATTGAGTTCGCCGCGTTCAACGCGGCTTTTCGACGCGCCGAACAGCGCCTTGCACAGCTCGGTTTTCCCGGCTCCCGCCAGCCCGGCGATACCGAGAATTTCACCTTTATGCAGGTGCAAACTGATATTTTTCAGCAGCCGTTCATCATGCAGCCCTTCCACGCGCAGCAGCGTTTCATCAGCATGCGGCGGGCGTTTTGGCGGATAGATATCGTTTAACTCATGACCCAGCATCTTCTCGACGATGGCGTCAGCACTCAGTTCCGCCATCGGCCCGGACTCAATCAACTTGCCATCGCGCAGTACGGTTAAGGTGTCGCAAATGGCCTTCAGCTCATGAATGCGATGGGAGATAAACACCACGCCGATCCCCTGTTGTTGCAGGCGTTTCACCACTGCAAACAGCCGTTCGCTTTCATGCTGATCGAGCGGCGCGGTGGGTTCATCGAGGATCAGAAAACGACAGTGGTGCGAGAGCGCGCGGGCCAGCAGGATCTGCTGCTTTTCGGCGAGCGTGCAACCATCGATGACCCGGCGCACGTCCAGATGAATATCGAGCTGGGCCAGCGCGTCACGCGCCTGCTGGCGAATAACACGCCAGCGGTAGCGGTGTCCCGGCTGCGCCAGCTGATCGAGCATAATATTTTCCGCAATACTCAACCCAGGGATCAGCGCAACATCTACCTCCTGCTGCACCAGATGAATGCCCAGCCGTTTGGCGTCCAGCGGTTCGCGTATCGGCACCGGCTGGTTATTAATTGCAATTTCCCCTTCGTAATGGTCGTGCGTGCCGCAGAGCACCGCCATCAGCGTGGATTTCCCCGCACCGTTCGCCCCCGTCAGCGCGTGCACGGAACCGCCCGTCAGGGTGAAATCAACGCGGGAAAGCGCCTGAAAGCCGGAAAAGGCCAGGCTGATACCGCGCATGTCGAGGCGACTGGAGAGCATCCGCTGTAAATCCTTTCTGATAATCATTTGATTTACGAAATTTTTCACAGCTCTCCCTGACTGACAACGACATAAAAAGCATAAGATAAAGCAAAATATTATTAGCCATCCAGATGTCTATAAATAACATCGGGTTAGCCCATCGCAAAGGGATCGCATCATGAGTAAGAATACTGACCACAACGCGGCAACGGGCTTCGCGGGTGGACTAAAACCCATCAAGGAAAGCGGGCATTTATCAGCCCCAATAAATCAGCTCTTTTTTATCTTTTAGATTTAGTTTAAGTCGATATATATCAATTCCAGATTATCAACCTGCATTTATGTGTTTCATATTTATGACACGCCAGGTTTATTAAAAATAAAAATTCATTTGAAGTGCTTTCATATAAATGATGATTAGTAGAGAATGTAACACCTCAGATAAAACCGCCATTTACTATTATTTACCTGATGCACAATGGGTAAAATTTGCATTTTATATAAATAGCGTCATGGAGTTTTCATGAAAAACAACACAGTTGTCACGCAAAAAGAATATTTGCTTAACAATAAAACAACGTTATTATCAACCACAGATAAAGACAGTCATATTACCTATGCTAACTCTGCATTTATCGACGCCAGCGGATTTAATGAAACGCAGCTAATGGGTAAACCACATAATATTATTCGCCACCCGGACATGCCCTCTGCCGCTTTCGCTGACATGTGGCACACGATACTGCAAGGCGATAGCTGGACCGGGCTGGTCAAAAACCGGCGACAAAACGGCGATCATTACTGGGTACGCGCAAATGTTACCCCTGTCTGGCAAAATGAAAAATTAACGGGGTATATTTCAGTACGCACCGTGCCTTCCCGGGATGAGGTTTCGCACAGCGAACAGCTTTATCAGAAAATAAACAATAATGGAATTAAAGGGTTTCGACTTTTTAAAGGCATAATTATCCGTCGCGGAGCGCTGTCCTGGCTTTCGATGTTTAAATGGCTGTCTGTTAGCCAACGCGTCAATTATGCTTTAGCCATCACCAATCTGGCAGCCCTGTTATTTATTTTCTTACCTGTTCCTCCTGCTATTCAGGGAGGCAGCATCATCGTGTTATTTTTTCTCCTGGCTATTTACCTTAAGGTTCAAATTTGTCAGCCGGTTAATACGCTGCTGGTGCAGATGCAAAAAGTGGTTTCGGGCCGTAAACCTGATAATTGCCATTTGCAGCGTGTGGACGAAATAGGAATGCTCATGCGACTGGTGAATCAATCGGGGCTTAATCTGCGCTCCCTGGTTGATGATGTCAGCACGCAAATATCCGGTATTCAGGCTATCAGCCAGCGCGTGTCTCAGGAAGGCACGGCATTGCAGAGCCGCTCAGAAGAGACATCTGCCGACCTGCAACAAACCGCCGCAGCCATTGAAGAGATCGGCAGCGCTGTGCAACAAACCGCGGATACCGCGGCCCAGACAATGACGATGGCCGACAGTACCAGCGCCAATGCGACTGAAGGCGGCCATATCATGAAGCAAACCATCACCATGATGCAGGCTATCTCACGCGATAACAGTCAAATCGTGGACATTATCGGCGTCATTGACAGTATTGCTTTTCAGACCAACATCCTGGCGCTGAATGCAGCGGTCGAAGCGGCTCGCGCCGGTGAATCCGGGCGCGGATTTGCGGTCGTTGCCGCAGAGGTGCATAACCTCGCCCAGCATTCTGCGTCTGCGGCAAAAGAGATCAAACAGCTTATCGAGAAAAACGTCACCAACGTCAATACGGGAGTGCAAATGGTCGAGCAGACGGAAACACACCTTACCGGAATGATCGATGACGTGTTGCAGATGTCTACCATGATCAAAGAGATAAGCCTGGCGACGCGGGAACAAACTTTAGCGCTCGAACAGATCAACAATTCAATTTCACGAATTGGTTCCATGACGGACAACAATGCGGAAATGGTGGAGCAGGTGACGGATGCCGCGGGGGATTTAACGGGACGCGCGTCACGGCTGCAACAGGCCGTACAGGTTTTTGGCGCCTCACGATAGCAGCGAAAAGCAAAAAGCCCTCAGCATACGCCAGGGGCTTTTTTATTTACCGCGTTCTCAACGCGCAGGGTAATCGCGGTTAATCCACGCGTGATCGTCTTCCCAGGTGAAAATCCATTTGCGCACCGGGCCTGCCATCACATTCAGGTAATAACTGTCATACCCGGCCATTGTCGCCACCGGATGATAGCCTTTCGGCACCATCACGACGTCACGGTTGTAGACCGCCATACACTCATCGAGCGAGCGATCGTCGGTGTATACCCGCTGCATACAAAATCCCTGTTCCGGGTTGAGGCGATGGTAATACGTCTCCTCAAGAAGGGTCTCGTAAGGCGGATTATCAGTGTCGTGCTTGTGGCTCGGGTACGAACTGGTACAGCCTTCGTGAGTCCACACTTCCACCACCAGCAGACTATCGGCGGGTTTATCTTCCGGCAGAATGTTGTGTACATAGCGCTGGTTATGCCCCTTGCCCCTTGCCTCGCCGTCGATATCCTGCGGCGCAATCAGGCGGGTGGGATACGTTCCCTTGCCCGGTGCGGCGCATACCGCCAGCTCCAGCTTCGTTAACGCCTGTACCTGTACCGTTTCTCCGGGCGTAACGTATACCGCCCACGGCTTAATACGCTCGAACGGGCTCATCCGCTCGCCAATCTCTGAAAACTGCGCGGTTGGCGTGGTGACAGACGCCCTCCCCGCCACCAGCACCAGACAGCGCTCTTCAGCAACGGCGGGAAGATGCAACTGCTGCCCCTCTTCAAGCTCAAACGTGTCAAAACCGACGTAGCCCCAGCCTGCCCGCTCCGGGGTGACGGACTGGGTACGTCCCTGCGCGTCAGGCTGTTGCCAGCGTGACAGTAAACGTGACATAGCGCCTCCTCAGATAAGACCGGCATCCCGCGCCAGGCGGCTCAGGTTGTTATATCCCAGCCGCGCGTAAGTCAGCGGATGGGCAATCGCCGGGTCCTGCTCCGCCTCTACCACCAGCCAGCCCTGATAATCGTGCTCTTTCAGCAGTCGCATAATCGGCGGGTAATCCACGCAGCCGTCGCCCGGTACGGTAAAGACGCCGCTGAGCACCGCATCCAGAAAGCTGGTTTTACGGTTTTTCACATCCGCCAGCACGTCGGCGCGCACGTCTTTACAGTGCACATGATTAATACGGCTCGCCCAGCGTTGCGCCACCGCCAGCGGGTCGGCACCTGCGAAGGTCAAATGTCCGGTGTCGAGCAGCAGCCCCACCTCATCACCGGTATGGGTCATCAGATTGTCCACATCCTCTGCGGACTCAATCACCGTCCCCATATGGTGATGATAAGCAATCTGCACCCCCTGCTGCTGTGTATAGCGGGCGAACGCGGTGAGCTTCTCACCATACTCCGCCCAGCGCGCCTGCGGGAATCGCGGACGCAGGTGAACCGGCGTCTGCTGTTCGCCGTGAATGCAATGGCTCACCTCAGCGAAAACCATCACTTTCGCCCCCAGCTCGCGCAATAACGTCAAATGCGCCTGCGCCGCCGCAATCTCTTCTTCTATGCTCCGCTCCAGCAGGCGACCGGAATACCACCCCGACACCAGCTTCAGATCGTGGCGTTGCAGGATTGGCCCCAGCAGACGCGCCTCGCGAGGGAATTTATTACCGAGTTCAAAGCCCGCAAAACCAGCCTCTTTACCTTCGCTCAGACAGGTATCCAGCGGCGTTTCCGCGCCAAGAGAGGGCAAATCATCATTGGTCCATGTCAGCGGATTAATGCCTAATTGCACAGCCATAATGTTCTCCTAAAGTTATGCCTGCCCGCGCTCGCGCCACCAGGCGATCAGTTGCAGATAGTTATCCCGAATGCGCGTCACCAGTTGCGCATCGTCAATGTCATGTTTCAGCCATGCGCGGGAAGCCTCGCCAAACAGCGTGCGCCCCACCGCAAACCCCTTCACCAGCTCATGTCCGGCAGCGGCTCTGAACCCTGCGCGTAACTGTTCGGCTGGCGCATCCAGCCCAAGAATCACCACGCCACGGCAGTGCGGGTCGCGGCGTTCGATAATGTCACTCAGCGACGTCCAGCCATCAGAGGAGAGCGGCGGCAGTTTCCACCAGTCGGGGTAAATGCCCAGGTTGTAGAAGCGGGAGATAGCCCGCAGGTAAAGCTCATCGCTGCGCGGCATACCCACAGGTAAAATCACTTCCAGCAGCAGCTCATGCCCCGACTGACAGCAGGCGTGATACACCTCGGCGATTTTCTGCTCCTGCTCCAGGCGCAGGCCGTGGGCATCTTCCGGGTGGAAAAAGACCAGGCACTTCACCACATGCTCCTGCGGCCAACTGATAAGCTGAGTGCCAATGTTGCCGTGCTCCATCTCCAGCGGCCGTGAGCCGGGAAGCTCAATCGGGCGGCCAATCCACCACCCTTCGCCGGTTATCGCATTCAGCGCATCCTGGCCAAACGTTCCGTCGCACAGCAGACCGGCTTTTCCTTCCAGCCCCGCGCTGTTCGCCGCATCGCGGCTGGCCTGTAAGATCAGCGTTTTCAGCGCCGGAATGCGCTTCAGGGAGGCGCCGCACTGTAGCGCCATCTCTTCAAGCTGACTGCGGTGATCAAACGCCATCACGCACAGTTCCGGCCAGTTCCGCCGACGCGTCGTGACGCGGTGCAGATGATTAAGCCGTGGATCAAGATCCGGGCGTGGCACCTGATGCTCGCGGGAGAGGTAGTCATCCAGCTCCACCTTACTCGGCATCGCGGGCGCGCAACCGTGGCGCGAAACCACCAGCGCGCCGCAGGCGTTGGCGTAGCGGCAGGCCTGCTCCCAGCCTTCATCATTGAGATAACCGCGCAGCAGCCCCGACATAAACGCATCGCCCGCGCCGAGCACATTGAGCACCTCGACGCGCACGCCGGTCACCGTCAGCCCGTCATCCAGCGATGGCGGAATCGCGTCGGTATACACCGAGCAGCCCAGCGCGCCGCGTTTACAAACCAGCGTCGCCGCGCTTACCTCACGCACCTGCGCCAGCGCCTGCACGGTATCGGTAGCGCCGCCCGCAATATGAAACTCCTCCTCGGTGCCGACGATCACATCAAACAGGTGCAACACCGCCTGCAACTGGCGAGTGACCTGCTCTGCGGCAATAAAGCGCGTTTCGCCGTCGCCCAGCGAGGTCAGCCCCCACAGCACCGGACGATAGTCGATATCCAGAACCGTGCGCACGCCGTGACGGCGGGCACAGGTCAGCGCGGTCAGCACCGCGTCGCGGGTTTGCGGATGAGAAAGATGGGTCCCGGTGATGGCGAGGCAGCGGGATGAAGCGATGTACTGCTCGTCAACATCGCTGGCGGTAATCGCCATATCCGCGCAGTTATCGCGATAAAAAATCAGTGGAAAGGTGTCCCGGTCTTTAATGCCGAGTAGCACCAGCGCCGTCAGGCGTTCTTTATCCGTTATCAGATGGCTGGTATCGCAGCCAACATGGTTAAGCTCTTCGCGCAAAAAGCGCCCCATATGTTCGTCGCCCACTCTTGCCAGCATCGACGAACGCAGCCCCTGACGCGCGGCGCCGTAGGCGACATTCCCTGAGGAACCGCCGAGGTATTTGGCAAAACTTGAGACATCCTCCAGCCGTGCGCCAATCTGCTGGCTGTAGAGGTCAACCGCCACGCGGCCCATGCATATCACATCAAACTGCTTTTCCACGTTGATACCTCGTCAGACAATATCGTTCACATTCAGCCAGCGGCCTTCCTGATGCGAGAGCGCGATGGCGTCCAGCACGCGCGACACTTTCCAGCCCTCTTCAAAATCCGGCCACATCGGCGCATCGGCGGCAACGCCGTTCACCAGGTCGCGGATTTCCACCGTTTTCTGATCGTTAAAGCCGATGCCGTGCCCCGCCCCCATGCAAAACGCGGCATAGTCCGGGTGCGCGGGCCCCACCAGCAGGGTGCGAAATCCCTGGCGGTTAACCGGATCGTCATGCAGATAGAGCTTCAGCTCGGCCATTCGCTCCTGGGTAAAACTGATGGCGCCTTTGGTGCCGGTAATCACGTATGACAGCCCCATTTTGCGCCCGCAGGCCACGCGGGAGGTTTCGATCACCCCCTGCGCGCCGCTGGCGAATCGCACCATCGCGTGCGCCTGATCTTCGTTTTCCACGACCACCTTCTGCGCCGATCCCGCGCTGGCCGGGCGCTCCGGCACCACAATTTTCAGGTCGCCGCAGACCTCGCGAATATCGCCGACCAGGTAGTGCGCCATATTGACGATATGCGCCGCCAGATCGCCCAGCGCCCCTAACCCCGCCGTCTCCTTAAAGCAGTGCCAGTGAATGGGGGAAAGCGGGTCGGCCATATAGTCCTCGTTGTGGGTGCCGTAGAAGTGGATCACATCGCCTATCTCCCCTCGCGCGATGATCTCTTTTGCCAGCGCCGCCGTCGGGTTCTTCATATAGTTAAAGCCCACCAGCGTTTTCACCCCGGCCTGTTTTGCGGCCTCAACCATTTCGCGGGCATCGTGAGCGTTCAGCGCCAGCGGCTTTTCCGAATAGACGTGCTTACCGTGGCGAATGGCCGCCAGCGCCATCTCTTTATGCAGATGGTTGGGCGAACAGATATCCACCACATCGATATTCGGGTCTGCCACCAGCTCACGCCAGTCGCCGGTCGAACGGCGAAACCCGAATGCCTGCGCCCGTTCCGCCGCCAGCTCCGGCGTCACTTCCGCCACCATTTCGCGCACCAGCTGGCCTTGCAGGTTGAACACCGTCGGCGCCTGGGCATAGGCAATGGCGTGCGCCTTGCCGATGTATCCCGTCCCAATCAATCCAATTCGCACTTGTTTCATTATTTATCCCTCACAGCGCGCCACGACGGCTCTTGGCATAGGTATCAAACGCCACCGCCAGCACAATAATCAGCCCGGTAATAATTTGTTGGTAGTAGGCGGAGACGTTCATCAGCACCAGACCGTTTATCAGAATGCCCATAATGATCGAGCCGATAACGGTGCCGCCGATGCGGCCATAGCCGCCCATCAGCGATGTCCCGCCAATGACCACCGAGGCGATAACGCGCAGCTCAAAGGAGATCCCGGCCACCGCCTCCGCGCTGCCCAGACGGGCGCTCAGTACAAACCCCGCCAGCCCGGCCAGACAGCCAATCACGACATACACGCTGACCAGCACACGTTTGACGTTGACCCCGGCAAGACGCGCCGCCTCCGGGTTGCCGCCAATGGCGTAGACGAAACGGCCCCAGCGCGTTTTGTGCAACGCCAGATAACCACCGATCGCCACCAGCGCAAAAATCCAGATCGGGATGGAGATACCGAGCAGTTCACCACGCCCCCACCAGCGGTAGCCCTGATCAAAACCGGCAATGGGCGCGCCGTCGTTAATCACCAGCGTCAGGCCGCGCCAGATGGTCATCCCGCCAAGGGTGACAATGAACGGCGGCAGGCGCAGGCGGGTCACGCCCAGGCCATGCAGGAAGCCAATCGCCGTCCCCATCGCCAGGCAGATGCCGAGGCCAATCAGCCAGCTCATCCCGCCCCAGGCGCTCGGGTCTACCGTGGTGAAGTTGTCGCCTTTAATCACGTATGCTGCCGTCATGGCGCATACCGCCAGAATGGAGCCGACAGACAGATCGATTCCGGCGGTCAGAATGACGAACGTCATTCCCACGGCCATGATCCCGTAGATCGACACCTCGGTCAGAATGTTGAAAATATTGCGTTCTGACAGGAAGTTACTGTTCTGCGTCTGGAAAAAAATCAGCAGCAGGAACATAAAAATCAGTACCCCAAAGCGCTCGAAAAAAGCGATCGGATCGATACGTCCGCTACGTTTGGCAGGGGGTTGCGTTTTGGTCACTATCTGCGTCATGTGAAACTCCGTTATGCCGCGTTCAGGGCGTTATGGTTGATGGCCATCATCATCATGAGCCGCTCTTCGGTGGCGTCATCGCCGTGGATTTCACCGGTTACCCGGCCTTCGCTTAAGGTGATGATCCGGTCGGAAACCGCCATCACTTCGGGCAGATCGGAAGAGATCACAATCACCGCCACGCCCTGTTTCGCCATATCAAACAGCACCTGGTGCACCTCGGATTTGGTGCCCACATCAATGCCGCGCGTCGGTTCATCAACAATCAGCACCCGTGGATTGAGCGCCATACAGCGCGCGAGGATCACTTTCTGCTGATTGCCGCCGGAGAGCTTGCGCACCTCCTGTTCGCTGTTGACCATCTTGATTTGCAGCGCCTGGCGGTAAGATTCGATCAGGTCATCTTCTTTGCGGGTGTTGACGAAAAAGCGCCAGCGCAGCAGCGAAGAGAGACTGGAGAGCGACAGGTTGTCGCGAATAGACAGTCCCAGCACCGCCCCCTCTTTTTTGCGATCTTCCGGCACCAGCGCCACGCCCTGATCCAGCGCGTACATCGGGTCACGGGGGTGATACGCCGCGCCGTCCAGCTCAAACGTCCCGGAAGTAAAGCCGTCAGCGCCAAAAAGACAGCGCGCCACTTCGGTACGCCCGGCGCCGACCAGCCCCGCAATCCCCAGCACCTCCCCGGCGTGAACGTGAAAGCTGATGTCGTGCAGCGCAATGCCGTGCGGGTCCAGCGGCGGCTTTTCGCGACACAGCCCCTTCACCGCAAGGCGAATCGGTTTGTCTTCATGATGGGTTTCGCTGGGGGGGCGACGATTAAAGGCCACGTCTCGTCCCACCATCAGGCGGATCAGCTGTTCCACGTTGGTTTCCGCGACCGCGCCGCTGCCGGTAAAACGGCCATCCTGAAACACGGTAAAGCGATCGCAGAGCTGGAAAACTTCATGCAGGCGATGGGTGACATAAATAATGCTCACGCCCCGGCCTTTAAGTTCCCGCACGACGCGGTGCAGGCTTTCCACTTCGCTGTCGCTCAGCGCGGCGGAAGGTTCATCCATAATGATGAGCTTCGCGTTCAGGGTCAGCGCGCGGGCGATCTCCACCATTTGCTGCTGCGCCACGCTCAGGCGGGCAACCGGCGTGGTCGGCGCGACATTCAGTTGCAGATAGTCCAGCACCACCTGCGCCTCCTGGTTCACGGCCTTCGCATCGACGATCACATTACGTTTACGCGGCTCGCGCCCGAGAAACATATTTTCCGCAACGGTCATGTTGGGCAGCAGATTAAATTCCTGATAGATGGTAATGATGCCTTTGTTTTGCCGCTCAACCGGCGAATCCTCCACCGGCAGCGTTTCGCCATTGAACCAGATGTCCCCACGGGTCTGCGGCTGCGCCCCTGCCAGCGCTTTCAGCAGCGTGGACTTCCCCGCGCCGTTCTCGCCAAGCAGCGCATGAATCTCCCCCGTCCCGACGGTCAGTTGTACGTTGCTCAACGCCCAGACGCCGGAAAAGCTCTTTGCCAGATCGGTAACGTTCAGTAAGGGTTGCAACATCGGTCTGCTCCTCCTTTAATGCGAGCCGCCGCAGCGACGGCGGCTCCGGGCAAATCAGTTACCGGCTTCGCCGATACGCTCGGCCTGTTGCAGGTTCTCTTTAGTGATTAACGTCGGCGGATAATCCGCACCGGTGATGGCTTTCTTCTCACGCACGTTCGCAACCAGCTGGCTCATCGCCGTCTGTACCGCGAACCCCGGACGCTGATCCGCCGTCGCCGCCATCCAGCCGTCGCGCACCCGCGCCAGCGCTTCCGGCACCGCGTCAAATCCTGTCACCAGAATTTCGCCCGGTTTCACCCCCTGCCCCTGCAACGCTTCAATCGCGCCCAGCGCCATATCATCGTTGGCGGAGAGGATGACCTGCGGACGTTTTTTCAACGACGGCAGCACGCTTTCAACAATGCGCATTCCTTCCGAACGCATCCAGTTACCGGTCTGGTCAGCAACAATGCGGTACGTATCGCCCCCCGCCTTCAGGCTGTCGCGAATGCCTTTGGTGCGTTCAATATTGGAAGAAGAACCCGGCTGGCCGGTCAGCAGCACAATGTCCGCGCCGTCAGGAAATTTGCTTTTGACAAAGTCGCCAATGGCCTGGCCGCCCTTGTAGTTGTTCGCGCCAAAATGCGGAACCTGCTTCTGGCTATCGACGGAGCGATCGAGCGTCACCACCGGCAGCTTAGCGTCCTGAATCTCATCCACCGCGCTGGAAACTGCGTTGACATCATTCGGGGAGACGATGAATCCCTGGGCGCCGCGGGTGATGGCGTTTTCCAGATCGGCAACCTGCTTCGGCGAACTTCCCTGCCCGTCCAGAACCTGTAGGCTGACGCCCATCTCTTTCGCGGCTTTCACCGCCGTGCGCTGCATGTGAACTTCAAACGGCATTGCCAGATTCGGCGTGCTGAAAACAATTTGTTCGTTCTCGGCCATTGCCGCCCCGGCTGTCATGGCGATGAAGGCGGCTAAAATCAGCTTTTTCATTGTTATGTCTCTCTGTGTAGGGTGTGTTGTTATGGAAAATCAGAGGAGAACTTCACGCTGGCTGTGCAATGACTCCAGCGCTTTATCAGCCAGATACAGCGCACGCTCACCGTCATCACCGCTGCACTCCGGCACTGCCTCGCCGCGTAAGATGGCGACAAAGTGCTCCCACTCGGCGGCATAGGCAGCCTGATAACGTTGCAGGAAGAAATGCTCAGGCAGCGCGCTGGTGCAGCCGTTCTGGCCAAAGTGCTGCACCTGGTTTTCGAGGATATTGCCCGCCGTAAGCAGACCTTCGGAACCGTGCAGTTCCAGACGCTGGTCATAGCCATAAGACGAGCGACGGCTGTTAACGATGGTCGCCAGCGCGCCGGAGGCATACTTGAGCACGATAAACGCGGTGTCGATATCGCCTGCCGCGCCAATTGCCGGATCGACCAGATTGCTTCCCTGGGCGTAGACCGAAACAGGCTCTTCCCCCATGATGAAACGCGCCATATCGAAATCGTGGATGGTCATATCGCGGAACATCCCGCCGGAGACGCGCACATATTCCGCAGGCGGCGGAGAAGGATCGCGGGAGATAATCAGCAATGATTCCGGCTTGCCGATGCGCCCGCTCTGCGCCTCGGTTTTAACGCGGCGGAACTGTGGGTCGAAACGACGGTTAAAGCCGATAAACAGCGGCACGTCGAACTCTTTGACCACTTTCAGGCAGTCGCGCACGCGGGCAAGATCAAGATGTACGGGCTTTTCACAGAAAATGGCTTTGCCGTGGCGGGCGGCCAGTTCAATCAAATCGGCGTGGGTATCCGTGGCGGAGGCAATCAGCACGGCATGAACATCAGGATCGGTCATCGCCTCATCAAGACTTTGCTGACGGGCCTGATATTGCGTAGCCAGGCGGGAGGCAAAGGTCTCGTTCGGATCAACGACAGACCACAGGGTAGTCTCTTTGTGGGTTGCGATGTTAGCGGCATGTACCTGACCAATTCGGCCAGCTCCCAGTAAAGCAATGTTAAACATAACGGCTCCCGGTGTTGGTGAATGCGGTGAACTAACGACCCCTTAAATAAAACATTTATTTCATTTTTATAAATAGTGAAAATTATGTTTTTGCGCGCAAGTTAACATTCTTGTGATGATTGAGGTAAATTTTGTTATCAATCTCACAACACAACGATGGAGAAGATGCAGAGACTGGCCCCCTTTCATTCAGAAAGAGGGCCAGGAATGAAGAAACAGGAAAAATGAAATGAAAATTTCGTTGTCGCAGGTTGCCGGATGGCGGCGCGAACGCCTTACCCGGCCTACGGGTTAGCGCCATCCGGCATTACTCACTCAATACTGACGCGCCTTTTTCACCTGATCGAACGTCTGCTCGGCGGCTTTTCGCACCGACGGTGAATCGGCCACCTGCGCATCGCCGGTGCGCCACCATGAGGCGTAATCGTGAGTCATCGTTTTTGGCAGCACTTTAATATCCAGCAGCGTCGGCCCCGGATGCGCGCGCGCCGCCTCCAGCGCCGTCAGCAGGCTCTGCTCATCATGCACCCGCCACGCCCGGCAGCCGTAGCTTTGCGCATTTTGGGCGAAATCAACCGCCACCAGCGGGCCGTCCAGCTGACCGGATTGTGGTTGACGGGCGCGATTCTCGGTGCCAAAACTGCCCATCCCATGCCCCATTTGCAGGTTATTGATACAGCCAAACCCGCCGTTATCAAACAGCAGGATGGTGATTTTTATCCCCTCCTGCACCGCCGTTTGCAGCTCGGAATGCAGCATCATGTACGAACCGTCGCCCACCATCGCATAGACCGGCTGCTGCGGCTTCGCGAGCTTCGCCCCAAGCGCGGCCGCAATTTCATACCCCATACAGGAATAGCCGTACTCCAGGTGGTAGCTGTCGGGCGTTTTCACCTGCCAGAGACGCTGCAAATCGCCCGGCAGCGATCCCGCCGCGCCGACCACAATGGCGTCATCCTCAATGTGCTGGTTGATAATCCCCAGAACGCGAGTCTGAGTCAGCCGCGTGTTCAGCGCTTCACTGTATTCCGCCAGTTGCGCATCAAGGTGCCCGGCAATTTCCGGCGCGTCATCCGGGCGCCACTGGCGAGACCACAGCCGGCGGCACTCCTCGTCCCAGGCCGATTTCGCCTGCGCCACCTCGTCCCCCCAGCCGCTGCGATAATCCTGAAGCCCTTCCGTCAGCGCCGTCAGACCGGCGCGGGCATCGGCCACCAGCGCCGTGGCGTCCAGTTTGAGGGCATCGAACTCGGCGACATTCAGCAGGAGAAATTCTACGTCCGGGTGTGCAAACAGCGCTTTCGAACCGGTAGTGAAATCGGTCAGACGCGTGCCGACGCCGATAACCAGATCGGCCTGTGGCGCAAGCTGGTTTGCCGCCAGCCCGCCGGTAACGCCAATACCGCCCAGATTCAGCGGATGGTCGCTGACCAGCGCGCCTTTCCCGGCCTGGGTTTCCGCAAACGGCAGGTGCAGGTTTTCCACAAACTGACGAAACGCGTCGTGCGCGCCGGAATAACGCACCCCGCCGCCGCAAACCACCAGCGGGCGGCGTTTACGGGCAATCAGCGCCCGCGCCTGCGCCAGCCGGTGTGGGTCCGGCGGTCGTCTTTCAATATGGTGAACGCGACGGACAAAGAAACTCTGCGGGTAATCCCAGGCTTCGCCCTGCACATCCTGCGGTAAACAGATCGTCACCGCGCCGGTATCAGCCGGATCGGTCAGGGTGCGCATGGCGTTAAGCATCGCGCTCATCAACTGTTCCGGGCGGTTGATACGATCCCAGTAGCGCGAAACCGGGCGAAAGCAGTCGTTGGTGCTGATACTGAGATCGTGGTACTGCTCGATTTGCTGTAATACCGGGTCCGGCTGGCGGCTGGCGTAGATATCGCCCGGCAACAGCAGCAGCGGAATACGGTTCGCCGTCGCCGTGGCCGCCGCCGTCACCATATTGGCCGCGCCGGGCCCTACCGAAGAGGTGACGGCGTAAATGCGCTGGCGACGGTGCTGTTTCGCGAACCCTGTCGCCATGTGCGCCATTCCCTGTTCATTACAGCCCTGATGCACCCGCAAGTGCCCGGCGTCCTGCTCCAGCGCCTGCCCGATGCCGAGTACGTTGCCGTGGCCGAAGATGGTCGCCACGCCTTCGATGAACGGCATCTCCTGCCCGTCTACATCGACGTACTGTTGGTTGAGAAACGTGACCAGCGCCTGCGCCATGGTCATACGTACGGTTGTCATAAGTCCCTCCGTCAGCCCAGCGTTGGCATGGAGAACGCGGCACCGCTATCCTGCTGCATCTCCGGCCAGCGGGCGGTAACGGTTTTCATGCGGGTATAAAAACGCACGCCGTCATTACCATGAACGTTAAGCGGACCAAAAATAGACCGTTTCCAGCCGCCGAAGCTGTGGAACGCCATCGGCACCGGAATCGGCACGTTAACGCCGACCATCCCGGCCTGCACCTCTTCACAGAAACGACGCGCGCAGCCGCCGTCGCGGGTAAAGATCGCCGTCCCGTTGCCATATTCGTGGCGATTAATCAGATCCACCGCGCTGGCGTAATCCTTCACCCGCACCACGGAGAGTACCGGGCCAAAGATCTCTTCTTTGTAAATCGTCATCTCAGGCGTGACGTTATCAAACAAGGTCGGCCCGACGAAAAAGCCCTGTTCGTGGCGCTTCACGCTAAAGCCGCGGCCATCCACCCGCAGCCGCGCGCCCTGCGCCTCGCCGCTGTCGATATAGCCCAGCACTTTACTGCGATGTGCGGCGGAGATCAGCGGCCCCATCTCATTTTCCGGCGTTTGATCAAGCCCCGGCCCAACGCGTAACGCGGCGATCTGCGTTTCCAGCCGCGCGCAAAGTTCGTCCGCCGTGTTATCCCCCACCGCCAGCACCACGGAGAGCGCCATACAGCGCTCGCCCGCCGCACCGTACGCCGCGCCCATAATCGCATTGGTCGCCATATTCATGTCGGCGTCCGGCATCAGAATGCAGTGGTTTTTCGCCCCGCCCAACGCCTGACAGCGTTTGCCGTGCGCCGACGCCGTCTGATAAATATATTCTGCAATCGGCGTCGAGCCGACAAAGCTGACGGCCTGAACGCGCGGATCGGTCAGCAGAACATCCACCGCTTCTTTATCGCCCTGCACGACGTTAAAAACGCCATCCGGCAGACCAGCCTCTTTCAGCAGTTTTGCCAGCGCAAGCGACAGCGAGGGATCTTTTTCCGACGGCTTAAGCACAAAGGTATTGCCGGTAGCCAGCGCAATGGGGAACATCCACATCGGCACCATCGCCGGGAAGTTGAACGGGGTGATCCCGGCGCACACGCCCAGAGGCTGCATCAGTGAATGGCTGTCAACGCCGGTGCCGACATTCGCCGAATGTTCGCCTTTTTGCAGGTGTGGAATGCCGCAGGCAAACTCGACCACTTCCAGACCGCGCGTCAGTTCGCCCACCGCATCAGAATACACTTTGCCATGTTCTTCACTGACCAGCCGGGCAAGCGAATCCATGTTCTGCTCCAGCAGCGCTTTAAAACGAAACAGCACTCGCGCGCGTTTCAGCGGCGACTGCCTTGACCAGGCAGCAAACGCCTG
This sequence comes from Citrobacter sp. CK185, assembly GCF_030333565.1. NCBI lineage: Bacteria > Pseudomonadati > Pseudomonadota > Gammaproteobacteria > Enterobacterales > Enterobacteriaceae > Citrobacter > Citrobacter sp. CK185. The sequence continues at coordinate 165,326 of NZ_JAOWFR010000024.1, read as the reverse complement.
CTGCGCAGCGGCAATGGCTCGCTCCGTTTCCTGCGCCGTGCTCATCACCACCTGACGAATTTGCTCGCCCGTGGCGGGGTTGAAGATCGCCTGAATGCGCTGGCCTGAGCCTGTAACACATTCGCCGTGAATAAAATTCGCTACCGTCTCCATCCTGAACCTCTCGCTGTTAATACGTGACTGTTACCCGAACACTGTATATGAAACAAACGTTCTATTTTAAGTTGAAATAAAATAAATATTGATTATTGTGATCAGGAATGGATTTTTATGTTAACAGGCTGCATCGACGAGCCGGATGTATCGCTAACATTTAAAATGTACGGTTTTGCGTTTAGAATCAGAAAACTAAGTATGGGGGATAACATGACGACAGCATCCAGTCTGAGCGAGCTACAGCAGCAAATTCGCGACCGTTACGATAGTCTCAGTAAACGATTGCAGCAGGTGTCCCGCTATGTGCTGGATAACACTAACAGCGTAGCGTTCGATACCGTCGCCGTCATCGCCGAGCGGGCGGACGTGCCGCCATCGACGCTTATCCGTTTCGCCAATGCGTTTGACTTCACCGGTTTCAACGAAATGAAACAACTGTTTCGTATGAACCTGGTGGAAGAAACGGCCAGCTACAGCGATCGCGCGCGGCTGTTCAGAGAGATGGAGAGCGAATCCGTACCGGAAACGCCGTTAGACATCCTGCAAGAATTTGCCCGTTCGAATGCTCAGGCGCTGCAACAGCTGGCGTCGCGTACCGATCCCGACATGCTGCAACGCGCCGTTCAATTACTGGCGGAGGCCGACACGATTTATATCGCTGGCCTGCGGCGCTCTTTTAGCGTGGCCGCCTATCTGACCTACGCGCTCAGCCACCTTGAATGCCGCCCAATACTGCTTGATGGCATGGGGGGGATGCTGCGAGAGCAAATCAGCCGTATCAAGAGTCGCGATATTGTTATCTCCATCAGCTTTTCCCCTTACGCAGAAGAGACGGTCATGGTCAGCGAAACCGCAGCCAGCGTCGGCGCAAAGCAAATTGTCATTACCGACAGTCAGATAAGCCCACTGGCGACCTTCAGCGATCTCTGCTTTGTGGTCAAAGAGGCGCAGGTAGACGCTTTTCGCTCACAATCCGCGACGCTTTGTCTGGTGCAGTCATTGGTTGTCGCTCTGGCCTACAGGCAGGGAAACAGCCATAAATAATCGTTAAGGCGTGGACGAAGATAATATTGCTTAAAATAGCGTTATTTTTTGATCATGCGTTAATTCAAAATGCCCCTTTACAGGGGCACAAACGCAACGCTTTTTCGTGTGCAGTGTTACTCTTTATTTATCTTTTCGCTGGCGCGAAAACTTTTTCATGTAAATCCAGATATAACTCATCAATCTGCGTAAACGGATTGATACAATCGTTCTTCTCAAGCCATGCTCTGAGCCTGGCGCTTTCCTCACACGCCTTAAGACCATTTTTCTTTATTAGGCTATAGAGTCCATTATACTTTTCGCTATAATCTTTCAAATGCGTATTTTTAAGGTATTCCTTGCAGTTCTGTGCCGCGCTTTTATTTGCTTTAACAAATGGCCGTCTTAACACTTCATAATGGAGTAAAAACCAGACCTCGATGCAGGGATCAGAACGCAGGATCTTCGCCTGAGGATACCGGTCGCCACCAAGGGACTTTTTACGCCGTGAAAAAGTATGTTCTTTTAACATACCGGATGCCAGGTCAATATCTTTCCCAAACTCATCCGTATCAATTAGGCAATAAATCAGCTCAAATTCAAGATCCTGCTCATAAAGATCAATGGCGGTGCGTACAACGCTACTTGGGTTTGAATGGCGCCCAGGTTCAATATAAACGTCTGTATTCGCTATTTTAAGGTCTTTAACCATATCCTTAAAATAGGTTGGTTCGGTCTCCGTACCTTCGCAAACGATCAGGGTTTTCTTGCGCTCAGATTTAACTTTACCGCTGCCTCGTTTTTTCAATGCAGAAGGAGAAATTAACTCTTTCATTTTCCTGGCCATCATTCACCCCAAAAAAGGAACGCCACCAAATTTACCCAAATCCCAGCCTTTTATAATAGAGTCCTCAAACCTGGGGGCAAAATCGCTCAGTGGATAAAGCACGGTTTCAAGCTCGCTATTTTTCTCCAGGAACCATATTTGATCCCGTCTGACGAGTTTTTCCGTATCTAATAGAACGTTTGAATGCGTTGTGAGAATCAGCTGCAAAAGACGTTCAGAGTGTTTGACCATTAACTCAAAAATCGCTCTGACGATATAAGGGTGGAGCGATGATTCAAACTCATCAAGAACCAGTACGCTTTTTTCACCGGCCTCACAGCACAGTAAAAGAATGCCTGATAGATCGAATAACTTCTTCGTTCCCGAAGATAATCTTTCATAAGGGATGTTTTTCTTGATACCGCTGGACGTCGTATGTTCTAAAACAATTTGAAAACCGACATCGCTCAATATCATTTTTTTCATTTCTTCTGGCATCTCATCAGGTAACGTCACATTCTTTTTCGTTACCGAAATATCAGAAATAGAAAGATCAAACTTGTTTAAAAACTCAAGTATTTTATTTTTTTTCTGTTCATCGCCATCAGCCAGATCGTCTAAAAAAGAGTATCTGGATGCCATTCGGAAAACATCATCATTGCGATTACTGGATACAATTAAATCGCCTCTGAACCAGTTAATAAATTCATCCAGTTGTGAGACATCATAAGCATGCAGAATGGATACGAATGGCGAGCGTTTGCTGTTATTGGCTTTTTCTATTGCCACTTCATACGTTTTTTTATCTATCTGCAACGATGGGCAGTAGTATTCGAATTCATTGGTTTCAGCATTATATACTCTGGAGATAATCGTCTTCGGTCTTACCCCTTTTTTTGAGTAAACCCATAAACCTTCAGCTTCTATCGCGTCTGTACCGATAGATAACGTATATTGATATCGTTCACCGGTCGTGCCGATAAAACTGATCTCAAAATCAGTAGGCGCGGTTAACTGTTCCTCATCAAAAATAAATTTAGGTATTTCTCTATCGATAAACCGCGTTCTTATTGAATCATTCTGTGAACTATCAGCAAACCCTCTAAGGATATAGGATTGCAGAAAATCTAAAGCTTCAACAAAACTACTTTTGCCCGCGCCGTTAGCACCATAAATTACTGCGACCTTATTAATCAGCAGATCATCAAAATGCTCAGCTGTTGCCGTCGTCTCTGGATGCTCTTTATAAGATTTTTTAGCAGCCATCGATAAAGTTTGTTTTTGGCTAAAAACTTTAAAATTCTGCACTGAAAATTCAATAAGCATTTATAACTCCTTTTTTTGTGAAAAAATCACAAATTTTCCGGTTAAAGCCTATCACGCAACCTTCCCGATTGCCAGATCAACGTTGTCTGATTGTCAACCCATATGACCGCTTATCACGACAGTTTCTACAATATTCACGACCCCCTACGGAGCCCCCGTCTCTCCCACATCCAGACCTCATTGATTCAATTACAGTTTATTCCTAAAGCCACCGCCTTTCTGCCGTGTCATGCTTAACCACGCATATAACTGATAACGTTAAGCGAGGTTCTTATGAAAAAAACAATGATCGCCTTATCTGCACTTCTGCTGGCTTCCCCTGTTTTTGCTGCGACCACACACGCGACCGATAACGACGTTGCAGCCGCTCATGAAAGCGCAAATACCGCCAAAGAGAAGCTGCACCAGGCGCAGAATCAGGGTGAAGAGCTGAAACTGAAATCTGAACATGCCGCTGAAGGTAAAAGCGACAACCTGAGCAGTAAAGTGAGCGAAGGCTCGCAGAAGGCCTGGAATAAGACCAAAGAAGGCACCGAAAAAGGCTGGAATGCCACGAAAGAAGGTGCTGAGAAAGGCTGGAACAAAACCAAAGAAGGCGCAGCAGAACTTGAGAAAAAAGTCAGCGAATAATTTTGCCTGACATGAGAAAAAAGCCGCTAATGCGGCTTTTTTTATTCCCGCGAATCCCCCTTTATCCGGCCTGCGGTGATAACGTTTTTATTTACTGCGCCGTCGTTAAAAACCGCACCCGCACACGCAGACCGCCCAGCGTTTCACTGCGCGACAGTTGCGGATGGGTACGGTGCAGGCGGGCGATGTCGTTAACCAGCGCCAGACCGATCCCCGCCCCGCTCTCATTCCCCACGTTAGCAAGCCGATGAAACGGCATCAGCGCCTGCGGGATCTGCTCAGCGTCAATCCCTGGCCCATTGTCTTCCACCACCAGCACAACAGCCTCGCCATCCCGCAATAGCCGTGCCGTTACCGTTCCCTGCGACGGCGTATATTTCAGCGCATTATCCAGCAAATTCGCGCACAGCTCGCCGAGCAAAACGTCATCCCCTTCAATCCACACCGCCTCTTGCTCACCTTCATACCCCAGATCGATAGCCTTGCTGCGCGCCTGCGCCAGACGGCTAAAACAGCTCATCTGCACCACCTCATACAGATTAACCGGCAAGAACTGTCGCTCCCCCTGCTCTTTACGTTTCACCGCCGACAGTTGCAACAGCCGCTCCGTCAGCAAAATCGTGCTATCCAGCGTCGCGCTCATCGCCCGCAAACTTTCGTGCCACTGCTGCGGCTGTTGACTGGCTAACGCCACCGCCGCCTGCGTTTTCAATACGGCCAGCGGCGTTTTTAACTGATGGGACGCATCGGCGCTAAAGCGTTCCTGACGGGAGATCAGCGCGCGCAGGCGATCAATGTAGCGGTTAAAGGCGACGATCAGCAGCCGGGTCTCTGACCAGGGCAGCAGTTCCGGCAAGGGCGTCAGCAGGCCCGGTTCACGACGCACCATCAGCGAGGAGAGCTGGCGCATCGGCTTCAGAATACGTCGCAGCAGCCAGCCAACGAGAATCAATGTCAGCAGCACCAGCAGCCCTTGCGACACCCATGAGGAGAACAGCAGTTGCCCGGCCAGATAGCGCCGGGACTGTAGCGTCTCGGCAACGTAGATCTCCGCCATCCCGAATATCGCCCCTTCATTTACCGGCTGGAGCAGGCGCGCCACGCGGATCGCCTGTCCGCGATACTGGGTGTGATAAAACCACGCCAGCGCCGGGTAGAGCCGGGTTCGCGAGGTGGAAGGCGGCATCGCGGGCAGATCGTCATAACCGGAGATCACCTTGCCGCCCGGGTCCACGACTTTGTAATAGAGACGGTCGTTCATGTTGAGTTCAAAGCTGTCGAGCACCACCCAGGGGACATTCACCTCCAGTTTGTCGTGGCGCACCACCAGCCGTTCCGCCACCGTTCTCGCAGAAGAGAGCAGCGTCCTGTCGTAGGCCTGCGTCGCGGCCTGTAGCGCGCTAACGTAGCTGTTAAATGCCGACAATCCCCACAACAGCACCAGCGGCAATCCGAGGAACAACAACAGTTGCAGGTACAGCGACTGGGGTTTAGCCCACCTCATCGCCGCACTCCAGCACGTAACCCAGCCCACGCAGGGTGGTGATCCGCACGTTACTGCCCTGCAATTTTTTCCGCAGACGATGGATATAGAGTTCGATGCTCTCCGGGCTGACCTCATCGCTCAGGCTGAAGATCTGTTCAAACAGCTGCTGGCGCGACACCGGTCGCGTTCTGCGGTACATCAATACCGTCAGCAACGCCTGCTCACGCGGGGTCAGCGCCAGCGGCTGCGCCTGAAGCAAAAAGTAACCTTCATCGTGAAACGCCAGATCGCCAAGCTGCTGCAACTCCTGCACCTGACCCGCGCTGCGCCGCAGTAATGCCCGCAGCCGCGCATCAAGTTCTTCAATCTCAAACGGTTTTGGCAGATAGTCATCCGCTCCGACGTTCAGCCCTTTCACCCGATCCGCCACCGCGCTGCGCGCCGTCAGCAGCAGCACCGGCAGCGTTTGTCCACGCTTGCGCAGGCGCTGCACCACTTCCAGTCCGTCCAGCCCCGGCATGTTGATGTCGAGCACCGCCAGCGCATAGGTCTCAGTGTGCAGAAGATGATCGGCCGCCTGGCCATCGAATACGCAGTCCACGGCAAAACCGTTCTGCACCAGCGCTTTTTCCAGCCAGTGAGCCAGTTCACGGTTATCTTCCGCTAATAAGAGACGCATATCACATCCTGTAAAGTTTCTGCCGCATTGAAAGGGAATTGAAAGGTTATTGTTTTAACAATCACGCAACCGAACTGCTACATGTCGGCTCACATAATCACAAAAATCTTCTTCCGTATCTGAAAACTCGGACGTCCGCGTGAGGATAAACAATGACAAAACAATTACTTCGTGCCCTTACTGCAAGCGTTTTACTGATGAGCACCGCTGTACTGGCGCAGGACGCGCCGTCGCGTACTGAATGTATCGCCCCGGCCAAACCCGGCGGCGGGTTTGATCTCACCTGTAAGCTGATTCAGGTGAGCATGATGGAAACTGGCGCTATCGAAAAACCGATGCGCGTCACCTACATGCCGGGCGGCGTCGGCGCGGTCGCCTATAACGCTATCGTCGCCCAGCGTCCTGGCGAACCGGGGACGGTCGTCGCCTTCTCCGGCGGCTCGCTGCTTAATCTGTCGCAGGGGAAATTTGGTCGTTACGGCGTGGATGACGTGCGCTGGCTGGCGAGCGCCGGTACTGATTACGGCATGATCGCCGTGCGCGCCGACTCCCCGTGGAAGTCGCTAAAAGATCTGCTCGCCGCGATGGAGAAAAATCCTGACAGCGTGGTGATTGGCGCTGGCGCATCGATTGGCAGCCAGGACTGGATGAAGTCGGCGCTGCTGGCGCAAAAAGCCAATGTCGATCCGCACAAGATGCGCTACGTGGCGTTTGAAGGCGGCGGCGAACCGGTCACTGCGCTGATGGGCAACCATGTGCAGGTGGTTTCCGGCGATCTCAGTGAAATGGTGCCTTACCTGAGCGGCGATAAAATTCGCGTGCTGGCGGTATTTTCTGAAGAACGCCTGCCGGGTCAGTTAGCCAACGTCCCGACCGCCAAAGAGCAAGGATACGACCTGGTCTGGCCGATCATTCGCGGCTTCTACGTGGGGCCAAAAGTCAGCGATGCCGACTACCAGTGGTGGGTAGAGACCTTCAAAAAGCTCCAGCAGACCGACGAGTTTAAAAAGCAGCGCGAGCTGCGCGGCCTGTTTGCATTCGACATGACCGGCAAGCAGCTTGACGACTACGTCAAAAAGCAGGTCGCCGATTACCGCGAGCAGGCGAAAGCCTTCGGCCTCGCGAAATAAACCTGGAGGCAATCATGAGCGATCGTATTTTTGCAGGTATCTGGCTGTTGCTCTGCGTTGCCGGGCTGTTCATCGCCTGGCAGATTCAGAGTGAATACAGCTACGAACCGGTCGGCCCTCGCCCGTTTCCGCTGGGCATTATCGGTCTGATGGCGCTCTGCGCGCTGGCGCTGTTATTGCGTCATCCCGATACCGTTAGCTGGCCTCACCACCATGTGCTGCAAAAGCTGCTCACGATGGTGATTGTCCTGCTGATGTACGCCTGGGGATTTGAGTGGCTGGGCTTCCCGGTTGCCACCGCCATTCTCACCCTGGTCATCGGCATTCTGTTCGGCGCAACAATCCCGGCTGCGGGCATTTCCGGCGCGGTTCTCGGCATCCTGCTGTGGTATGCCTTCGACCGTCTGCTTGACGTCACCTTACCTCTCGGCGCCTGGCTGAGTTAACGGAGAAACGATGGATACCTGGATATATCTTTCTCAGGGTTTTGCGGTGGCAATGACGCCGGAAAACCTGGTGATCGCGCTGATCGGCTGCTTCGTCGGCACCATTGTCGGCCTGCTGCCGGGTCTTGGCCCGATTAACGGCGTGGCGATTTTACTGCCGCTGGCTTTCGCCCTGCATCTGCCTGCGGAGTCCGCGCTGATCCTGCTGGCTACGGTTTATATCGGCTGTGAATACGGCGGGCGTATTTCGTCGATTCTGCTCAACGTGCCCGGCGATGCGGCGGCGATCATGACCGCGCTCGACGGTTATCCGATGGCGCAACAGGGGCGCGGCGGCGTCGCGCTTTCCATCTCGGCGGTCAGTTCATTTTTTGGATCGCTTATCGCCATCGGCGGGATAATCCTGTTCGCGCCGTTGCTGGCGCAATGGTCGCTGGCGTTTGGCCCGGCGGAATACTTTGCGCTGATGGTCTTTGCCATCGCCTGCCTCGGCAGCATGATGGCGCAAAATCCACTGAAATCATTTCTGGCAGCGCTGATCGGTCTGGGTCTGGCGACCGTCGGCGTAGACGCCAACACCGGGGTTTATCGCTTTACTTTTGACAGCGTACATCTCTCCGACGGTGTGCAGTTCATCGTGGTGGTGATCGGTTTGTTCTCTGTCTCAGAAATTCTATTAATGCTGGAACATACCAGCAGCGGCCAGAAACTGGTACGCAAAACCGGGCGCATGTTGTTTAACGCCAAAGAAGGGGCGCAGTGCGTAGGCGCAACGTTACGCTCATCGGTGATTGGCTTCTTCGTCGGCGTGCTGCCGGGCGCAGGCGCCACTATCGCCAGCGCCATCACCTACATGACCGAGAAGAAGATCAGCGGCAACAGCGACAGCTTCGGTAAAGGCGATATCCGTGGCGTGGCGGCACCGGAAGCCGCGAACAACGCGTCGGCCTGCGGTTCATTCATCCCCATGCTGACCCTCGGCGTACCGGGTTCCGGCACCACGGCGGTAATGATGGGAGCGCTGACGCTGTATAACATCACGCCAGGGCCTGCGATGTTCACCGAACAGCCGGATATCGTCTGGGGGCTGATCGCCGCGCTGCTGATCGCCAACGTGATGCTGCTGGTCATGAACATCCCGCTGATTGGCATGTTCACCCGTATGCTGACCATCCCGCTGTGGTTCCTTGTCCCGGCGATTGCCGCCGTTTCTGCGGTCGGCGTGTACGCGGTACACAGCACCACGTTCGATCTGGTGCTGATGGTGGCGCTCGGTATACTGGGCTACATTCTGCGCAAAATGCACTTCCCCATGTCGCCGCTGATCCTCGGCTTTGTGCTGGGCGAAATGCTGGAGCAGAACCTGCGCCGCGCGCTCTCTATCAGCAACGGCAATATGGCGATTTTGTGGGAGAGCGGTGTGACGAAAGCGCTGCTGACGATGGCGATAGCGGTGATTATCATCCCGCCGCTGCTGCGCCTGCTCCGCAAACGCAACAATAAGCCACAGGTGGATATCGGCTAACGGATTGCCGGATGGTGTTGCGCCATCCGGCAATCATCACTGTCGCGCCTCAATCCGCTGTAGCATATACGGGAAGAAAGGATTCGACGTCACGCGCATCAACGTATCCAGCCCCACCGCCAGCGTGGACGTTTCCCCGCGCAGCGCGATAGTCCCGATACTGATTCCATAGCGGTTCAGTTCGTCCGGTTGCAGACCATACAGCGAATCACTGAGCGGAAACGGCACCGCCACATGCGACAGCGAATACATCTCCTGCGGCCAGGCCAACGGCAACGGCTGAACCTGCTCCACATGCTCCCCGGCCGGGGTATCGCGCGCCACGACATTCAGCGTTTCCGGCGTCGCATTCGTGATGATGGTTGTGCGATAGTTGCGCGGCGCTGGCGGTAACAACTGAGTAATGGCGGTATACGATGAGGTGCGCAACAGCGGACGCAGACTGGCGGCCTGATTGATATCGAACAACACCAGCTCGCTGCCGTTATTGCCCAGCCAGCGATAGAACGACGCCACCACCGCACGGGTGCTCACCGTGGAATCCATAATTGACTGGAAGGTCAACACCGGCGGCAGTTCGTTAAGGCGGGAGCTTCGCGCATCCCGCGAAATCTGCTGTTGTAATGCTTTTGTCAGCAGATAAGACTGACGCGCGGCGTTAACCGGAAACGAGTTATATTTGAACGGATTATATTCTGGCGTGACGTTCAACCACGCCGCTTTGGCAAACGCTGGAAAGAGCGCAGGTAAACCCGCCAGTCCGGCAAAACGGGCGAATGCCGTCACGCCGATCATCGGCGACAGCAGGATAAGCTGCTGAGGACGCCGCAACGTGTTGTCTTCCAGCGCGTCCAGCGTGTACTTGAGCGCCAGCGCCCCGCCGTTTGAGTAGCCCACCAGATGCAACGGCACATCACGCCCCGCGAGCCGCGTCGCTTCCCGAACCGCCAGCCGCGAGGCGGCAAGCCACTGTTCCCACTCCACCGCCGTTAACGCGCCGGGAGCGGTGCCGTGCCCAGGCAGACGCGGCACAACGGCGATAAAGCCACGCTGCTGATAATCCTTAGCAACGTATTTCATGCTGTAGGGCGAATCCGTTAAGCCATGCAGTAACACAGCAACACCACGCGGTTTACCCTGCGGCATGAGTACGTACGAGCGATTGCCGTTGGGCGAAAACTGCGGCGGCCAGACCCGGCTGTTATGGTAAAAACGGTTGATGGGCGTCTGCTCATCCGGCTTCAGCTTATCCGTCACTCCGGTTTTCAGATGGCTAAACAGCGCCTCTTCCCGCGCCAGGTACTGCGAAAAAGTGGCCTTATCCAGCGCGTTGGCAGACATTTCGCTACCGGTCCAGGTATGCCAGAGATGAAGATCGGGCCCGCTTTCTGTCTGGTAAACCCGCACGCCAAGAAAAACGATCAGAACCACAAGCAGCGTCAACGCCACATGCCTGATGAGCGATGCCAGTCCGGTACTCATCCATTTAAGGCGTCGGAATAGATTTTTTATCAATGGCTTAATCCCTGTCTCCCGCTCATCTGCTATTTCACAAACAGAATCAGTTTAGGCTGCGGATGTAAATCCTGTCTCATTTCTTAATCCCCGATATTTATAATGTTAAATATTTGTTGTTTTTGATCACAAAAATTAAACAAATTGTCAGTTTTGTATGCGTTTATCAAAAATGTAGATATTTTTAGTTTATGGCTACGAAATGAGCATCGCCATGTCTCCCTGACCATTTACTGAGAGGATCGATTCTGATGAATGCACTGACCGCCGTAAAAACAAATGCTGATAGTGTCACCCGCAGCGACGCCGGATTTACCTTCGCCCCTTCCGTACAGTCGCCGCGTCTGCTGGAGCTGACCTTTAGCGCAAAAACGACGGCGCAATTTTTGCAGCAGGTGGAACAGTGGCCGGTACAGGCGCTGGAATACAAATCCTTTTTACGTTTTAAGGTCGGTCAGATCCTCGACGCCTTATGTGGCAACCAGCTACAGCCGCTGCTTATTAAAACGCTGCTGGATCGCGCCGAAGGCGCACTGCTGATCAACGCCGAAGGGATCGACAACGTAGAACAGGCTGACGAGATGGTCAAGCTGGCGACGGCGGTGGCGCACCTTATCGGGCGTTCTAATTACGATGCGATGAGCGGCCAGTACTACGCGCGCTTTGTGGTGAAGAACGTCGATAATTCAGACAGCTACCTGCGACAACCGCACCGCGTGATGGAGCTGCATAACGACGGCACCTACGTTGAGGAAGTTACCGACTACGTGCTGATGATGAAAATCGACGAACAAAATATGGCGGGCGGAAACTCACTGTTGCTACACCTTGATGACTGGGAGCATCTGGAGCGCTTTTTCAGCCACCCGCTGGCACGTCGCTCCATGCGTTTTGCCGCGCCGCCGAGCAAAAACGTCAGCCACGATGTTTATCATCCGGTATTTGACGTTGACCAGCAGGGGCGCCCGGTCATGCGCTATATCGACCAGTTCGTCCAGCCAAAAGATTTTGAAGAGGGCGTCTGGCTCAGCGATCTCTCCGATGCGCTGGAAACCAGCAAAAACATCCTCTCTGTTCCGGTGCCGGTCGGTAAATTCCTGTTGATTAACAACCTGTTCTGGCTGCACGGGCGCGATCGTTTTACGCCACACCCGGATCTGCGCCGTGAACTGATGCGCCAGCGCGGTTATTTCGCTTATTCCACCCATTGCTACCAGACTCATCAATAAGCGCGGTCAGACGAAGGAATTGAGCGGATGTATGATTTTGTAATTATTGGCGGCGGCATTATCGGCATGTCGACCGCCATGCAGCTTATTGATGTGTATCCAGACGCCAGCATCGCCCTGCTGGAAAAAGAGTCCGAACCGGCCTGTCATCAGACGGGTCACAACAGCGGCGTGATCCATGCCGGGGTCTACTACACTCCCGGTAGCCTCAAAGCGCAGTTTTGCCTCGCCGGAAATCGCGCCACCAAAGCCTTTTGCGATCAAAACGGCATTCGCTACGACACCTGCGGAAAAATGCTGGTGGCGACATCCGAACTGGAAATGACGCGGATGCGGGCGCTGTGGGATCGCACGGCGGCAAACGGCCTGGAACGCGAGTGGTTAAGCGCGGCGGAACTGCGGGAGCGGGAGCCGAACATCACCGGTCTGGGCGGGATTTTTGTCCCCTCCAGCGGAATTGTCAGCTACCGGGACGTGACGGCGGCGATGGCGAAAATCTTCCAGGCCAAAGGCGGTGAGATTGTCTACAACGCGGAGGTCAGCGCGCTGAAGGAACATGCGGCGGGCGTGGTGATCACAACCCGGGGCGGGCAGATATACGAAGCCTCAACCCTGATTAGCTGTTCCGGGCTGATGGCCGACCGGCTGGTTAAAATGCTGGGGGTCGATCCCGGTTTTATCATCTGCCCGTTCCGTGGCGAATACTTCCGTCTGGCGTCGCAGCATAATCAAATCGTTAACCATTTGATCTATCCCATTCCCGATCCGGCGATGCCGTTTTTGGGCGTCCACCTCACCCGGATGATCGACGGCAGCGTTACCGTCGGGCCTAACGCCGTGCTGGCTTTTAAACGAGAAGGCTACCGGAAAGGCGATTTTTCATTATCCGATACGCTGGAAATTTTCGGTTCGTCCGGCATCCGCCGCGTGTTGCAAAACAATCTGCGCTCAGGGCTTGGCGAAATGAAGAACTCACTGTGCAAAAGCGGCTATCTGCGGCTGGTGCAAAAATATTGCCCCAGCCTGACCTTAAAAGATTTGCAGCCGTGGCCTGCTGGCGTGCGGGCGCAGGCGGTGTCGCCGGATGGCAAGCTGATCGACGATTTCCTGTTTGTTACCACGCCACGATCCATTCACACCTGCAATGCGCCCTCTCCGGCGGCCACATCAGCCATTCCCATCGGGGCGCATATCGTCAGCAAAGTGCAGACGCTGCTGGCAAGCCAGAGTCATCCCGGACGCACGCTACGTGCGGCGCGTCGCGTGGACTCATTAAACGCCGCATTCACCCGTTAACCCTTTTAAGACAGGAAGCAATCATGCAACTTAACGATCCCACCTTGTTCCGCCAGCAGGCGTTTATCGAGGGGCAATGGCGCGACGCCAGAAGCGGCGACACAATCGCCGTAACCAACCCAGCGAACGGCCAGCCGTTAGGCAGCGTACCGAAAATGGGGGCAGAAGAGACCCGCGAAGCCATTGACGCCGCTAACCGCGCGCTGCCCGCCTGGCGCGCACTCACCGCCAAAGCGCGGGCGAATATTCTGCGTCGCTGGTTCAATTTGATGATGGAGCACCAGGACGATCTCGCCCGCCTGATGACGCTGGAACAGGGGAAGCCGCTGGCGGAAGCAAAAGGAGAAATCAGCTATGCCGCCTCTTTTATTGAATGGTTTGCCGAAGAGGGTAAGCGTATCTATGGCGACACGATTCCAGGCCACCAGGCCGATAAGCGCCTGATCGTTATCAAGCAGCCGATTGGCGTTACCGCCGCCATCACGCCGTGGAATTTCCCCTCGGCGATGATTACCCGCAAAGCCGGCCCGGCGCTGGCGGCCGGTTGTACGATGGTTCTGAAACCCGCCAGCCAGACGCCGTTTTCCGCCCTGGCGCTGGCTGAACTGGCGAACCGCGCCGGGGTTCCCGCAGGCGTCTTTAACATCATCACCGGTTCTGCGGGAGCGGTCGGCAATGAACTGACCAGCAACCTGCTGGTGCGCAAACTGTCGTTTACCGGCTCAACCGAAATTGGCCGTCAGCTGATGGAACAGTGTGCGAAAGACATCAAAAAGGTGTCGCTGGAGCTGGGCGGCAACGCGCCGTTCATCGTCTTTGATGACGCCGATCTGGATAACGCCGTGGAAGGCGCGCTGGCCTCTAAGTTTCGCAATGCCGGGCAGACCTGCGTCTGCGCTAACCGCCTGTATGTGCAGGACGGCGTGTATGACCGCTTTGCGGAAAAACTCCAGCAGGCGGTGAGCAAGCTGCATCTCGGCGACGGCCTGCAAGCAGACGTCACCACCGGGCCGCTGATTGACGAAAAAGCGGTAGCCAAAGTGCAGGAACACATCGCCGACGCGCTGGAGAAAGGCGCAAAAGTGCTCTGCGGCGGTAAGGCGCATGCGCTCGGCGGCAACTTCTTCCAGCCCACCATCCTGGTGGACGTCCCCAATAACGCGAAAGTGGCTAAAGAAGAGACGTTCGGCCCCCTCGCCCCGCTATTCCGCTTTAAAGATGAAGCTGACGCGATCGCGCAGGCGAACGATACCGAGTTCGGTCTGGCGGCCTATTTCTACGCCCGCGATTTAAGCCGCGTGTTTCGCGTCGGCGAAGCGCTGGAGTACGGCATTGTCGGCATCAACACCGGCATTATCTCCAACGAAGTCGCGCCATTCGGCGGGATTAAAGCCTCCGGTCTTGGCCGCGAAGGTTCTAAGTACGGCATCGAAGATTATTTAGAAATCAAATACATGTGTATCGGTCTTTAAAAAAACAATACTGGAGAACACCTGATGAGCAGCAATAAAGAATTAATGCATCGCCGCAGTAACGCCGTTCCTCGCGGCGTAGGACAGATCCACCCTATTTTTGCCGATCGCGCGGAAAACTGCCGGGTCTGGGATGTGGAAGGCCGCGAGTATCTCGATTTTGCAGGCGGTATTGCGGTGTTGAATACCGGGCACCTGCACCCGGAGATCGTCTCGGCGGTCGAAGCACAACTGAAAAAGCTGTCGCATACCTGTTTTCAGGTGCTCGCCTACGAGCCGTATCTGGAGCTGTGCGAACTCATGAACCAGAAGGTGCCAGGCGATTTCGCGAAGAAAACCCTGCTGGTGACTACCGGTTCCGAAGCGGTGGAAAACGCGGTGAAAATCGCCCGTGCGGCGACAAAGCGTAGCGGCGCCATCGCTTTTAGCGGTGCCTATCATGGCCGTACCCACTACACCCTGTCGCTGACCGGAAAAGTCAATCCCTACTCTGCCGGAATGGGGCTGATGCCAGGCCACGTTTACCGCGCGCTCTACCCCTGCGCCCTGCACGGCATCAGTGATGATGACGCGATTGCCAGCATCCAGCGCATCTTTAAAAACGATGCCGCGCCGGAAGATATTGCCGCCATCATCATTGAACCGGTACAGGGAGAAGGCGGTTTTTATGCGGCCTCGCCCGCTTTTATGCAGCGTCTGCGCGCACTCTGCGACGAACACGGGATCATGCTCATTGCCGATGAAGTGCAAAGCGGCGCGGGGCGTACCGGTACGCTTTTCGCGATGGAGCAGACAGGCGTCGCGCCGGACCTCACCACCTTCGCCAAATCGATTGCCGGCGGCTTTCCGCTGGCGGGAGTAACCGGTCGCGCCGATGTGATGGACGCCATCCCGCCTGGCGGTCTGGGCGGCACCTACGCCGGTAATCCTCTCGCCTGCGCCGCCGCGCTGGCGGTACTGAACATTTTCGAGCAGGAAAACCTGCTGCAAAAAGCCAAAGACCTGGGGCAAGCCCTGCGTAAAGGGCTGCTGAATATTGCTGAAACGCACCGCGAGATTGGCGACGTGCGCGGCCCGGGAGCGATGATCGCCATTGAGCTGTTTGAAAATGGCGATCGCAGCAAACCGGACGCGAAGCTGACCGCCGACATCGTCGCCCGCGCCCGTGATAAAGGGCTGATCCTGCTCTCCTGCGGGCCGTACTACAACGTGCTGCGCATTCTGGTGCCGCTGACTATCGAAGAAGCGCAAATTCAGCAAGGGCTGGACATCATCGCCCAGTGTTTTGATGAGGCGAAGCAAGGTTAGGTCGTTGTAGGCCGGATAAGGCGCTTGCGCTGCCATCCGGCAATGTTGTGATGCCCGGTGGCGCTCCGCTTACCGGGCCTACGCATCAAGAGCAGCCAACAGCTTCAATAACAATAACGGGGTAAGAAGATGGGGCAATTGTCAGAATCACATGCTTTAGGTGGCGGACTGAAATCCCGCCACGTCACCATGCTGTCTATCGCCGGCGTCATTGGCGCCAGTCTGTTTGTCGGTTCCAGCGTCGCGATTGCGCAAGCCGGGCCTGCGGTACTGCTGGCTTACCTGTTTGCCGGGTTGCTGGTCGTTATGATTATGCGAATGCTGGCCGAAATGGCCGTCGCCACGCCGGATACCGGCTCTTTCTCAACCTATGCGGATAAAGCCATCGGCCCCTGGGCGGGCTACACCATCGGCTGGCTGTACTGGTGGTTCTGGGTGCTGGTTATCCCGCTGGAGGCCAATATTGCCGCCATCATCCTGCATTCATGGATACCGGGCGTCCCCATCTGGCTGTTCTCTCTGGCGATCACCATCGCATTAACCGGCAGTAATTTGCTGAGCGTCAAAAATTACGGCGAGTTCGAATTCTGGCTGGCGCTGTGCAAAGTGATTGCCATTCTGGCGTTTATCGCGCTGGGCGCGGCGGCAATTAGCGGCTTTTATCCCTACGCAGACGTGAGCGGCGTTTCACGCCTGTGGGATCACGGCGGCTTTATGCCCAATGGCTTCGGCGCGGTACTGAGCGCGATGCTGATCACCATGTTCTCATTTATGGGCGCAGAGATTGTCACGATTGCCGCCGCCGAGTCCGACACGCCGGATAAGCATATCGTGCGCGCCACCAACTCGGTGATCTGGCGTATTTCAATCTTCTACCTGTGCTCTATTTTCGTGGTGGTCGCGCTCATCCCGTGGAACATGCCGGGACTCAAAGACGTTGGTTCCTACCGTTCGGTACTGGAATTGCTGCATATTCCTTATGCCAAAGCGATCATGGACTGCGTGATTTTATTGTCAGTCACCAGTTGCCTGAATTCCGCGCTGTATACGGCGTCGAGAATGCTCTACTCCCTCAGCCGTCGTGGCGATGCGCCCGCCGTTATGGGCAAACTCAACCGCAGCAGGACGCCGTATGTGGCGGTGCTGTTATCCACGGGGGCGGCATTTCTCACGGTGGTGGTAAATTATTACGCCCCGGCGAAAGTGTTTAAATTCCTGATCGACAGCTCCGGCGCGATCGCCCTGCTCGTCTACCTGGTGATTGCGGTTTCCCAGCTCAGAATGCGGAAAATCCTGCTGGCGGAAGGGAGTGAAATTAAGCTGAAAATGTGGCTCTATCCGTGGCTGACCTGGCTGGTTATCGCTTTTATCTGCTTTGTGCTGGTGGTGATGCTATTCCGACCGGCGCAACAGCTGGAGGTGATTTCTACCGGGCTGTTAGGACTGGGGATCATTTGCACCGTGCCGATTATGTCCCGCTGGAAAAAACTGGTATTGTGGCAAAAAACGCCGTTGCAAAATACGCGTTAGACCTGTGTCCCGGCGCGCGCCGGGATATCAGCCCAATGCTATTCAGGAGTTGTACCATGACCGCCTCTGCCCAACCGACGGCCATAGATGGATACCGATGGCTCAAAAACGATATTATTCGCGGCGTTTATCAGCCCGATGAGAAGCTGCGCATGAGTCTGTTAACATCACGCTATGAGTTAGGCGTGGGGCCGTTGCGGGAGGCGCTTTCTCAACTGGTGGCGGAACGGCTGGTCACGGTGGTGAACCAGAAAGGCTATCGCGTGGCGTCAATGTCGGAGCAGGAACTGCTCGATATTTTCGATGCCCGCGCCAATATGGAAGCCATGCTGGTGCAACTGGCTATTGCGCGTGGCGGCGATGAGTGGGAAGCCGATATTCTCGCCAGGGCGCATATGCTCAACAAACTGGAATCGAGCGATGCCAGCGAACGTATGCTGGATGAGTGGGATCAGCGCCATCAGGCATTTCATACGGCCATTGTTGCCGGTTGCGGCTCACATTATCTGCTGCAAATGCGCGAGCGACTTTTCGATCTGGCGGCACGCTACCGTTTTATCTGGCTGCGCAAAACGGTTCTGTCCGTTGAAATGCTCGAAGATAAACATATTCAGCATCGGGCGCTTATGGAGGCTATTCTGGCGCGCGATGCCGCACGCGCCAGCGAATTAATGCGCCAGCATTTACTGACGCCAATTCCGATTATTCAACAGGCGATGGCCGGTAAACTTCAGCAGGAACAGAGCTGAGTCCGGTTACTCTTCCGGGATACGTAAAACCTGCCCGGGATATATTTTATCCGGGCTTTTCAGCATCGGCTTATTCGCTTCAAAGATTTTGTTGTACAGGTTGGCATTACCGTAAACCTGTTTTGAAATAGCGCTCAACGTGTCGCCTGATTTCACCGTATAAAATTGACTCTCCGCCGCAGGCGCTGACGTTTTAACCTGATCTTCCACACTGCCGATCCCGGAAATATTCCCGATCGCAATGAGGATTTTTTCTTTCGCTTCCTGACTTAAACCGTCGCCCGTTACCGTCGCTTTACCGTCCGTCACCTGCACATTGACTTTATCGGCATCAGGAATACCGGTTTTGTTTAAGTGTTCCTGCACCTTTTTCGCCAGATCATCTTTATCATGATTTCCGGTTACGGCATCCCAGAGCTTTTCGCCCGCATCTTTCACAAAATTGAAGAGACCCATATTTACCTCGGTTGTACACAATAGACACCCAGAGAGTGTAGCAGAGGGAAGCGGCTTAACAGGGAAACGGCATGACATATTGCTGGCGCAAACTGTAAGGCGAACAAGACATTCCTCATTTACACCCTTTACGCTGCCAGGAAGCTGATTTACGCTGCTAAATACACCGTATTGTCCACCAGGAGAAACCATGACAACCGGGACGATTTCCCCGCGCGAAGCACAGGCGCTGATAGCACAAGGGGCAACGCTGATTGATATCCGTGACGCCGATGAATACCTGCGCGAACATATTCCCGACGCGCAGCTGGCGCCGCTCTCCACGCTTGAGCACGGCGCGTTTCCGGCGGCGTTACGGGCTGAACGCGTCATCTTTCACTGTCAGTCCGGCAGGCGTACCAGCGGCAATGCCGCAACGCTCCAGGCGGTCGCCGCCCCCGCAGAAGTCTGGCTACTGGAGGGGGGAATCGAAGGCTGGAAAGCTGCGGGCCTGCCCGTGGCGGAAGATAAGTCTCAGCCGCTGCCGCTGATGCGTCAGGTGCAAATTGTCGCCGGAGGACTGGTTTTACTGGGCGTTGCGCTGGGTTACACCGTCAGTAGCGGTTTCTTCCTGATCAGCGGCTTTGTTGGCGCCGGGTTAATGCTGGCGGGATTCACGGGTTTCTGCGGCATGGCGCGACTGCTCGAAAAGATGCCCTGGAACCGGCGAGCACATTAAGCGGTAGCGCCAGAATCGCCGCAGTCCCCGGCGGGCCGGGTGGTTTGTACTGACCGGGTTGATATCAGCCGGATAAGCACCGTCTCATCCGGCAAAATACCGCGAAATTAGATCAGAAAATCATCCAGAGATTTCCCCGCCGCCAGCGCCTGGGCAATCGGCTTAGGCGTGCGCCCCTGACCAGTCCATGTTTTCGTCTCACCATCAAAATCGGTAAAACGATATTTCGCCGGGCGCGGCTGACGTTTTTTACCTGAACGCGGCGTTGCCGCCCCCATATTTAATAAGTCTTCTGGATTGATGCCGTCGGCTTTCATCATCTCCAGAAAGGTATTAATTTTCTCTTGCTGTTCAGCGCGCAGACGCTGTTGCTCTTCTTCTTCTTCGCGTCTTTCTTTAGTGACAACCCTGAATTTTTCGAGCATTTCTTCAAGAACGTCAATGGAGAATTCTCGGGCCATTGCGCGCAGTGTACGGATATTATTTAAATTCTGTAACATCAAAGTCATAACAATAAAACCTTTTAACGCAGGGGAAAACAAGTATTACGCCAGAAAGTATATTCGATTATTGATTATATTTCCAGAGAGTGGGATATACAGCAATATCCGGCCTGCACACCACCGCTTATATTTATTCGCCTTCTCCGTTATATATTCAGCCTGAATAACGCACGCCTGCGAAATTAAAAAAGCGGCCCCTCCCCGGCGTACACAACAGCAGCCGTCGATGCCCTTTCGCTCCCGCCTTGCTTGCGCAAAACGCCGAAAAAACCAATAAAAGTTAAGTCATTGATTTGGAAAACATTAGTCACGGCGGACAACGAAAATCCCGAAACGAACAAAAAACAGACACTGGCAGAGTATTTTATCGACAAAAAGACAATAAATAAAAATTTTACACTAGTTGATAGTTATTATGTAGAGATATACGCTATGCATTAGCGAAAGCACTACGCTAAATCACTACAACCACACGTTCAATGGCGATTTTTACCCTTTTACAAGGAGCATTAACATGTTCTCACCGCAGTCACGCTTGCGTCATGCAGTCGCAGACACGTTCGCGATGGTTGTTTATTGTTCTGTCGTGAACATGTTGATCGAGATATTCCTCTCTGGAATGACCTTTGAACAGTCGCTGTCTTCCCGTCTGGTCGCCATTCCGGTCAATATTCTGATCGCGTGGCCCTATGGAATGTATCGTGATGCGATTATGCGCGTCGCGCGTAAGGCGAGCCCGGCGAGTTGGGTGAAGAATCTGGCGGATGTACTGGCTTACGTCACCTTCCAGTCTCCAGTTTATGTCGCGATTTTGTTGACGGTCGGCGCAGACTGGCACCAGATTACAGCGGCAGTCAGTTCGAATATCGTGATATCCATGCTGATGGGCGCGGTTTACGGCTACTTCCTTGATTATTGCCGACGCCTGTTCAAAGTCAGCAGCTACCACCAGGCTAAAGCCTGAGCCCCGCTTTCTTCGCGACTGGCAAGGCCAGTCGCTTCGTTAGTTTGAATTTGGTTTTGCTTCACCAAACAGTCCATGCAAATAGCGCTCAAGCGCAATCCGTGAACTAAAGCCGTGCGGTATGCCGTAATGTTCGTGAATTTCTCCGCCTAAATAAAGCGGGAACTGATGATAATGATCGCAGGTTTTAATTTCCGAAGCGGGTTCAGCCAGTGAAGAACTGCGTTCTTTTAGCGTCGGATGAATCACTAATGCGGTACGCCCCATACGCGCTTCACGATTAACGTACACATAATTTTCGCCACGTCGATAACCGTATGCTTTCTGTGTTACCACATCTACGGTAAAACCCACTTTTTCAAGTACGCGCGCCACCTCATCGGGTCGTAAATACATATTTTATCCTCGTTATCCTTTACTGCGGGCTTACCTTACCCGATCCAGCATTAGCAACGCTTTCAGAAAAATCCATAAACTCGCGAATATACCGTGACGCGCCTCAGAAGATAAAAAATATGGACTACACTGAAGTTCACATCGAAATCAATGGAGGATCATATGTTTAACCGACCGAGCCGAAAAGACGCCGATGAAAATGTTCAGGATATTCAGAACGATGTCAGTCAATTAGCCGATACCCTTGAAGACGTGCTGAAATCATGGGGAAGCGATGCCAAAGATGAAGCGGAAACCGCGCGGCGCAAAGCGCAGGCATTGCTGAAAGAAACCCGTGCCCGTATGCATGGCCGCACGCGAGTAGAACAGGCGGCGCGTGATGCCGTGGGATGTGCGGATACCTTTGTGCGAGAAAAACCCTGGTGCAGCATGGGGACAGCCGCCGCTGTCGGCATCGTTGTCGGGGCGCTGTTAAGTTTACGCCGTTAACGGGGAATCTTGCCGGATGCGACGCAGAGCGTCTTATCCGGCCGACGGCGTGTCGGTTATGGCTTCCCGAAGCTGACGTGCGACCTGTTTTGCCATTTCCGCTGAAGTGATGTTGGTAAACGACAACAGCAGTCCTCCCCTTCCTTCTGACTTAAGCCGCCAGCGGCTCAATGCCTGCACCGCTAATCCGGCCTGATTGGCTTTCGCCGTCAGCAACCGGTCATCAGCATCCACCGCAACAACCAGCTGAATGCCGCCTTCCTGCGGGACAACGGCGAATCCCTGCTCACGCAGCGCCTCTTCCATCCAAAGCCGTCGCCTGGCGTAATGCTGGCGCATCTTTTTCAAATGCCGCCAGAAATGACCATCGCGGATAAAATCCGCCAGCGTCTGCTGCCACAGTACCGGCACGCTACAGGCCATCAGCCCCGCCAGCTGACGAAAACGCGCCACCTGATTAAGCGGAACCACCAGCCATGCGGTACGCAGCGCCGGGAACAGCGACTTGCTGAACGTTCCGGCATAGATCACCCGCTGCGGCGCATCGAGGCTTTTCAGCGGCGGAAGCGGCTTGCCGTGGTAACGAAATTCACTGTCATAATCGTCTTCGATAACCCATGCCTGCGCGCTCGCCGCCCATTCAAGTAACTGGCGGCGACGGGTTAAAGAGAGCGCCACGCCGAGCGGGCTTTGGTGGGCCGGCGTTAACAACACAAAACGCGCCTGCGGGTAATCGTGAATGCCTGCCGCCACATTCAGTCCATGATCATCGACCGGAACCGGCATCAGCCCGACATTTTCCTGGGCAATCACCGGGCGAATAAGGGGAAACCCGGGATCTTCAACCCACATGCCTTCTCCAGGTTTCGCCAGCGCGCGCAGGATAAGGGTCATTGAGGACGCATAGCCGGAAGTGATAAACACCTGTTCCGGCAGGCATTCAATACTGCGCGACACCCGCAGATAATCGACAATGGCTTCGCGCAAAATCGCTTCGCCGCAGACGTCGCCTAATGCGAGATCAAAGCGGGTCTGCGTACGCAGGCGACGCCCCATCACCCGCGCCCAAATCTCACGCGGGAAAAGATCCAGCGCAGGTAATCCCATTTGAAATGGATCGGGCGTCTGGCTTTCTCCGGCGAAAACGGCAGGCGTAGCGACCGTTTTTTCTGGACGTACATGCCCGCTGACAAACGTACCGGCCTGCCCGCGCCGCTCCAGCCAGCCTTGCGCCACCAGCTCGCCGTACGCGTTTTCGACCGTCGAGCGTGAAACGCCTAACTCTTGCGACCATGTCCGGCTGGACGGCAAACGCGCCCCGGCCTTGAGTTCGCCATGCTCAATGGCGTTTTTTAACTGACGGGCGATTTGCTGGTAGCGTGGCACAGGTGAACGATCCTTTATGGTCTGCTTTTTTCATAAAAATATGGCTCTCTTTAGCAGTCCATTATAGTGCTACATTGCTGACGTCTAAACGAGGAGAAGTATGATGACGACATTACGTCAGCCCTATTATGAACTTAGCCCTGAAGTCTATAGTGCGCTGGGCCAGGCTAAAAAAGCGTTGGAAAACAGCGCGCTGGACACCACGCTGATGGAACTGATTTATCTGCGTATCTCACAGATCAACGGTTGCGCATTTTGTCTGGAGATGCACAGCAAAGCCCTGCGTAAATCCGGCGTGGCGCAAAGCAAACTGGATGCGCTGGCCGGGTGGCGGGTAAGCCATCACTTCAGCGAACAGGAGCGTGCGGCGCTGGCCTGGGCGGAATCCGTCACGGATATCGCAAGAACGCATGCCGAAGATGACGCGTATCTGCCGCTACTCGAAAGTTTCAGCGCCCGTGAAATCAGCGATCTGACTTTTGCTATCAGTCTGATGAACTGCTTCAACCGTCTGGCCGTTGGGATGCGGATGTAAACCCGCTATTGCCGGATGGCGGCGTAAACGCCTTATCCGGCCTACACCGTAGGCCCGGTTAGCGTAAGCGCCATCGGGCGATTTTTAACCATACCCCCCCATTCCCGCTGAGCTAATCAGCAGAAGCAAATTAATCGATATTTCCCATATCTTGTGTGGTTGAAACTTTATTCATCTACATCTAGTATTCTCTCTATCAAGACACACACAACCCGACGCATATCATCGCGCCGTTCTCTCATTTTAAATGGAAATACGAATCATGCGCATTACTATTTACACTCGTAACGACTGTGTTCAGTGCCACGCCACCAAACGGGCGATGGAAAGCCGTGGATTTGACTTTGAGATGGTGAACGTCGATCTGGTTCCCGACGCGGCAGACACCCTGCGGGAAAAAGGTTTTCGCCAGTTGCCGGTGGTCATCGCGGGCGATACCAGTTGGTCAGGCTTCCGCCCGGATATGATCAACCGTCTGCATCCTGATGCGCGCGTGGCCAGCGCATGAGCCAACTCGTCTACTTTTCCAGCAGCTCCGAAAATACGCACCGCTTTATGCAGCGTCTGGGGCTGCCCGCTATTCGCATTCCGCTTAATGAACGCGAGCGAATCAGGGTAGACGAACCTTACATTCTGGTCGTCCCCTCTTACGGCGGCGGCGGTACGGCAGGCGCGGTTCCACGACAGGTGATCCGCTTTTTAAATGATGAACATAACCGGGCGTTAATTCGCGGCGTGATCGCCTCCGGCAACCGTAACTTTGGCGAGGCTTACGGTCGCGCTGGCGAGGTCATTTCACAAAAATGCGGCGTCCCTTGGCTGTACCGCTTTGAACTGATGGGAACGCAAAGCGACATCGACAACGTCCGAAAAGGAGTGAGCGAATTTTGGCAACGACAACCGCAGAACGTGTGAAGCAAGAAACGATGGATTATCACGCGCTGAATGCCATGCTGAATCTGTACGATAAAGCAGGCCATATTCAGTTCGACAAGGATCGGCAGGCGGTGGAGGTGTTCTTTGCCACCCATGTCCGCCCCAATTCCGTCTCCTTTGCCAGCCAGGACGAGCGCCTGGAGTATCTGCTTCGCGAAGGCTATTACGACGAAAGCGTTTTAACCCGCTACGATCGCGCTTTCGTGGTGAAGCTGTTTGCTCACGCCCACGCCAGCGGTTTTCGCTTCCAGACGTTCCTTGGCGCGTGGAAATATTACACCAGCTATACGCTGAAAACGTTCGACGGCAAACGCTACCTTGAAGACTTTGAAGACCGGGTGACAATGGTGGCGCTGACGCTGGCGCAGGGCAATGAAGCGCTGGCGATGCAGCTTACCGATGAAATCCTCTCCGGGCGCTTTCAGCCGGCCACGCCGACCTTCTTAAACTGCGGCAAACAACAGCGCGGCGAGCTGGTCTCCTGCTTCCTGTTACGCATTGAAGACAATATGGAGTCCATTGGTCGGGCGGTTAACTCGGCGCTACAGCTTTCCAAGCGCGGCGGCGGCGTGGCGTTTTTGCTCTCGAATCTTCGTGAAGCGGGCGCGCCGATCAAGCGTATTGAGAACCAGTCCTCAGGCGTGATCCCGGTAATGAAGATGCTGGAAGACGCCTTTTCTTACGCCAATCAGTTAGGGGCGCGTCAGGGGGCGGGCGCCGTGTATCTGCACGCGCACCACCCGGATATCCTGCGTTTTCTCGACACGAAACGCGAAAACGCCGATGAAAAGATCCGCATTAAAACGCTGTCGCTGGGCGTGGTGATCCCTGACGTAACGTTCCGTCTGGCGAAAGAAAACGCGCAGATGGCGCTGTTCTCGCCTTACGATGTCGAACGCATTTACGGCAAACCGTTCGGAGATATCGCCATTAGCGAACGGTACGATGAGCTGCTCGCCGATGAACGCGTACGCAAGCAGTACATCAACGCGCGCGAATTTTTCCAGCGGCTCGCGGAAATCCAGTTTGAGTCAGGCTATCCCTACATCATGTATGAGGATACGGTAAACCGCGCGAATCCGATTGCCGGTCGCATCAACATGAGCAACCTGTGCTCGGAGATTTTGCAGGTCAACAGCGCCTCCACCTATGATGAAAATCTGGATTACGCGCAGACCGGGCATGATATCTCCTGCAACCTCGGTTCGCTGAACATCGCCCATACGATGGACTCCCCGAATTTTGGCCGCACGGTGGAAACGGCGATTCGCGGCCTGACGGCGGTGTCGGATATGAGCCATATCCGCAGCGTACCGTCAATTGAAGCCGGAAACGCCGCATCACACGCGATTGGCCTGGGGCAGATGAACCTGCACGGTTATCTGGCGCGAGAAGGCATTGCCTACGGCAGCCCGGAGGCGCTGGATTTCACCAACCTCTATTTCTACACCGTGACCTGGCACGCGCTGAATACCTCAATGATGATGGCGCGTGAACGCGGTAAAACCTTCGCCGGATTCAAACAATCGCGCTATGCCAGCGGCGAGTATTTCGAACAATATTTGCAGGGCGACTGGCAGCCGAAAACCGACACGGTTCGTGCGCTCTTTGCCCGTAGCGGCATTACGCTTCCGGGCCGCGAAATGTGGGCGCGGCTGCGGGATGAGGTGATGCGCTACGGCATCTATAACCAGAATTTACAGGCGGTGCCGCCGACCGGTTCCATTTCCTATATCAACCACGCGACGTCAAGCATTCACCCGATCGTGTCGAAGATAGAGATCCGCAAAGAAGGAAAAACCGGACGCGTTTACTACCCGGCCCCGTTTATGACCAATGAGAACCTGGACATGTACCAGGACGCCTATGAAATCGGCCCGGAAAAAATCATTGATACCTATGCCGAAGCCACACGCCACGTTGATCAGGGACTGTCGCTGACGCTGTTCTTCCCGGATACCGCGACAACCCGCGATATCAACAAAGCCCAGATTTACGCGTGGCGAAAAGGGATCAAAACGCTGTATTACATCCGTCTGCGTCAGCTGGCGCTGGAAGGTACTGAAATAGAAGGCTGCGTATCATGCGCGCTATAAGGAGAGCAGGATGAAACTATCACGCGTGAGCGCCATCAACTGGAACAAGATTCAGGATGATAAAGACCTGGAAGTGTGGAACCGCCTGACCAGCAACTTCTGGCTGCCGGAAAAGGTGCCGCTTTCCAATGATATCCCCGCCTGGCAGACGCTGAGCGCCGCCGAGCAGCAGCTTACCATCCGCGTGTTTACCGGATTAACGCTGCTCGACACCATTCAGAATATCGCCGGGGCCCCTGCGTTGATGCAGGACGCGCTGACGCCGCATGAAGAGGCGGTGCTGTCAAACATCAGCTTTATGGAAGCGGTACATGCCCGTTCGTACAGCTCGATTTTCTCTACGCTTTGCCAGACGAAAGACGTAGACGCGGCCTATGCCTGGAGTGAGGAAAATGCGCCGCTGCAACGCAAGGCGCAGATTATCCTGCAACATTACACCGCCGACAATCCGCTGAAAAAGAAAATCGCCAGCGTATTCCTGGAATCTTTCCTGTTCTATTCCGGCTTCTGGCTGCCAATGTATTTTTCCAGCCGGGGCAAGCTGACCAACACCGCCGACCTGATTCGTCTGATTATTCGTGACGAAGCGGTACATGGTTATTACATCGGCTATAAATACCAAAAAGGGCTGGAGAAACTGTCGGAATCCGAACGCGACGAATTGAAGCATTTCGCCCTTGATTTGCTGATGGAGCTGTATGACAACGAGTCTCGCTATACGGAAGAACTGTATGCCGAAACCGGTTGGGTGGCAGACGTTAACGCCTTTCTCTGTTACAACGCCAATAAAGCGTTGATGAACCTGGGCTACGAAGCGTTATTCCCCGCAGAAATGGCGGAGGTCAATCCTGCCATACTTGCTGCGCTTTCACCGAATGCGGATGAAAACCATGATTTCTTCTCCGGTTCAGGCTCCTCCTATGTGATGGGAAAAGCCATCGAAACCGAAGACGAAGACTGGAATTTTTGACGGCGATTATCGCGGTAAATATCGATCACACTTCCGCGATAATATTTTAACGGGATCACGTTTTTATCACACAATTATTTCTGTGTGATCTACACTCAATATCTGTCACATTATTCGCCTGAATTTCAGCAATTCAGGCGCATTTTCGGTGGTCGTTACAAAAAATATCGCTCTCCCCCCACTCCCGCTCAGCCCTTATATCATGGGAAATCCCGGCAAATGGCCTCCGGCAATATTTGTGTCTGAGGAAAATTCAGGGTTGTCTCAGATTCTCAGTATGTTAGGGTAGAAAAAGGTGACTATTTCTATCAGGTATCGTATCGACATAATAAATAACAGGAATCTTTCTATTGCATGGCAATTAAATTAGAAGTTAAGAATCTCTATAAGATATTTGGTGAGCATCCGCAGCGAGCTTTCAAATATATTGAAAAAGGACTTTCGAAAGAGCAAATTCTGGATAAAACAGGGCTATCGCTTGGCGTTAAAGACGCCAGTCTGGCCATTGAAGAAGGCGAGATTTTTGTCATCATGGGATTATCCGGTTCGGGTAAATCCACAATGGTACGCCTTCTCAATCGCCTGATTGAACCCACCCGCGGGCAAGTGCTGATCGACGGCGTTGATATTGCAAAAATATCTGACGCCGAGCTTCGCGAGGTGCGCAGAAAGAAAATTGCGATGGTTTTCCAGTCATTTGCATTAATGCCGCACATGACCGTACTGGATAATACGGCATTCGGCATGGAATTAGCCGGCGTTGCCGCTGAAGAGCGCCGTGAAAAAGCGCTGGATGCCTTACGCCAGGTGGGGCTGGAGAATTATGCGCACGGCTACCCGGATGAACTCTCCGGCGGTATGCGCCAGCGTGTCGGTCTGGCCCGCGCATTAGCGATCAACCCTGACATTCTGTTAATGGATGAGGCCTTCTCGGCGCTCGATCCCTTAATTCGTACCGAGATGCAGGATGAACTGGTAAAACTACAGGCAAAACATCAGCGTACCGTCGTTTTTATTTCCCACGATCTCGATGAAGCGATGCGTATTGGCGATCGTATTGCCATTATGCAAAACGGCGAAGTCGTTCAGGTGGGAACGCCAGATGAAATTCTGAATAACCCGGCGAATGATTATGTCCGCACCTTCTTCCGTGGGGTCGATATTAGCCAGGTGTTCAGCGCCAAAGATATTGCCCGCCGCAGCCCGGTGGGATTAATTCGTAAAACGCCAGGTTTTGGTCCGCGTTCCGCACTGAAATTATTGCAGGATGAAGACCGTGAATTTGGTTATGTGATTGAACGCGGTAATAAGTTTGTCGGCATTGTTTCCATCGACTCATTAAAAGCGGCATTAAGCCAGGCGCAAGGTATTGAAGCAGCACTTATTGACGAGTCACTGGCGGTGGATGCGCAAACACCTCTTAGCGAGTTGCTCTCTCATGTTGGCCAGGCGCCTTGTGCGGTGCCGGTTGTCGACGAGGAACAACAGTATGTCGGCATTATTTCAAAACGCATGCTGCTACAGGCTTTAGATCGCGAGGGGGCAAACAATGGCTGAACAAACTAATCCGTGGGATACCGCGCCAGCGGCGGATAGCGCCGCACAATCCGCCGACGCCTGGGGAACGCCTTCGGGCGCGCCTGCCGATGGCGGCGGCGCAGACTGGCTGACCAGCGCTCCCGCGCCTGCGCCAGAACATTTTAATATTATGGACCCGTTCCATAAGACGCTGATCCCGCTGGACAGCTGGGTCACTGAAGGGATCGACTGGGTCGTTACGCATTTCCGCCCCGTTTTCCAGGGCATCCGTGTGCCGGTGGATTACATTCTCAATGGCTTCCAGCAGCTGTTGCTGGGTATGCCAGCTCCGGTGGCGATTATCATTTTCGCACTGATCGCCTGGCAGATCTCCGGCCTGGGGATGGGGGCCGCCACGCTGGTGTCCCTGATTGCCATCGGCGCGATTGGCGCCTGGTCACAGGCGATGATTACCCTGGCGCTGGTGCTGACCGCCCTGCTGTTCTGCGTGGTCATCGGTTTGCCGCTGGGGATATGGCTGGCGCGCAGTCCGCGTGCGGCGAAGATTGTCCGCCCGCTGCTGGATGCGATGCAAACGACGCCTGCGTTCGTCTATCTGGTGCCAATCGTGATGCTGTTCGGTATCGGTAACGTGCCGGGGGTGGTAGTGACCATTATCTTTGCCCTGCCGCCGATTGTGCGTCTGACCATTCTGGGGATTAACCAGGTTCCGGCAGATTTGATCGAAGCCTCACGCTCATTTGGCGCCAGTCCGCGTCAGATGCTGTTCAAAGTACAGCTACCGCTGGCCATGCCCACCATTATGGCGGGTGTTAACCAGACGCTCATGCTTGCCCTCTCCATGGTAGTGATCGCCTCTATGATTGCCGTCGGCGGGCTTGGTCAGATGGTGCTGCGTGGTATTGGCCGCCTCGACATGGGGCTGGCAACCGTCGGCGGGGTCGGTATTGTGATCCTCGCTATCATTCTGGACCGCCTGACCCAGGCCGTTGGTCGCGACTCGCGCAGCCGTGGCAACCGCCGCTGGTATACCACCGGTCCCGTTGGGCTTATCACTCGCCCTTTCGTTAAGTAATTCACCCGTTGCCCGGTGGCGCATTGCTTACCGGGCCTACAATTCATTAGCTTACACAAAATCGTTCAAGCTGCATCGCGGCGGCAAACGAATGTATCCCCAGGAGCGTACACGCAGTACGTGACCGGGGTGCATGAGTGCAGCCAACAAAGAGGCAGCTTGAAAGATGAAGTGTAATAAGGAACAACGATGCGACATAACATTCTATTTGCCACAGCGTTTGCCACCCTTGTCTCTACCAGCGCATTCGCTGCCGACCTGCCGGGCAAAGGCGTTACCGTACAGCCGGTGCAGAGCACCATCACCGAAGAAACCTTCCAGACGCTGCTGGTCAGCCGCGCGCTGGAGAAACTGGGTTATACCGTTAATAAGCCAAGCGAAGTTGATTACAACGTCGGTTACACCTCCATTGCCTCTGGCGATGCAACTTTTACCGCCGTGAACTGGCAGCCGCTGCATGATGATATGTACGCCGCTGCGGGCGGAGACAAAAAGTTCTATCGCGAGGGGGTATTCGTGACGGGCGCCGCGCAGGGTTATCTGATCGACAAGAAAACCGCTGAGCAGTACAAGATCACTAACCTCGCCCAGTTGAAAGACCCAAAAATCGCCAAAATCTTTGATACCAACGGCGACGGCAAAGCTGACATGATGGGTTGTTCGCCAGGCTGGGGTTGTGAAGCGGTGATTAACCACCAGAACAAAGCGTTCGATCTGGAAAAAACCGTCGACGTCAGCCACGGTAACTATGCCGCGATGATGGCCGACACCATCACCCGCTTCAAAGAAGGCAAGCCGATTCTGTACTACACCTGGACGCCGTACTGGGTGAGCGACGTGATGAAGCCGGGTAAAGATGTTGTCTGGTTACAGGTGCCGTTCTCTTCCCTGCCGGGCGAGCAGAAAGACATTGATACCAAACTGCCGAACGGCGCGAACTATGGCTTCCCGGTGAACACCATGCACATTGTCGCCAACAAAGCCTGGGCAGAGAAAAACCCGGCGGCGGCGAAGCTGTTCGCCATCATGAAGGTGCCGCTGGCGGATATCAACGCGCAGAACGCGATGATGCATGAAGGCAAATCGTCCGAGGCCGATGTTCAGGGTCACGTTGACGGCTGGATCAAAGCCCACCAGCAGCAGTTTGACGGCTGGGTAAAAGAAGCGCTGGCCGCGCAGAAATAACCTACTCGTCGGCCTTAAAGCTGCGCGCCATCAGGCGCAGTAACCACACCAATGCCGGATGGTGGCGCGATGCGCCTTATCCGGCCTATACGCCCTCCCCCAACCGCACAATCCATCACTCAACAAACCACTCACATTCATAAACATCCGCTATGATTGATACCCCAGGAAATCATATCTGACTCAAAATAATGACCAAATCCACTCACGGGCTTAGCCCGGCGCTGATTGTTTTAATGTCCGTGGCAACCGGCCTGGCCGTCGCCAGTAACTATTACGCCCAGCCGCTGCTCGATACTATCGCAAACAATTTCTCGCTTTCCGCCAGCTCGGCGGGCTTTATCGTTACCGCCGCTCAGTTGGGCTATGCCGCCGGATTGCTCTTTCTGGTGCCGCTGGGCGATATGTTCGAGCGCCGGACGCTCATCGTCTCCATGACGCTGCTGGCCGCAGGCGGCATGCTGATAACCGCCAGCAGTCAGTCGCTCGGCATGATGATTCTCGGCACGGCGCTCACCGGGCTGTTCTCCGTCGTGGCGCAAATCCTGGTGCCGCTGGCGGCGACGCTCGCCACGCCGGATAAGCGCGGCAAAGTGGTCGGCACCATCATGAGCGGCCTGCTGCTGGGGATTTTACTGGCGCGTACCGTTGCCGGATTGCTGGCGAATCTTGGCGGCTGGCGCACCGTCTTCTGGGTCGCTTCTGTGCTGATGGCGCTGATGGCCGTCGCGCTGTGGCGCGGTTTACCAAAGGTGAAATCAGAAACGCATCTTAACTATCCGCAGCTATTGGGTTCCGTGTTCAGCCTGTTTCTCCACGACGGCCTCCTGCGCACCCGCGCGTTGTTAGGCTGCCTGACGTTCGCCAACTTCAGCATTCTCTGGACATCAATGGCCTTTTTACTGGCCGCGCCGCCGTTTAACTATTCCGAAGGAATGATTGGGCTGTTTGGTCTGGCGGGAGCCGCTGGCGCGCTGGGCGCTCGTCCGGCGGGCGGTTTTGCCGATAAAGGGAAGTCTCATCTCACCACGACTTTCGGCCTGCTGTTGCTGTTGCTCTCCTGGCTGGCTATCTGGTACGGACACAGCTCGGTGCTGGCGCTGATTATTGGCATCCTGGTGCTGGATCTCACCGTGCAGGGCGTACACATCACCAATCAGACGGTGATTTACCGCGTCCACCCGGATGCGCGTAACCGGCTCACCGCCGGGTATATGACCAGCTACTTTATCGGCGGCGCCGCCGGTTCGTTGATTTCGGCATCGGCCTGGCAGCATGCCGGCTGGGCCGGCGTTTGTCTGGCCGGTACCACCGTCGCCGCGCTCAATCTGCTGGTCTGGTGGCGAGGTTTTCACCGACAAGAAGCCGCAAATTAAGCAGATGGCAAGCGTTTACCTTTGATTGAGCTCCCCAGGGTGTTAAGGCGTCCCCCACTCTGTTAAGGTTATATGATTCATTTATGCTGGTTATTTTAACATCGGTGACGAATCAGATAATCTTATGGAAAGCCCTGCACCCCAGTCTGAGCTCCGTCCGGCAACCTTAACGGAAGGATTCAAAGACAGTTTACCGATAGTCATAAGTTATATTCCCGTGGCGTTTGCGTTTGGCCTCAACGCCACCCGTCTGGGCTTTACTCCCCTCGAAAGCGTTTTTTTCTCCTGCATTATTTACGCAGGCGCCAGCCAGTTCGTCATCACCACCATGCTCGCGGCGGGCAGCACATTATGGGTCGCCGCGTTGACCGTAATGGCGATGGACGTACGTCATGTGCTGTACGGCCCTTCCCTGCGTAGTCGCATCAGCCAACGGCTCAGTAAACCTAAAACCGCCCTGTGGGCATTTGGCCTCACCGATGAAGTGTTTGCTGCCGCCACGGCCAAACTGGTACGGGATAACCGCCGCTGGAGTGAAAACTGGATGATCGGCATCGCGTTCTGCTCCTGGGCCTCCTGGGTGCTCGGCACGGTCATTGGCGCATTTTCCGGGAGCGGATTGCTGAAAAGCTTCCCCGCCGTTGAGGCGGCATTAAGTTTTATGCTGCCAGCCCTGTTTATGAGTTTTTTGCTCGCTTCTTTTCAACGCAAACAAACGCTGTGCGTCACGGCGGCGTTAATCGGCGCGCTGGCAGGCGTCACGCTGTTTTCCATTCCAGCGGCTATCCTGGCGGGTATCGCCAGCGGGTGTCTGACCGCCTTGATCCAGTCGTTCTGGCAAGGAGCGCCCGATGAGTTATGAGGTTTTGCTGCTGGGACTGCTGGTTGGCTGCGCCAATTATTGTTTTCGTTATTTACCGCTTCGTCTGCGAATGGGAAACACCCGTCCCGCCAGGCGCGGCGCAACGGGCGTGTTGCTCGACACCATTGGCATCGCGTCCATCTGCGCCCTGCTGGTGGTGTCTACAGCTCCCGAAGTGATGCACGACGCCAGCCGGTTCATTCCGACGCTGGTCGGGTTTGCCGTCCTGGGCGTCAGTTTCTACAAGACGCGCAGCATCATCATCCCAACGCTACTGAGCGCTCTGGGCTATGGACTCGCCTGGAAGATAGGGGTCATTTTATAACCCAAAAGAATCATTTTAAATTAATAATACATTTACTTTATTTGTCACTGTCGTTACTATATCGGCTGAAATTAATGAGGTCATGCCCAAATGGATAGTTCGTTTACGCCCATTGAACAAATGCTAAAATTTCGCGCCAGCCGCCACGAAGAGTTTCCTTACCAGGAGATCCTTCTGACCCGCCTTTGCATGCATATGCAAGGCAAACTGCTGGAAAACCGCAATAAGATGCTGAAAGCTCAAGGGATTAACGAGACGTTGTTTATGGCGTTGATTACGCTGGAGTCTCAGGAAAACCACAGTATTCAGCCATCTGAACTGAGTTGCGCGCTGGGCTCGTCCCGTACCAACGCAACACGTATCGCAGATGAATTAGAGAAACGCGGCTGGATCGAACGTCGTGAAAGCGATAACGACCGTCGCTGCCTGCATCTGCAACTGACTGAGAAAGGTCACGCGTTTTTGCGCGAGGTGTTACCGCCTCAGCATCACTGCCTGCACCAGCTATGGTCCTCTCTCAGCACCGCCGAAAAAGATCAACTTGAGCACATCACTCGTAAGCTCCTGACGCGTCTCGATCAGATGGATCAGGATGGCGCCGTTCTTGAGGCGCTACGCTAACGCGTCGACACGCTCAATCATCCAGATTTATAAAAGAAAAAACTGACAGGCCAGCACGTCATACTGCTGGCCTTTCTGACAAAAACGTCGGCCCAGCCGATATGAAAAATAAGATCGTGGAGAACAACATGAGCGCAAATGCGGAGACTCAAACCCCGCAGCAACCGGTTAAGAAGAATGGCAAACGTAAAAGCGCGCTAATCCTTTTAACCTTGCTCTTTATCGCAATTGCCGTGGCATATGGGATTTATTGGTTTTTAGTACTGCGTCATATCGAAGAGACGGATGATGCGTACGTGGCAGGGAACCAGGTTCAAATCATGGCGCAGGTATCAGGCAGCGTGACGAAAGTCTGGGCTGATAACACTGACTTTGTAAAACAGGGCGACGTGCTGGTCACGCTCGACCAGACGGATGCCAGACAGGCATTCGAAAAAGCGAAAACGGCGCTGGCCTCCAGCGTTCGCCAGACGCACCAGTTGATGATCAATAGCAAGCAGCTCCAGGCCAGCATTGAAGTGCAGAAAACCGCACTGGCGCAGGCGCAAAGCGACTTTAATCGTCGCGTGCCGCTGGGCAATGCGAACCTGATCGGTCGCGAAGAGCTGCAACACGCGCGTGATGCCGTCGCCAGCGCGCAGGCGCAGCTGGATGTGGCTATTCAGCAATATAACGCAAACCAGGCGATGATCCTCGGCAGCAAGCTGGAAGATCAGCCTGCCGTGCAACAGGCGGCTACGGAAGTGCGCAACGCCTGGCTGGCGCTGGAGCGTACCAAAATCGTCAGCCCGATGACCGGCTACGTCTCCCGCCGCGCCGTACAGCCTGGCGCGCAGATTAGCCCGACCACGCCGCTGATGGCGGTCGTGCCTGCCACCAACCTGTGGGTAGACGCGAACTTCAAAGAGACGCAGCTCGCCCATATGCGTATCGGCCAACCGGCAACGGTCATCAGCGATATTTACGGCGATGACGTGAAATACACCGGTAAGGTTGTCGGCCTGGATATGGGGACAGGCAGCGCCTTCTCCCTGCTTCCGGCGCAAAACGCGACCGGCAACTGGATCAAGGTCGTGCAGCGCTTGCCTGTACGTATTGAACTGGATGCGCAGCAACTGGCGCAGCATCCGCTGCGTATCGGCTTATCAACCCTCGTCACCGTGGATACGTCGAACCGCGACGGACAGGTGCTGGCAAGCCAGGTTCGTAGTACCCCGGTTTCTGAGAGTAACGCACGAGAAATTAATCTCGCTCCGGTCAATAAGCTGATCGAAGAGATTGTGCAGGCCAACGCGGGATAATCCTGAGGTGCGTGTAATGCAACAGCAAAAACCGCTGGAAGGCGCGCAGCTGGTCATTATGACGATTGCGCTGTCGCTGGCGACATTCATGCAGGTGCTGGACTCCACCATTGCTAACGTGGCGATCCCCACCATCGCCGGGAACCTTGGCTCATCGTTGAGCCAGGGGACATGGGTTATCACCTCATTCGGGGTGGCGAACGCGATCTCCATCCCGATTACCGGCTGGCTGGCGAAACGCGTCGGGGAAGTGAAGCTGTTCATGTGGTCAACCGTCGCCTTTGCCATTGCGTCATGGGCGTGCGGGGTCTCCAACAGTCTGAACATGCTGATCTTCTTCCGCGTGGTTCAGGGTGTCGTCGCAGGGCCGTTAATCCCGCTCTCACAGAGCCTGTTGCTGAATAACTATCCTCCCGCAAAACGTTCTATCGCGCTGGCGCTATGGTCGATGACGGTGATTGTCGCGCCGATCTGCGGCCCGATACTGGGCGGCTACATCAGCGATAACTATCACTGGGGCTGGATTTTCTTCATCAACGTGCCGATTGGGGTTGCGGTCGTGCTGATGACGCTGCAAACCCTGCGCGGTCGCGAGACCCGCACCGAGCAGCGACGTATCGACGCTATCGGCCTGGCGCTGCTGGTGATTGGTATCGGCAGTCTACAGATCATGCTTGACCGCGGGAAAGAGCTGGACTGGTTCGCCTCGCAAGAGATTATCATCCTGACCGTGGTCGCCGTCATTGCCATCAGTTTCCTGATTGTCTGGGAGCTGACCGACGATAACCCAATCGTTGACCTCTCTTTGTTCAAGTCGCGTAACTTTACGATTGGCTGTTTGTGTATCAGTCTCGCCTATATGCTCTATTTCGGCGCGATTGTGTTGTTACCGCAGCTGTTGCAGGAGGTATACGGCTATACCGCGACGTGGGCCGGCCTGGCCTCAGCGCCGGTCGGGGTAATCCCGGTGATCCTGTCGCCGATTATCGGACGTTTCGCCCACAAGCTGGATATGCGCAGGCTGGTCACGTTCAGCTTTATCATGTATGCCGTCTGCTTTTACTGGCGTGCGTGGACGTTTGAGCCGGGTATGGATTTCGGCGCATCGGCCTGGCCGCAGTTTATTCAGGGCTTCGCCGTAGCCTGCTTCTTTATGCCGCTCACCACCATCACGCTCTCCGGCTTGCCGCCTGAGCGTCTGGCGGCGGCGTCGAGCCTGTCGAACTTTACGCGAACGCTGGCGGGGTCAATTGGTACATCAATCACCACCACCATGTGGACCAACCGTGAAGCGATGCACCATTCGCAATTGACCGAGTCGGTGAATCCGTACAACCCCAATGCCCAGGCGATGTACGATCAGCTACAGGGGCTGGGGATGACGCAGCAGCAGGCGTCAGGCTGGATCGCCCAGCAGATTACCAATCAAGGGCTGATTATTTCCGCCAATGAGATCTTCTGGATGTCGGCCGGGATCTTCCTCGTGCTGCTTGGGCTGGTCTGGTTCGCCAAACCACCTTTCGGCGCGGGCGGCGGCGGCGGAGGCGCGCATTAATGAAAAAGCCAGTTCATGATGAACTGGCTTTTTTTTGCCGGATGGCGGCTGCGCCTTATCCGGCCTACAGAACGCGCACATTGTAGGCCCGGTAAGCATCGCGCCACCGGGCATTGCATTCGACTAGATATGCAGTTCCTGCAATTTATCTTTCGGCAGGGCCAGCTCTTCGTTGCTGTTGATGCGAACGTCGTGTTCCAGAATATGACGTGCAATATCCTGCGCTTCGCTCAGAGAGTGCATCTGATACGTACCGCACTGATAAACGTTCAGCTCCGGGATCTGATTCTGCTCCTTCACTTTCAGCACGTCAGCCATCGCGGCTTTCCAGGCGTCTGCCACACGTTGTTCGTCAGGCGTACCGATCAGGCTCATGTAGAAACCGGTACGGCAGCCCATCGGGGAGATATCGATAATCTCAACGCCGTTGCCGTTCAGATGATTACGCATAAAGCCAGCGAACAGGTGCTCCAGCGTATGGATACCTTTCTCAGGCATCACTTCTTTATTCGGGATGCAGAAACGCAGGTCAAACACGGTAATGGTATCGCCATGCGGGGTGTTCATCGTTTTCGCGACCCGGACTGCTGGTGCTTCCATCCGGGTATGATCGACTGTGAAGCTATCTAACAACGGCATTTAGCCACCTCCGATAATATTTTTTAAAATAAACTGAACTCTTCGTTCCGGGGCGAGTCTGAGTATGTGAAAGACGCGCATTTGTTATCATCATCCCTGTTTTCAGAGATGAAATTTTGGCCACTCACGAGTGGCCTTTTTCTTTTCTGTCAGGCGTGCTTTTCCAGCCACGCATCAAACGGTTCGGTATCCGCCGCTTCAACCTCAAGCTGACGACGCGTTGACGCCTCACGCTCAGCAATGAAGTCCTCTTCACGCAAAATTTCCAGCGGTTCTTCGCGCAGCAGATTGCGATAAGCCTCGCCCAGCGCTTTGCCGGTGCCGCCAATCCCGGTATCAATCATCGATCGCAGAATACGCGCTGAGAACGTCAGCTCCGGGTTGTCGAAACAGGCAACCAGTTCATCACATACCTTCTGATAATCCTCTCCCCCGTGGATGCTGTCCAGCGTTTGCGCCACACGTTTCAGGTCGCGGAACAGATCTTTACCCACTTTCGGCAGCGGGAACTGCGCGGTTTCACAACCAATCCCTAACGTCAGCCCCGGTTTACGCCCTTCCAGAATCACCCGATTCCAGTTTGTGCGCGTACACAGCAGCTCGTCGCTGCTCATTTCCGGCGCATCGGCCAGTACGCACCAGACCATAAACAGATCCAGGAAACGCACCTGCTGTTCGTCCACGCCAATAGGCGAGAACGGGTTAATATCCAGCGAACGCACTTCGATATATTCAATCCCGCCGCGCAGAAGCGCATCTGACGGCGTTTCTCCGCTACGCGTCACGCGTTTAGGGCGGATCGGCGCATACAGCTCGTTCTCAATCTGTAGCACGTTGCTGTTGATTTGCAGGCGTTTACCGTCCTTCTCCAGACCGATCTCCGCATACTCCGTGGACGGCGTTTTGATCGCGCGCTTCAATCCTGCCACATATTCATGCAGATCGTTAAACGTAATTCCAAGATTGCTTTGCGACTTATTGGTATAACCCAGGTCGCTCAAACGCAGCGACGTTGCATACGGCAGGTAGTACATACCGCAGTCCGTTTTTTCAAACGGCAGCGTGGTGGGTTTGCCCTGCAAGAATGAGGAACAAATAGCCGGAGAGGCGCCAAACAGATACGGAATGACCCACCCAAAACGGTAATAGTTACGGATCAGGCGGAAATAGCCTGCGGAAATTTTCTCTTTCGCATCTTCCCCGTCCACGACGCCACACTTCGCCTGCCAGAATGCCATCGGCAGCGAAAAATTGTAGTGTACGCCGGAGATGGTTTGCATCAACGCGCCGTAACGGTTTTTCAACCCTTCCCGGTAAAGCGTTTTCAAACGACCAATATTTGACGTACCGTACTGCGCCAGCTCAATATCCTGCCCTTCAGCAATATAGCAAGGCATACTCAGCGGCCACATCCGCTCATCACCCAAATTTCTGGCCGTATAGCGATGCAGATCGCGCATCAATGTGAGCATATGCTGAATATCGCCGTCTACCGGGGTAATAAACTCCAGCAGGGCTTCAGCAAAATCTGTCGTGACCCATTTGTGCGTCAGCGCCGAGCCTAACGCGTCAGGATGACCTGTGGTTGCCAGCGTGCCATCAGCGTTAACACGCAGCGTTTCGCGCTCCAGCCCGCGTTGAATCCCCTTTAGTGCCTGAGGATGCCTTTCCAGCCAGGTCAGAGCCTGTGATACGTCCGGGATCAAATTGACCTCCCGCCTGTCAAAATCGTTTTAATTAGCATAATTGTAATGGTGACGGTAAATGTCTATCCCACAATTAGTGCCACCACATAATGCCCTGAACCGTAGCGGTTGCGACGATAACGTAACGCAACGCTTTACCAAGGCATAAAAAAAAGAGCACTGGCCCCCACGAGATGCGCATCCATCCCGCTAACAGGCACAGCAAATCACCGATAACCGGCGCCCAGCTTAATAATAGTGTGACTGCACCGTAGCGCTTAAGCCAGCCAGTGGCTTTTTCCTGCCAGCGCGATGTTTTGCGCAACGGAAAAAAACGCCCAAGGATAACGTTAGTTAACCCTCCAAGGCTATTACCCATTGTTGCTGTTAAGACTAAGACCCAGGGATGACTTACCCCGGAGACTAACATGGCAACTAAAACAACTTCGGAATTACCGGGCAACAGCGTGGCGCTGAGAAAACTGCTGGCAAACAGTGACAGGAGCGACAGCCCGTCACTCACAATAGTCGAACGTCCACGGCATCCATTCCCGCCGCGCGTGCTGCCTGCAAGCCGAAATCCGCATCCTCAAACACGACGCATTGCGTCGGCACAACGCCCATACGCTCCGCACACAGCAGGAACGTATCCGGCGCGGGTTTGTGGTGCAGAACATGATCCGCAGCGACAACCGCATCAAAATAACGACGCAGCCCCAGATGGGTCAATAGCGCTTCGGCAATTGCGCTTTCGCTGCCTGTTCCCACCGACAGAGGTCGACGGCCATACCAGGCTTTGACCACCTCAACCAGCGGCAGAGGCTCTACGCTATCCAGCAACATGCTTTTCACTGCATCAGTTTTTTCTTGCGCCAGCGCATGAGGGTCAAGATCGGCGTGATTCAGTTCGATAATCGACTGCGCGATACGCCAGGTTGGAGAACCGTTAAGCGCCACCATCGCTTGCAGATCAAAACGAAGGCCATAGCGCCCTAATACCTCGTCCCACGCCTTACGGTGCGTCGGCTCGGTATCCAGGATGGTGCCATCCATATCAAAAATCAAACCCGCATAACGTTCGTACATCGTGTTCTCACAAACCAAATGACCAGATGTTACTTTATCGTAATTGACTGATTTTGTCGCTGACAGAGAAATGAGGATTGTTCAGGGTAGAGAGGTAATGGAGGTATTCAGGAGAAGATGGTGGAGAAGAAGATGGTGCATCCGGGAGGATTCGAACCTCCGACCGCTCGGTTCGTAGCCGAGTACTCTATCCAGCTGAGCTACGGATGCATCGGGAAACTTATTTACTGCCAATATTGATACCGCTACAAAAGCCGTATCAAGTAAGAGATGGTGCATCCGGGAGGATTACTCGGCTGCGCCTCGCCCTACGGGCCGTTGCTGAAGCAACGTTATCCTCCCTAGTGCCTGCGATAACTTCGCAGACCATGAAACAACAGCGTAGCTGTTATATCGGGGAAGATGGTGCATCCGGGAGGATTCGAACCTCCGACCGCTCGGTTCGTAGCCGAGTACTCTATCCAGCTGAGCTACGGATGCATTGGGAAACTTATTTACTGCCGATATTGATACCGCTACAAAAGCCATATCAAGTAAGAGATGGTGCATCCGGGAGGATTACTCGGCTGCGCCTCTCCCTACGGGCCGTTGCTGAAGCAACGTTATCCTCCCTGGTGCTTGCGATAACTTCGCAGACCATGAAACAACAGCGTAGCTGTTATATCGGGGAAGATGGTGCATCCGGGAGGATTCGAACCTCCGACCGCTCGGTTCGTAGCCGAGTACTCTATCCAGCTGAGCTACGGATGCATCGGGAAACTTACTTTATTGCAGATTTTGATACCGCTACTAAAGCCATATCAAGTAAGAGATGGTGCATCCGGGAGGATTCGAACCTCCGACCGCTCGGTTCGTAGCCGAGTACTCTATCCAGCTGAGCTACGGATGCAAATGGCGGTGAGGCGGGGATTCGAACCCCGGATGCAGCTTTTGACCGCATACTCCCTTAGCAGGGGAGCGCCTTCAGCCTCTCGGCCACCTCACCACGCGCCTCTTACGAGTGCTTCGAAGAACTTGTTTCTGCTCATCGTCGCTGCGTGGCGCACATATTACTTTCTGGGACTTATAAGTCAAACAATTTTTCCCGCGCTTTTATCGTTTGCACACTTCACGCTCAATTAGTCTGCAAAAACGGCAAAAAGGGTGTTTTATCAACAGATAAATCGGCGTGTTACACCGCCTGAGCGCAGGCAGAAAAACAGAATAACCAGAAAAAAGCATACCGGCACGGGAAGCGATACGGAAAAAGAGTGAAGAAAAATGAAAAAGAGAAAGGACGCGAGGAGCAGGTTGCGCCTCATCGGAAGAGATGAGACGCGAAAACCTTAGTAACTGGACTGCTGGGATTTTTCAGCCTGGATACGCTGGTAGATCTCCTCACGATGGACAGAGACTTCTTTCGGGGCGTTTACGCCAATGCGCACCTGGTTGCCCTTTACCCCTAAAACTGTCACGGTGACCTCATCTCCAATCATGAGGGTCTCACCAACTCGACGAGTCAGAATCAGCATTCTTTGCTCCTTGAAAGATTAAAAGAGTCGGGTCTCTCTGTATCCCGGCATTATCCATCATATAACGCCAAAAAGTAAGCGATGACAAACACGTAAAGTGTAAGCAGTCACGGCATCACATTCTGTTAAACCTAAGTTTAGCCGATATACACAACTTCAACCTGACTTTATCGTTGTCAATAACGTTGATGCAAACGCCGCAGACCGGGGCCTGCGGCGTTAGATAACGCTTATAGTTATTACAGTTTTGCGCTAACCCAGCCTTTCACACTGGCTAACGCTGCTGGCAGAGCAGCCGCATCCGTACCACCGGCTTGCGCCATGTCTGGACGTCCGCCGCCCTTGCCGCCCACCTGCTGAGCGACCATGCCGACCAGCTCCCCTGCTTTCACGCGGTCGGTCACATCCTTCGACACGCCCGCAATCAGAGAAACCTTACCTTCCGCTACCGTTGCAAGAACGATAACGGTAGAACCCAGTTGATTTTTCAGATCATCAACCATCGTACGCAGCATTTTTGGCTCAACGCCCGCAAGCTCGCTAACCAGCAGCTTCACGCCGTTGATATCAACCGCTTTGCTGGAAAGGTTCGCACTTTCCTGCGCGGCAGCCTGTTCTTTCAACTGCTGCAACTCTTTTTCAAGCTGACGCGTACGTTCCAGTACAGAACGGACTTTTTCGCCCAGATTCTGGCTGTCGCCCTTCAGCAGCTGTGCGATATCGCTTAAGCGATCGCTTTCAGCGTGCAGCGTAGCAATCGCGCCTTCGCCCGTAACCGCTTCAATACGACGAACGCCTGCCGCAGTACCGGATTCAGAAACGATACGGAACAGACCGATATCCCCCGTACGGCTGGCGTGCGTACCGCCACACAGTTCGGTGGAGAAATCGCCCATGCTCAGCACACGAACGCGATCGTCATACTTCTCGCCAAACAGCGCCATTGCGCCTTTGGCTTTCGCCGCTTCAAGGTCCATGATGTTGGTTTCGACCGGCAGGTTGCGACGGATTTGCGCATTCACCAGATCTTCCACCGCACGGATTTCAGACGGTTTCATCGCTTCATTATGCGAGAAGTCGAAACGCAGGACTTTGTCGTTAACCAGCGAGCCTTTCTGCGCTACGTGCGTGCCCAGAATCTGGCGCAGCGCCGCGTGCATCAGGTGCGTCGCAGAGTGGTTCAGGCGAATACGCGCCCGGCGAGCTTCATCCACATCAGCCTGCACCGCATCGCCCACTTTCAGGGAACCGGTCGAAAGCGTACCGATATGTCCAATCGCCTGGCCATATTTTTGCGTATCGCTAACCGCAAACGCGAAGCCTGCGCCTTTCAGTTCGCCTTTATCGCCAACCTGGCCGCCGGATTCCGCATAGAACGGCGTCTGATCCAGTACGACAACGGCTTCCTGACCCGCGCTAATCGCATCTACCGCTTTACCATCCACAAACAGCGCGGTCACTTTACCGTTCAGTTCCAGATGGTCATAACCTTTAAATTCTGACGCGCCGTCAACGCGGATCATCGCGTTATAGTCTGCGCCAAAACCGCTGGCTTCACGCGCGCGACGACGCTGTTCTTCCATCGCGGCTTCAAATCCCGCTTCATCAACTTTGATGTTGCGCTCGCGGCAAACGTCCGCCGTCAGGTCAACCGGGAAGCCGTAGGTGTCATACAGACGGAAAGCGGTTTCGCCATCCAGCGTGTCGCCGGAAAGCTTCGCCAGCTCTTCGTCCAGCAGCGCCAGACCACGTTCCAGCGTACGGGCAAACTGCTCTTCTTCCGTTTTCAGAACCTGCTCAACCTGCGCCTGCTGGCGCTTCAGCTCTTCACCGGCAGAGCCCATAACGTCAATCAGCGGCCCAACCAGCTTGTAGAAGAAGGTCTCTTTCGCGCCCAGCATGTTGCCATGACGAACCGCACGACGAATGATACGGCGCAGCACATAGCCACGGTTTTCATTCGACGGAACCACGCCGTCGGCGATCAGGAAAGCGCAGGAACGAATGTGGTCGGCAATCACGCGCAGCGACTTGTTGCTCAGATCGGTCGCGCCAGTCACCTTCGCAACGGCTTCAATCAACGTGCGGAACAGGTCAATTTCATAGTTGGAGTTAACGTGTTGCAA
This sequence comes from Citrobacter sp. CK185, assembly GCF_030333565.1. NCBI lineage: Bacteria > Pseudomonadati > Pseudomonadota > Gammaproteobacteria > Enterobacterales > Enterobacteriaceae > Citrobacter > Citrobacter sp. CK185. The sequence goes on along the minus strand of NZ_JAOWFR010000024.1, from coordinate 120,665 downwards.
CACAGCGGCGATACGCTCCAGACCCATACCGGTATCGACGGACGGTTTCGGCAGCGGTTCCATCGTACCGTCAGCCTGACGGTTGAACTGCATGAAGACGATGTTCCAGATCTCAATATAGCGATCGCCATCTTCTTCCGGGCTTCCCGGAGGGCCGCCCCAGATGTGATCGCCGTGGTCGTAGAAGATCTCGGTACATGGACCGCACGGCCCTGTATCGCCCATCTGCCAGAAGTTGTCGGACGCGTACGCCGCGCCTTTGTTATCACCAATTCGGATGATACGTTCGCGCGGAATGCCGACTTCTTTTTCCCAGATCTCGTAGGCTTCATCGTCAGTTTCATAGACGGTCACCCACAGACGCTCTTTTGGCAGGGCAAACCAGTTTTCACCGGTCAGCAGTTCCCACGCAAACTGAATCGCGTCGTGTTTGAAATAGTCGCCGAAGCTGAAGTTACCCAGCATTTCGAAGAAGGTGTGGTGACGTGCAGTGTAACCGACGTTTTCCAGATCGTTGTGTTTACCGCCCGCACGTACGCAACGCTGCGAAGTGGTGGCGCGGGAATAATTACGCTTGTCGAGCCCAAGGAAAACATCCTTGAACTGGTTCATCCCGGCGTTGGTAAACAACAAAGTTGGGTCATTGTTTGGCACCAGGGAGCTGCTGGCAACTACCTGATGTCCCTTACTGTGGAAAAAATCGAGAAACGCCTGACGGATCTCAGCGGTGCTCTTGCTCATAATTATCCTGAAATCAAGCTAACGAAATATCATTACCCGCCTCAGCGCTCATATGCCCTGCCCGGCTGGCAATTGAAAAAAGTGGGAATAAGATAAGTTTTCTTTACGGGGAAGTAAAATCCCGTATGCAGTCAATCGTCAAAATTTCGCCATATCTCCTGAATATCCTCCATCAGATAGCCACGGTAAAGCAGGAAACGCTGGACTTTGACCTTTTCCGAAAATGCGGCTGGTAAGGGTTCGCCATATTTGCGGATCGCCTGTTCGCGAGCAAGAAGCAACCACTCAATCTCGCATTCACGCATTGCGCGTTCAATCGCCTCACGCGCAATGCCTTTTTGATTCAGCTCCTGCCGAATACGTGCCGGGCCATAACCTTTACGGCTGCGGCTGGCGATAAAGCGCGAAACAAAACGATGATCATCAAGGTAGTTGTGCTCATGGCACCAGGCGATAACCCGTTCATAGTCTTCCGGCGCCGCATCGATCTCTTCCGGCCCGTATTTTCCCATAACCGGTGCGGAGAGTTTACGCCGCAGTTCCTGTTCACTGTGATCGCGTACCGCCAGAATACGTACCGCGCGATCCAGCAGACGGTTATATGCGGGGCGTCGCGGTGTGGATTCACTCATAACAAACCTTCGGAAAAAGAAATGCAAAAAGGGCCGCAAGATATGCAGCCCTTCAAAGTATAAGCCCGATAAGGCGCCAGAGCGCCGCCACCGGGCAATGCAACGATTAGAAATCTTCGTTGGTTTCTTTCACACCTTCACCGTTGTCATCAACGGAGAAGTCTGGCGTCGAGTCCTGATTGCTCAGCAGCAGCTCACGCACTTTTTTCTCGATCTCTTTGGCGGTCGCCGGGTTCTCTTTCAGCCAGGTAGTGGCATTCGCTTTACCCTGACCGATTTTCTCGCCGTTATAGCTGTACCATGCACCGGCTTTCTCGATCAGCTTCTCTTTCACGCCCAGGTCAACCAGTTCGCCATAGAAGTTAATGCCTTCGCCGTAGAGGATCTGGAACTCAGCCTGTTTAAACGGCGCGGCGATTTTGTTCTTCACAACCTTCACGCGGGTTTCGCTACCCACGACGTTTTCGCCCTCTTTCACCGCGCCGATACGGCGGATATCCAGACGAACGGACGCGTAGAATTTCAGCGCGTTACCCCCGGTAGTGGTTTCCGGGTTGCCGAACATGACGCCAATTTTCATACGGATCTGGTTGATGAAGATCAGCAGGGTGTTGGACTGTTTCAGGTTACCGGCCAGCTTACGCATCGCCTGGCTCATCATACGCGCCGCGAGGCCCATATGAGAGTCGCCGATTTCACCTTCGATTTCCGCTTTCGGCGTCAACGCCGCCACGGAGTCAACAACGATAACGTCTACAGCGCCTGAACGCGCCAGCGCATCACAGATTTCCAGCGCCTGCTCGCCGGTGTCCGGCTGGGAGCACAGCAGGTTGTCGATATCGACGCCCAGTTTGCGGGCATAGATAGGGTCCAGCGCATGTTCGGCGTCGATAAACGCACAGGTTTTGCCTTCACGCTGTGCAGCGGCAATCACCTGAAGCGTCAGGGTGGTTTTACCGGAGGATTCCGGCCCGTAGATTTCTACGATACGCCCCATCGGCAGGCCACCCGCGCCCAGCGCGATATCCAGAGAAAGCGAACCGGTGGAGATGGTTTCCACATCCATGGAACGGTCTTCACCCAGGCGCATGATGGAGCCTTTACCGAATTGTTTTTCGATCTGGCCCAGCGCTGCCGCCAACGCTTTCTGTTTGTTTTCGTCGATAGCCATTAACTACTCCTGTCATGAGCCGGGATCCGCTTGCGCTTGTACCGGATAGTGAATTCTGTACTGTTAGGTGCGATTATACTGTACAGTCATACAGTATCAAGTGTTTTGTAGAAATTGTTGCCAGAGCGTTTTGAGCGCATATTCCGTCGCCTGGCGACGTACGCTGTCACGGTCACCGCTAAAGCACTCCCGGCGGGTGATCCCCTCGCCCTGCGCGGTTGCGAAACCAAACCAGACAGTGCCGACGGGCTTCACGTCGCTGCCGCCGTCCGGCCCGGCAATACCGCTGATAGAAACGGCATAATTCGCGCGGGCCGCTCTGAGCGCGCCAATCGCCATCTCAATCACCACCGGTTCGCTGACCGCGCCGTGCTGCTCAAGCGTCGGTTCGCGCACGCCAATCATTTGCGCTTTCGCTTCATTACTGTAGGTAACAAAACCGCGTTCAAACCAGGCGGAACTCCCGGCGATATCGGTAATCACTTTCGCTACCCAACCTCCCGTGCAGGACTCCGCTGTCGTTAGCGTTGCGCCGCGCTGTTTCAGCGCCAGCCCTACCACTTCGCTTAACTGCATCAATTCATGGTCAGTCATCATCGCTTAAGGCTCCTGAAAAACGTGCAGCACAAGATAGCACTTTCTGAGCAGATATGGGGACGAGGTGCGGATTTTACGAGGAGGCTTCAGAAAAAAGCCGATGCGAAAGCATCGGCCAATCGTACGGTTACTTCATGCTGTTGGCGATGGTCTCAACATTGTGGCGAAACGCTTTTACGTAGCTATCCGCCACGCCGCCTTTTACCGACAAGGCTTCAGGATACAGCTCGCCGCCCGGCTGCGCGCCCGTCGCGCTGGCGATCTGTTTTACCAGACGCGGATCGAGCTGATTCTCCATAAACCAGGTGTTCACCCCATCAGCTTTAATCTGCTTAATGAGCGCGGCGACCTGCGCGGCAGAGGCTTCACTTTCCGACGACAGCCCCTGCGGCGCCAAAAACTCAACGCCGTAGGCGCGACCGAAATAACCGAAGGCGTCGTGGCTGGTCAGCACCTTGCGTTTCTCCTGCGGGATCTGGCTAAAGCGCGCTTTCGCCCACGCGTCCAGTTCAGTCAGTTGTGCGATGTAAGGTTTGCCGGAAGCCTCCAGCGCGGCTTTATCCTGCGGGTCGGCGTTGACCAGCCCGGAAAGAATATTCTGCGCATACAGCGCGCCGTTCGCTGCGCTATTCCAGGCATGCGGATCGGTGACGGTTTCGCCGTCTTCATCCAGCGTATGCGTCTTCACCCCGTCGGAAGCCACCACCAGCGTACCTTTGAAACCGGAGGCTTTTACCAGCCGGTCAAGCCACCCCTCCAGCCCCAGCCCGTTCACTACCACCACATCCGCTTTGCTCAACGCCGCGCTGTCTTTCGGCGAAGGCTCGAAGGTATGCGGATCGCCATCCGGCCCAACCAGCGTAGTGACGTTGACATTCTTGCCGCCGACCTCCTGGGTGATGTCGCCGAGAATAGAAAAACTCGTCACCACATTCAGCGTTTTCGCCAGCGCGCCTTGCGTCATCAACCCCAACGCGAGCGCAATCATTACCCCTGTACGTTTCATCTTTTCCCCTTGCATTAAAAAAGCGCGCGCAGACTGTCAGCCAGCCTGCTGCGCGTGCCGAATAAAATGGAAATAAAGAACAGCGCGCTGGCGGTCAGTACAATCGACGGCCCGGCGGGTAAACTCACCGCCCAGGAAAGGCTTAGCCCCAGCCATGCACAGACGACGCCGCTGCCGCCGGCAAGCAATAACAGCCCCGGTAACGTGCGCGCCCAGCAGCGTGCCGCAACGGCAGGAAGCATCATCAGCCCTACCGCCATCAGCGTGCCGAGTACCTGAAAGCCAGCCACCAGATTCAACACCAGCAACGAGAGAAACAGCCCGTGCAGCAGCGAAGGCAGCCAGCGCGCGTTAACCTGCAACCATGCGGTATCAAACGCTTCACTCACCAGACCACGATAGAAAATCGCCAGCATGATCAATGTGAATGCGCATACCCCCGCCACGAACAGCGCGGAATCGCGATCGACCGCCAGAATGGAACCAAACAGAAGATGCAGCAGATCGACATTTGACCCGCGCAGCGACACCAGCGTAACCCCCAGCGCCAGCGATCCCAGGTAGAACCCGGCGAAGCTGGCGTCTTCTTTTAGCGGCGTACGGCGACTCACCATTCCCGCCACCAGCGCTACCGTAATCCCGGCGATAAACCCGCCGATGCTCATTGCCAGCAATGACATTCCACTGAGCAGATAGCCCACCGCCACGCCGGGCAGCACCGCATGCGACAGCGCGTCCCCCATCAGGCTCATACGTCGCAGCAGTAAAAAGACGCCAAGCGCCGTCGTGCTGACCGAAAGCGCCAGACAGACCACCAGCGCCCGCCGCATAAAGCCGTATTCAATAAACGGCTGAAAGAAGATATGCCAGATCATGCCACTCTCACCCGCTCGGTCATCCAGTGAGACACGTCCGTATCCAGCCGTAACGTCTGCGGAAAATAGCGCGCCACCCGTTCGCTGTCGTGCAGCACCGCCAGCACCGTTTGCCCTCGCTGATACATCTCCAGCATCAGCCCCATCAGTACGTTGCAGGTCTCCTCATCCACGCCGGTAAAGGGTTCATCCAGCATGACCAGCGGCGCTTCCTGCACCAGCACACGGGCAAACAGCATGCGTTGAAACTGGCCGCCGGAGAGTTCATCAATGGTCATCGTCGCCATTGCCTCCAGCCCCACGCGCTCAATAGCGTGGGCAACACGCAGACGGGTTTTGCGTTGAAATCCCCCCAGCAGGGAAATATCAGGCCAGCACCCCATGCTCACCACGTCCTGAACGGTAAGCGGAAACTGCGTCTCCAGCGCGTGACGTTGCGCCAGCCAGCCAATTACCGGGCGGCGTCCGCGCCAGCGAAATGCGCCGCTCACCGGAGGAAGAAAACCGGCCAGCGTTTTCAGCAGCGTTGATTTGCCGCAGCCGTTAGCGCCGATAATCGCCGTCATACTGCCGCGTTCCAGCGTGCCGGTCAGCGGCGACGTGACCGGCTGTCGCTCGTAACCAGCCACCAGTTGATTCAGGATAATCATGGCAATGCCACCGCCCAGCGCACGGCCAGTCCGATAAACAAAACAAGCGCGATAGCCATCAACAGGCGAGTCAAAGCCGAAAGAGAGAAGAGTGAAGCAGACATATTCGCACCACAATAAAATGTTATAACATAACAATAATAAAATGCGATGCGGATGTAAATTGCCAGGAAAAAAGGGAGTGTGGCGAAATGTTTCAGACGTGAAATAGCGCAGCAACGGCGCTGCACGCTCCCCTTTCTCTCAGGGAAAAGGGAGCGTAATCCAGACCGGGTAAGCGTAGCCCCCCGGAAAACACACCGCGGCTACTGACTAAACGGCGACGCCGCAGGTACACGCGCCAGCGCGACGGCCTGACCAAGCTGCCAGACCGCCATCGCATAGTGAGTGCTGTGGTTATAGCGCGTGATGGCATAGAAGTTCGGCAACCCGTACCAGTACTGATAGCCCGTACCCACATCCAGGCGCAGCAGGCTGGCCTGCTGATGATTGCCCAGCGACTGCTGCGGCGTCAGCCCGGCGGCCGCAAGCTGAGAAATGCTGTACTGAGTTTTAAAGCCGTTCGCCAGCCCCGACGCCTGACCGTTGGCCGGAACGGCGACCACATCGCCTTTCACCCAACCGTGGGCTTTGAAATAGTTCGCCACGCTGCCGATGGCGTCAACCGGGTCCCACAGGTTGATGTGCCCGTCGCCGTTAAAGTCCACCGCGTACTGCTTATAGGACGACGGCATAAACTGTCCGTACCCCATCGCACCGGCAAAAGACCCTTTCAGATCCAGCGGGTCGTCCTGTTCATCACGCGCCATCAGCAGGAACGTTTCCAGCTCGCCGGAGAAATACTCCGCCCGACGCGGATAGTTAAACGACAGCGTCGCCAGCGCATCCAGAATTCGCGTTTTACCCATGATGCGGCCCCAGCGGGTTTCCACGCCAATAATGCCGACGATAATCTCCGGCGGGACGCCATAAACCTGCCATGCACGGTTCAACGCATCCTCATATTGATTCCAGAACGCCACGCCGTTTTGCACATTGTCCGGGGTAATAAACTGCTTGCGATAGCGCAACCATGCGCCATTCGGCCCCGCTGGCGGTTGCGTGGTCGGCGCCTGTCTGTCCATCAGTCGCAGAACGTAGTCCAGGCGCTTCGCCTGCGACAGGATCTCCTGCAACTGCTGGCGATTAAAACCGTGCTTGTTCACCATCTTCTCAATGAACTGCTGCGCGTTCGGATTATTGGCGAAATCACCGCCCATCACCATGACATTGTGCTGCGGCTCAAGCAGGAAACCGCCGGACGGCGCTCCCGTTGTCGTTTGAATTTCTGAAGACTGTGGTTTGCTGCTACAGGCAGCAAGCAACGCAAAGAGAGGAAGTAGTGCTACATAACGACGCTTGAACATGAGACATCCATTAAACAGATTCAGCCAGGGGGAAGTATGGTAAAGCATCCCGCTTCGCACAAGGAAGCGCTCTTCACAGAATACGCACTATTCTCCCGTAACATCCCTGCTTTTTTTCTCCGCAACAAACGCAAACTTTCACTTTAAAATATTTATCTTTCATTTTGAGATCAAAATAACACTTTTAAATCTTTCGATCTGATTAAAATAACTCACCAATTGGCAAGATAACAACAAACCCTACAGGAGAGAACAATGATCGAAACCATTACACATGGTGCGGAGTGGTTTATCGGGCTGTTCCAGAAAGGCGGAGAGGTGTTCACCAGCATGGTGACCGGTATCCTTCCGCTCTTGATAAGCCTGCTGGTCATCATGAATGCCTTAATAAACTTCATTGGCCAGCAGCGTATTGAACGTTTTGCCCAGCGCTGCGCCGGGAACCCGTTATCCCGTTACCTGCTGTTGCCGTGCATCGGTACGTTTGTGTTTTGTAACCCGATGACGCTGAGTCTGGGCCGCTTTATGCCAGAAAAATACAAGCCCAGTTACTACGCGGCAGCTTCCTACAGCTGCCACTCGATGAACGGACTGTTCCCGCACATCAACCCCGGCGAACTGTTTGTTTACCTGGGCATCGCCAGCGGCCTGACGACACTCGGCCTCCCGCTTGGCCCGCTCGCCGTCAGCTATCTGCTGGTCGGTCTGGTCACCAACTTCTTCCGTGGCTGGGTGACTGACCTCACTACATCCATCTTTGAGAAAAAAATGGGCATTCAACTTGAGCAGAAAGTCCACCTGGCTGGAGCAACATCATGACGCGTATTCGTATTGAGAAAGGCACCGGCGGCTGGGGCGGCCCGCTTGAACTGGATACAACCCCCGGAAAGAAAATCGTCTACATCACCGCCGGGACGCGTCCGGGGATTGTCGACAAACTGGCGCAACTAACAGGCTGGCAGGCGGTGGATGGCTTTAAAGAGGGCGAACCGCCTGAGGAAGAGATCGGCGCGGCGATCATCGACTGCGGCGGCACGCTGCGCTGCGGGATTTACCCGAAGCGGCGCATTCCAACCATCAACATCCACTCTACCGGGAAGTCGGGGCCGCTGGCGCAGTACATCGTGGAAGATATTTACGTCTCCGGGGTGAAAGAAGAGAACATCACGCTGAGCGGCGAGGCGCCTGCAAACGCGCAGCCTGTCGCCTCGCCTGCGGGCCGCGATTACGACACCAGCAAAAAAATCACCGAACAGAGCGATGGCCTGCTGGCGAAAGTCGGTATGGGGATGGGCTCAGCAGTAGCGGTGCTGTTCCAGTCCGGGCGCGACACCATCGATACGGTGCTGAAAACCATTCTGCCGTTTATGGCCTTCGTCTCGGCGCTGATCGGCATCATTATGGCCTCCGGTCTCGGCGACTGGATCGCTCACGGCCTGGCGCCGCTTGCCAGCCATCCGCTGGGGCTGGTCACGCTGGCGCTCATCTGTTCATTCCCGCTGCTGTCGCCCTTCCTCGGCCCTGGCGCGGTGATCGCCCAGGTTATCGGGGTGCTGATTGGCGTACAGATTGGTCTGGGTAATATCCCTCCCCATCTGGCGCTGCCCGCGCTGTTCGCGATTAACGCTCAGGCCGCGTGCGACTTTATTCCGGTCGGTTTATCGCTGGCGGAGGCCCGTCAGGACACCGTTCGCGTCGGCGTGCCTTCCGTGCTGGTGAGCCGCTTCCTGACCGGCGCGCCTACCGTTCTCATCGCCTGGTTTGTTTCCGGCTTTATTTATCAATAAGAGGTTCAGAGATGACCGTGATTTACCAGACCACCATCACCCGTATCGGCGAGAGCGCACCGGACGCGCTCTGCGACAGGATGCTGATTACCTTTCGTGAAGGCGCGCCGGCGGATATCGAAGCGTTTTGCTTTATCCACTGCCACGGCGAGCTGAACGGCACGCTGCAACCCGGCGCACAGTTTCAGCTGGGTGAGCATCGCTATCCGGTGACTGCTGTGGGCAGCGTGGCCGAGCAGAATCTGCGTGAACTGGGGCATATCACCCTGCGCTTCGACGGGCTGAACGAGGCGGAATTTCCCGGCACCGTACACGTTGCGGGGCCAGTACCGGACGACATCGCGCCGGGCTGTATTTTGAAGTTTGTGGCTTAAAGGTTTAAGGAGAGAAAAATGAATCAGGTTGCCGTTGTCATTGGTGGAGGCCAGACCCTGGGGGCCTTCCTCTGCCGTGGGCTTGCAGAGGTTGGTTATCGCGTCGCCGTTGTCGATATTCAGAGTGATAAAGCTGCAAATGTGGCGCAGGAGATTAACGCCGCGTTTGGCGAAGGCATGGCGTACGGTTTTGGCGCCGATGCCACCAGCGAGCAGAGCGTTCTGGCGCTCTCTCGCGGAGTCGATGAAATTTTTGGCCGGGTTGATCTGCTGGTCTACAGCGCGGGCATCGCCAAAGCGGCGTTTATCAGCGATTTTCAACTCGGCGATTTCGACCGCTCGCTACAGGTGAATCTGGTGGGGTATTTCCTCTGCGCTCGCGAATTCTCCCGCCTGATGATCCGCGACGGCATTCAGGGACGCATTATCCAGATCAACTCCAAGTCCGGGAAAGTGGGCAGTAAACACAACTCCGGCTATAGCGCGGCGAAGTTCGGCGGCGTGGGCTTAACCCAGTCGCTGGCGCTGGATCTGGCAGAATACGGCATTACCGTGCATTCGCTGATGCTTGGCAACCTGCTGAAATCACCAATGTTCCAGTCGCTGCTGCCGCAATACGCCGCCAAGCTTGGCATCAAGCCGGACGAAGTGGAGCAGTATTACATTGACAAAGTTCCGTTAAAACGCGGCTGCGATTATCAGGACGTACTGGACATGCTGCTGTTTTACGCCAGCGCGAAGGCGTCGTACTGCACCGGACAGTCCATCAATGTGACCGGCGGTCAGGTGATGTTTTAAGAGGTATGATTGCCCGGTGGCGCTGCGCTTACCGGGCCTACGAATATTATGTAGGCCGGATAAGGCGCAGCCGCCATCCGGCAAAATCAAAGGAGCGCATTATGGTTTCCGCACTGATCACCGTCGCCGTTATCGCCTGGTGTGCGCAACTGGCGCTGGGCGGCTGGCAAATCTCCCGCTTTAACCGGGCGTTTGACAAACTTTGCCAACGAGGGCGAGTGGGCGTCGGGCGCTCCGGCGGACGCTTTAAACCGCGAGTGGTGGTCGCCATCGCTCTGGATGACCAGCAGCGCGTTACGGATACCTTATTCATGAAAGGTCTCACCGTCTTTGCCCGACCGGTTAAAATTCCCGCAATACAGGGCAAACATCTTGATGAATTACAGCCTGATGTGATCTTTCCCCATGATTCGCTCTCACAGAATGCACTATCATTAGCGCTTAAACTGAAACATGGGTAATTTCGTTGTGAATGCTAATTGCTTGCGAAATTATCATTTCACAACTTATACATCAGTCAGGGTAATTACGCCTATGAAACCACGTCAGCGTCAGGCTGCTATTCTGGAGCATCTGCAAAAGCAGGGAAAATGCTCGGTTGAGGAGTTGGCCCAGTACTTTGACACCACGGGCACCACCATTCGCAAAGACCTGGTCATTCTGGAAAATGCCGGAACCGTTATTCGCACGTATGGCGGCGTGGTGTTGAATAAAGATGAATCCGACCCGCCTATCGATCACAAAACGCTGATCAACACCCATAAAAAGGCGTTGATCGCACAAGCGGCCGTCCAGTTTATCCACGATGGCGACTCCATCATCCTTGATGCCGGAAGCACCGTGTTGCAGATGGTGCCGATGCTTACCCGCTTTAGCAATATCACCGTCATGACCAACAGCCTGCACATTGTTAACGCCCTTTCGGAGCTGGACAACGAGCAGACCATCCTGATGCCCGGCGGCACATTCCGCAAAAAATCTGCGTCATTTCACGGTCAGCTGGCAGAAAACGCCTTTGAGCAGTTCAGTTTTGATAAACTGTTCATGGGCACCGACGGCATCGATCTCAATGCCGGAGTGACCACCTTTAATGAGGTCTATACCGTCAGCAAAGCGATGTGCAATGCCGCACGCGAAGTGATTCTGATGGCGGACTCCTCAAAATTTGGGCGTAAAAGCCCCAACGTTGTGTGCAGTCTGGAAAGCGTCGACAAACTGGTTACCGACGCGGGTATCGACCCCGCGTTTCGTCAGGCGCTGGAAGCAAAAGGGATTGAAGTGATCATAACCGGAGAAACCAATGAGTGATGCATTACTGAACGCGGGTCGCCAGACATTACTGCTGGAGTTACAGGAAGCAAGCCGTCTGCCGGAACGCCTGGGCGATGATTTTGTCCGTGCCGCCAATACTATCCTCCACTGCGAAGGCAAAGTGATTGTCTCCGGTATTGGCAAGTCAGGCCATATCGGCAAAAAAATCGCCGCGACTCTCGCCAGTACAGGTACGCCCGCGTTCTTTGTCCACCCGGCAGAAGCGTTACATGGCGATCTCGGCATGATCGAAAGCCGGGACGTGATGCTGTTCATCTCCTATTCCGGCGGTGCGAAAGAGCTGGATCTCATTATTCCGCGCCTGGAAGATAAATCGATAACCCTGCTGGCAATGACCGGAAAGCCAACCTCCCCGCTGGGTCTGGCGGCAAAGGCTGTGCTGGATATCTCCGTTGAGCGTGAAGCCTGCCCGATGCACCTGGCGCCAACCTCCAGCACCGTCAACACCCTGATGATGGGCGACGCGCTGGCTATGGCGGTGATGCAGGCGCGCGGTTTCAATGAAGAGGATTTCGCCCGTTCACACCCTGCCGGGGCGCTGGGCGCGCGTCTGCTCAACAAAGTCCATCACCTGATGCGCCGTGACGATGCGGTGCCGCAGGTTCAGCTCACCACCAGCGTGATGGACGCCATGCTGGAGCTGAGCCGTACCGGATTAGGTCTGGTTGCGGTATGCGACGCGCAGCGCGTTGTGAAAGGCGTCTTTACCGACGGCGACCTGCGCCGCTGGCTGGTTGGCGGCGGCACGCTGGCTACGCCGGTCAGCGAAGCGATGACCCACAACGGCATTACGTTGCAGGAGCAGAGCCGCGCCATCGATGCCAAAGAACTTCTGATGAAGCGCAAGATCACCGCCGCGCCGGTGGTGGATGAAAACGGTAAACTCACCGGCGCAATCAACCTGCAAGACTTCTACCAGGCAGGCATCATCTAACTTTTCAGCCCCAGACGCTTCGCCAGCCGATGCAGGTTGGCGACGTCTGTCTCCAGCGCCCGCGCGCAGGCGGCCCAGTTGTGGTTATTTTGCGCTAACGCACGGCGAATCATCTCCCGCTGGAAAGCCTCGGTAGCGTCGCGCAAATTGTGATTTGCCGGTAGCGTCGGCGTACTGTCGTCAGGCAGAGCGGGAGAAACCTCCTCCTGTAAGGCAAAATGCTGCGCTTCCAGCACCACCTCATCCCCCGCCCGGGTCGCTCTTGCCAGAACCACCGCACGGTGGATCGCATGTTCCAGCTCGCGAACGTTCCCCGGCCAGCCATAGCTCAGCAGGTGGCTACGCGCCCCCGGGCTCAGCACCACGCGGGAAAGCCCCAGCCGCAGGCGGCACTGTTCGCAAAAATACCCGGCCAGCAAGACCACATCCTCACCACGCTCACGCAGCGGCGGCACGGAGAGCGGGAACACGCTCAAACGGTGGAACAGGTCGGCGCGAAAACGCCCGGCCAGCACCTCTTCGCGTAAGTCGCGGTTAGTCGCCGCCAGCACGCGTACGTCGACGCGCAGGCTGCGATCGTCCCCGACGCGTTGAATATCGCCATACTGCAAAACGCGCAGCAGTTTCGCCTGCAACGCCAGCGACAGCTCGCCGATCTCATCAAGAAACAGCGTGCCGTTATCGGCCATTTCGAACTTACCGCTACGGTTGCTGATTGCCCCGGTAAACGCCCCTTTGACGTGGCCGAAAAGCTCGCTCTCCGCCACGCTTTCCGGCAGCGCGGCGCAGTTCAGATACACCAGCGGGTTCACCGCCCGTGGCGAGCCTTCATGAATCGCTTTCGCCACCAGCTCTTTCCCAGTTCCCGTTTCGCCGCTGATCAGCACGTTGAGATCCGACCCCGCCACAATCTCAATCTCTTTTTTCAACTGCATCATATTTGGCGACAGGCCGATCATCTGCGTTTCTTTCACCTGTTCGAAAGAGGCGGAAGACCCCGGCAACATATTCTGGCTTTCTAATTGCTCAATAAGCAGCGCATTGCTCAGCGCCCCCGCCGCCAGCGCTGCGATGAGCCGCAGTTCTTCATCGCTGAAAACATCAAACTGATCGGGTTCCATGCCGTCAAGCGTGAGTGCGCCAATCAGGGTTTGCCCGGCGAACAGCGGCAGCCCGATACAGGCGTGTACCTTCAGGCTCTCCTGATCCGGGATCAGCCCGTCATACGGGTCCGGCAGGTCGCTGTCGGCCGGAAAACGCACCACATCCCCGGCACGGGCAATGGCTTCCAGTCGCGGATGCCCTTCCAGAGTGAAGCGCCTGCCCAGTACATCCTGCGCCAGACCGTCGATCGCCAGCGGAATAAACTGCCGCCCCTCATAGCGCAGCAGCGCCGACGCATCGCACTCCAGCACCTGACGCAGCGTGGTGATCAGGCGCTGAAAGCGGTCCTGATGCCCGATACCACTTTGTAATTCAATGGCGATGCCCGCCAGGACATCAACTGAAAAGCTCATGGCTACCTCATTGTCATTTTGACAATCAATGGTGTCATATTGACAATCATTTGAATAGTCTTTTTGACTACCATTTTATGAGTATAAATTATTTAATCATTTAAAATCAATTAGTTAAAAAGTTGGCACACATCCTGCTATTAGCAATACATCTTTCTTAAAAAAACTGTATTTACTGAGGTTGCTATGTCTATTCTGGTTAAAAATAACATTCATTGGGTTGGCCAACGTGACTGGGAAGTTCGTGATTTTCACGGGACTGAATATAAAACGCTGCGCGGCAGCAGCTACAACAGCTATCTCATCCGTGAAGAAAAAAATGTTCTGATCGATACCGTAGACCATAAATTCAGCCGCGAATTCGTGCAAAACCTGCGTAGCGAAATCGACCTGGCCGACATTGATTACATCATTATTAACCACGCGGAAGAAGACCACGCGGGCGCGCTGACCGAACTGATGGCGCAAATCCCGGATACGCCGATTTACTGCACCGCAAACGCCATTGACTCCATTACCGGTCACCACCATCACCCGGAATGGAACTTTAACGTCGTAAAAACAGGCGACACGCTGGATATCGGCAACGGCAAGCAGCTGATTTTTGTTGAAACCCCGATGCTGCACTGGCCGGACAGCATGATGACCTACATGACGGGCGACGCGGTACTGTTCAGTAACGACGCCTTCGGTCAGCACTACTGTGACGAACGTCTGTTCAACGATGAAGTCGATCAGACCGAGCTGTTCGAGCAGTGCCAGCGTTACTACGCCAACATCCTGACGCCGTTCAGCCGTCTGGTCACGCCAAAAATCACCGAAATCCTCGGCTTCAACCTGCCGGTAGATATGATTGCCACCTCTCACGGCGTGGTATGGCGCGACAACCCAACCCAGATCGTTGAACTGTATCTGAAATGGGCGGCAGATTATCAGGAAGATCGCATCACCATTTTCTACGACACCATGTCCAACAACACCCGCATGATGGCCGACGCGATTGCGCAAGGCATCAACGAAGTTGACCCGAACGTGGCGGTGAAAATCTTTAACGTCGCACGCAGCGATAAAAACGAAATTCTGACCAACGTGTTCCGTTCCAAAGGCGTGCTGGTCGGTACTTCTACGATGAACAACGTGATGATGCCGAAAATCGCCGGTCTCGTTGAAGAGATGACTGGCCTGCGCTTTCGTAACAAACGCGCCAGCGCTTTCGGTTCCCACGGCTGGAGCGGCGGCGCGGTAGACCGTCTGTCCACCCGTCTGCAAGATGCCGGCTTCGAGATGTCACTGAGTCTGAAAGCGAAATGGCGTCCTGATATTGATGCCCTGGAACTTTGCCGCCAGCACGGCCGCGATATTGCCCGTCAGTGGGCGCTCGCTCCGTTGCCGGAAACAAATGTGAAAGCGACAACCCTGGAAGAAGAGTGCGCCTGTGCCGCCGCCGCTGCGGCTGACCTCGGCCCAAGCATGCAGTGCAGCGTGTGCCAGTGGATTTACGACCCTGCAAAAGGTGAACCGTTGCAGGATGTCGCGCCGGGTACGCCGTGGAGCGACGTACCGGATAACTTCCTGTGCCCGGAATGTTCATTAGGTAAAGACGTCTTTGATGTGTTGGCAACGGAGGCAAAATGAGCCGGGGAATTGTCATTATTGGTTCGGGCTTCGCCGCCCGCCAGTTAGTCAAAAACATCCGTAAACAGGACGCGACCGTAGCGCTGACCCTGATTGCCGCTGACAGTATGGACGAGTACAACAAACCCGACCTCAGTCACGTCATCAGCCAGGCGCAGCGCGCCGACGACCTCACCCGCCAGTCGGCGGGGGAGTTTGCCGAACAGTTTAATCTGCGTCTGTTCCCACACACCTGGATTACGGACATTGATGCCGACGCCCATGTGGTAAAAAGCCAGGACAAGCAATGGCAGTTCGACAAACTGGTACTGGCGACAGGGGCATCAGCCTTTGTTCCGCCGGTTGCCGGACGTGAGTTAATGCTCACACTGAACAGCCAGCAGGAGTATCGCGCCTGCGAAACGCAACTGCGTGACGCGCAGCGCGTACTGATTGTCGGCGGCGGTCTGATTGGTAGCGAACTGGCAATGGATTTCTGCCGTGCGGGTAAAGCCGTCACGCTGATTGACAATGCCGCCAGCATTCTGGCCTCGCTGATGCCGCCGGAAGTGAGCAGCCGCTTGCAGCATCGTCTGACCGATATGGGCGTACATCTGCTGCTGAAATCGCAGTTGCAGGGTCTGGAGAAAACCGCTACCGGTATTCGCGCCACGCTGGATCGCGATCGTCAGGTAGAGGTGGATGCGGTCATCGCCGCGACCGGCCTACGCCCGGAAACCGCGCTGGCGCGCCGTGCCGGGTTGACCATCAACCGTGGCGTCTGCGTTGACAGCTATCTGCAAACCAGCCACCCGGATATTTATGCGCTGGGAGACTGCGCGGAAATTAACGGTCAGGTTCTGCCTTTCCTGCAACCGATTCAGTTAAGCGCCATGTATCTGGCGAAAAATCTGCTCGGCGGGAACGCGCCGCTGAAGCTGCCCGCCATGCTGGTGAAAATCAAAACGCCGGAATTGCCGTTACATCTTGCAGGCGAAACCCAGCGTCACGACCTGAACTGGCACATTGCGGCGGAGTCCGAAGGGATGGTCGCCCGAGGCATAAATACCGAAGGTCAGCTTTGCGCCTTTGTGGTGAGCGAAGACCGCATGAAGGAGGCCTTTGCGCTGCTGAAAACGCTGCCCGCGTAAGTTCATTGTGCCGGATGGCGGCTGACCTGCAAATCATGACGCCGTAGGCCTGATAAGCGCAGCGCCATCAGGCAATGTTCGAACATCTTTGCCGGATGGCGGCGTAAACGCCTGATCCGGCCTACGGGAAGCGCCTGTTTGTACGTCGCCATCCGGCGATACTGCCACTGATTTATTAACCTCACGCACACGGAAGTGCGCTGCTGCTTGTCGGTATGCCCCGACACGTTTCGCCCCGCCAGTCCCGGGGCTTTTTTTTATTTTTGCGCAAGCTCGCGCGCTGCGGCGATCGCTCCCTGCCCTAACGACACTCCCCCATCCCCGGCCGGTAAACGCTGCGGAAACAGTAAGGTAAAATCAGCAAGACAGAACGCCAGACGCCTGCACAGCAAGCGGTTATGCAGCACGCCACCGCCGAATACCAGCGTGGTGATCCCGCGTGCGGTCGCTTCCTGGCGCAGCAGCGCGGCGAACCCATGCGCCAGCGCGTCGTGAAAGGCCCAGGCGCGCTCCTCGGGAGCAGCCTGCCAGTTCAGCCACTGCCGCCAGAACGTGGCTAAATCCAGCTGGTTGTTTTTAACCGGCATCGTCACCGGATGTTCAACGCGATTGCATCGCGAAGCCAGCGCCTCCAGCGCACAGGCCGCTTCCCCTTCATAACTGAGCGTGTCAGGCGCACAGCCTGATGCGGCGGCGACGGCATCGAACAGGCGTCCGCACGACGACGCCAGCGGGGCGTTGATTCCGCGCTCAATGGCCCGCGCCAGCACGTTCCACTGTTGTCGTTGCAGCGCAGCCGTTTCTGGATAGTCCCGCCAGTCAGGAACAAAGCGCAGACACTGCGCCAGCAGGTTGCGCCAGGGCTGCTTCGCGGCGAGATCGCCGCCCGCCAGCGCGACGGCGGGCAGGCCGCCAAGATGCTCGCATTCACGGTAATTAACGCGTAAACACTCTCCGCCCCACAGCGCGCCGCCCTCTCCCATACCAATGCCGTCGAGCGTCAGGGCAATCACATCGCCGCCGTTCAACGGCCAGCCGTGCTCGACCATGCATGCCGCCGCATGCGCATGGTGGTGCAATACCGTTTCGGTCGGAAGCGTCATCTCGCTGGCCCACTGGCTGGAGACGTAACCCGGATGCGCGTCGCAGACAACGCGTTGCGGCGTAAAATCGTAAATGTTCTGAATCAAACGCAGCGCGTCACGCCACTGCGTCTGAATGCCGTCATCGCTGAGATCCCCCAGATGCTGGCTTACCACCGCCTGCTCGCCGCGCACCAGGCAGAAGGTATTTTTCCGATCGGCGCCCAGACAGAGCATCGGCGGCACATCGCGAAATCCCGGCGGCAGCGCGATCGCATCCGGCACATAGCCCCGCGAACGGCGTAGCATTTCGCCGCTGTCACGCACGACCGAGTCATCCATTCGCTGCACGATATCGCGGTTGTGCAACAGAAAACCGTCGGCGATCGCCTTCAGGTCGTCCAGCGCCTGTTGGTTAGTGATGGCTGGCGGTTTACCGCTAAGGTTGCCGGAGGTCATCACCAGCGGACAATTCAGCGCCTGTAAAAGCAGATGCTGGAGCGGATTCGCGGGCAGCATTACCCCCACTTCCGCCAGCCCCGGCGCGATCCCCTCGCACAGCGACGCGACATGCTGTTTATCCACCAGCACGATGGGGGCGGCCGGCGTAGTCAGCAGTCGGCGCGCCGCATCCGGCAAGCCTTCCGCATCCGGCAACATCACCGCCAGCGGTTTCGCAGGGCGGCGTTTACGCGCCCGCAGCATCGCCACCGCCTCATCGTTTTGCGCATCGCAGGCCAGATGAAAGCCGCCAATACCTTTGATGGCGACAATGCCCCCCGCTTTTAACATCGCGACGGCAGCCTGTAGCGCAGCGTCTTTTTCCGCCCGCGCGCTGCCAGAGCGCCACGCCAGATGCGGGCCGCAGGCCGGGCAGGCAACAGGTTGGGCGTGGAAACGGCGGTCGTATGGATCGCGGTATTCCGTCGCACACTTCCTGCACAACGGAAACGATGCCATCACGGTAAACGGACGGTCGTAAGGCATCGCACGAATGATCGTAAAACGCGGGCCGCAGTGGGTGCAGTTGATAAAAGGGTAACGGTAGCGCCGCTCGCCGGGCGTATTCATTTCGGCGAGACAGGCCGGGCATGTGGCCGCATCAGGCACAATTTGCGTATTCATCGTTCCGCCCGCGCTCTGGCGAATGGAGAAATCGGCAGGCAGTTGAGACCAGGCAAACGGCTCGCTCTCGACGCTGTCAATACGGGCCAGCGGCGGGCAATGTTGATGTAACTGCACAATAAACTCCGCCGGATCTTCCTGTAAGCGCACAACCACACCGTCACCGTCGTTACACACGTCGCCATGCAGTTGTAACCGCTGCGCCAGTTGCCAGACGTAGGGGCGAAATCCGACGCCCTGTACCTTGCCACGAATACGCAGCTGTACGCCGGAGTGGTTGTTTATTGTCATGAAGTCGTTCCCGCAGTCATCTATCCCGGTTTGCCTGATGGCGCTACGCTTATCAGGCCTACGGGGATACGAACAGTAGACCGGATAAGGCAAGACCGCCATCCGGCATGAATACCACCGTATTTTACGCGGTTTTTCAGGAATCAGAAAAGCAAAGACGCGGAGGAGTCCAGCGCCGCACGGCGACGTTTTTCCGCGCTCAGTTGTTCAAGTTTGTTGCGATCGACGCAAATCAGCGCGTGGGTCGGACAGGCTTCCATACAGGCAGGGCCGGCCTCACGGTGGTGGCAAAGGTCGCATTTGTTGGCCTCCGCTTTTTCCGCCCGGACATTCAGGCCCGCGCCGCTGTTGCGAATCACCGGACGCACAACCACTTCCATCGCGCCGTATGGGCAAGCGACCACGCAGGTTTTACAGCCAATGCAACGCTCCTGCATCACATGTACGAAACCTTTATCACGGCTGATGGCGCCGTTCGGGCAGACGTTGGCGCACGGCGCGTCTTCACACTGGCGGCACAGCGTCGCCGTGGAGACATTTACACCTTTGATCACATGGATGCGGGGTAAGAAAGTTTCAGGGGTCAGCGACGCGCAGTCCTGGTTTTCCTGATGAGACACCACACAGGCCACTTCACAGGTACGGCAACCAATGCATTTATTGGCGTCGGCAATGATGAAACGGTTCATCAAATTCTCCAGCAATGACAGATTATGTGCCGAAACATTCATAAATCGTGCCAGTTTTTAACTGATTGTTATTGCTTGATATTTGATGATGACGTTGTGACCAGGCACTGTCATCGTCACGAATGACGATGACAAATGACAATGTAAAGCGGGATCAGCGGACAGGCAGCGGCGCTGCCGAATCGCGCAGGATCAGCGCACCGGTAAAGGTTTTTGGCGGCGTAAATTCACCGCCGTCCAGCATGAAGATAAGACGTCCAATCGTCTCCTGAATCATCTCCGTGACCGGAATTTTAACGCTGGAAAGCGCCGGGATGGTATAGGGCGCCATCGCGATGTCGTCGAATCCGATGACCGAGGTCTGCGCAGGCACGCTCATGCCACGCTCGTGTAACTGTTTGATGGCGCCAATCGCCATATCGTCATTACTGGCTACCAGCGCGGTAAAATTCACCTTGCGCGCCAGAAGCGTATCCACCCCTTCAGCACCGCTGGCGGGCGTCCACTTTCCGTTGACAATCAATTCGTTATTGATAGCGATGCCGTGTCGCGTCAATGCGTCTTTATACCCTGAGAGACGCTCCACGCCGGTAGGGGAATCCATCGAGCCGGTGATAAACGCAATCTCGCGATGCCCCCCGGCGATCAACTGTTCCACCGCGTTAAAACTGGTCTGCTTCTGGTCGCAATAAACGCAGTGGCTGCTGTTTCTTCGCAGCCGACGGTTAAGCACCATAATGGGCTGGGCGTGTGAGTCGATAATGTCGTCAATCTCATCCACACTAAGAAAACGGGGATAAATCATAATGGCGTCGCAGCGCAGATCGAGCAGATACTGAATCGCCTGACGCTCTTCTTCCGCGCTGTGTTTGCCGTCCGCGAGCAGAAGCTGACGCCCCTTATCCTCTGCCATCCGCGCCGTATGAAACAGCAGCTCGCTAAAATAAACGCCGTGGTAAAGGGTGTTCGTCACCACCAGACCGAGGGTCTGCGTTTTCTTCGCCGCCAGACTGCGCGCTAACAAATTGGGTCGATAGCCGCTCTCTTCAATGGCCTGAAACACGCGGTCTTTGGTCTCCTGGCTGACGTAGCCGTTACCTGAAAGCACCCGGGAAACCGTCGCTTTCGACACCCCGGCGCGCTTCGCCACCTCCAGCATCGTCGTCATATTACTCATCCATTAGCACTCAATGACACGCAGTGTACTTCACCGTACCGTTGTTGTCCTTGATGGTAAATCACCGCCCAAAACAACAAGTGATCCTTCTCACAATTATAAAAAATGATCGAATTGTGATCTTGTATCACTCAGTGAAACTATTCATGATTTTGTGGAACCGGTTTCCTATTTTGCGTTTCATTGCCCACGTTTTTTTAGCGAAAAGGCGTAAGACGATAAAACTACCCTATTGATAAAACAGGATAAAATCCGATGTCTAAGAATTATGCGGCACTGGCGCGCTCCGTGGTGACGGCGCTGGGCGGTGTGGATAACATCACCGCCGTGACACACTGCATGACGCGTCTGCGTTTCGTTCTCAAAGATGACGCGCAGGTCGACAGCGCGACGTTGAAAACCCTCAGCGGCGTTCTCGGCGTGGTTCGCAGCGACAACCAGTGTCAGGTAATTATCGGCAACACCGTTTCACAGGCGTATCGCGAAGTCGTCAGTCTGCTGCCGACTGATATGCAGCCCGCAGCGCCCGTCGGCAAACCTAAACTCACCTTTAAACGCATCGGCGCGGGAATACTTGACGCGCTGATCGGCACCATGTCCCCGCTGATCCCGGCGATTATCGGCGGATCGATGCTGAAACTGCTGGCCATGATCCTCGAAATGACGGGGCTGCTGGAAAAAGGCGCCTCCACGCTGACCATCCTGACGGTGATTGGCGACGGCGCGTTCTTCTTCCTGCCGCTGATGGTGGCGGCGTCAGCGGCAATCAAGTTCAAAACGAACATGTCGCTGGCGATTGCCATCGCAGGCGTGCTGGTTCACCCGAGTTTTATCGACCTGATGGCGAAAGCCGCCGAAGGTGAACACGTTGAATTTGCCCTGATCCCGGTGACGGCGGTGAAATACACCTACACGGTGATCCCGGCGCTGGTGATGACGTGGTGTCTTTCATACATCGAACGCTGGGTGGATCGCATTACCCCGGCCGTCACGAAAAACTTCCTGAAACCAATGCTGATCGTCCTGATCGCCGCCCCGCTCGCCATTGTTTTAATCGGCCCAATCGGGATCTGGATCGGTAGCGCCATCTCCGCGCTGGTTTACACCATTCACGGCTATCTGGGCTGGCTTTCCGTCGCCATCATGGGCGCGCTGTGGCCGCTGCTGGTCATGACCGGGATGCACCGCGTCTTTACCCCAACCATCATCCAGACCATTGCTGAAACCGGCAAAGAAGGCATGGTCATGCCGTCTGAAATTGGCGCTAACCTGTCGCTGGGCGGTTCCTCTCTGGCCGTCGCATGGAAAACCAAAAACCCGGAACTGCGCCAGACAGCGCTTGCCGCCGCTGCTTCCGCAATTATGGCGGGGATCTCCGAACCAGCGCTGTACGGCGTGGCGGTACGTCTGAAGCGTCCGCTGATTGCGAGCCTGATCAGCGGCTTTATCTGCGGCGCGGTGGCAGGTATGGCGGGGCTTGCCAGCCACTCGATGGCGGCGCCGGGCCTGTTCACCAGCGTCCAGTTCTTCGACCCGGCGAACCCGATGACCATCGCCTGGGTGTTTGGCGTGATGGCGCTGGCCGTGGTGCTCTCTTTTGTTCTGACGCTGATCCTCGGCTTTGAAGATATCCCCGTGGAAGACGCAGCCGCGCAGGCAAGAAAAAACCAGGCCGCGCAACCGACTACTGCAAAAGAAGCCAGCATCTGACTGGCGCATATTGAGGATGACTATGTCTGTATTTCCGCAAGGATTTTTATGGGGCGGCGCACTGGCCGCCAACCAGTCTGAAGGGGCATACCGGGAAGGCGGCAAAGGGCTGAGCACCGTCGATATGATCCCGCACGGCGAGCACCGGATGCCGGTCAAACTGGGGCTGGAGAAACGCTTTCAACTGCGGGATGACGAATTTTATCCTAGCCATGACGCGATTGATTTTTACCATCGCTATAAAGACGATATCGCCCTGATGGCGGAGATGGGCTTTACAGTGTTTCGCACCTCGATCGCCTGGAGCCGTCTCTACCCTGACGGCGATGAGCTGACGCCGAACGAAGAAGGCATCGCGTTTTATCGCGCGGTGTTTGAAGAGTGTAAAAAGCACGGTATTGAGCCGCTGGTCACGCTGTGCCACTTCGATGTGCCGATGCACCTGGTGACGGAGTACGGCTCCTGGCGCAATCGCAAAATGGTGGAGTTCTTTACCCGCTATGCGCGAACCTGCTTTGAAGCCTTTGACGGTCTGGTGAAATACTGGCTGACGTTCAACGAAATCAACATCATGCTGCACAGCCCATTCTCCGGCGCGGGCCTGGTGTTTGAGGAAGGTGAAAATCAGGATCAGGTGAAGTATCAGGCCGCGCATCACGAGCTGATTGCCAGCGCGCTGGCGACCCAAATCGCCCATGAGGTCAACCCGCAAAACCAGGTCGGCTGTATGCTGGCGGGGGGCAATTTTTATCCGTACTCCTGTAAACCGCAGGACGTCTGGACCGCGCTGGAGAAAGACCGCGAAAACTTGTTCTTTATTGATGTGCAGGCGCGCGGCGCTTACCCGACCTATTCCGCCCGCGTTTTTCGCGAGAAAGGCGTGGTGATTGAAAAAGCCCCGGAAGACGACGCTATCCTGAAGAACACCGTCGATTTCGTCTCGTTTAGCTACTACGCGTCACGCTGCGCTTCAGCGGAGATGAACGCTAATAACACCAACGCCGCCAACGTGGTGAAATCGCTGCGCAATCCGCACCTTGACGTCAGCGAATGGGGCTGGGGGATTGACCCGCTTGGTCTGCGCATCACTATGAATATGATGTATGACCGCTACCAGAAGCCGCTATTTCTGGTGGAAAACGGCCTCGGCGCGAAAGATGAGCCGGACGCGAAAGGTGAGATCCATGATGATTACCGCATCCGCTATCTGCGTGAGCATATTCGGGCGATGGCCGACGCCATTGAAGACGGCGTGCCGCTGATGGGTTACACCACCTGGGGCTGCATCGATCTGGTGTCCGCCTCGACAGGCGAAATGAGCAAACGCTACGGATTTGTGTATGTCGACCGTGACGACGCTGGCAACGGCACGCTGGCGCGTACCCGCAAAAAATCATTCTGGTGGTACAAGAAAGTGATTGCGAGTAACGGGGAAGATCTGGCGTAGCCCGTTTTGCCGGGTGGCGGCTTCGCCTTACCCGGCCTACAAAACCGTAGGCCCGGTAAGCGTAGCGCCACCGGGCACCCGCTCAGAGCGGAGAAAATCCCCCGTCGCCAGCCCACTCTGCAAGCCTTGAATAAACCACTTCCACCGCGTCTTTAATCGCTTGCGTCATCGGATAATAAAAGCCAACGATATCCGGCTGGATGCCGAGGAAAATCACGTCACCAACGTCCTCTTTCAGCTGATCCACCAGGTAATTCAACGGCATATTGTGGGTGGTCATCATAAACATTTCGGCGATGTCATCCGGGTCGATGATGCGGATCTCGCCTGGATTCAGCCCCATGTCGGTCGCATCGACAATCAGCAGACGATCCGGGCGCAGTTCGCGGATCGCGACAATATCGTTCTCCGGCGCGCTGCCGCCGTCAATAACAACCCAGTTGCCTTTAGGCTGCGCGGCGCACATCTCGGCCAGCAGTGGCCCGGCGCCGTCATCGCCCATCATACTGTTGCCGACGCACAATAAAACGTCAGTCACGGTGTCTCCTCACCATCAGATAGATGGCGCTTTCCTGATGAATATCGTGGAGCATACTCAGCATCAGCTTGCTCCACGCCTGCTGTTGTGGGTTTTGCGCAGCGAGCGCGCTGTCGAAAGCGCGCGCCAGCATTTGCACATGGTTAAAATCGATGACGATCTCGCCGTACTTCGGCACGCCTTCCATTTTACGTCTGGCCTCGCTTCCCTCTTCCAGAGTCGCAATCCACGCCAGATAGTCCTCCCACGGGCAGGTTAACGCCGCTTCCAGGCAGTCGATGACCCCAAGGTGGTGGCCAATCGCCAGGCTGTAATAGACAACCTGCTGCGCCTCGGCGGGCGTCGCATCGTTCTCATCAATAAACTTACGGCTCAATTGACTGAACACCACCGTTTCACTCATCGGATACGCGCCTCTTCAACCACATGATTCAGGTGAGTGACGATCTCGGTCAGACGCGGATCGTTTTCCGCTTCCAGCCAGCGCGCCACCTGATGTTCACCCTGCCCCAGTTGGGTCAGGTAATCATCGGCGATCTGACGGCCATAGCGATAACCCGCCAGACGACGCGCCGCGCGATCCACCTTCACGCGCAGCGGCTGCACCATATCGGGATGCGGAATCTCTGCCGCCTGCTCGTCCAGTTCACCCGGCGCGCGGGCGTGAATTTTCTGTTCCAGCAAACCCAGCGCCATCGCGAAACCGTACAACGTTGCCGCAGGCGTCGGCGGGCAGCCCGGAATGTAGACATCCACCGGTACGATTTTGTCGGTGCCGCCCCAGACGCAGTACAGGTCGTGGAAGATACCGCCGCTGTTGCCGCAGGCGCCGTAAGAGATACAGATTTTTGGGTCCGGCGCGGACTGCCAGGCGCGCAGCGCCGGAGAACGCATCGCGCGCGTCACCGCCCCGGTGAACAGCAGAATATCCGCATGACGCGGCGACGGGACGACTTTGATGCCAAAACGTTCGGCGTCAAACAGCGGAGAAAGGGTGGCAAAAATTTCGATTTCGCAGCCGTTGCAGCCACCGCAGTCCACGCGGTAGACATACGCCGAACGCTTAATGTTTTTCAGCAAAGACGCCTTCATGCTGGCGATGGATTCATCCACCGTCATCGGCAGCGGAATGCCGTTGGCGTCGCGTGGGCCTAATAAATTGCTCATCAGCTGGCCTCTTTCATATGGCGAGTCAGTTCAATACGGTCGGACGGCACCAGGCATTTCTGACGCTTGCAGTCCGGGCAGGTCTCAAAGCTTTCACGGTGATGCTCCGCGCGGCTGTCGCCATTGTGTTTCAGCAGCGCGATGGCGTAATCAATCTCTTTCTGCACCGCGAAAGGACGGTTGCACACGCGGCAATTGCACAGCGTAAAGCGGGACTGTTGCAGAAAGTCCGCTTTCTTCCACACCGCCAGCTCATACTCCTGCGAGAGTTTAATCGCCGCCGTCGGGCACACTTCTTCACAGCGGGCGCAAAAGATGCAGCGCCCGAGGTTGAACTGCCAGGCCAGCTCGCCGGTAACAAGGCAGGTTTCAACCGTCAGCGCATTCGACGGGCAGGCATTGACGCAGGCTGCGCAGCCAATGCACTGCTGCGGGTTATGCTCCGGTTTGCCACGGAAGTTTTTATCGACCGCAATCGGCTCCAGCGGATACGACGACGTCGGCGCGCCGGTTTTGATAACTTTTTTGATAAAGGTAAACATGGCGATTCCTTATTTCAGCGGCGAGTTTTTACGCTCAATGCTGTAGCGCTCAAGTTCTTTGTACGGCACGACTTTGCTCTTCTTCTTACGCACATCCACCACGGTCATGCGGTCGGTACAGGAGTAGCAAGGGTCGAGGCTACCGATGATCAGAGGCGCGTCGGAGACCGTGTTACCGCGCAGCATATAGCGCAGGGTCGGCCAGTTGGCGTAGGTCGCCGCACGGCAGCGCCAGCGGTACAGCTTCTGGTTGTCGCCGGTCATGCTCCAGTGGATGTCATCCCCGCGCGGCGCTTCGGCAAAGCCCAGCGCAAAACGGTGTGGAATATAGGTAAAGCCTTCCACCATCAGCGGGCCGCCCGGCAGGTTGTCCAGGCCGAAATCGATCATGTTCAGCGCGGTGTACACTTCGTTGATGCGCACTTTCAGACGGGAGATGACGTCACAGCCCTGCTCGCTATGCACTTCCATCGGCAGCAGGCCGTAACCGACAAACGGGTGATCGGCGCGGGTATCGCGGGCGTGACCGCTGGCGCGCACCATCGGCCCTACGTTACTGAAGTCGCGGGCGATTTCCGGGTCGAGGCGCCCAATGCCGACGGTGCGCTGCTCCATGTTCGGCGTGCTGAGCAGCATATCCACCAGTTCCTGCACCTCGCGGCGCATCTGCTGCGCCAGTTGACGGGTCTGGATCATGTCCTCTTTCAGCAGATCGCGACGAATCCCGCCGATCAGGTTCAGACCGTAGGTTTTACGCGCCCCGGTAAGGATCTCCGCCATCTTCATCGACGTTTCACGCACGCGGAAGAACTGCATAAAGCCGGAGTCAAAACCGGTAAAGTGGCAGGCCAGGCCGAGGTTCAGCAGGTGCGAATGCAGACGCTCCACCTCCAGCAGAATGGCACGGATCATCTGCGCGCGTTCCGGCACCACGATGCCCATCGCATTCTCGACGGAGGTGGTATAGGCGGTGCTGTGAGCAAAGCCGCAAATGCCGCACACGCGGTCCGACAGGAAGGTGACTTCGTTGTAACCCATGCGGGTTTCCGCCAGTTTCTCCATGCCGCGATGGACGTAGAACAGGCGGTAATCGGCGTCGATAATGTTTTCGCCGTCAACAAACAGGCGGAAGTGACCCGGTTCATCAGAGGTGACGTGCAGCGGGCCGATCGGCACCACGTTGTTTTTCTTGTCACCCAGCTCGTTGATAAATTCGTAGGTTTCAGCATCGGTGGTCGGCGCCGGGCGTTGACGGTAATCCATGCTGTCTTTACGCAGCGGATAGAGTTCATCCGGCCAGTCATCCGGCAGCACCAGGCGGCGTTCGTCAGGCAGGCCGACCGGGATCAGGCCATACATGTCGCGCACTTCGCGTTCGCCCCACACCGCAGCCGGCACGCGCGGCGTCACGGACGGAAACTCCAGTTTGTTGGCATCGACTTCAACGCGCACGGTTATCCAGCACTTCGTCCCCTGCTCCATCGACAACACGTAGTAAACGGCATAGTGGCCGCACAGCTGGCGTTCGTCGTTGCCAAACAGTACCGAGAGCCATCCGCCCTGTTTGTAGTAGAGAAACTCCACCACTTCCGGCAGGTAGTTCACCTTCACGGTGAGGGTCAGCTGATCTTTGGTCTGCCAGGCTTCGTCCAGCACCACGCCCGGAAAAGCCTGGTGCAGCGCCGCAAGGTATTGTTGACCTAATTTTTCTTCAGACATGCTCAAACTCTCTTAAATCACGCCACCAGCAAGGAGACGAATGCTAAAAACGCAAACCCAAAACCGGCCCAGGTCACGCGTGAAGTGGCGCAAAAACGCAGGCGCGCCATGCTGTTTTCGAACAGGGCAATCACCAGTACGCCAGCGATCAGCTTGACGATGGCAATCACCAGCGCCAGCAGCAGCCCACCCGCGCTGAAGGTTTCCATCTGTCCCCACGGCAGGAATACGCCGACAAACATTTGCAGCACCACCAGCTGTTTCAGGCTGATGCCCCACTTCAGCACCGCGAAGCCGCTGCCGCTGTATTCGGTCAGCGGGCCTTCCTGCAACTCCTGCTCCGCTTCCGCCAGATCGAAAGGCAGTTTGCCCATCTCGATAAAGGTGGCGAACGCGCAGGCGCACAGCGCCAGCATCAGCGGAATGCTGCGCGCTGCCGGCCAGTGGTAAATCGTGTCGGTGATATTGCTGATGTGCGTGGAACCGGCCACCTGCGCCGCCACCCACAGGCCGAGCAGCAGGATTGGCTCCACCAGTACGCCGAGCATCGCTTCGCGGCTTGCGCCGATCGCGGTAAACGGACTCCCGGTATCCAGACCGGCAATAGAAAAGAAGAAGCGGGCGATCGCAAAGAGGTAGATCAGGGTGATCAGATCGCCCAACTGCGGCAACGGTGAACCAACCGTCACCACCGGCAGCGCGGTCGCGATAGTCAGCATGACGCCGACCATCACAAACGGCGTCAGGCGAAAGACCCAGCCGGAATCGGCAGGCGCAACGCTCTGGCGCCCCAACAGCTTGATCAGGTCACGATACTCCTGCAAAACGCCCGGCCCGCGACGGTTGTGCAACCGGGCACGCGCCACGCGGGTAATACCGGACAGCAGCGGCGCTGCGGCGAATAACACCAGCGCCTGAATTAACGGATATAACACACTCATTCTCAGGCTCCTCGTGAAACCACAATCACCACCAGCACCGCCAGCTCAATCAGCGCCAGGCGGCGGAACAGAACCGGTGCCGCCGCATTCTGCCAGCCCGGAACCAGCGATACCGGGTTAAGCCATTTACGCAACTTGAGTACCGGGGCAAAGGCCTCTTTCACCGGCATGGCGAAACCGTGGGCGGTAATCACCATCGACTGCTCGTGGTCGTAGCCACAGACCCAGGCCGCGCCGCGTGAACGTGACGGCAGACGGTTGCCTTTGAAAATCGCCATGATGATGAACGGCAGCAGCGGACAGGCGATCAGCAGCAGCGTAATCATCGGCTGAGAAACGGTGGTGTTCGCCGTCTCCAGCGGCAGAGGCACGGCAGCGGAGATCAGCGGCAGCAGCCACGGCGCGGCAACGCCGCCCAGCACGCAGCAAATGGCCAGCGCGACGACGCTCACCCCCATCAGGATTGGCGCGCAGCAGGCGTTTTCCGCCTCTTTGGTACGCGGTGCGCCAAGGAACGTAACGCCATAGACTTTCGCCATACACATCACCGCCAGCGCACCGGTAATCGCCAGCCCAACGGCCAGCAGCGGCCCTAACAGACGGCCAATGAACGCGCCGCTGTTGCCCAGCTTGAAGAAGGACTGATAGATAACCCACTCACCGGCAAACCCGTTCAGCGGCGGCAGCGCGGCCATCGCCATCAGGCCAATCAACATCGCGACAGAAATCACCGGCATACGCTTGCCGATGCCGCCCAGTTTTTCAATGTCGCGGTGCCCGGTACGAAACCAAATGCTGCCCGCGCCCAAAAACAGCACGCTTTTGAACAGGCTATGGTTGACCAGATGATAGAGACCACCGGTCAGGCCGAGCGCAATCAGCGCCGGTTGATTAAGGGCAATACCGGTGACGCCCGCGCCCAGACCGAGCAGGATAATGCCGATGTTTTCCAGAGTGTGGTACGCCAGCAGACGCTGAATGTTATGTTCCATCAGCGCATACAGACCGCCGACAAACGCGGTGATCATGCCGAGCACCAGCAGCAGAACGCCCCACCACAGCGGCGCATTGCCGCCAATCAGCGATAAAGAGAGAATGCCCAGCAGACCCATTTTCATCACCACGGTAGAGAACAGGGCCGCCGCCGGCGCGCTGGCGTTGGCATGCGCCTGCGGCACCCAACCGTGCAGCGGGATAATCCCGGCCAGCAGACCAAAACCGACTACGCCGAGCAGCCAGATGTCAGAACCGAGCGGCAGCGCCTGGGCGCGCAGATCGAGCAGACGCAGCTCCAGCGTGCCGTAACGCTGCCACACCAGCCAGCAGGCGACAGCCAGCAGCAGCGTACCGATACGCCCCAGCGCAAACCACAGTTTGCCCTCTTTGCTGCAACCGGTAAGAAACACCGCGCACAGCGCCATGATTTCCGCCATCACCACCAGCGTGCCGAGATTGCTGGCGACGACCGCGCAAACTGCCGCCGCCATCAGCAGGTTTACCAGCAGCCCGTTGGCTAACACCTGTGGGTGACGATGCCAGTCGATGTTGTACAGGCTGACGAACAGCCCGCACAGCCCCAGCGTAATCAGCCAGATGGCGTTCAGCGGGGTGATTTGTAAACCATGACCGATCAACGGCATCACGCCGCTGACCGCTGTCGCATTCACCAGGACGGAAAAACCCGCCGCCGCGGTATACAGACTGCCGACCGCGCCGCCGACACCGGCGACCCAGCCGCTCAGCGCTTTATGAAAGGAAAACAGAAATGCCAGTACGGCCGCCGCCGCGAACCAGGCCACACCGCTATTGATCAGTGAAATTGCGTTCATTTTGCCTCCCCACTTTGCGCCTGCTGAAACAAGGTGAGATCGCCAAAATCGGTGTTGAAGGTCAGCTCACGTTTGCGCTTGCTGGCGCGGGCGATATCCATGTTATTCACCAGGTGTAACGCGTTGGTCGGACACATCCGCACACAGGCCGGGCCTTGTTCGTCGAAGCTGCACAGATCGCATTTGACCGCGATGGCGCGCACGCCCGGCACCCAGTCCAGCAGCGTACTGACGCGTGCCGGCGCGGGAGGCGCCGGCGGGGCTTTCGGTGAATTGGCATTCGCCGGAATATGCAGCGGACGGCTGCCGGAAAATTCAATCGCGCCGAACGGGCAGGCAATGCCACACAGCTTGCAGCTTACGCACAGGCTTTCATTCAACTGTACGGCGCCGTCTACCCGATTGATGGCGTTTACCGGGCACACCACGGCACAGGGCGCATCTTCACAGTGGTGACACAACTGCGGCGCGGATTCTTTTTCATTGAGCATCACTTTCAGCCGCGGCATTGATTGCAGGCCGTGCTGGCGATGCGTCTCTGAACAGGCTGCTTCACAGGTGTGGCAGCCAATACAGAGCGTGGAGTCAGCAATTACAAAACGATTCACCAGGCATTCCTCAGGTGATAGTCATTTTTGACGAAAACATGTCTGAAAAATGTCATTTTCGACACTTATCGACATTCCCATCCCCTCAAACATTCATATGCAGCGTGAAGCGCACGCCGCGAGTAACAACGGGCAGCGCCTCGTGCTTATGCCGCCGGGCTATTTCCCTTTACCAGTTGACGTAAATTCACCGGGCGATTGTTTTCCACGGCGGTGTACAGGCTGTCGTAAACGCTGGCGATTTTTTCGAGATAGTGCTCCAGCACCTGCTCGCGATCGCGGTTACTGACCTTCTCATCAACGAGGCCGTCAATGGTCAATTGCGCTTGTGCAATCAACTGCTTATCTTCACCGTCTTTGGTTTCGACGTAATACTCGATGGTGTGGCTGTTAAAACCGTCCGCCAGGGTGACGTAAATCGTGAAGTGCTCGAAAAGCACAAAGCACAGATCTTTGTCCGGCGCACAGCTCATGGCGTGATGCAGACGCGCTTTTGATAAGGTGATCCCCTGAACCAGTGAGTTGCAGTAGATTCGCCACTGGTCCAGCAGGCGATGATGCCGCTGCGCGATGTAATCAGCCTTTTCGCTTATTTCCCAAATAGTCATGTCAGGTTACCCGGTTAGCAGAGATAGCCAGCCTTAAGCATTTTCCATGCCAGTTTTTAAACCTTTATTTTTCATGATGATACAAAAACAGCTATCACGTTCGACGCTGTGACGACATGTCATTTCGTCATCGTCGTCATTGTCACAAGCAAGGGAAAAATAACTGGCATATTTATTGCTTATTCAGGGCAATGAATTCGGGAGGCGATATGCACGAAATAACTCTCTGCCAACGGGCACTGGAATTAATTGAACAACAGGCCGCAGCGCACGGTGCAAAACGGGTAACTGGGGTCTGGCTCAAAATTGGCGCATTTTCTTGCGTAGAAACCAGCGCTCTCGCCTTTTGTTTTGATCTGGTATGCCGTGGCACCCTGGCGGAAGGTTGTAAACTCCACCTCGAAGAACAAGAAGCCGAATGCTGGTGCGAGTCTTGTCAGCAGTACGTCACGTTACTGACGCAGCGCGTGCGCCGTTGTCCGCAATGCCAGAGCGACACGCTACGCATTGTGGCCGATGACGGATTGCAGATTCGCCGAATTGAAATAGACAGTAATCCAACGCCGGATAGCGACGCCTGAGCGTCTTATCCGGCCGACAGGAATGGCCTGAGTTGTAGGCTGCATAAAGCAAAGCCGCCATCCGGCAATAGATTTACCGCAAGATAGAGATCAGGAGTGAGCAATGTGTACGACATGCGGTTGCGGTGAAGGCAACCTTTATATAGAGGGAGATGAGCATAATCCCCATTCGGCGTTTCGTAGCGCGCCTTTTGCCCCGGCGGCTCGCCCGGCGCTGAACATCACCGGCGTGAAGACATCCGCCTTTACCCCGAGCCAGACCGCAGAAGGCGATCTGCACTACGGTCACGGTGAAGCGGGAACCCATGCGCCGGGTATGAGCCAGCGCCGGATGCTGGAAGTCGAAATTGACGTGCTGGACAAAAACAACCGTCTGGCCGAGCGCAACCGCGCCCGCTTCGCCGCCCGCCAGCATCTGGTGCTCAACCTTGTCTCCAGCCCCGGTTCCGGTAAAACCACCCTGCTGACCGAAACGCTGATGAAGTTAAAAGACAGCGTGCCGTGCGCGGTGATTGAAGGCGACCAGCAAACGGTCAACGACGCCGCCCGCATCCGCGCGACCGGTACGCCCGCTATTCAGGTCAACACCGGCAAAGGCTGCCATCTTGATGCGCAAATGATTGCCGATGCCGCTCCGCGTCTGCCGCTGGCCGACAACGGTATTCTGTTTATCGAAAACGTCGGCAACCTTGTCTGCCCGGCCAGCTTTGACCTCGGCGAGCGCCATAAAGTGGCGGTGCTTTCCGTTACGGAAGGCGAAGACAAGCCGCTGAAATACCCGCATATGTTCGCCGCCGCTTCGCTCATGCTCCTGAACAAAGTCGATCTGCTGCCGTACCTCAATTTTGACGTTGAGAAGTGCATCGCCAGCGCCCGGGAAGTCAATCCTGACATTGAGATCATCCTCATCTCCGCCACCAGCGGCGAAGGGATGGATCGGTGGCTGAACTGGCTGGAGGCACAGCGATGTGCATAGGCGTTCCGGGGCAAATTCGCTCCATTGACGGAAATCAGGCGAAAGTCGATGTCTGCGGCATCCAGCGCGATGTCGACCTGACGCTGGTTGGCAGTTGCGATGAGAGCGGTGAGCCGCGTCTGGGCCAGTGGGTGCTGGTTCACGTTGGTTTTGCCATGAGTGTGATTAACGAAGCGGAAGCGCGCGACACCCTCGACGCGCTGCAAAACATGTTTGATGTCGAACCGGACGTCGGCGCTTTGTTGTATGGCGAGGAAAAATAATGCGTTTTGTTGACGAATATCGCGCACCGGAACAGGTGATGCAGTTGATTGATCACCTGCGTGAACGTGCCGCGCATCTCCCTTATACCGCCGAACGTCCGCTGCGCATTATGGAAGTGTGCGGCGGTCATACGCACGCCATCTTCAAGTTCGGCCTCGACCAGTTGCTGCCCGACAACGTGGAGTTTATCCACGGCCCCGGCTGCCCGGTGTGCGTGCTGCCGATGGGCAGAATTGACAGCTGCGTGGAGATCGCCAGCCATCCTGAGGTGATTTTCTGCACCTTTGGCGATGCCATACGCGTACCGGGGAAACAGGGTTCGCTATTGCAGGCCAAAGCCCGTGGCGCAGATATCCGCATTGTTTATTCGCCAATGGATGCCCTGAAACTGGCGCAGGAAAACCCAACGCGCAAAGTCGTTTTCTTCGGTCTGGGATTTGAAACCACCATGCCGACCACCGCCATCACGCTGCAACAGGCGAAGCTTCGCAACGTGCAGAACTTTTACTTTTTCTGCCAGCACATCACGCTTATTCCAACGCTG
Organism: Citrobacter sp. CK185; assembly: GCF_030333565.1. Classification (NCBI taxonomy): domain Bacteria; kingdom Pseudomonadati; phylum Pseudomonadota; class Gammaproteobacteria; order Enterobacterales; family Enterobacteriaceae; genus Citrobacter; species Citrobacter sp. CK185. Next base: position 86,242 of record NZ_JAOWFR010000024.1, on the reverse strand, counting down.
CGCAGCCTGCTGGAGCAGCCGGATAACGGAATTGACGCGTTTCTCGCGCCGGGTCACGTCAGCATGGTGATCGGCACCGACGCCTATAGCTTCATCGCGACGGATTTCCATCGTCCTCTGGTGGTGGCGGGATTCGAACCGCTTGATCTACTGCAAGGCGTCGTCATGCTGGTTGAGCAGAAAATAGCCTCCCATAGCCAGGTTGAGAACCAGTACCGTCGCGTGGTGCCGGATGCCGGTAATCTACTGGCGCAACAGGCTATCGCCGAGGTGTTTTGCGTCAACGGCGACAGCGAATGGCGCGGGCTGGGCGTGATTGAATCGTCTGGTGTCCACCTGACGCCAGACTACCAGCGGTTTGACGCCGAAGCGCACTTCCGCCCGGCGCCGCAACAGGTGTGCGACGATCCGCGTGCGCGCTGCGGAGAAGTGCTCACCGGCAAGTGCAAACCGCACCAGTGCCCGTTGTTTGGCACGACCTGTAACCCGCAGACGGCGTTCGGCGCGTTAATGGTCTCCTCCGAGGGGGCATGCGCCGCCTGGTATCAATATCGTCAGCAGGAGTGTGAAGCATGAACAGCGTACAACTTGCCCACGGCAGCGGCGGTCTGGCCATGCAGCAGCTGATTAACAGCCTGTTTATGGAAGCTTTTGCCAACCCGTGGCTGGCTGAGCAGGAAGATCAGGCGCGTCTTGAACTGGCGCAACTGGCGGCGGAAGGCGATCGCCTGGCCTTCTCCACCGACAGCTATGTTATTGACCCGCTGTTTTTCCCCGGCGGCAATATCGGCAAACTGGCGATTTGCGGCACGGCCAACGACGTGGCGGTCAGCGGCGCGATCCCGCGTTATCTCTCCTGCGGCTTTATCCTCGAAGAAGGTCTGCCGATGGAGACGCTGAAAAGCGTGGTGAACAGCATGGCGGCAACCGCGCGCGAAGCCGGTATCGCCATTGTGACCGGTGATACCAAAGTCGTTCAGCGCGGCGCGGCGGATAAGCTGTTCATCAACACCGCCGGAATGGGGGCGATTCCCGCCAATATTCACTGGGGGGCGCAGACATTAAGCGTGGGAGATGTGCTGCTGGTCAGCGGCACGCTCGGCGATCATGGCGCAACGATCCTCAATTTGCGTGAACAATTGGGGCTGGATGGCGAGCTGGTCAGCGACTGCGCGGTATTAACCCCGCTTATTCAGCCGCTGCGCGATATTCCAGGCGTGAAAGCCTTACGCGATGCGACGCGCGGCGGCGTGAATGCTGTCGCCCATGAGTTTGCCGCCGCCTGCGGCTTCGGTATTGAGTTATCTGAATCCGCGCTGCCGGTCAAACCGGCGGTGCGCGGCGTCTGCGAACTGCTGGGGCTGGATGCGCTTAACTTTGCCAATGAAGGCAAACTGGTGATCGCCGTTGAGCGCCAGGCCGCAGACGCTGTGCTTGACGCGCTGCGCGCGCACCCGCTGGGCCGCGATGCGACGCCGATCGGCGAGGTGGTTGAACGCAGAGGCGTTCGCCTGGCCGGTCTGTATGGCGTGAAACGTACCCTTGATTTACCCCACGCCGAACCGTTGCCGCGTATATGCTAGCGCCTGATGGCGCTATGCTTATCAGGCCTACGGTTCAACGCAGTTTGTCGGCCGGATAAGGCGTTTACGCCGCCATCCGGCAAAGGCGCCTGATGGCGCTGCGCTTATCAGGCCTGCGGTTCAACGCAGTTTGTCGGCCGGATAAGGCGTTTACGCCGCCATCCGGCAAAAGCGCCTGATGGCGCTGTGCTTATCAGGCCTGCGGTTCAATGTAGTTTGTAGGTCGGATAAGGCGTTTACGCCGCCATCCGGCAAAGGTGCCTGATGGCGCTGCGCTTATCAGGCCTGCGGTTCAATGCAGTTTGTAGGCCGGATAAGGCGTTTACGCCGCCATCCGGCAAAGGCGCCTGATGGCGCTGCGCTTATCAGGCCTACGGATGGACAGGCCTGCGGTGATACCCAAAATATATTACCTATATCTATAATTTATTTACCGTTTTCGCACTGCATCGCGGTGCTTTTCTGGAAAAGCAACATGTCGTATACACCGATGAGCGATCTCGGACAACAAGGTTTGTTCGACATCACTCGTACATTATTGCAGCAGCCCGACCTGGCGTCGCTCAGTGAAGCGCTTTCGCAACTGGTCAAGCGCTCAGCGCTGGCCGACAGCGCAGCTATTGTGTTATGGCAGCCACAGACACAACGCGCGCGTTATTATGCAACTCGCGAAAATGGTAAACCTGTCGCGTATGAAGACGAAACCGTGCTGGCACACGGCCCGGTTCGGCGCATTCTCTCGCGCCCCGATGCGCTGCACTGCAATCATCACGAATTCAGCGAAACCTGGCCGCAACTGGCGACAAACGGGCTGTACGGTGAATTTGGCCACTACTGTTTGCTGCCGCTGGCCGCTGAAGGGCGCATTTTTGGCGGCTGCGAATTCATCCGCCAAAACGACCAGCCGTGGAGCGAGAAAGAGTACGAACGTCTGCAAACCTTCACCCAGATTGTCGCAGTGGTCGCTGAGCAAATTCAGTGTCGGGTCAGCAATAACGTTGACTACGATCTCCTGTGCCGTGAGCGCGACAACTTCCGCATTCTGGTGGCGATCACCAATGCCGTGCTTTCACGGCTGGACATCGACGAATTGGTGAGCGAAGTCGCGAAAGAGATCCACCACTACTTTAATATCGATGCCATTAGCATCGTCCTGCACAGCGCCCGCAAAAACAAGCTGAGCATCTATTCCACGCATTATCTGGATGAACATAATCCCGCGCATGAACAAAGCGAAGTGGACGAAGCGGGAACGCTCTCTGAACGGGTTTTCAAAAGCAAAGAGATGCTGCTGATTAACCTGAACGAGCGGGATACGCTTGCGCCATACGAACGCATGCTGTTCGACACCTGGGGCAACCAGATACAGACCCTGTGTCTGCTGCCGCTGATGTCCGGCAATACAATGCTCGGCGTGCTGAAGCTGGCGCAATGCGAAGAGAAAGTGTTTACCACCGCCAACCTCAAACTGCTGCGCCAGATTGCCGAACGCGTGGCGATTGCCGTGGACAACGCCCTCGCCTATCAGGAGATTCACCGGCTGAAAGAGCGTCTGGTCGACGAGAACCTGGCGCTTACCGAGCAGCTCAATAACGTGGATAGCGAATTTGGCGAGATAATCGGTCGCAGCGAAGCCATGTACAACGTGCTCAAGCAGGTGGAGATGGTGGCGCAAAGCGACAGCACCGTCCTGATCCTCGGTGAAACAGGAACCGGTAAAGAGCTGATCGCCAGGGCGATTCATAATCTGAGCGGGCGTAACGCACGGCGAATGGTGAAGATGAATTGCGCGGCGATGCCCGCCGGGCTGCTGGAAAGCGATCTGTTTGGTCACGAGCGCGGTGCCTTTACCGGCGCCAGCGCGCAGCGTATTGGCCGCTTTGAGCTGGCGGATAAAAGCTCGCTGTTTCTTGATGAAGTGGGCGACATGCCGCTGGAGCTACAGCCGAAACTGCTGCGTGTGCTCCAGGAGCAGGAATTTGAACGTCTGGGCAGCAATAAACTGATCCAGACGGACGTCAGGCTGATCGCCGCCACCAACCGCGATCTGAAAAAAATGGTGGCCGATCGTGAGTTCCGCAACGATCTCTATTACCGTCTGAACGTCTTTCCGATCCAGCTCCCGCCGCTGCGCGAGCGCCCGGAGGACATTCCGCTGCTGGTCAAAGCCTTCACCTTTAAAATCGCCCGCCGGATGGGGCGCAACATCAACAGTATTCCTGCCGAAACGCTACGCACGCTGAGCAATATGGAGTGGTCGGGGAACGTCCGCGAGCTGGAAAACGTCGTCGAGCGCGCCGTTCTGCTGACGCGGGGCAACGTGCTGCAACTCTCGCTGCCGGACATGGGAATGCTCACGCCGGGCGCGCCGCCGGTCGCCACCGAAGTCGCCCAGGAGGGCGAGGATGAATTTCAGCTCATTATGCGCGTGTTGAAAGAGACAAATGGCGTGGTGGCGGGGCCAAAAGGCGCCGCGCAGCGTCTGGGGCTGAAGCGCACCACCCTGCTCTCTCGCATGAAACGATTAGGCATTGATAAAGATGCATTGGTATAGCATCTCTGGCTATACTGGCAGATATCTCAACGAAAGGAGGCAGTATGGCGGTATCAGCACGTAATCAACTGACCGGTACGGTTAGCGCAGTCGCAACGGGTGCGGTGAATGATGAAGTTGAACTGACGCTGGCGGGCGGTGCAAAACTGGTGGCGATTGTCACTCACAGCAGCCAGCAGGCGCTGGGTCTGACAAACGGAAAAGACGCCATTGCTTTGATTAAAGCCCCCTGGGTTACTCTGGCAAGCGAAGATTGCGGCCTGAAGTTCTCCGCCCGCAACCAGTTTGCCGGTAGCGTATCTCAGGTGACGGAAGGCGCAGTCAACGCGACTGTACACATCAAAACCGACGCTGGTTTTGAGATTGTGGCCGTTGTCACCAATGAGAGTCAGGAAGAGATGAAACTGGCGCAGGGCAGTCGCGTTATTGCGCTGATTAAGGCGTCAGCGATTCTGATTGCGACCAAAGCGTAATGGTGTTGCCCGATGGCGCTAACGCTTATCGGGCCTACGCAACTGCGATTAACTCCCGCCATCCGGCAAGACACATTTATTTCTTGCGCTGATACTTTTCCGGCAATTCCGGGACGGGGCGTTTGTCATCAATAAGGTGACGGATGGTCAAAATCGGATGGCGCCAGAGCATTCTTGGGCCTGCCCAACGCATGATCTGCTTCATCTCCTCACGCTTCGCGGGCTGATAACAGTGTACCGGACACTGCTTACAGGCCGGTTTTTCCTCGCCAAACACGCACTTATCCAGCCGCTTTTGCGCATAGGCAAACAGCGCATCGTAATGGCCTTGCTCGTTTGAGGCCTGCGGGCACTGGCTCTCGTACAGCGCGATCATTTTTTTAATCGTCAGTTTTTCACGAGCAATACGCTTACCGGACATGATGCCTCCACAAATAAGTTGCATAAATAATACACCTTATATTCTCTCAGGACTATCACCCTAAGGTGACACATCCTTAGCGCCCTACGTAAATAAGAATTATTTTCATTTATCTATACCTTGTGCTATATAACATAGCAAAGGCTATATTCGATGAATAATTAACCGCATTATGATGAGGGATACTATGCCGCACTTGCTCCGTCTGAAATCCATTCTCCTTGCCAGCGCGCTGGCGATGCTTGCGCTGTCGCCTGCTTATGCAAAAGATAAATTTAAGGTCATCACAACGTTTACCGTCATCGCCGACATGGCGAAAAACGTAGCGGGCGATGCGGCGGACGTTAGTTCAATCACGAAGCCTGGCGCGGAGATCCACGAGTATCAGCCGACGCCCGGCGACATTAAGCGGGCGCAGGGCGCGCAGCTGATCCTCTCTAACGGCCTGAACCTGGAGCTGTGGTTCGCCCGGTTCTACCAGCACTTATCCGGCGTGCCGGAAGTTACGGTATCCAACGGCGTGAAGCCGATGGGCATTACCGAAGGGCCGTATAACGGCAAACCCAACCCGCACGCCTGGATGTCGGCGGAAAATGCGCTGATTTACGTGGATAACATTCGCGATGCGCTGGCGAAATACGATCCAGATAACGCCGCGACGTACCAGAAAAACGCCGAAAACTATAAAGCCCAAATCCGCCAGACGCTCGATCCACTACGCGACGCGCTGGCGAAGATTCCTGCCGACAAGCGCTGGCTGGTGACCAGTGAAGGCGCATTTTCCTATCTGGCGCGCGATAACGACCTGAAAGAGCTGTACCTCTGGCCGATCAACGCCGATCAGCAAGGCACGCCTAAACAGGTACGCAAAGTGATCGACGCGATCAGGGAACATCACATCCCGGCGGTGTTCAGCGAAAGTACCGTTTCCGATAAACCAGCCCGTCAGGTCGCGCGTGAATCCGGCGCGCACTACGGTGGTGTGCTATATGTTGATTCTCTGAGCGCTGCCGACGGTCCGGTGCCGACGTATCTGGATCTGCTGCGCGTCACAACTGAAACCATCGTCAGCGGCATCACTGACGGGCTGAGGAGCCAGAAATGAGTCAATCTGCGATTACCGTTGATCGCGTCACGGTGACGTATCGCAATGGTCACACTGCCCTGCGGGACACGACGTTTCAGGTGCCTGGCGGCTCGATTGCCGCGCTGGTTGGCGTCAACGGTTCAGGGAAATCGACGCTGTTTAAAGCATTGATGGGGTTTGTCCGACTGGCGAAGGGAGAAATCGCCATCCTGCAACAGCCCGTCAACAAAGCGTTGAAACAGAATCTGATCGCCTATGTCCCGCAATCTGAAGAGGTGGACTGGTCGTTTCCGGTACTGGTGGAAGATGTGGTGATGATGGGGCGCTACGGCCATATGGGGTGGCTGCGCCGCCCCAGCGCGCGCGATCGTGAGAGCGTGGACGCCGCGCTGGCGCGGGTGGACATGCTGGAATATCGCTATCGGCAGATTGGCGAGCTTTCCGGCGGGCAGAAAAAACGCGTCTTTCTGGCCAGAGCCATCGCCCAGGACGGGCAGGTTATTCTTCTGGATGAGCCTTTTACCGGCGTTGACGTGAAAACCGAAGCCCGCATTATTGCCCTGTTGCGCGAGCTGCGCGATGAAGGCCGCACCATGCTGGTTTCAACGCATAACCTCGGCTCGGTAACGGAGTTTTGCGATTACACGGTGATGATCAAAGGCACCGTGCTGGCGAGCGGCCCGACGGAAACCACTTTCACCGCTGAAAACCTCGAACTGGCGTTCAGCGGCGTATTGCGTCATGTGGCGCTGAGCGGCGGCGAGGAGCATATCATCACCGACGACGAGCGTCCCTTTATCTCACGGCGCGCGGCAGGCGGAGGTGAATCATCATGAACTGGCTTGTGGAACCGTTCGGCTACCAGTATATGCTCAACGCCATGTGGGTCTCGGCAATGGTCGGCGGTCTGTGCGCCTTTCTCTCCTGCTATCTGATGCTTAAAGGCTGGTCGCTGATTGGCGACGCGCTTTCCCACTCCATCGTCCCCGGCGTGGCGGGCGCGTATATGCTGGGGCTGCCCTTCTCTCTCGGCGCGTTTCTCTCCGGCGGCCTGGCGGCGGGCAGCATGCTTTTTCTCAACCAGCGTTCACGCCTGAAGGAAGACGCGATTATCGGTCTTATCTTCTCCTCTTTCTTTGGCATCGGGCTGTTTATGGTTTCGCTCAATCCGATGTCGGTCAACATCCAGACCATTATCCTCGGCAACGTGCTGGCTATTGCGCCGGAAGATATTCTGCAACTGGCGATCATCGGTACGGTCTCTCTGGTGATTTTGCTGCTGAAATGGAAAGATCTGATGGTGACTTTTTTCGACGAAAACCATGCGCGATCGATTGGGCTTAACCCCGCCCGGCTGAAGCTGCTGTTTTTCACGTTGCTGTCGGTCTCCACCGTCGCCGCGCTGCAAACCGTCGGCGCTTTTCTGGTGATCTGTCTGGTGGTCACGCCTGGCGCCACCGCCTGGCTGCTGACCGATCGTTTTCCACGCCTGTTAACCATCGCCGTCGCCATCGGCAGCCTGACCAGCTTTTTCGGCGCCTGGCTCAGCTACTGGCTGGATGGTGCGACCGGCGGGATCATCGTCGTCCTGCAAACGCTATTGTTTCTGCTGGCGTTTATCTTCGCTCCGAAACACGGCCTGCTTGCCAACCGCCGTCGTGCGCGCCTGAATAAGGAGACCCCATGCGCTTAACCGCCTTACTGGAACCCTTCCAGTTTGATTTTATGATCAACGCGCTCATGGTCTCGGCAATTGTGGCGATCCCCTGCGCGTTATTGTCGGTGTTTCTGGTGCTGAAAGGCTGGGCGTTAATGGGCGACGCCATGAGTCACGCCGTGTTCCCCGGCATTGTGCTGGCCTATATCGCCGGTATTCCGCTGGCCATCGGCGCGTTTATTGCCGGGCTGTTCTGCGCGGTTGCCACCGGCTATCTCGACGATAACAGCCGCATTAAGCGCGATACCATCATGGGAATCGTCTTCTCAGGAATGTTTGGCGCAGGACTGGTGCTGTACGTTTCTATCCAGTCTGAAGTCCATCTGGATCATATTCTGTTCGGCGATATGCTGGGCGTGTCCATCAGCGACATTCTGCAAACGGCGCTGATTGCGCTGGGTATCGCGCTGATTATCGGGCTGAAATGGAAAGATTTTTTACTGCATGCCTTCGATCCGCACCAGGCAAAAGCCAGCGGCCTTAATACCTCCCTGCTGCATTATGGCCTGTTGTGCATGATCGCGTTGACCATCGTCGCAACGCTGAAATCGGTGGGGATTATTCTTTCCATCTCGCTGTTAATCGCCCCTGGCGCGATTGCGATTTTGCTGACGCGGCGTTTTGCCCGCGCGCTGATGCTGGCGGTCACGCTGTCGGTCGTCACCTCTTTTCTCGGCGTTTATCTGTCGTTTTTCCTCGACAGCGCCCCTGCGCCAACCATCGTAGTATTGTTCACTGCGATCTTCATCGTGGCATTTATTTACGCTACGTTGCGGGAGCGGCGTTCCGAAATGCGGCTCAAACAGCAGTTATAAAAATCAGAAACGGAATAAGGATCGATAAGTCGTCCATCGCTGCTTTCCCTGAAATGCGTATCTCCGTTATCATGTGCCCCTTATGTGATAACAACGAAAAGAAAAAGCATCGCAATCCATTTAAAATCAGGGAACTGGACACGACTCCATGAGTACAATCGATAATCTCGACGCCCATACCCCCATGATGCAGCAGTATCTCAAGCTGAAAGCCCAGCACCCGGAGATCCTGCTGTTTTACCGCATGGGCGATTTTTACGAACTGTTTTACGACGATGCACGCCGCGCCTCGCAATTACTCGATATTTCGCTGACCAAACGCGGCGCATCGGCGGGCGAACCGATTCCGATGGCGGGCATCCCGCATCACGCCGTCGAAAACTACCTTGCGAAGCTGGTCAATCAAGGGGAGTCCGTCGCAATCTGTGAACAGATTGGCGATCCGGCCACCAGCAAAGGCCCGGTTGAACGTAAGGTCGTGCGCATCGTTACGCCTGGCACTATCAGCGATGAAGCGCTGTTGCAGGAGCGCCAGGACAACCTGCTGGCCGCCATCTGGCAGGACAGCAAAGGCTACGGTTACGCCACGCTGGACATCAGCTCCGGGCGTTTTCGCTTAAGCGAACCGGTTGACCGTGAAACGATGGCCGCAGAATTACAGCGCACTAACCCGGCAGAACTGCTGTACGCCGAAGATTTTGCCGAAATGGCGCTGATCGACGGCCGCCGTGGTTTACGCCGTCGCCCGCTGTGGGAATTTGAAATCGATACCGCTCGCCAGCAGCTAAACCTGCAATTTGGTACACGGGACCTGATCGGCTTTGGCGTAGAGAACGCACCACGCGGACTGTGCGCCGCAGGCTGTCTGTTGCAGTACGTCAAAGACACCCAGCGCACTTCACTGCCACACATTCGCTCCATTACGATGGAACGCCAGCAGGACAGCATCATTATGGATGCCGCCACGCGCCGCAACCTGGAGATCACCCAGAACCTGGCGGGCGGCGTGGACAATACGCTGGCTTCGGTGCTCGACTGCACCGTCACGCCAATGGGCAGCCGTATGCTCAAACGCTGGCTGCATATGCCGGTGCGCGACACGAAAACCCTGATCGAACGTCAGCAGACCATTGGCGCGTTGCAGGATGTGACCAGTGAATTGCAACCGGTGCTGCGTCAGGTGGGCGACCTGGAGCGTATCCTCGCCCGTCTGGCCTTGCGTACCGCCCGACCACGCGATCTCGCCCGTATGCGTCACGCCTTCCAGCAGTTACCGGAACTGCGCGCACAGCTTGAAACCGTAACCAGCGCCCCCGTGCAGAACCTGCGCGAGAAAATGGGCGAGTTTACCGAACTGCGCGATCTGCTGGAACGCGCCATTATCGATGCGCCGCCGGTTCTGGTGCGCGACGGCGGCGTTATTGCGCCGGGCTACAACGAAGAACTGGACGAATGGCGCGCGCTGGCTGACGGGGCGACCGACTATCTCGATCGTCTGGAAATACGCGAGCGTGAACGTACCGGGCTGGATACGCTGAAAGTCGGCTTTAACGCCGTACACGGTTATTACATCCAGATCAGCCGTGGGCAAAGCCACCTGGCGCCCATTAACTACGTCCGCCGTCAGACGCTGAAAAACGCCGAGCGCTACATTATTCCCGAGCTGAAAGAGTACGAAGACAAAGTTCTGACCTCTAAAGGCAAAGCGCTGGCGCTGGAAAAACAGCTTTATGACGAGCTGTTCGATCTGCTGCTCCCTCACCTGGCAGAGCTGCAACAGAGCGCCAATGCGCTGGCTGAGCTGGACGTGCTGGTCAACCTGGCTGAACGCGCGTATACGCTGAATTATACCTGTCCGACTTTTAGCGATAAGCCCGGCATTCGTATTACCGAAGGTCGCCATCCGGTTGTCGAGCAGGTGCTGAACGAGCCGTTTATCGCCAACCCGCTGAACCTTTCCCCGCAGCGCCGAATGTTGATTATCACCGGGCCGAACATGGGGGGTAAAAGCACCTATATGCGTCAGACCGCGCTGATTGCGCTGCTGGCGTATATTGGCAGCTACGTGCCAGCGCAAAGCGTTGAGATTGGCCCGATTGACCGCATCTTTACCCGCGTAGGCGCGGCGGACGATCTGGCTTCCGGTCGTTCAACCTTCATGGTCGAGATGACCGAAACCGCCAATATTTTGCACAACGCGACCGAAAACAGTCTGGTTTTGATGGACGAAATCGGGCGCGGCACATCAACCTATGACGGCCTGTCGCTGGCGTGGGCGTGTGCGGAAAATCTGGCGAATAAGATCAAAGCGTTGACGCTGTTCGCCACCCACTACTTCGAACTGACGCAGTTGCCGGAGAAAATGGAAGGCGTCGCGAATGTGCATCTGGACGCGCTGGAGCACGGCGATACCATCGCCTTTATGCACAGCGTGCAGGACGGGGCGGCAAGCAAGAGTTACGGTCTGGCGGTAGCTGCGCTGGCGGGCGTGCCGAAAGAGGTGATCAAACGCGCGCGGCAAAAGCTGCGCGAGCTGGAAAGCCTCTCGCCGAATGCCGCCGCGACCCAGGTGGATGGTACGCAGATGTCGCTGCTGTCGGTTGCGGAAGAGACCTCTCCTGCCGTTGAAGCGCTGGAGAACCTCGACCCTGACTCTCTGACGCCACGCCAGGCGCTGGAGTGGATCTACCGGTTGAAGAGTCTGGTGTAAATCAGAAACGCCCGGTGGCGCTACGCTTACCGGGCCTACAAGAAGCATCGCAATACGTAGGCCGGATAAGGCGCCAGCCGCCATCCGGCTTTTTTATTAACGCTTATCTTCCGCCAGCAGCGGTGGAATGCCCGGCACCATCGGCGCTTGATCAATATCTTTCTGCGTCATGCGAAACGCTTGCGGATAATGTTCACGGCTGGTACGGCGTAGCGGCTCGGTATTACGCCAGGTGTACAGACAATGCTGGCACTGATACACCGTCCAGATCCCTTTGACCGGAGAGGTCGCCATCAATTCAATATGTTCATCAGCGCAACGTGGACAAATCATCTGCTACTCCTTATTTACGGTTGGCCAGCATGGCAGTCAGCTTTTCAGCCCAGTCTTTGGTTTCCGGTAAATCACATACCGGCTGGCTGTAGTGGCCGCGATTATCCGGCGCAACCGGCGTTGTGGCGTCGATGATCAGTTTGTCAGTGATCCCCGCCGGGCTTGAGCCTGGGTCCAGTTCCAGCACCGACATGTTCGGCAACTGCACCAAATCGCCTGCCGGGTTGACCTTCGACGACAGCGCCCACATCACCTGCGGCAGGTTGAACGGATCGACATCCTCATCAACCATAATCACCATCTTCACGTAGCCCAGACCGTGCGGCGTGGTCATTGCCCGCAGGCCGACTGCGCGGGCAAATCCGCCGTAGCGTTTTTTGGTCGAGATAATCGCCAGCAGACCGTGGGTATACATGGCGTTAACCGCCTGCACTTCCGGGAATTCCGCTTTCAACTGCTGATACAGCGGCACACAGGTCGCTGGCCCCATCAGGTAGTCGATTTCAGTCCACGGCATCCCGAGGTAGAGCGATTCAAAAATCGGTTTAGTGCGATAAGACACTTTGTCGATGCGCACCACCGTCATATTGCGCCCACCAGAATAGTGGCCGGTAAACTCGCCAAACGGCCCTTCAATTTCACGCTTACGGCTTTCGATCACCCCTTCAAGGATCACTTCTGAGCCCCACGGCACATCAAAGCCGGTCAGCGGTGCGGTGGCGATCGGGTATGGGCTTTCGCGCAGCGCGCCCGCCATTTCATACTCAGACTGATCGTATTTCAGCGGAGTGGCGCCCATCAGAGTGATGATCGGATCGTTACCGAGCGTAATAGCAATCGGCAGATCTTCGCCACGCTCTTCCGCCTTATGCAGATGCAGCGCGATATCGTGCATTGGCACCGGTTGCAGGCCCAGCTTACGCTTGCCTTTCACTTCCATCCGGTAGATACCCACATTCTGCTTGCCGAAGTGATCCGGGTCGAGCGGATCGCGGGAGACGACACAGGCTTTATCCAGATAGAAGCCGCCATCGCCATCGTTGAGGCGAAACAGCGGCAGAATATCAAACAGGTTGATCGCCTCGCCATCAACGGTGTTTTCCGCCCACGCCGGGTTGGCTCGGCGCTCGGGGGCGACGGGGAACGTGTCCCAGCGGCGGATAAATTCATCAATTTGCTTTTTTACTGGCGTATTAGGCGGCAAGCCTAAAGAGATGGCATGGTTCTGCCAGGAACCAATGGTGTTCATCGCCACGCGCGCATCCGTGAAGCCACGGATATTATCGAACCACAGCGCAGGCGCGCCGTCGCCAATGCGCCCGGTTGCGTTAGCCGCAGCAGCCAGATCCGGCTCTGCATTCACTTCTTCACTGATTTTCAGCAGTTGCCCCTGCTCGTCGAGCGCCTGCAAAAAGCTGCGTAAGTCATCAAATGCCATTATTCATTCTCCTGTGAAAAATTCTGCGCCTGCTGCAACCCCTGCCAGCGCCGGGCACGCGGATGCTCCAGACCAAACTGATCCAGCACACGCGCCACAATATGCTGCGTAATATCATCAATAGTTTGCGGATGGTTGTAGAAAGCAGGCATGGGCGGCACCATCGCGACCCCCATGCGGGAAAGGGCGAGCATGTTTTCCAGATGGATCGTGCTGAGCGGCATTTCACGCGGCACCAGCACCAGTTTGCGCCCTTCTTTCAGCACCACATCGGCGGCACGGCCAACTAACCCCTCGGCATATCCTGCGCGAATCCCCGCCAGCGTTTTCATACTGCAAGGCATAATGATCATGCCGTCGGTGCGAAATGAGCCGGAAGAGATCGTCGCCGCCTGATCCGCCGGGTTATGGCAGTAATCAGCCAGTCCGGCAACATCTCGCGCACTGTAAGGCGTTTCCAGCTCAATGGTCGTTTTGGCCCACTTAGACATTACCAGGTGTGTTTCTACTGTCGGCATTTGCCGCAGCGCCTGTAGCAGCGCAATGCCTAGCGGCGCCCCCGTTGCGCCGGTCATCCCCACAATCAGTCTCATTCATTACTCCATTTTTGTTCGTATACGAACGTTTTGGATAAAATACGCTACCCGGAATACCTGGACAAGCTTCATTCCCCATAGCCGCACGGAGAGCTAAAAGATTGAGCATTATAAAAATTGCTACAACCCGTTATGATAGCAACAGATATTTTGCCAGGAGCGCACATGGAGTTACGAAACACAGCGTTTCATCTGTTACGTCAGCTTTTTCAACAGCATACGGCCCGCTGGCAGCACGAATTACCGGAACTGACCAAGCCACAGTATGCGGTAATGCGCGCTATTGCTGAGCATCCAGGCATTGAGCAGATTGCCCTAATGGAGGCGGCGGTCAGTACAAAAGCGACGCTGGCGGAGATGCTAAGCCGAATGGAAAGCCGGGGACTGGTGACGCGGGAAAGCGATCCACAAGATAAACGCCGCCGCTTTGTTTATCTCACTGGCGAAGGAGAAACGCTGCTGACCGGCTCCATGCCGTTGGGGGATCGTGTGGATGATGAATTTTTAGGGCGCCTGAGCGACGATGAGCGTGAGCAGTTCACGCAGCTGGTGCGCAAGATGATGGGGTAAAGTCAGCCTGGGATATTTTTGTCGGCCCGATAAGCAAAGCGCCATCGGGCAATAAGTGCCAGATGACGGCTACGCCTTATCTGGCCTACGAATTGACGGCCAAAGAAAAAGGCCAGTCTCACGACTGGCCTTTTTTTGACGAATAATCACTTACTCACGGAACAGCGCTTCGATATTCAGCCCCTGAGTCTGCAAAATTTCGCGCAGACGACGCAGGCCTTCAACCTGAATCTGACGAACACGTTCACGGGTGAGACCAATTTCACGCCCCACATCTTCCAGTGTCGCCGCTTCATACCCCAGCAGACCGAAACGACGTGCCAGCACTTCACGCTGTTTGGCGTTCAGTTCGAACAGCCATTTGACGATACTCTGTTTCATATCATCATCTTGCGTGGTGTCTTCCGGGCCGTTCTCTTTTTCATCGGCCAGGATATCCAGCAACGCTTTTTCGGAATCACCACCCAGCGGGGTGTCTACCGAGGTTATGCGCTCGTTGAGACGAAGCATACGGCTGACGTCATCAACCGGTTTATCCAGTTGCTCTGCTATCTCTTCCGCGCTCGGTTCGTGGTCCAGTTTATGCGACAACTCTCGTGCGGTACGCAGATAGACGTTCAGCTCTTTAACAATGTGAATCGGCAGTCGAATCGTACGGGTTTGGTTCATAATGGCCCGTTCGATCGTCTGGCGAATCCACCAGGTAGCGTATGTTGAGAAACGGAACCCACGTTCAGGGTCAAACTTCTCGACGGCACGGATAAGCCCCAAATTGCCCTCTTCAATCAGGTCCAGCAACGCCAGTCCACGATTGCCATAACGGCGGGCAATTTTTACCACCAGACGCAAGTTACTCTCAATCATGCGACGGCGAGAGGCAACATCTCCACGCAGTGCGCGACGCGCAAAATAAACTTCTTCTTCGGCCGTTAACAGTGGCGAATAACCAATCTCACCAAGGTAAAGCTGAGTCGCGTCCAACACACGCTGTGTGGCCCCTTGCGATAACAGCTCCTCTTCAGCCAGGTCGTTATCACTGGGTTCCTCTTCACTCAAGGCTTTTTCGTCAAAAGCCTCTACTCCGTTCTCATCAAATTCCGCGTCTTCATTTAAATCATGAACTTTCAGCGTATTCTGACTCATAAGGTGGCTCCTACCCGTGATCCCTGGACGGAACTAGCAAGTGCAAGCCTGGTTCCGCCGAATTATCGCTGCGGTAAATAGCGCAGCGGGTTTACGGATTTCCCCTTGTAACGAATTTCAAAATGCAAGCGTGTAGAACTGGTTCCGGTGCTACCCATGGTAGCGATTTTTTGCCCCGCCTTAACTTCTTGTTGTTCCCGGACCAGCATCGTATCGTTATGGGCGTAGGCACTCAGGTAATCATCGTTGTGTTTGATGATAATAAGATTACCGTAACCGCGCAGCGCGTTACCGGCATATACGACGCGTCCATCTGCGGTCGCGACAATAGCCTGTCCTTTACTGCCTGCAATGTCGATCCCTTTGTTGCCACCTTCGGTAGCCGCGAAGTTTTCGATCACTTTGCCCTCAGTCGGCCAGCGCCATGTGGAGATTGGCGAACTGGTTGACGTACTGCTTGCAGTCGGTTCGGTTGTGCTCGCTGTTGGTGCCGTTACAGGCGCTGTGACCACGGTCCCAGCAGGCTTGTTGTTCGGCAACATTTTATTAGCACTTTGTTCACCTGAATCCTCAGAATACGTAATTGTCGGTTTCGACGCAACTACAACGGTGGAATTTTGTGCAGGTTTGGTCACAACTCCTTGCTCTACTGCATCCGCCTGCGTAATCGCGTTGCCGCCGGTAATTGGCGTGCCTGAGGCATTGCCGACCTGGAGCGTTTGCCCCACATTCAGGCCGTATGGGGCCGGAACGTTGTTACGCTGAGCAAGGTCGCGGAAATCGTTCCCGGTGATCCAGGCGATATAAAAAAGCGTGTCGCCTTTTTTAACGGTGTATGTGCTGCCGCCGGTGTAGCTGCCTTTCGGAATGTTCCCATACTGGCGGTTGTACACGATACGGCCATTTTCCATTTGCACAGGCTGCTCAGCGACCGGCTGGATCTGCCGGGACTGGGCAACCGGTTGAACAGGCTGCACGGGCTGAATCTGCGGCGTTTGTTGCGCCGTTGCCCCCATTTTGGGCGGCGGCGTGATCAGCATCCCGGAGCTGGTGCTCGACGGGGTATTACCATTAACTGAGCTTACCGGCGCAGGAGGATTCGAAGAATTGGAACAACCTGCCAGCCATAGCGAAACCAGCGACAATGCCGCAATGCGGCTAACGGTGAATTTTGGGCTTCCCGCGCTCATTTATCCCCCAGGAAAAATTTGGTTAACAACCAGTGACGTAATAACCGTGCAAGGCATCGGCCTGGACGCTGGAAACGTCCCCACAATACGCTTACCCTTTATAAAATAACCAGGAAAAATCCGGGTATTAAAGGATGCTTAAGCGAGTTCGCCTTTCACTAAAGGCACAAAGCGGACGGCCTCCACGGTATCGATAATAAATTCGCCTCCCCGGCGACGCACCCGTTTCAAGAACTGATGCTCCTCACCCACGGGTAAAACGAGAATCCCGCCTTCATCCAGCTGCGTCATTAACGCCGTCGGAATTTCCGGCGGAGCTGCCGTCACGATGATGGCGTCAAACGGGGCGCGAGCCTGCCAACCTTGCCATCCATCGCCATGACGAGTTGAAACATTGTGTAAATCAAGCTGTTTCAGGCGACGACGCGCCTGCCATTGCAGCCCTTTAATGCGCTCCACCGAGCACACATGCTGTACCAGATGCGCGAGAATCGCCGTCTGATACCCGGAGCCGGTGCCGATCTCCAGCACTCTGGATTGCGGCGTCAGCTCAAGCAATTCTGTCATTCGCGCCACCATATAGGGCTGCGAAATGGTCTGCCCCTGGCCAATCGGCAAAGCGATATTGTCCCAGGCTTTATGTTCAAACGCTTCATCAATGAACTTTTCACGCGGGACGGCAGCAAGCGCATCCAGCACTTGCTCATCTTTGATGCCCTGAGCGCGCAATTGTTCAAGAAGAGTGTGTACGCGTCTGCTTACCATTGCGCGTCAACTCCCACGCTGTCTAACCAGTCCGAAACCACATCATGCGCGCTATACGCCGTTAAATCCACATGCAGCGGGGTAACGGAGACATAGCCCTCATCCACTGCCGCAAAATCGGTGTCCGGCCCGGCGTCGCATTTGCCGCCCGGCGGGCCGATCCAGTACAGCGTGTTGCCGCGCGGGTCCTGCTGTGGAATAACCTGATCGGCCGGATGGCGGCTGCCGCAGCGAGTTACGCGAATGCCTTTGATTTGATCCAGCGGCAGATCCGGGACATTGATATTCAGAATGCGTCCGGTACGCAGCGGCTCCCGACGTAATGCACGCAAAATAGAGCAGGTTACCGCTGCCGCCGTCTCATAGTGCTGATGGCCGTCAAGCGATACCGCCAGCGCGGGAAAACCCAGGTGACGGCCCTCCATCGCTGCGGCGACGGTCCCGGAATAGATGACATCATCGCCCAGATTAGGGCCCGCGTTAATGCCTGAAACCACAATATCCGGGCGCGGACGCATCAGCGCGTTCACGCCCAGGTAGACGCAGTCGGTCGGCGTGCCCATCTGCACGGCGATATCGCCGTTATCAAAAGTAAAGGTACGAAGCGAGGATTCCAGCGTCAGCGAGTTTGACGCGCCACTGCGGTTACGATCCGGGGCGACGACCTGTACGTCAGCAAACTCACGCAGCGCTTTCGCCAGCGTTTGTATACCGGGCGCGTGGACCCCATCATCGTTACTCAGCAATATGCGCATAATCACCCATTGTGTTAATCAGTTCCCTTACGACGCTGGTGGCGAAACTGCCTGCCGGTAGCCAGAAGCGCAGCTCAACGGTGACGTCATCCCACCAGTTCCAGCGTAATTGTTGCGGATAGAGCAGCATCGCCCTGCGCGCCGCTTCAACCTTTTCGCGCAGCAGTAACGATTGCAGTTCGCCCTCATCCGCAATGGCAGCCTCTTCAAACGCCAGCGCGTCGCGCAGGGTTCCCCACTCGCCGCTACCGGGAAGCGCCGCCGTAATCATCAGTTCTTTTTCGTCAACGCGACGCTGCAATTCCGCCTGTTCTTCCTGCGTGGCCACAAACCAGCTCCCGCGCCCCGCTAATTGTAGCGCATCGCCATCAACAACTTGATTAAAGTCTGGTTTTTTCACGCGTTCGTTGACGATCTGATTAAACAACGCACTGCGGGCCGCCGACAACCAAAAACTGCGTTTATTGCGATCGCGCACCGGCGCATTGCTTTGCGCCCAGCGCAGCGCGCCTTGCAGGTTGCTGCCGCCAATACCGAATCGCTGCGCGCCAAAATAGTTTGGTACGCCGCGCGTATTGATGGCCTGTAGCCGGGCTTCGACATCATCACGATGGCTGACTTCACGCAGCACCAGCGTAAACGCGTTGCCCTTCAGCGCGCCTAAACGCAGCTTACGTTTGTGACGAGCGTACTCCAGCACTTTACAGCCTTCAATCTGGAATGCGCTCAGGTCTGGCATCTCTTTGCCCGGCACGCGCGCACACAGCCACTGTTCAGTGACGGCATGCTTGTCTTTCTGCCCGGCAAAGCTCACTTCACGGGCATGAATTTTAAGGAATTTCGCCAGCGCATCGGCCACAAAACGGGTGTTACAACCGTTTTTCAGAATGCGAACCAGAATATGTTCGCCTTCGCCATCTGGCTCAAAACCTAAATCTTCAACCACCACAAAATCTTCCGGGTTCGCTTTAAGCAGCCCGGTGCCCTGCGGCTTTCCGTGGAGGTACGTCAGGTTTTCAAACTCGGTCATTTCGCGGCCTTAATCAGTAACGCCACCGCTTCACAGGCAATCCCTTCCCCACGCCCGGTGAACCCGAGTTTCTCCGTGGTGGTCGCCTTGACGTTGACATCATCCATATGACAACCAAGATCTTCCGCGATAAACACGCGCATTTGCGGGATATGCGGCAGCATCTTCGGCGCCTGGGCGATAATGGTCACGTCCACGTTACCAAGGGTATAGCCTTTGGCCTGAATGCGTCGCCATGCTTCCCGCAGCAATTCGCGGCTGTCCGCGCCTTTAAAGGCCGGATCGGTATCCGGGAAAAGTTTGCCGATATCGCCAAGCGCCGCCGCGCCGAGCAGCGCATCGGTCAGCGCATGCAGCGCCACGTCGCCATCAGAATGCGCCAGCAGCCCTTTGTCATACGGGATGCGCACGCCACCAATGATAATTGGGCCTTCTCCGCCAAAAGCGTGTACGTCAAAACCGTGTCCGATTCGCATCATGCATTCTCCTGATATACACATCATCCTTCAAGCTGCCTCTTTGTTGGCTGCCTTTGTTCACCCCAGTCACTTACTTATGTAAGCTCCTGGGGATGCACTCAGTTGCCGCCTCGATGCAGCCTGAATGATTTTGTGTCTAGATTGTTCGGGTCAGATAAAATTCCGCAAGCGCCAGATCTTCCGGGCGGGTGACTTTTATATTATCAGCCCGGCCTTCAACCAGTTGGGGATGAAAACCGCAATACTCCAGCGCGGACGCCTCATCGGTAATGATCGCGCCTTCGTTCAGCGCACGGCTCAGGCAATCGTGCAGCAGCTCGCGTGGGAAGAATTGCGGCGTTAACGCGTGCCACAGGTCGGTACGCTCTACGGTATGCGCAATGGCGGCTTTACCCGGCTCGGCGCGTTTCATGGTGTCGCGTACCGGAGCGGCGAGGATTCCACCCGTGCGGCTGGTTTCGCTAAGCGAGAGCAGGCGCGCCAGGTCATCCTGATGCAGACAAGGCCGGGCGGCGTCATGCACCAGCACCCACTGCGCGTCACCGGCCGCCCGTAAGCCTGCCAGTACGGAATCGGCGCGCTCGTCGCCCCCGTCCACGACGGTGACCTGCGGATGTTGCGCCAGAGGAAGTTCGGCGAAGCGGCTGTCGCCAGGGCTGATTGCGATAACGACGCGCGTCACCCGGGGATGCGCCAGCAGCGCATGCACCGAGTGTTCAAGAATGGTTTTATTGCCAATAGAGAGATATTGCTTAGGACATTCCGTTTGCATTCGGCGGCCAAATCCGGCAGCCGGTACCACAGCGCAAACGTCCAATAAAGTGGCTGCCATGTCATTTCCTGGGCTGATTTATCGATTAGTTTGCCCCGCAGCCTGAGCACGTTTAGACGCGTCAGGCACCAGACGGTAAAAAGTTTCGCCCGGTTTGGTCATGCTGAGTTCATTACGCGCGCGCTCCTCGATCGCTTCCTGGCCGCCATTGAGATCGTCAATTTCGGCGAAAAGCTGATCGTTACGCGCTTTAAGTTTCGCATTCGTAGCTTGCTGCGCAGCCACATCATCGTTGACGCGGCTGTAGTCATGTATGCCGTTCTTACCGAACCACAGCGAATACTGCAACCAGACCAGTAAAGTCAGCAGCAGCAGCGTTAGTTTACCCATCCTGCCCCCTGAAAAACGGCACCATCATCCCATAACTTTCCCAGAGACTCTACTCTGAGGCGGGAATGCCGCGACAACGCGGGCAAATGTACCACATTTATCCGCCGATCCGCATATCTCGTGCAGGGAGAACATAATCTTATTGTTGGTTACGGTTTGAATTATGGCCACTCTCGCCCGTCATGAAAAGGGAGGGCTGACCTACCCCAACAGCCACATGAAGAGCGCGCCAAACATCGCGCCTACCGTTAATAGCGTAGCCGTAATGCTGTAGAACAGTTTGCCGCTCATGATTGAATGCAGGGCCACGCCGACCACAACCGCAACGGGCATGAGCGCCAGGAAAAAGGGCCAGGTATAGAGGAAGAAAAACAGCGTGTTAGGGCCATAGATGAGAAAGGGAATTCCCAACGCCAGCAGCCACGAGGCAAAACCGACCACGGCGCCCGGCAGTGACCAGGTTGTGTCGTCGTCGGTCGTGAGGGCATCTGACCTTGTGATAGTAATGTTATGGCTATTACGCATATCGAATCCTGTAACCTTGACTCACCGGGCATACAAGCCCGGCGGTGTCTCAGGATCTGATAATATCGCCCTGTCTCAGTAGATCTAATAATTGGGCAACCAAATTTGTTACTAATTGTTCACCATCCAGATGAACTTCAGGCGATTCAGGCGTTTCATATACCGAATCAATGCCGGTGAAATTACGCAGTTCACCCGCCCTGGCCTTCTTGTACAGCCCTTTAGGATCACGCGCTTCACAGGTTGCCAGCGGCGTATCGACAAAAACCTCGATAAACCGCCCCTCCCCGATGCGCTCGCGCACCATCTGCCGCTCCGCGCGATGCGGCGAAATAAACGCCGTCAGCACCACCAGCCCGGCATCCACCATCAGGTTCGCAACCTCCCCCACCCGACGGATATTCTCTTTACGGTCTGCGTCGCTAAAGCCAAGATCGCTGCACAGGCCGTGACGGACATTATCGCCATCCAGCAGCCAGGTGCTGACGCCCAGCTTATGCAGGGCCTCTTCCAGCGCGCCTGCAACCGTTGATTTCCCCGAACCGGAAAGTCCCGTAAACCAGACCACAGCCCCTTTATGCCCATGCAGCGCTTCACGATCTTCGCGCGTCACCGCATGGGCATGCCAGACGACGTTTTCGTCATGCAGCGCCATTACTTGCCTCCCAGCAAATCACGCGCGCCCCAGTGCGGGAAGTGGCGACGGATCAGCGCGTTCAGTTCCAGCTCAAAATCGCTGAACCCGGAAGGCGTCGCGGCGGTGCGCTCAATAGGCTCACGCACCAGCCCCGCGCCAACGGTCACGTTGGACAGCCGGTCGATGATGATTAACCCGCCAGTGACCGGGTTCTGCTGGTATGTATCCAGCACTAACGGTTCGTCAAAAGTCAGTTCGACCAGGCCGATACCGTTCAACGGCAGGCTTTCCACCTCGCGCTGGGTCAGGTTGTTGATATCAACCTGATGGCGAATGGCATCAACGCGCGCACGGGTCTTTTTACCGGCAATCTTGATGTCATAACTCTGCCCGGCCGACAGCGGTTGTTCCGCCATCCATACCACATCAACGGCGGCGCTCTGTACGGCTGGCAGGTTTTCGCCTGCATCCAGCAACAAATCGCCACGGCTGATGTCAATTTCATCTTTCAGCACCAGCGTAATCGCTTCACCGGCGTGCGCCTCTTGCAGATCGCCATCAAAGGTGACGATGCGCGCCACGTTGGATTCAACGCCGGACGGCAGAACTTTGACACGCTGCCCGACCTTCACGCTGCCGGAGGCCAGCGTTCCGGCATAACCACGGAAATCGAGGTTCGGACGGTTCACATACTGTACCGGGAAGCGCATCGGCTGGGTGTCGACAACCCGCTGGATCTCAACCGTCTCCAGCACTTCCAGCAGCGTCGGGCCGTTGTACCACGGCATACTGGCGCTCTGGGTCGCGACGTTATCCCCTTCCAGCGCAGAGAGCGGCACAAAGCGGATGTCCAGGTTCCCCGGCAACTGCCCGGCAAACGTCAGGTAATCTTCGCGAATACGGGCGAACGTCTCCTCGCTGAACCCCACCAGATCCATCTTGTTGATCGCCACCACCAGGTGCTTGATGCCCAGCAGCGTAGAGATGAAACTGTGGCGGCGGGTCTGATCCAGCACGCCTTTGCGGGCGTCGATCAGCAGGATCGCCAGATCGCAGGTCGATGCGCCGGTCGCCATGTTACGCGTGTACTGCTCGTGCCCTGGCGTGTCGGCAATAATAAATTTGCGTTTCTCGGTCGAGAAATAGCGGTACGCCACATCAATGGTAATTCCCTGCTCGCGCTCAGCCTGCAACCCGTCGACCAGCAGCGCCAGATCGAGTTTTTCACCTTGGGTGCCATGACGCTTACTGTCGTTATGCAGCGACGAGAGCTGATCTTCATAAATCTGACGCGTATCGTGCAGCAGTCGGCCAATCAGCGTGCTTTTACCGTCATCGACGCTGCCGCAGGTCAGGAAACGCAGCAGGCTTTTGTGTTGCTGGGCAACCATCCAGGCTTCGACGCCGCCTTCATTAGCGATTTGTTGTGCAAGTGTGGTGTTCATGGCGGCTCCTTAGAAATACCCCTGACGTTTCTTCAGCTCCATTGAGCCCGCCTGGTCGCGGTCAATCACGCGCCCCTGACGTTCACTGGTGGTCGAGACCAGCATCTCTTCAATAATTTCCGGCAGCGTCTGCGCGCTGGATTCCACCGCCCCCGTGAGCGGCCAGCAGCCGAGGGTACGGAAACGCACCATGCGTTTTTTGATCACCTCGCCGGGTTGCAGGTCAATACGATCGTCATCGATCATCATCAGCATGCCGTCGCGCTCCAGCACCGGGCGCTCAGCGGCCAGGTACAGCGGCACGATCTCGATGTTTTCCAGCCAGATGTACTGCCAGATATCCTGCTCAGTCCAGTTAGAGAGCGGGAAAACGCGGATGCTTTCGCCTTTGTTAATCTGCCCGTTGTAGTTGTGCCATAGCTCCGGGCGCTGGTTCTTCGGATCCCAACGGTGAAAACGGTCGCGGAAGGAGTAAATACGCTCTTTGGCGCGCGACTTCTCTTCGTCGCGGCGCGCGCCGCCGAACGCGGCGTCAAAGCCATATTTATCCAACGCCTGTTTCAACCCTTCGGTTTTCATAATATCGGTGTGTTTAGCGCTGCCGTGAACGAACGGGTTAATCCCCATCGCCACCCCTTCCGGGTTTTTATGCACCAGCAGTTCACAGCCGTAGGCCTTCGCGGTGCGATCGCGGAATTCGTACATCTCACGAAACTTCCAGCCGGTATCAACGTGCAGCAGCGGAAACGGCAACGTACCTGGATAAAACGCTTTACGCGCCAGATGCAGCATGACGCTGGAATCTTTACCGATGGAATACATCATCACCGGATTAGAAAATTCGGCGGCCACCTCGCGAATGATATGGATGCTTTCCGCTTCCAGCTGCCGCAGGTGGGTGAGTCGTTTTTGGTCCATAACCGTTCCTTTGCAATACCGCTATTTTGCTAAACATTCAGATAACACGACTATAGGGAGCGCAGGAGAACGAATGAAATTACGAATTGGAATGAGTAGTTCCTCAAAGGAATAACGATTTGAGAAAGCAAATATCAAAAAGTGCTTAACCCACCGGATTTAGGGCATTTCAGAGCAAATGAAATTGTTTTACGGCAATCACGGTTTCATACTAAGCGGGTAAAAATTTCTGCTCTGTATTTAAGGACTCACTATGTTTTCCGCATCGCGCCTCCGTGCAGCGCTCCTGGCGCTCGGCGTATGCTTTATCCTTCCCGCGCAGGCAACGTCACCGAAGCCTGGCGATATCGCCAATATTCAGGCACGACACATTGCAACATTCTTTCCCGGCAGAATGACCGGAACACCGGCGGAGATGCTCTCTGCCGATTATTTACGTCAGCAATTTGAGCAGATGGGATATCGCAGCGATATCCGAACATTTAATAGCCGCTATATTTATACCGCCAGGAATAATCGCAAGAACTGGCATAACGTGACGGGCAGTACCGTTATTGCGGCGCACGAAGGGAAAGCGCCGCAACAAATTATTATTATGGCGCACCTGGATACCTATGCGCCGCTGAGCGATGCCGATACCGACGCCAATCTCGGCGGTTTAACCTTGCAGGGCATTGACGATAACGCCGCCGGGCTGGGCGTGATGCTGGAACTGGCTGAACGCCTGAAAGACATCCCGACGCAGTACGGCATCCGCTTTATCGCCACCAGCGGTGAAGAAGAGGGAAAACTGGGCGCAGAAAACCTGCTTAAGCGGATGAGCGCCGCTGAGAAGAAAAATACGCTGCTGGTAATTAACCTTGATAACCTGATTGTCGGCGACAAACTCTACTTCAACAGCGGGCAGCAAACGCCGGAAGCCGTACGCAAACTGACGCGCGACCGGGCGCTGGCGATTGCGCGCAGCCACGGTATCGCCGCCGCGACCAATCCGGGTCTGAACAAGGATTACCCGAAAGGCACAGGCTGCTGCAACGACGCCGAAGTCTTCGATAAAGCCGGTATTTCCGTGCTGTCGGTTGAAGCCACCAACTGGAATCTGGGGAAAAAAGACGGCTATCAGCAGCGTGCGAAAACGCCTTCATTCCCGGCCGGAAACAGCTGGCACGATGTGCGTCTGGATAACCAACAGCACATCGACAAGGCGCTACCAGGAAGAATTGAACACCGCAGTCGCGATGTCGTGCGCATCATGTTGCCGCTGGTAAAAGAACTGGCGAAAGCCGGTAAAGCCTGATGTGTCGCCCGGTGGCGGCTACGCCTTACCGGGCCTACAAGCGCAGCACTTGCCGGATGGCGGCGTAAACGCCTTATCCGGCCTACAGACACTGTCTGGTAGGCCTGATAAGCGCAGCGCCATCAGGCAAACAATCACCCTTCGTGCAGCCCGCACTCGCGCTTCAGCCCGAAGAATCGCGTCTCTTCTTCCGCCATGCCGGGCTCCCATTTACGGGTGGTGTGGGTATCGCCAACCGACAGATAGCCCTGATCCCATAGCGGATGGTATTTCAGACCGTGTTTTTGCAGATACTGGTACACCGTCCGGTTATCCCAGTCGATGATGGGCAGCACTTTAAAAACGCCGCGCTGAATCGCCAGCACAGGCAGATGCGCCCGGCTCCCGGATTGTTCGCGGCGCAGGCCAGCAAACCACGTTTGCGCGTTAAGCTCTTTTAACGCCCGGTTCATCGGCTCGACTTTGTTGATGTCATTGTATTTCTCAATGCCCTCAACGCCTTGCTCCCACAGTTTACCGTAGCGGGCTTCCTGCCAGGCCGCGCTTTCCGTCGCACGATAGACTTTCAGGTTCAGGTTCAGCTTTTCCGTCAGCTCATCAATAAATTGGTAGGTTTCCGGGAACAGATAGCCGGTATCGGTCAGGATAACCGGAATATCCGGGCGAATCTGGTTAACCAGATGCAGGCTGACCGCCGCCTGAATACCAAAGCTCGACGAGAGCACGTATTCACCGGGTAGATTCTCCAGCGCCCACGCCACGCGTCCTTCAGCATCCTGCTTTTCCAGCTGCGCGTTGGTTTCAGCCAGCGCCATGACGCGCTCGACTTTCGGCAATTCATTCAGGGCGTTTAGATCGAGTACGGACATAAGTTCCTCACTGTTTGCCTTGCCTGATGGCGCTGCGCTTATCCGGCCTACCGTCTACGTAGGCCGGATAAGGCATTTATGCCGCCATCCGGCGATGCACGTTATTCCCAGAAATCCCGGGCGGGATCGAGCACCGGGCGAATGATGCCCGCACGCACCGTAAAGTCGCCGAAGCCTTCACCCGCTTCGCGCTCTTTTACCCAGCGCCCAATCAGTTCATCCAGCGACGCCAGAATTTCCGGCTCGGTAATGTTCTCTTTGAACATACGCGGGATACGCGTTCCGATGCGATTGCCGCCCAGATGCAGGTTATAACGACCCGGCGCTTTCCCCACCAGGCCGACTTCCGCCAGCATGGCGCGTCCGCAGCCATTTGGGCAGCCCGTCACGCGCAGCACGATGTGCTCATCGCTCACGCCGTGGTGGGTCATCAACGCGTCCACTTTATCGACGAAGGTCGGCAGGAAACGCTCCGCTTCCGCCATCGCCAGCGGGCAGGTCGGGAACGATACGCAGGCCATCGAGTTTTCACGCTGCGACGTGACCGCATTCATCAG
Source organism: Citrobacter sp. CK185 (assembly GCF_030333565.1). Lineage (NCBI taxonomy): Bacteria > Pseudomonadati > Pseudomonadota > Gammaproteobacteria > Enterobacterales > Enterobacteriaceae > Citrobacter > Citrobacter sp. CK185. The sequence continues at coordinate 59,173 of NZ_JAOWFR010000024.1, read as the reverse complement.
GCCGTGGTTGCGCGCCAGTTTTTCAATCTTCGCTTTCTGGCTTTCCGGCACGCCGGCAATGATCAGGTTCTGGTTGGCGGTAATACGGAATTCGCCCTTGTGGATCTTCGCGATCTCCAACAGACCTGTTTTCAGCGGGCGCCCCGGATAATCCAGAATACGGCCATTCTCAATAAACAGCGTCAGGTGCCATTTGTTGTCGATGCCTTTCACCCAACCGATGCGATCGCCGCGCCCGGTAAATTCATACGGGCGGATCGGTTCAAATTTGATGCCTGCACGACGCTCGACTTCCGCCTTGAACGTCTCGACCCCAACACGCTCCAGAGTGTATTTGGTTTTGGCGTTTTTACGATCGGTACGATTACCCCAGTCGCGCTGAGTCGTCACCACCGCTTCCGCCACCGCCAGGGTATGCTCCAGCGGCAGATAGCCGAACTCGCTCGCGGTGCGGGCATACGTTTTCTTGTTCCCGTGCTCAATGGAAAGCCCGCCGCCGACCAGCAGGTTAAAGCCCACCAGCTTGCCGTTTTCCGCCACGGCGACAAAGTTCATGTCGTTGGCATGCAGATCGATATCGTTTTGCGGCGGGATCACCACGGTCGTTTTGAACTTACGCGGCAGATAGGTCTGGCCGAGGATCGGCTCCTCATCCGTTGTGGCGACCTTTTCCTGATCAAGCCAGATCTCCGCATAAGCGCGGGTGCGCGGCAGCAAATGCTCGGAGATCTTTTTCGCCCACTCATAGGCTTCGGCATGCAGCTCAGACTCATACGGGTTAGAGGTGCACAGCACGTTACGGTTCATGTCGTTGGCGGTCGCCAGCGCGTCCAGCCCAACGGAGTGCAGCATCTGATGTACCGGCTTCACGTTCTTTTTCAGAATGCCGTGGAACTGGAAGGTCTGACGGTTAGTCAGGCGAATGCTGCCGTAAATCGTATTTTCAGCGGCGAATTTATCGATCGCCTGCCACTGTCTGGTGGTGATAACCCCCCCCGGCAGACGGCAACGCAGCAGCATCGCATGACGCGGCTCCAGCTTCTGCTCGGCGCGCTCGGCGCGAATGTCACGGTCATCCTGCTGGTACATACCGTGAAAACGGATCAGCAGAAAGTTGTCGCCTTTAAAACCGCCGGTCAGGCCGTCATTCAAATCTTCAGCAATGGTGCCGCGCAGGTAGTTGCTCTCAAGCTTCATGCGCTCGGCATCTGCCAGTTTACCTTCGACCACCAGTGGGCCTGGATGTTTTTCGCTCATTAGTAGACATCTCGCTGATAACGGCGCTCAACGCGCAGCTCACTTAAAAATTCATCCGCCGCTTCGGCATCCATACCACCGAATTCGGCAATCACTTCCAGCAGTGCCTGCTCAACGTCTTTCGCCATGCGATTGGCGTCGCCGCAGACATAAATGTGCGCGCCGTCATTAATCCAGCGCCACAGCTCTGCGCCCTGTTCGCGCAGTTTGTCTTGTACGTATATTTTTTCTTTTTGATCGCGGGACCAGGCCAGATCGATGCGGCTCAGGACGCCCTCTTTGACATAGCGCTGCCATTCCACCTGGTAGAGGAAATCTTCGGTAAAGTGCGGGTTGCCAAAGAACAACCAGTTTTTACCCGGCGCTTCATCTGCCGCCCGCTGCTGCATAAAGGCGCGGAAAGGGGCGATCCCGGTGCCTGGACCAATCATGATTACCGGTGTTTCCGGGTTGGCCGGCAGACGGAAATTATCGTTGTGTTCGATAAATACGCGCACTTCACCCTCTTCTTCCACGCGGTCGGCCAGGAAGCTTGATGCCCCGCCCGCCCGTGCCCGACCTTCTATTTCATAACGCACGGCGCCTACGGTGATATGTACTTCGCTCTCGACTTCCGCCTGGGAAGAGGCTATCGAGTAAAGACGCGGCGTTAGCGGGCGCAGCAGCCCCACCAGCGCGTCAGCATCCAGCTGAGCCGGAGAGAAACGCAGCATATCAACGACAGGCGTCGTCGCGGCGTAATGCTGCAACTGGGCTTTATCACCCACCAGCGGCAACAGCGATTCGCTGCGGGTCAGCGTGGCGTAGTTTTCCACGATATTGGCGGTGTTCACCGTCAGCTCAAAATGCCACTGCAAGGCTTCGGCAAGCGGCAGCACCTTACCGTTAACGGTAACCGGCTCCGTGCCTTTCAGCCAGACCAGTTCGACGATCTCTTTGACCAGTTCAGGATCGTTCTGATACCAGACGCCCAGGGCATCGCCCGGCTGATAACGCAGGCCGGAATCGCCCAGATCGATTTCGATATGGCGCACATCTTTTTCCGAGTCGCGGCCGGTGATTTTCTGATTGACGGCGAGCGAGGCGCTCAGCGGCGCTTCTTTGGTATAAGGGCTGGAATGCACGTCATTCACTGCCCCCGTTGCCGCGACAGCGACCTGCGCTGCCGATGCGCTCGGCGCACGCGCTTTCAGTACGTCAACAACGCGAGCCCTCCATTCTTGTGCCGCCGCCTGGTATTCCACATCCGCATCGACGCGATCGAGCAGACGCTCCCCCCCCAGTTCCGCCAGCTTGCTGTCGAAATCTTTACCCGCCTGGCAGAAAAATTCATAGGAGGTATCACCGAGGCCAAAGACGGCGAAGGCGGTGTTGTCGAGCTTCGGCGCTTTTTTAGAGAACAGAAACTTACGCAGCGCAACGGCTTCTTCCGGTGGCTCGCCTTCGCCCTGCGTGGACGCGACCACAACCAGCAGCTTTTCATTGGCGATCTGTTTGAATTTGTAGTCGCCCGCATTAACCAGCGTGACGCTCAGTTTCGCCGCCAGCAGGTCATCGCGCAGGGCTTCCGCCACGCGCCGCGCATTGCCGGTTTGCGATGCAGAAATAAGCGTAATACCCGGCATTTCAGCGACAGGCGCTGGCGTGGCGGCGAGCGTGCCCGGCTGCTGGTTCAGCATTCCCCAGAAATAGCCGGAAACCCAGGCAAGCTGGGTGGGAGAAAGATCGGTTGTGGCCGCCTGAAGGCGTGCCAGCTGCTCCGGGTTTAGCGGAAGCAAAGCGGATGGTGGGGCCTGTGTTGTCATGCGTCGTTATGTTCCAGTAGCAAAGCGGAATTTATGCAAAAAGACCAAACTAGCGATAAGGTTAACGGCGGGGATAATAACAATTAAAGAAGGGATGGAAATAACAAATAACCAAATGGACTAACCTGTTTTAGTTATAGTTATTAACAACAAAAGCGATTAAACAACTTATTGAAATAGAAAGAAATAATTCACAATTCTTGTGTAAATCTCATTATCCGCGCGTCAACGCCGTTTTAGTTAATGATAAAAAATGTGCTTTCCGGTACCCTACGGCGGTTTTTGTATTCTTGAGAGTTAATCATCCATGTCCACCACCTTGTTTAAAGATTTCACCTTTGAAGCCGCTCACCGCCTGCCCCACGTACCGGAAGGGCATAAATGTGGCCGCCTGCATGGTCATTCATTTATGGTGCGCCTTGAAATTACCGGTGACGTCGATCCGCATACCGGTTGGATCATGGATTTCGCCGAACTGAAAGCCGCGTTCAAACCGACGTACGATCGTCTGGATCATTATTATCTGAACGATATTCCAGGTCTGGAAAATCCAACCAGCGAAGTGCTGGCAAAATGGATTTGGGATCAGGTTAAACCTGCCGTACCGCTGCTGAGCGCAGTAATGGTGAAAGAGACCTGCACAGCAGGCTGCGTGTATCGCGGCGAGTGATTTTTTCGTTTGTGTCGCGGGTCAATTTTCCTTAAATAACGTTATGTTAGGGTTGTGTTCTCAGGATTTCTGGAGCACAACATGGCTGACGATTTCGATATCATCATCATCGGTGCAGGGATAGCGGGCACTGCTTGTGCTTTACGCTGTGCGCGGGCTGGACTCTCAGTCCTGCTGCTTGAACGCGGTGAGTTTCCCGGCAGCAAAAATCTTTCCGGCGGTCGTTTATATTGTCATGCGCTCGCCGAACTTCTTCCCGACGTTCACCAGTCCGCCCCCCTTGAACGCCGTATCACTCAGGAAAACCTCACGCTATTAACCCGTGATGGCGCGACAACCTGGTCCAGCCTGCAACCAGACGGTGACTCATGGAGCCTGCTGCGCGCCCGCTTCGATCCCTGGTTTGTCGCTCAGGCCGAGGCCGCAGGGGTACAGTGCGTTAACGGCGTTACGGTTGAAGCGCTCCATATTGAAGATGGCCGAGTCTGCGGCGTCATGTGCGAAGATGAAACGCTGCGCGCCCGTTATGTCGTGCTGGCAGAAGGAGCAAACAGCGTGCTGGCGGAACGGTATGGATTCCTGCCTCGCCCCGCCGCGACATCAATGGCGCTGGGGATCAAGGAGGTGCTGGCGCTGGATAAACAGACGCTTGAAGAGCGCTTCCGATTGTCCGGGGCGGAAGGTGCCGCCATGTTGTTTAGCGGAGAAATTTGCGGCGATCTCCCCGGCGGCGCGTTTCTTTATACCAACCAGGAGACGCTCTCTTTAGGCGTCGTGTGTCCACTCTCTTCTGTTGCACAGAGCGACATTCCGACAGTCGAAATGCTGGAACGGCTCAAAGCGCATCCGGCGCTGCGTCCTTTGCTCAGAGGCAGCGAAACGCTGGAGTACGGCGCGCATCTGGTGCCGGAAGGCGGCTTACACAGCATGCCCGTCCAGTACGCAGGCGAAGGCTGGCTGCTGACAGGCGATGCGTTGCGCAGCTGCGTCAATACCGGCTTCTCCGTACGCGGTATGGATATGGCGCTCATCGGCGCTCAGGCGGCCGCGCAAACCCTGATTAACGCCTGCCAGAAACATGCGCCGCAAAATCTGTTCCCGGCCTATCATCAGGACATCCGGCACAGTCTGCTGTGGGAGGTTTTGCAACGCTATCGGGATGTTCCCGCGCTGTTGCAGCGCCCGGGATGGTATCGTCAATGGCCTGCATTAATGCAGGATATTTCTCACGAACTCTGGCATCAGGGGCATCATCCTGTGCCGCCACTGCGCCAGATCGTCTGGCGTCATTTTCGCCGTCACGGCCTGCGCCATCTGGCAGGCGATATTATCAGGAGCTTACGATGTCTGTAGCCCGCAACATCTGGCGCCCCGCCGATATTTCCCATATTGTTACGGCTGCCGCTGTCGACAGCAAAACGGCAGAACGGCTGATCACGTCCTGCCCCGCCGGACTCTTTTCCCGCACGCCGGAAGGGGGCCTGCAAGTCGACTTTCGCGGCTGCCTGGAGTGTGGCGCCTGTCGACTACTGTGTGATGAAAAAACGCTGCAACAGTGGCGCTACCCGGCATCTGGGTTTGGCATCACTTACCGATTTGGCTAATTTGATACTCTAAATAATTCGAGTTGCGAGGAAAGCCAACGCACCAGCAAATTGAAGTATGACGAGTATATAAGGATAATCTATGCCCCTGTTACACCTGCTCCGCCAAAATCCGGTGATTGCCGCCGTTAAAGATAACGCCAGCCTACAGTTAGCCATTGATTCCGAATGTCAGTTCATCTCCGTGCTGTACGGGAACATTTGCACCATCAGCGCGATTGTGAAGAAAATAAAAAATGCGGGTAAATATGCGTTTATCCACGTTGATCTGCTGGAGGGGGCGTCAAATAAAGAGGTCGTGATCCAGTTTTTAAAATTGGTCACCGAAGCGGATGGCATCATCAGCACGAAAGCGGCAATGCTGAAAGCCGCCAGAGCGGAAGGTTTTTTCTGTATTCACCGTCTGTTTATCGTTGATTCCATTTCATTTCACAATATTGATAAGCAGGTCGCGCAGTCAAACCCGGACTGTATTGAGATCCTGCCGGGCTGTATGCCGAAAGTGTTGGGCTGGGTGACAGAGAAGATACGCCAGCCGCTGATTGCCGGGGGGCTGGTATGCGATGAAGAAGACGCCCGCAATGCGATGAAAGCCGGTGTGGCGGCGCTTTCCACCACCAATACCGACGTCTGGACGTTAGCGAAACACCTTAATTAAGCCGGGCAATGCCGGATGGCGACGATAAATCGTCTTATCCGGCCTACACGTAGGCCTGATAAGCATAGCGCCATCAGGCATTTTTGTAGCCTACACGTAGGCCTGATAAGCATAGTGCCATCAGGCATTTTGTAGCCTACACGTAGGCCTGATAAGCGTAGCGCCATCAGGCATTTTTGCAGCGGACCAACTCTTCCAGCACCGGTAGCCAGTCATCGACAATCCCGACATCCGCCTGCGCAAAAACCGGCGCGCTGGCATCGTGGTTTATCGCCACAACAAAACGGCTCTGGCGTACTCCGGCCATCAACGCCGCCGCTCCTGACGCGCCAGCCACGATACAGACATCCGGCGACAGCAGATGCCCCGATATTCCAGTCACGCGATCGGCATCAAAACCGCCGTTCATCACCCGCGCACGGCTGTACCCTACCTCAGCATCAAGCGCCTGACCAAGCGCGGTAATCTTATCTGCATCCGCTTCACTTCCCCCTTGCCCAACCACCAGTACGCGCCCGGCACGTAACAAAGGATGGGTAGCGACGCTATTTACGCTTTCCACCTTATCCAGCCAGTCGGGGGGCGCCGTGGGGGTAATCAGATATTCCGTCATCACAGGCAAGGAATGACCAGAAGCGCTCACCTCCGGCTGTCGCGCCAGCGACAGGCACAAAGGGCGTGCGGTAATTTGCAACGTTGCCGTCAGTGCATTCCCCCAGTGGGATTTTTTCACCAGGCCTTGTCGCACATCCACAGCCTGAACCTGACAGAGGCTGCCGCCATGCAGACGCCAGGCGAGTCGCGTCGCCAGTTCATCGCCCGGACTACCTGCCGGAAAGATCAGCATATCAACAGGTGTCCGCAGCCATTGCGCCGCCAGCGCATCCAGCACCTGCTCTGCAACATCCGGCACGGGATCGATAATCCAGCGCTCCAGTTCTGCGGTGCAAAGCGCATTCTCTGCGATCCAGCTCGCCATCGCCGCACACTCATGCGAGTCAGTAATGATGGCAATTTTCATGACGGCATCCTCTGGCGCAAATAATCCGCCCATAGCCTCCGGGCTTTTTCCTGCGCCGTCGCGCCGCTGATAATCGTTGCATGCCGCCGCTGCTCCGGCCTCTCCAGACGCAGGCACTGAACCGCTGGTGTTGTCTCAACCACAACGTTCCGACGCTCGACGTCTGCTTTCGCCGCCGCCAGACGCTGGCGCATCCCCGGTACGGGAAGCGCCACTTCACCACACTGCCTGACGGCGATGACGGCCGGGAACCGTACCCGACAACGCCGAAACCCGGTCATCGTTCGCTGCTCAACCACAATAAAAGGAGGCTCAAGCGTAAAACGCTCCACCTGGGTAAAACAGGGCCACGCCAGCATTTCAGCAACCAGAAATGGCGTCTGACTGTTCTGACCCTCGCTACTCTGACAGCCCGTTATAATCAGATCCGCACCGTGATTACGCTGCCAGTCGGCAATGTTCCTGGCGATAAATTCGGGAGCAAACCGCAGGTCTGCCGTCGTCTCCAGCAACACCGGCGTCTCAAAACCCAGCGCGACAAAATAGCGTAACCAGTGGAGCGCCCGCTCGTCGCCGATGCTTAACGCAGTCAACGTCATCTCACAGCCCCCATTGCGCTGAGCCAGCAGCAACGCTGCCGCCGCCTGTTCATCCGCACCTGGAGAGCAACGCAGCAAGGAGACATCCGGGCCGTGGGTATCCACCGTCGCCGCCTGCCAGTCTTTCTCCGCCAGCATGCCGGGATCGGGCTCTGCCTTAAACGCTAACAGAATGTTCATTCACACCTCCCTGTCTTTTGTCCACACTCCCGGCAGCCACCAGCGGCAGCGCCTTGGTTTCCGGCGCCCACAGCCAGGTCACCACAAATCCGATGACTAATATCCCAGCCAGCAGTAATAGCGTGACCTGCATTCCCCACTGCGCCAGCGTCCAGGGCAACAAACTGGTGCTGATCGCCGCCCCTAATCGGCTCATTGCCGTGGCAAACCCGACGCCCAGGGAACGAATATCCGTCGGGAAGCTTTCCGCAGGCAGAACCCCCACCAGATTGCTGACGGCAGAAATGGTGGTACTGAACAACACAAATAGCAACAGCGTCAGGCTGCTTCCCGCTGGTAAACAGGCCATGACGACAAGCGTCGCGGCGAGCAGCATAAAACTGCCGAGCAGAAATTGGCGGTGCGCCAACAGGTGTGTTAACAACAGCCCCAGCAGCGCACCAACAATCAGCAGCGCGTTAAGCATCAGGCTGGCGGTTAGCGCATTTTCAAGACCGATCGTTTGTGCAATGGTGGGAAGCCAGGTGTAAATCACAAACCACGGGATCACCAGGCAGACAAAGAACACGCTGTTAAACGCGGTTCTTCGCCAGTAATGCGTTGAAAATAGCGTTTTGATATGTCTGCTCGTCGGCGCCGTCACCTCATCGCCGAGCAGCACATGCGTGCCAAAGTAGCGGTGCACAATCGCATACGCCTCTGTTATCCGCCCCTGACGCATCAGCCAGCGAGGCGACTCCGGCGTTCCCCAGCGTAAGAACGTAATGCACAGCGCGGGTAATGATGCCGATGCCAGCAGCCAGCGCCAGGCATCCGGCGTTTCCTGAATAAAATGGTGCCCCACCAGGCTCGCCAGAACATAGCCGATAGTCCACACCACACTGAATGCGCCCAGTAATATTCCCCGATGGCGACGCGGCGCAAATTCAGCCAGCAATGTATGACCAACCGAGTAGTCACCGCCAAGGCCGATACCAATCAGAATGCGCAAGCCAATAAGCTGTTCCGGCGTTGTGGCAAAAAACTGTAGGAAAGAGGCGATGGTTATCAGCATAAAGCTGAAGGTAAAAATTTTCTGACGCCCGATATAATCAGATACCCATCCCAGGATCAGGCTACCGAGAAAAAGTCCAACCAGCGCCGAGCCGCCAATCATCCCTTCCATAAAAGGCGTCAGTTGCATGGCGGGGGTCAGTTGGATCATGGCATAGCCGACGACGCCTAATACATAGCCATCGGTCAAATGCGCGCCGAATGTCAGCGCAGCAATGCGGCAATGAAAACCATTCAGCGGTAAATCATCCATTCGCACCGGTGAAGTGTTCATCGTAGCCCCTTCATTGTCCGGTAAAGTCGCGGCTTCCCGGTTGAGAAGCCGTTTATACGCTTCGCCCTTTAAGCTGCCTGATGCAGCTTAAAGGATTTTGCGTATAACTCTCTATTTTTCAATCGGGTAGATCGTGCCTGTATTCATAATACCGTTTGGATCAAACTGGCGCTTGAGACCTTCCAGCAGCGGCCAGGCGCTACCGTGTTCCAGCTTGCTCCAGTGAACGCGGTGCTTACCAATGCCGTGGTGATGCACCATTGAACCACCAAGACGGATCGTCTCTTCGCAGATGATCTTGTTGAGCGGGTTATGGTACTTATCAATCTCCTCTTCCGGCTTGCAGTCCACCACGTTGTAGTCGTACACAAAATACATGTTGGTGCCGTTGATATAGCTGTGAGAAGAGTGGCCGCCCAGCATGGTGATATCGTCCGCATGCGGGAACTCGGTACGGATACGGTTGATCACGCTTTCGTAGATTTGATGGATGCAGCTCCAGCAACCAGATACTTCCGTCGTAAAGCCCATATTGCCGGTTTTCAGGATCTGTACGCGTTCGGCAGCCACTTTTTCCGGCCCCCAGTTCAGATGGTTGAACCAGTTTTCAATAAGTTTGCTGTCTACCCGCTGGCACTGCGGGTAGCGCGCCACGATCTCCGCAATCCCTTCGCCGGTGGCTTGCGCCAGTCGCGGATTGCCTTCAGCCATAAAAATCAGCACACATTTGCCGTCGGCAAAATGCGTGAAGTGCTGGGTTCCATCTTCGGCGTCGTACAGGCGCGCAATGGAGGGGCGATAGCCTTCCACCATGACTTCACGCAGGATGTCGAAACCGGTTTTCATGTCGTCCAGCACATAGCCGTAGTAGAGGTTGTTTTCGGGCGTGAACTTAAAGATTTTCACTGTAACTTCAGTGATGTAGCACAGCGCACCTTCGTTCCCAATGATGATGTGGCGGATATCCGGCCCGGCCGCCCGGCGAGGCACGTTTTTGATGCGGGTAATGGTTCCGTCCGCCAGTACGGCTTCCAGCCCCACCACCATATCTTCAATCGCGCCGTACAGCGTGGAGAACTGGCCGATACTGCGAGTGGCGACCAGACCGCCCATCTGCGCCAGCGGCTTAGACTGCGGCGAGTGCCCGGTGGTATAGCCTTTTTCACGCAGCGCGTTTTCCAGAATCTCAAGCGGTACGCCACATTGCGCGGTTGCCTGCATGTTTTCGATATCAATACTCAGGATTTGATTCATCCCTGCGCCGTCCAGCACCACAGAATCTTTGACGACAGTTTCCAGACCGCCTTCCGTCGCAGATGCGCCGGTACGCGGCACGCCATTGATTTTATGCTGATTCATGAATGCCAGAACACGAGAGACCTGCTCCGTCGAACCGAGCTTAACCACGGCCGCCGGAATGGGCAGCGTGTAAACGCCGTGAATATCCGCATATTTGCGAAAACGGTCAATACTGTTTTTCTTTAATACGGTTTCATCCGTAATAACACGCCCGGAACCCACAATTTCTTTTAACTGGTCAACAATCGCTTCACGGGATAATGACATAATAAATCCTTCCTGATAGTCAATGCAGAATAAAATAAAAACCAGAAACCACCGATATTAAAATTAACGCACCAGATAACCGCCATCGACAACCAAAAGATGACCATTAACATAATTTGATGCCTGACTGGCGAGGAATATCGCCGCCCCCATAAGATCCTGAGTATCACCCCAACGATTGGCCGGAATATGATCCAGTACACGCTGATTAGTTTCCGGGTTACTGCGGGTTGCCAGCGTAATATCAGTGGCATAATAACCCGGCGCAATACCGTTAACCTGAATATTATATTGCCCAAGTTCATCGCAATATGCTTTGGTAAAACCAGCAAGCGCATGCTTGGTTGCTGAATAAGCCGGAGACCACTGCCCGCCAAGATAAGAGAACAAAGAGCAGATATTAATAATTTTCCCGCTATTTTGTGGGATCATAATTTTTGCCGCTTCATAGCTCAGCTCAAACGCCGCGGTCAGGTTGACATCAATCATCGGGTCCCAGTCCGCGCGGCCAAAGTCCAGAACCTTATTCAGCTTACAGATCCCGGCGTTGTTCACCAGAATATCTACCGTGCCAAAACGCTCGCAGCAGGCGGCAATAATCTTCTGCGGCGCGCCTTTCTCGGTGATGTCCACTTGCATGAACGCCACTTCAACACCTTGTGCTTCAATGAGTTCTTTCGTTTCACCGTTATCCTTTACGAAGCTGGGAATAAAAAGGTTGGCTCCGGCTTTCGCCAGCGCCATTGCGAAAGCCTGACCCAGACCACTGTTCCCGCCCGTTACAATTGCTGTTTTCCCTTTCAGGGAGAAAAAATCCATTGAGAATGCATTGAGAGATTCGATCGACATAGTTGGCTCCAAATTCCTTCAGGCAAAAAAAAAGAAAGGTAACTTCCCCCGCGAGAGGGAAGTTACCTTTCTCATTATCTCTGGTAACTGGCGTAAATTTTTAGCATAACCTCCAGACATCTAATGTGATCGTAATCACAGATGAACCGTTCGCTTTGTAATTATGGTAAAAAACAAGAAGCGTGATTATTCTCACACTATAAGCTGCCCTTCCATGCTATTTCTAACGTAATTACTAGAGACCTGAGAAAAGTAATCCTCCTGAAAAGGCGGCTTACTTTTCTCTTTTTTTTGTCCATTACAAATGGGAATTCGATATGCAACACAACTCATATCGCCGCTGGATAACCCTCGCCATTATTAGTTTTAGCGGTGGCGTCAGTTTTGATCTGGCTTATTTACGCTATATATATCAAATTCCCATGGCAAAATTTATGGGATTTAGCAATACCGAAATAGGGCTAATAATGAGTACCTTTGGTGTTGCTGCTATTATTCTTTATGCACCCAGCGGAATCATCGCCGATAAATTTTCCCATCGCAAAATGATTACCTCCGCAATGATTATTACCGGACTACTCGGTCTGGTCATGGCGACATATCCACCGTTATGGGTCATGCTGTGCATTCAGGTCGCGTTCGCGATTACGACAATCCTGATGCTGTGGTCCGTATCCATTAAAGCCGCGTCGCTGCTTGGCGATCACAGTGAACAAGGCAAAATTATGGGCTGGATGGAAGGGCTGCGCGGCGTCGGCGTGATGTCGCTGGCAGTGTTTACCATGTGGGTCTTTTCTCGCTTCGCGCCGGATGACAGCAACAGCCTGAAAACGGTGATTCTGATTTACAGCGTGGTCTATATCCTGCTGGGCATCCTGTGCTGGTTCTTCGTCAGCGATGGTCATCATCACAGCAGCGCGGCGAAAGAAGAGAAAAAATCATTCCAGCTCAGCGATATTCTGGCCGTGTTACGCATCAGCACCACCTGGTATTGCAGCATGGTCATCTTCGGCGTCTTTACGATCTATGCCATCCTCAGCTACTCCACCAACTACCTGACCGAAATGTATGGCATGTCGCTGGTCGCCGCGAGTTACATGGGCATTGTGATCAACAAAATTTTCCGCGCTATCTGTGGCCCGCTGGGCGGCATCATTACCACTTACAGCAAAATTAAATCGCCGACGCGCGTCATTCAGCTTCTCTCCATTGTCGGAGCCATCGCGCTTATTGCGCTGCTGGTCACCAACTCAAATCCACAGTCTGTCGTGATGGGGATCGGCCTGATTCTGCTGTTGGGCTTCACCTGCTACGCCTCACGCGGGCTTTACTGGGCCTGCCCTGGTGAAGCCAGAACGCCGTCTTACATCATGGGAACGACGGTAGGTATCTGCTCGGTTATCGGTTTTCTACCCGACGTTTTTGTTTATCCGATCGTAGGCCACTGGCAGGACACGCTCCCGGCAGCGGAAGCCTATCGCAACATGTGGCTGATGGGACTGGCGGCGCTGTGTATGGTGATTCTGTTTACCTTTTTGCTCTTTCGCAAAATTCGTACCGCTAACGCCACACCGGAAAAGATGACATCGCTGGGCGCAGAAGCCTCCGGCGAGTGAAGAGAGAAAATTAAGGAGAATGACAATGTCGACGAAATACATCATTGGAATTGATGGCGGAAGTCAGAGTACGAAGGTCGTGATGTACGATCTCGAAGGGAATGTGGTGTGCGAAGGGAAAGGATTGTTACAGCCCATGTATACACCCGATGCCAATACGGCAGAACATCCTGATGATGATTTATGGACGTCTTTATGCTCCGCAGGGCAAGACCTGATGAGTCAGTTTTCGGGTGACAGAAAAGACATTGCTGGAATCGGTCTGGGTTCCATCCGTTGCTGTCGCGCATTATTAAAAGCCGACGGCACGCCCGCAGCTCCGCTGATTAGCTGGCAGGACGCGCGCGTAACCCGTCCCTACGAGCATACCAACTCCGATGTGGCTTATGTCACCTCATTTTCAGGTTATCTGTCGCATCGCTTAACCGGTGAGTTTAAAGACAATATCGCCAACTACTTTGGGCAGTGGCCGGTGGATTACAAAACCTGGGCGTGGAGCGATGACGATGCGGTGATGAAGAAGTTCAACATTCCGCGCAGGATGCTGTTTGACGTCCAGATGCCGGGAAGCGTGCTCGGTCATCTGACTGAAGCCGCCGCCCTGGCAACAGGTTTCCCTGTTGGCTTACCCGTGGTCTGCACCACCAGCGACAAACCGGTGGAAGCACTGGGCGCAGGATTGCTGGACGATGAAACCGCAGTTATCTCATTAGGCACTTATATCGCCCTGATGATGAACGGCAAAGCGCTCCCCAAAGATCCGGTCGCTTACTGGCCGATTATGTCTTCTATTCCCGAAACCCTGCTCTATGAAGGCTACGGTATTCGTAAAGGCATGTGGACGGTCAGTTGGCTGCGGGATATGTTGGGCGAATCACTGATTCAGGACGCCAAAGCACAGGGGCTGTCGCCGGAAGATTTACTCAATAAGAAAGCGGCCGGCGTACCGCCTGGCTGTAACGGTTTAATGACGGTTCTCGACTGGCTGACCAATCCCTGGGAACCGTTCAAGCGAGGAATCATGATCGGCTTTGATTCCAGCATGGATTACGCATGGATTTACCGTTCTATTCTGGAGAGCGTTGCGCTGACGCTGAAAAACAACTACGACAATATGTGCAATGAAATGAACCACTTTGCTAAACATGTGATCATCACCGGGGGTGGTTCGAATAGCGACCTGTTTATGCAAATCTTTGCCGATGTGTTCAATCTCCCTGCCAGACGCAATGTGATAAATGGCTGCGCGAGTCTGGGAGCGGCAATTAACACGGCCATAGGACTTGGTCTGTACCCGAACTATGAGACCGCGGTTGAAAAAATGGTGCGGGTAAAAGATGTGTTTATGCCGATAGAGAGCAATGCCAGACGCTATGACGCGCTGAATAAAGGGATTTTCCGCGACTTAACGCAATACACCGATGTGATTTTGAAAAAGTCGTATGAAGTGCTGCATGGCAATCTGGATAACGTCGATTCGATTCAAAGCTGGTCGAACGCGTAGTATTCCTTATCTCGCGTCTTATCCGGCCTGTAAATGAACGGGCGAACGTGCCGGATGGCGACGCGTTGCGTCTTATCCGGCCTACAAATGAGTATGACCGTAGGCCGGGCAAGCGAAGCGCCCCCGGCGAACGCGCTAACGATTTTTTATCACGCAATATTCAGATATTTGTGTGTCTGCATTGATAAGCGCCAGTTACGCGCGATACAGGTTTCAATGCACAGACGCGTCGCGTCTTCTTTCTGGCTGATTGGCTGCAAGGCAATGATTCGCGGCTTATCGTCGCTCAGCGTCGCCAATAGCTCATCCAGCGCTTCAATATCACGGACGCGACCAACAGGGTGCTTGATTTCATTCGCACGCTCCAGCGCCTGCGACAGGACGTCATAGCCACCGCGCATATTCACCTTCGGCGAAACCGTCACCCAGGTATTCGGCGTACAGCGCACTTCGTGTGTGCCGCTGGTTTCAATCTGACAGCTGAATCCATTCTTCTCAAGTAAATCGGTCAATGGCATCAGGTCATGGATACAGGGCTCACCGCCGGTGATCACGACATGACGCGCGGTATACCCCTGTCGGCTTATCACCGCCAGCAGGTCTTCACTACTTGCCGCGCCCCACTTGTCGCTCTCTTTGGTCTTCGCCAGGATGCTGTATAACGACACTTCCCGATCTTCAAGCTTATCCCAGGTGTGTTTGGTATCGCACCAGGCACAGCCAACCGGGCATCCCTGTAAACGAATAAAAATGGCGGGGACGCCGGTAAAGTAACCCTCACCTTGCAGGGTCTGGAATATCTCGTTAATCGGGTACTGCATAGCATTCTCTGTTAAGGGGATAATCAGTGATTATCGCAGAAAACCTCGCTAAGGTCATGCACAGCAGCTGTTTAAGGTAAGATTCCGCTGTTCCCCACAAAGCATATATCGAGCTTAGTTTCTCTACCGCTTACCCATTAGTTTAATCTGAACCTTGATGCCCCAAACCAGATTGATAAAGAAAGAGTTAAAGAAAACTGAAATCAAGGCTAAGGTGAGGCAACAAAGTATATAAATTATAAATATCTCATTGTTGCAGGGAAAAGTATAGAGAAAAACAACGTACCACTAAACCAGTCACTTACAGCCCTCGCAACTTGATATAAATTCTCCATATCTTAAAGTAGCCTTTATGAAATCGACAGGTTAATTCAATGACAAAAAACGACAAACCGAATATTAAAAAGAAAGACCATAATTCACTGAAGTCCTTTTGTGCAATTGAAAAGGCAAAGAGTAATAAAATCGAAACCATGATAATATCAACTCTGATAACACTTGCATCTTTTAGCCAATAAGCTTTCTGCAAACTTATTTTATTTTCATTAGCAAAACGAATAAGTTTCTGTGCTTTATATTCACTTAAACCCGCAAGTTTAATACTTTCAGTTAAAGACTTATCATTCTGATCATATGTTTTGAAGATCATTTCCTTATTCCCTCAATTCAGCCCAGTTAGTACTTTCTCCACCAAGAAGTTGATAAATGGTGAATCCACTAACTGCATCACCGGCTAACTCACTCGCGCTTCCAACAGCTCCCAAGGTTCTCCAGCTGCGAATATAATCTTCCTGTATATAGCGGAATAATTTCCACGAATCTGTTCTCAATGTCAGCGTTGAGGCTGAACCGAAAGAAAGAACAAGATCTCCCGTTGAAAAAGCAATATCACCATCCTTTTCATCCCCGCCCAAAAGCTTTGTTGCCTGACGGTAGGCATACCGCAAAGGCATTTTCCTGGGGTCTTCATGATATAATAAATAATAACCATTTTCCCAAATATTCTCGCTTCCCTGCATCATTAAAGGAACTCCATAACTTTTACATGCAGCTCCAAGGGTTGCTTTACATAAACCAAAACCACCGATAACTTGCATTGTCCCACTAACAAATCCAACTCGTTTTAATGTTATGGTAAGTGTAGAATGCCTTTCTCTTTCACGCTCAGCTATTGCATATAATTTAATACTCCCCATTTTTAATTGCATATAATATTTAGTTAAAGACATATGATATTCACGTAATCTATCCATCGCCCTGCCAAAATCTAATTTTCCATACCGATATTCATCAAGGCAATATGATGTAACTCTACGTTCCTCGATCATATATTTTGAACGCATAGCCGGATCATGAAGATATTGAAAACCGATATCATAGACAAGTCGGTCAATCTTTTCTTTTTCGCGCTGTAAATTCATTAATCCATAACTACTCAAAATAACCTCCTGTTATTTTCCGATCAACTTAACTTGAATTTTAATACTCCGAATTAAATTTATGACAAAGGGTGTAAAGAAGAGTGAAACTAGAGCTACAGCAATACAGAAGAGAACGTTTACTATAAAGTACTCAATTCCCTCAGAAAGGGAGGCAAAAATGACTGCCAATAGTAAAGCTCCACTCCAGGCATAATATTTCCATGCATACAAAAAAAATGCCCGACCCAAGCTGATATGTTTCCTTTTTGCCAGCTTAATCAGGATAGTAGCATCCTTTTTTTTCATGCCCGTTTTCGCCAGTATGTCTTCCAATTCATTATCCATTCAATATTTCTATTATTTATTAATGATAAATATAAAAACACATATTAGTAAATAGTCACACCATTAAATTACTCTCTGTAAAATAATAACAAAGTGACAAAGATCAAATCGATCATTAAAATTTTCAAATAAGAATATATTACAGACATAAAAAAACCCGCCGGAGCGGGTTTTTTACGTTAAGAGTGAAAGCAGGATTACGCCTGACCTTTAATCTCTTTACGACCGTTGTACGGCGCTTTTTCGCCCAGCGCTTCTTCGATACGAATCAGCTGGTTGTATTTAGCAACACGGTCAGAACGGCTCATAGAACCGGTTTTGATCTGGCCTGCTGCGGTACCAACAGCCAGGTCAGCGATGGTCGCGTCTTCAGTTTCGCCAGAACGGTGAGAGATAACGGCAGTGTAGCCAGCGTCTTTCGCCATCTTGATAGCAGCCAGCGTTTCGGTCAGAGAACCGATCTGGTTGAATTTGATCAGGATGGAGTTAACGATGCCTTTGTCGATACCTTCTTTCAGGATCTTGGTGTTGGTTACGAACAGGTCGTCACCAACCAGCTGGATTTTGTCGCCCAGCACTTTGGTCTGGTATGCGAAACCGTCCCAGTCAGACTCGTCCAGACCGTCTTCGATAGAAACGATCGGGTACTGTTTGGTCAGGTCTTCCAGGAAGTGAGTGAATTCTTCAGAGGTGAACGCTTTGTTGCCTTCGCCAGCCAGAACGTATTTGCCGTCTTTGTAGAATTCAGATGCTGCGCAGTCCATCGCCAGAGTGATGTCTTTGCCCAGCTCGTAGCCAGCAGCTTTAACCGCTTCAGCGATAACAGCCAGTGCTTCAGCGTTGGAGCCCAGGTTCGGCGCATAGCCGCCTTCGTCACCAACAGCAGTGTTCATACCTTTAGCTTTCAGAACTTTAGCCAGGTTGTGGAACACTTCAGAACCCATACGCACTGCTTCTTTCAGGGTTTTAGCGCCAACCGGCTGAATCATGAATTCCTGGATATCAACGTTGTTGTCAGCGTGCTCGCCGCCGTTGATGATGTTCATCATCGGAACCGGCATGGAGTATTTGCCCGGGGTGCCGTTCAGTTCAGCGATGTGCTCGTACAGCGGCTGACCTTTAGAGGCCGCAGCGGCTTTGGCGTTAGCCAGAGACACAGCCAGGATCGCGTTCGCACCGAAGTTAGATTTGTTTTCAGTACCGTCCAGGTCGATCATGATTTTATCAATGCCAGCCTGATCTTTGGCATCTTTGCCAAGGATTGCCTGAGCGATCGGGCCGTTAACCGCTGCAACAGCTTTGGTTACGCCTTTACCCAGGAAACGGGATTTGTCGCCATCGCGCAGTTCCAGCGCTTCGCGGGAACCCGTAGAAGCACCTGACGGAGCGGCTGCCATACCAACGAAACCACCTTCCAGGTGTACTTCGGCTTCAACAGTCGGGTTACCACGGGAGTCGATGATTTCACGACCGATGACTTTAACGATTTTGGACATTAGGTTTTCCTCAGTACAAGTTAAACTAAAACTCCAGACAAACAACGCGTACCTTTGGTACGCGTTGCCGTTCTAACTTTTTTACTTCTTACTTCGCCTGACGCTTCTGATATTCGCTGGCGGCTTTCACAAAGCCTGCAAACAGCGGATGCCCGTCACGCGGCGTTGAAGTAAATTCCGGGTGGAATTGACAGGCAACGAACCACGGATGGTTCGGCACTTCGATGATCTCGACCAACTGATCATCCCCGGAACGGCCCGCAATGCGCAGACCCGCAGCTTCAATTTGGTTCAACAACATGTTGTTGACTTCATAGCGGTGACGATGGCGCTCAGTGATTGTCGGCGTACCGTACATCTGGCGAACCAGACTCTCATCGGAAAGCTGACACATCTGCGCGCCAAGACGCATGGTGCCACCCAGATCGCTCTTCTCAGTACGGACTTCAACGTTGCCGTTCTCGTCACGCCACTCGGTAATCAGCGCCACAACAGGGTACTTACAGTCTGGCACAAATTCCGTTGAGTTGGCGTTTTCCATACCCGCTACGTTGCGCGCAAATTCAATCAGCGCAACCTGCATACCCAGGCAAATACCCAGATAAGGAATATTGTTTTCACGCGCATAACGCGCCGTCGCGACCTTACCTTCAACACCACGGTAGCCGAAGCCGCCTGGGATCAGGATAGCGTCCAAATCTTTCAGAATTTCGACGCCGCGCGTTTCAACATCCTGCGAATCGATCAGCTTGATGTTGACGGTGACACGGTTCTTCAGGCCACCGTGTTTCAGCGCTTCAATCACCGACTTATAGGCATCCGGCAGTTCAATGTACTTGCCGACCATACCGATAGTCACTTCGCCCGCCGGGTTCGCTTCTTCGTAGATAACCTGTTCCCATTCGGCCAGGTTCGCTTCCGGGCAGTCTAAGCTGAATCGTTTACAAATATAATCGTCCAGACCCTGAGATTTCAACATGCCCGGAATTTTATAAATAGAATCGACGTCTTTCAGAGAAATAACGGCCTTTTCAGCAACGTTACAGAACAATGCAATCTTCGCACGTTCATTGGCCGGAACGGCACGATCGGAACGGCAGATCAGAATATCCGGCTGGATACCGATGGAGAGCAGTTCTTTAACGGAGTGCTGCGTCGGTTTCGTTTTGACTTCGCCTGCCGCGGCCATGTACGGCACCAGCGTCAGGTGCATAAACAGCGCGTGCTCACGACCGATATCAACCGCCAGTTGACGAATCGCTTCCAGGAACGGCAGGGACTCGATATCACCGACAGTACCGCCGATTTCGACCAGCACCACGTCGTGGCCTTCGCCGCCTTCGATGATGCGCTCTTTAATCGCGTTGGTGATGTGCGGGATAACCTGTACGGTTGCGCCCAGATAGTCGCCACGGCGTTCTTTACGCAGAACGTCGGAGTAAATACGACCCGTGGTGAAGTTGTTGCGGCGGCTCATCTTGGTGCGAATGAAGCGCTCATAGTGACCCAGGTCCAGATCGGTTTCGGCGCCGTCTTCAGTAACGAACACTTCCCCGTGTTGGATTGGACTCATAGTACCAGGATCGACGTTGATGTACGGATCCAGTTTCATGATGGTCACGTTGAGGCCACGGGCTTCAAGAATGGCTGCGAGGGAGGCTGCGGCAATGCCTTTACCCAGAGAGGATACGACCCCGCCGGTCACAAAAATATAGTTCGTTGTCATGCTGAACCTGAGAAGTTAGGTTTAAAAGACGATGGAATAACCAGGACGGGAAAGCAGTATACCCGAACATGGCGTACGCCACAAACTTTCATTATCCCCTCTCCTTCGTTCTTCAAGCCGCACCAGTGTTAACTTCCTTCACTCCCCCCAGTCACATCGCATTTCTATGTTCCTGGGGATTCTTTCAGTCGCCGCCTTGTTGCGACTCGAATAACTCGAAGAGGCAGTATACAAGGTGTTTCATCAACATAACGGGAAGAGAAAATAGCCCCTTTGGGGTAAATGTTTTTGACGTAAATCAAGAGCTTGTTATTTAAAAAATCACACAAAACGCCCTTGACTGCCTAAATTCGTTAGAGATCAATTTCCTGGCGTTTTACCTGCTGCCAGACTTCTTCCATTGTTTCCAGATCAACTCCCGTCATTTCCAGGCCTCGCGCCGCAACAATCCGCTCAACTTCACGAAAACGCCGTTCGAACTTTTCATTGGCTTTTTGTAACGCGGTCTCTGCTTTTGTCCCTAAATGACGCGCCATATTGACGGTGGCAAAGAGCAGGTCGCCCATTTCCTCCTCCAGTTTAGCCTGGTCTACGACAGCCTGCCGCGCCTCGAACATGACCTCGTCGATCTCTTCATACACCTTATCGACAACCGGCCCTAACGTCGTCCAGTCAAAGCCGACGTTCGAACAGCGCTTCTGGATTTTTTGCGCGCGCATTAACGCCGGTAAGCTGCGGGGAATATCATCCAGCGCCGAATGCTGCGCTTTCTGCGCGCGCTCTTCGGTTTTGATTTGCTCCCAGCGGGCTAATACCTCGGTACTGTTGTGAGCGGCAACGTCCGCAAAGACATGCGGATGGCGACGTTCCAGTTTATCGCTGATGGCGGCGCAAATATCATTAAAGTCAAAGCGCCCTTCTTCCTGCGCCATCTGCGCATAAAACACGACCTGAAACAGCAGATCGCCCAACTCTCCGCGCAGGTCGTCAAAGTCCTCACGGGCAATGGCGTCGAGCACTTCATAGGTTTCTTCAAGGGTATACGGCGCAATGGTGGCAAACGTCTGCTCTTTGTCCCACGGGCAGCCGTTTTCCGGGTCGCGCAAGCGTTGCATGATGCCAAGCAGGCGATCGATTTGATTCATTGGAATATCCTGAAAATTGTCACCAACGTAGGCCGGATAAGGCGACAGCCGCCATCCGGCAGCTGGCAATGCCTGATGGCAACGCTGACGCGTCTTATCAGGCCTACAAAGCGTATCCGGCCTGGAAAAATTAATTGCCGTGCAAACGACGCGCGTCGATCACATCCGGCACCTGGTTGAGTTTACTGAGAACGCGCCCCAGCACTTGCAGGTTGTAAATTTCGATGGTCATATCGATGGTGGCGAGCTGCTGCCGGGTGTCGCTGCGGCTGGCCACCCCCAGCACGTTCACCTTCTCGTTAGCCAGAATGGTGGTGATATCCCGCAACAAGCCGCTGCGATCGTTGGCCTGAACGCGTACCACCAGCGAATATCCCGCAGAGTAGCTCTCGCCCCACACCGCATCCACGATACGTTCCGGTGCATGAGAACGCAGTTCCACAAGCTGTTCGCAGTCCGCCCGGTGTACGGAAATACCGCGCCCCTGGGTGATAAACCCGACAATCTCATCTCCTGGAATCGGCTGGCAGCAGCGCGCAATGTGGTGCATCAGGTTGCCGACCCCTTCCACCACCACGCGGCCATCGTCTTTACGGCGATTCTGCGGAGCGTATGTTTTCTGCTGAAGCTGTTTCAGCGCGGCGGCATCCTGTTCGGCGGCGCTCGGCTTATTAAACTGCGATTGCAGGAAGTTCACCATCTGGTTAAGGCGAATATCCCCGCCGCCAATCGCCGCCAGCAGTTCCTCCAGCTCATTGAAGTTGTAGCGCGGCAGCAGGTGTTTTTCCGCCTCTTTCAGGCTGATGCCCAAATGCGCCAGTTCATCGTCGAGGATTTGCCGCCCGGCGAGAATGTTCTTGTCCCGATCCTGCTTGCGGAACCAGGCGTGGATTTTAGAACGGCCACGGCTGGTCGTCACATAGCCCAGGTTCGGGTTGAGCCAGTCCCGGCTAGGGTTTGGCTGCTTCTGGGTGATGATTTCAATCTGATCGCCCATCTGCAACTGATAGGTAAACGGCACGATACGCCCGCCGATTTTCGCCCCGATGCAGCGATGCCCCACATCGCTGTGGATATGGTAGGCGAAGTCAAGCGGCGTGGAGCCTGCGGGCAGATCCACCACATCGCCTTTTGGCGTAAAGACATACACCCGGTCGTCAAAGACCTGGCTGCGCACTTCATCCAGCATTTCGCCAGAATCCGCCATCTCTTCCTGCCAGGCGATCAGCTTACGCAGCCACGCAATTCTGTCTTCATGGCCCGTGCGCGCCCCCCCGGAGACGGCTCCCTCTTTGTACTTCCAGTGCGCCGCGACGCCCAGTTCGGCATCTTCGTGCATCTGTTTGGTACGAATCTGGATCTCAACGGTTTTACCGCCAGGGCCAAGCACCACCGTATGGATTGACTGGTAGCCATTAGGTTTTGGATTGGCGACGTAATCATCGAACTCGTCCGGCAGATGGCGATAGTGCGTATGCACAATCCCCAGCGCGGCATAGCAGTCCTGCAAACGTTCAGCCACAATACGCACGGCGCGCACGTCAAACAGCTCGTCAAACGCCAGATGCTTTTTCTGCATTTTGCGCCAGATGCTGTAGATGTGTTTCGGGCGGCCATAGACCTCCGCCTTCACGCCTTCGGTTTTCATTTCAGAACGCAGATGCCCGACAAACTCTTCAATGTAATGCTCGCGGTCAATGCGGCGTTCGTGCAGCAGTTTGGCGATCCGCTTGTATTCCGCCGGGTGCAGATAGCGGAAGCAGTAATCTTCCAGCTCCCACTTCAGTTGCCCGATGCCCAGCCGGTTAGCCAGCGGAGCATAGATATTGGTGCACTCTTTCGCCGCCAGTACGCGTTCATCTTCCGGCGCGTCTTTAACCTCGCGCAGATGGGCGATGCGTTCCGCCAGCTTGATGACCACGCAGCGGAAGTCGTCCACCATCGCCAGCAGCATCCGACGAACGTTATCCACCTGCTCGGAGGAAACGGAATCGTTATGCGTCGCTTTCAGTTGACGAATCGCCGCCATATCGCGCACGCCGTGAATCAGATTGACGATCGATGTCCCCACGCTCTCGCGCAGGATATCTTCGCTGACAACATTGGCGTCAGCCAGAGGGAAGAGCAGCGCCGCCCGCAGCGTGTCGATATCCATACTTAACGTAGAGAGGATTTCCACCATCTCCACGCCACGCCACAGCAACAGTTCCGCATCGGGATGTCCTTGTGTCTGTTGCAGGCAATACGCCCAGGTTTCGGCTAAGCGTTCACACGACTGCTGGCTGGAGATACCCAGACTCGCGATCCATTTTTTCGGATCAAACTCACCAGCTTTATTAAGATGTGCACTTCTTACCGCAACCATTGTCCTCTCCTTAAGGGACCAGGCCTACCGAAGTCAGCAAGCCATGACTCATTACAAACGCTCAAACAACACCATTGATTCCAGATGCCCAGTGTGTGGGAACATGTCGAGCATCGCCAGCCGCTGAATTTGGTATCCGGCATTCAACAAGGCGTCGCTATCCCGTGCCAGCGTAGCAGGATTACAGGATACATAAACAATACGAATTGGTTTTAACTTTATAATGTGTTTCATCACGCCTGCCGCCCCGGCACGAGCGGGATCGAGCAAAATTTTGTCAAAACCGTTTTTCGCCCATTGCTGCTTCGTGACATCTTCCTCGAGATTTTCGTGAAAGAATGTCACATTCTGTAATCCGTTACGCCGCGCGTTTTCCCGGCCTTTTTCCACCAGCGCCGGAACGCCTTCAACGCCCACAACGCTGGCGGCGCGCGTCGCCAGCGGCAGAGTAAAATTCCCCATGCCGCAGAACAGATCCAGAACGCGGTCGTCAGGTTGAATATCCAGCCATTCCAGCGCCCGGGCGACCATTTTCTGGTTCACCCCTTCGTTGACCTGAATAAAGTCGCGCGGGCTGAAGGTTAAGCGTAGCCCGTTTGAATCATACCAGGGCGCCTCCCCGGTAAGCGGTTCAAGTATGTCGCTTTGAGGGGCCAGAAACAGAGACAGTCCCTCAGAATGCGAAAAGCGTTCCAGTTTTTCTCTGTCCGCCGCGCTCAAGGGCGCCGTATAACGCAGCACCATCAGGGTGCCATTCCCCGCCTGTACCAGCTCGACATGGCCAAAGTGGCGGTTTCCTTGCAAACTTTCCAGACACGCCCTGACGCGGGGCAGCAGCGCCTCAAGCTGGGGCACCAGAATGGGGCACTGCCTGACATCCACGATATCGCTGGAGCCCGCCTTGCGAAATCCCATCTGCAATTGCTGAGTTTTAGGCAGATAATTCAGGCTTAAACGCGCACGGCGTCGATAGCCCCACGGCGTATCGGCAATCACCTCGGCGACATCGCATTTCATTAAGCGCGACAGCGCGGCGCTTTTGCTGCGTTGTTGCAGCGCGACGCTGGCATGCTGCTGCTGGCAGCCGCCACAGACGCCAAAGTGTGGGCAGCGCGGCGTTTCCCGTTCCGGGCTATCATTCAGGCGACGCTTAACTTGCGCGCGGGCGAACTGTTTTTTATCTTCAGTAATGACGACGTCGCCCTTTTCCTGGGGCAGCAATCCCGGTATAAACAGCGCCTTTCCATTATGGCGAGCCACGCCCTGACCGAAAGGATCGAGGTCATTGACCGTAACGGTTATGATCTGACGCGTCGTCACGCGTCGTTTTGCAGAGTAGAATTGCGCCATCGACGAGATATTTCTCAATTTAACAGTGTGACCCTAATTGTCCCATAACGGAACTCCATGACCAACTACAGCCTGCGCGCACGCATGATGATTCTGATCCTGGCCCCGACCGTCCTCATTGGTTTACTGCTCAGTATCTTTTTCGTTGTGCATCGCTATAACGACTTGCAGCGTCAACTGGAAGATGCTGGCGCCAGCATTATCGAACCTCTTGCGGTCTCCAGCGAATATGGCATGAACCTGCAAAACCGCGAATCAATCGGGCAGCTCATCAGCGTTCTCCATCGCCGCCACTCCGACATCGTGCGCGCCATTTCCGTTTATGACGAGAATAACCGGCTGTTTGTCACATCCAATTTCCATCTCGATCCGTCAGAAATGCAGCTCGCCACCGGGGAGCCGTTTCCCCGCAGGCTGAGCGTGACCCGCCACGGGGACATTATGATCCTGCGAACGCCGATTATCTCCGAAAGGTATTCGCCGGACGAATCCCCCGTAACAGACGCCAAAACGCCGAGAAATATGTTGGGATATGTGGCGCTTGAACTGGATCTCAAGTCCGTCCGCCTGCAACAGTACAAAGAGATTTTCATCTCCAGCGTGATGATGCTGTTCTGTATCGGTATTGCCTTAATTTTTGGCTGGCGTCTGATGCGCGACGTCACCGGCCCCATTCGTAATATGGTCAATACCGTTGACCGCATTCGTCGTGGGCAGCTCGACAGCCGCGTCGAGGGCTTTATGCTGGGCGAGCTGGATATGCTGAAAAACGGCATCAACTCGATGGCGATGTCGCTTGCCGCTTACCATGAAGAGATGCAGCATAATATCGATCAGGCCACTTCGGATCTGCGCGAAACGCTGGAACAGATGGAGATCCAGAACGTTGAGCTGGATCTGGCGAAGAAGCGCGCTCAGGAAGCGGCGCGTATTAAGTCTGAGTTTTTGGCCAACATGTCGCACGAACTGCGTACGCCGCTTAACGGCGTGATTGGCTTTACCCGTCTGACGCTAAAAACCGAACTCAATACAACCCAGCGCGATCACCTCAATACTATCGAGCGTTCGGCCAACAACCTGCTGGCGATCATCAATGACGTGCTCGATTTTTCCAAGCTGGAAGCGGGCAAGCTGATTCTGGAAAGCATTCCCTTCCCGCTACGCAGCACGCTGGATGAAGTGGTGACGCTGCTGGCGCATTCATCCCATGACAAAGGGCTGGAGCTCACGTTAAACATCAAAAATGACGTACCGGATAACGTCATCGGCGACCCGCTGCGCCTACAGCAGGTCATTACCAATCTGGTCGGTAATGCCATTAAATTTACCGAAAGCGGCAATATCGACATTCTGGTTGAAAAGCGCGCGCTCAGTAATACCAAAGTACAGATTGAAATCCAGATCCGCGATACCGGCATCGGCATTCCCGAGCGCGACCAGTCGCGTCTGTTCCAGGCTTTCCGCCAGGCGGACGCCAGCATTTCACGCCGTCATGGCGGAACCGGTCTGGGGCTGGTGATTACGCAAAAACTGGTCAATGAGATGGGCGGCGATATCTCGTTCCACAGTCAGCCCAATCGCGGTTCCACTTTCTGGTTCCACATTAATCTCGATCTCAACCCGAATGTGATAAGCGACGCGCCGCCAACGCGCTGTCTGGTCGGAAAACGACTGGCCTACGTCGAACCGAACGCCACCGCCGCGCAATGCACGCTGGATATGCTGAGCGACACGCCGCTGGAGGTGATCTACAGCCCGACGTTCTCAGCGTTGCCGCTGGATCACTACGATATCCTGCTTATCAGCGTTCCGGTGACCTTTAACGAACCGCTCACCATGCAGCAAGAACGGCTGGCAAAAGCCGCCGCCATGACGGACTTCCTGCTGCTGGCGCTGCCTTGCCATGCCCAGATTAACGCCGAAAAACTCAAGCAAGGCGGCGCGGCGGCCTGTCTGTTAAAACCGCTCACCTCAACGCGTTTACTGCCTGCGCTGACGGAATACTGCCATTTGAATCAGCATGTTGAACCGCTGCTGACGGATGAGAATAAAATCGCCATGACGGTAATGGCGGTCGACGATAACCCGGCCAACCTGAAGCTGATCGGCGCGCTGCTGGAGGACAAAGTCCAGCATGTGGAGCTTTGCGACAGCGGGCATCAGGCGGTGGAGCGGGCCAAACAGATGCAGTTTGATTTGATCCTGATGGACATTCAGATGCCGGATATGGACGGTATCCGCGCCTGTGAGCTGATTCATCAGCTTCCGCATCAGCAGCAAACGCCGGTGATCGCCGTGACGGCACATGCGATGGCGGGTCAGAAAGAGAAGCTGCTGAGCGCGGGGATGAATGACTATCTGGCCAAGCCGATAGAAGAAGAAAAGCTGCACAGTCTGCTGTTACGCTATAAGCCGGGGGCCGTGGTAGCAACCCGATTACCCGCCGCTGAATCGACAGAGTTTATCGTCAACCCGAACGCAACGCTCGACTGGCAACTGGCGCTGCGCCAGGCGGCCGGAAAATCCGATCTGGCGCGGGATCTGCTGCAAATGCTCATCGACTTCCTGCCGGAAGTGCGTAACAAAATTGAAGAACAGCTGGTGGGAGAGGCGCCCGAAGGGCTGGTGGATCTCATCCACACGCTGCACGGCAGCTGCGGCTACAGCGGGGTGCCGCGCATGAAAAACTTGTGCCAGTTAATTGAGCAGCAGTTACGCAGCGGTACCAAAGAAGAGGAGCTTGAACCCGAGTTTCTGGAGCTGCTTGATGAGATGGACAACGTCGCGCGCGAAGCAAAGAAAATATTAGGATGAGGGGATGCCGGATGGCGACGCTAGCGCGTCTTATCCGGCCTACAGGTGCGTGGCCGTAGGCCTGATAAGCGCAACGTGACCGGCCTACAGGTGCGTGACCGTAGGCCTGATAAGCGCAGCGCCATCAGGCAGTTAACGTAAATGTTGCCCCACGTTAAGGGTGGCGGCGATATTGCGCGCAGTCATACGCACATTTTCTGCGGCATTCTCCAGCGCCTCATCCAGCGTACAGATGGTATAAATCACGCTGAAAACAGCATCCAGCCCATGTTGGTGTACAACACCCACATCTGCCGTCAGGCTACCTGCAATACCAATCACGGGCTTATTATGTCGTTTCGCGACCTTTGCCACGCCGACAGGCACTTTGCCGTGTATCGTTTGGCTGTCGATGCGCCCTTCTCCGGTAACAACCAGATCCGCATCAGCAACGCACTCCTCCAGATGCAAAGCATCGGTCACGATCTCAATGCCGCGCCGTAACTCCGCGCCGCAAAACGCATATAATGCGGCTCCCAGACCGCCCGCCGCGCCGCCGCCCGCCAGTTCGAATACATTAATATCCAGATCGCGGGAAATCAGCCGGGCATAGTGCGTCAGCGCGTCGTCTAAGCGTTGAATCATCTCCGGCGTGGCGCCTTTTTGCGGACCAAATACCGCAGATGCCCCCTCTTTCCCGGTCAGCGGATTCGTGACATCGCAGGCGACTTCGATACGACACGCGGCAAGACGTTTATCAATACCGCTGATATCAATCTTTGAGAGCGCTTCCAGCGCCGCGCCGCCTTGCGTAATCTCCTGGTGCTGCGCATCCAGCAATTTCGCCCCCAGCGCCTGCACCATACCGGCGCCGCCGTCATTCGTCGCGCTACCGCCAAGGCCAATAATAATATGTTCCACCCCGGCATCGAGGGCGTGGCGAATTAACTCACCGGTTCCCCACGAGGTGGTTTTTAGCGGATCGCGTAATTGCGGTGGAACCAACTCCAGCCCGCTGGCGGCGGCCATTTCGATAAAGGCCGAACGTTCGTCGCCAGAAAGCCCATAAAATGCCCGCACGCTGTCACCGAGCGGGCCCGTCACGTCAACATCAACAATCCGGCCTGCCGTGGCCTCGACCATCGCTTCAACCGTTCCCTCACCACCATCAGCAACCGGGAGTTTTACGTAATCCGCATCAGGCCAGATTTCACGAAACCCCTCCTCAATGGCGGTCGCTACCTCAAGAGCGCTCAAACTTTCCTTATAAGAGTCCGGTGCGATCACTATTTTCATAAAGCATCCTTACGCATGTTGACTGTACTAAGCATACACCAGGAGAAGAACCGACCCCATGACGAAACCGGTTCAATACAGTCAGCGCACCATGCACGGGCGCTTATTGTCGAATGTCCAGTTCGGGATCAGATACTGCATTCCCATCGCATCATCACGCGCGCCCAGGCCGTGTTGCTGATACAACTCGTGCGCCTTCATCACCTGATCCATGTCAATCTCAACGCCAAGACCTGGTTTATCAGGCACCTGCACCATACCGCCTTTGATTTCAAACGGCTCTTTGGTCAGACGCTGATTACCTTCCTGCCAGATCCAGTGGGTGTCGATCGCGGTGATCTTGCCTGGCGCGGCGGCCGCCACATGCGTGAACATCGCCAGGGAAATATCAAAGTGGTTATTGGAATGTGAACCCCAGGTCAGGCCGAACTCATGGCACATCTGCGCGACGCGAACAGATCCCTGCATCGTCCAGAAATGCGGGTCAGCCAGCGGAATGTCCACAGACTGCAAGGAGAGCGTATGCCCCATCTGACGCCAGTCAGTGGCGATCATATTGGTGGCCGTCGGCAGGCCGGTCGCGCGACGGAACTCCGCCATCACTTCGCGGCCAGAGAAACCCTGCTCCGCCCCGCACGGATCTTCCGCATAGGCCAGCGAGCCTTTCAGGTACTTACCGATTTGGATTGCTTCGTTCAGCGACCAGGCGCCGTTCGGGTCCAGCGTCACGCGGGCATTCGGGAAGCGTTTTGCCAGTGCTACAATGGATTCCGCCTCTTCATCTCCCGCCAGAACGCCGCCCTTCAGTTTAAAGTCGTTAAAGCCATACTTCTCGTATGCCGCTTCCGCCAGGCGGACGACCGCATCAGGAGTCATCGCCTCTTCGTGACGCAGACGATACCAGTCGCATTTCTCATCCGGCTGGCTCTGGTACGGCAGCGGCGTTGCTTTACGGTTGCCGACAAAGAACAGATAGCCAAGCATTTCCACTTCGCTACGCTGTTGCCCCTCACCCAGCAGGGATGCCACGTTAACCCCCAGGTGCTGGCCTAACAGATCAAGCAGCGCCGCTTCAATGCCGGTGACCACATGAATGGTGGTACGTAAGTCGAAGGTTTGTAAGCCGCGCCCGCCCGCATCACGATCGGCGAACTGATGACGTACGGCATTCAGCACGTTTTTGTACTCACCCAGCGTTTTACCCACCACCAGCGGGATCGCCTCTTCCAGCGTCTGGCGGATTTTCTCGCCGCCAGGGATTTCCCCCACGCCGGTGTGACCAGAATTGTCTTTAATAATGACGATATTACGGGTGAAGAACGGCGCATGCGCCCCGCTCAGGTTCATCAGCATACTGTCATGCCCCGCAACCGGGATGACCTGCATAGCGGTAACAACAGGGGTCGTAAATTGTGTACTCATCATTCAGTCCTTATATGAATTAGCGACGGCCGAAAACGGGGCGTTTACGATCAAAAGTCCAGCCGGGGATCAGGTATTGCATCGGACCTGCGTCATTGCGCGCGCCGCCGGGCAGTTTCTTGTAAGCGTCATGCGCTTTTTGCACCTGCTCCCAGTCCAGCTCCACGCCAAGACCCGGCGCATCCGGCACTGCAATTTTTCCGTCTTTAATTTCCAGCGGTTGCTTCGTCAGGCGGCAATCGCCCTCCTGCCAGATCCAGTGGGTGTCAATCGCCGTCGGTTTACCCGGCGCGGCAGCGCCAACGTGAGTGAACATCGCCAGGGAAATATCGAAATGGTTGTTCGAATGGCAGCCCCAGGTCAGCCCCCAGTCATCGCATAATTGCGCCACGCGCACCGCGCCGGAGAGCGTCCAGAAGTGCGGGTCGGCGAGCGGAATATCCACCGCGTTTAACATCACCGCATGGCCCATTTCACGCCAGTTGGTGGCAATCATGTTGGTCGCGACCGGCAGCCCCGTCGCACGACGGAACTCCGCCATCACTTCACGCCCGGAGAATCCTTGTTCTGCGCCACACGGATCTTCAGCATACGTGAGCACATCGTTCAGCCCTTTACACAGCGCGATGGCTTCATCCAGCAGCCAGGCGCCGTTTGGATCAACCGTGATTCGCGCATCCGGGAAGCGTTTTTTCAGCGCGCGGGCCGTGTCGATCTCCTGCTCGCCGGGCAACACGCCGCCCTTCAGTTTGAAATCTTTAAAGCCGTAGCGATCCTGCGCCGCCTGCGCCAGATGCACAACCGCGTCGCTGGTGAGCGCTTCCTGATGGCGCAGGTGATACCAGTCATGATTGCCCGGCGTTTTTTCGAGATAAGGCAAATCCGTTTTGGTGCGATCACCCACGTAGAAAAGGTAGCCCAGCACAGTCACCGCATCGCGCTGTTTGCCCGGCCCTAACAGTTCACACACCGGTACATTCAGCGCTTTGCCCAGCAGATCCAGCAGCGCCGCTTCCAGCGCCGCTACCGCATTCACCCGCAGTTCGAAAGTCCAGGCGCCTTTACCAAAGGTATCAAAGTCGGCAGCCTGATTACCTTTATGCACCTGTTGCACCACTTTATTCAGGCGGGCCACTTCCTGGCCTAAAACCATCGGAATCGCATCCACCAGCGTCTGGTAAATCACCTCGCCGCCGGGCGCTTCACCCACGCCGGTGTTACCGGCGTTATCGGTGAGGACGACGATATTGCGCGTGAAATACGCGTTATGCGCCCCACCGATGTTGAGTAACATACTGTCATGTCCGGCCACCGGAATGACTTTCATATCGGTAATGACGGGACTTGATTGCGTTGTCATATTTATTGTCCTGCTACAGGTTTCAGTTCGATGCGTTTAATATCCCCGACCAGCACGAGGTAACTCAGTACCGCCACCAGCGCATGGACGCCAACGTAAATCAGCGCGCCATTGAACGAGCCGGTCGTGCCGACGATGTAGCCAATCGCAATTGGCGTTACGATGCCGGAAATATTGCCAAACATGTTGAATAAGCCGCCGCTCAAGCCGCTGATTTCTTTCGGCGCGGTGTCCGCCATGACTGCCCAGCCCAGCGCGCCAATGCCTTTACCGAAGAAGGCCAGCGCCATGAAGCCGATAATCATCCATTCGACGTTGACGTAATTACAGAACACCATCACCATCGACAGCAGCATCCCCATCACGATCGGCGTCTTACGGGCGATGTTCAGCGAGCCGGTACGACGCATCAGCCAGTCGGAAATAATGCCGCCCAGCACGCCGCCCACGAAGCCGCAAATAGCCGGGACGGAAGCGACGAACCCCGCTTTCAGAATCGACATGCCACGCGCCTGCACCAGATAAACCGGGAACCAGGTGATAAAGAAATAGGTCAACGCATTAATGCAGTACTGGCCGATATAGACGCCGATCATCATGCGGGAACCCAGCAGCTGTTTGATTTGGCCCCATTTCACGCTAAACGGGACTTTCACCTTCGTATCTTTCTGATCCATATTGATCAGCGCACCGCCTTCAGCAATGTACTCCAGTTCTTTTTTGTTAACGCCGGGATGCTGGTTTGGTTCATGGATCACTTTCAGCCAGATAAAGCTGATCACAATCCCCAGACCGCCCATAAAGAAGAAGACATGCGACCAACCCACTTCATGGGTCAGCCAGCCCATGATTGGCGCAAAGATAACGGTGGCAAAGTATTGCGCGGAGTTGAAAATCGCCACCGCCGTTCCCCTCTCCTGCGCCGGGAACCAGGCCGCGACGATTCGGCTGTTGCCGGGGAAAGATGGCGCTTCGGCCAACCCGACCAGGAATCGCAGGGTAAACAGCGCCACGATGATGCCAAAACCGCTGAAGATATCCACAAAGCCCTGTAACAGGGTAAACATGGACCAGATAAAGATGGACCAGAAGTAGACACGTTTAGAACCAAAACGGTCGAGCAGCCAACCGCCGGGGATTTGCCCGATCACGTAGGCCCATGAGAAAGCGGAGAACACGTACCCCATGCCTACCGGGTCGAGACCAATATCTTTGGCCATTTCCGATCCGGCAATGGACAATGTGGCGCGGTCGCCATAGTTGAAGGATGTGACGATAAACAGCATCACCACTATCCAGTAGCGGGCATTGGTGCGTTTTTCCGCGCCGCTCACCGCGTGACTTAATGAACTCATTGTTGCACTCCTGAATTTTCGCGTTATCTACGCTCACTCTGAACTGCACAACCGGTAGGGAATCAGAGATGACGTTTCGTGTTTTTTTGCAGCTTTTTATGAGGTCGTTTGCCTTGTGTACTGCATTTTTAATAACTGGCACGAGAAGTATAAAAAGCACACCTCGCACTCTCACCGTGCAACAACACAGTATTTCGGCAGCGTATCACGTATGTTTGTGGCAAAAGCCCAGGGCAATGGAAGCCACTTCACGGAAATGAAAAACGAAGAGGTAAACAGACAGGGTGCAAGAAGCAAAAGAAGAGGAGTGTGAAACGGGTCGCTTGACCCTATGAAAATGCCTCTGAAAACCCTTTCGTATGAAAGGGTTTTAGGGCAAATGCCTGATGGCGCTACGCTTATCAGGCCAACAGACTGCGCATGTAGACCGGACGTCGCCATCCGGCTGGGTTTTGCTCAGGAGAGCAATGTTCCCCAGTTTTCGACCCAGGGGTTGGATTCGCTCTCCGGCTCCGGGTGTTCGCTGGCGTCAATCAACAGCATCTCCCCAACACGCTGCGCGCTTTGCTCCTGCAACAGCGCATCGAACTGTTTGCCGCCATTGCAAAAATTAACGTAGCTGCTGTCGCCCAGCGCAATCACGCCGTAACGCAGATTTGGCTGAAAACCGAGATTGTCCTTTATTCCCTGGAATAGCGGCACAATGCTGTCCGGGAGATCGCCCTGCCCCGTCGTCGATGTCACAACCAGCACAACTTTATCCAGATACGGCTGCCAGTCGCTCAGTTGCGGATCTTCAAAGACGGTTGCTTTATGCCCCTGCGCGGTAAGGATCGCCTCGGCCTCTTCGGCAACCAACAGCGAGTTTCCATACATGGTGCCGACAAAAATACCAATTTCCGCCATTAACGTTTTCTCCCTGATTTAAGCCTGATTATTTTCATCCTGCCGGGACAACGCATTAAACTCAACCCTTTCATTCTCAGGGAGAAGTCCGCGCCAGCCAAACTGTGATAACGCCTGCATCCAGACGTCGTCCAGACCGGCGCGCAGGATCAGCGGTTCACCGGTAAAGGGGTGGGTAAGCGTCAGTTGACTGGCGTGCAACATTAAGCGCTGGCAACCAAAATGCTCTGCGGCGCTGCGATTCTGACGTAAATCGCCGTGTTTGCTGTCGCCGATAATCGGATGGCGTAAATGCGCGAGATGACGTCTGAGCTGGTGTTTACGGCCCGTTTTCGGCTCCAGTTCCACCAGGCCGTAGCGGGTTGTCGGATAACGCCCGGTCGCCACCGGCATTTCGACCGTCGCCAGCCCCCGGTAATGGGTCACGGCAGGCTGCGGGCCTTTATCTTCGCGGGCAAATTTATCGGCAATCTTATCCAGTTCTTCCACCAGCGGATAATCCAGAACGGCCTCATCCATTAACCAGCCGCGCACAATCGCATGGTAGCGTTTCTGAATCTGATGCTGCTCAAACTGCTGCGCCAGCAGGCGCCCCGCTTCGCTGGAAAGCCCCATCAGCAGGACACCGGAAGTCGGCCTGTCGAGTCGGTGGGCGGTAAAGACGTGCTGACCAATCTGATCGCGTACAGTTTGCATCACCACGACTTTTTCGTCGCGATCCAACCAGCTGCGGTGAACCAGCCAGCCAGACGGTTTATTCACCGCCACCAGCCATTCATCCTGATAGAGGATTTCCAGCATCAGACGTTATCGCTCGTAAACAGCGCGTCCAGATCCTGCAATGTCGTCAGGATCACCTCGCGTTGAGGATGATCGGCCGTCAGCGCCATTTCATAATACGGCGCGACAGCAAAGGCTTGCGGAAGCGGCTGCGCGTTATCGAGCAACGCGTGCATACGGGGGATCAGCACCCATTGCAGCCATTCAAGCGGTTCCATCGTATCCATACAAAAAGGTTGCGTGCTGGTAAACAGGTGGGCCTGCGGCTCGTCCATCCGCCAGTGATGATGTTCACGCAGCAGGGCTTCCAGCGCGTGGAGTTGCTGGCGCACACGGTCATGAGTCGTCATGAAATTAACCTCAGTGATGAAAAACTGGCGCGAAGAATAGCATCAGTGAAGACGAAATAAAAAAAGGGAGCACTGTAAAAACAGTGCTCCCGGTTCGTTTCGCAGCATTCCGGCTACTTTTGGTGCTCCCTGCTCATCCGTGACAACTTTTCCTGTGGTCTTGCGACCTGCTCATCCTGAACAATTTGCATCCTGCTCACATCACCCCGATGTGAATCGACTTCATCCTGAAGTATCCTGGCCATCCTGACCCACCGAACATCCTGCCCGGCTCTCGTTCTCCGTCCTGGAGGTGTCCCTTAACGCATCCGGCGTTTTCCACTTTGCTTCATCCTGAAGCCTGTCCTTGTAACACCATCCTGGCGTGTCCTGCTGAAGCGCCATCATCCTGACGTTCGCTTCGTTGTGCGACTCCTTGTCGACAGGTATAGAATCGCCTGTTTCGCCTTGTCTTACAAGACACTTACAGACAATGCCTTAAGGATATTTTCATATGAAAGGCAGGATTGTTAACTCAACTCATTAATATTAAAAGAATTATAGTTAACCCCATGAGATAAGTATTCGCTTATTATCTGGCGATCTCTCACAGGGTATGTAAGAGATCTCTCACACGGTGTCTGGCAAAGTGGATTACAGAAGCGGCTTAAGCTGAGTCAGGAATTCCGCAAGAGAGGCGGCCAGAACGGTACGATTGCGCGTTCCCAGGGTCTCTTTGCAAACTTCCCCAGAGAGATTACACACCGAAATGACCTCAAGTTCATTTTCCAGCGTGGCGATAAAAAGCGTAGGCGGTAACTTGAGACGCTTCTGCGTGA
Source organism: Citrobacter sp. CK185 (assembly GCF_030333565.1). NCBI lineage: Bacteria > Pseudomonadati > Pseudomonadota > Gammaproteobacteria > Enterobacterales > Enterobacteriaceae > Citrobacter > Citrobacter sp. CK185. The sequence goes on along the minus strand of NZ_JAOWFR010000024.1, from coordinate 22,768 downwards.
CCAGATGGCCGATCAGGTTTTCCTGAACGCGTCTGAAGTCATCTGCGCTCCATGTTTGCAGCAGCGTCAGCTTTTCATCCGCGAACTGCGCGTACATATCCCCGGCAAATTGCGTGGTGTAAAAAGCATGGACCGCAGGTTGTATCACAATATCAAATGCGCGTTCAACCGCGTTTACATTCGCCTCGCCTTCAAACGGCTGCGGCTGCCAGTAAACGGCATCGCTGGTCGAAGAGATAATGCACGGGGAAGGCACGCCATACAGCTCTTCGCTGAGCGGCCAGCTGTTGTGTTTCTCATGCCATGCGTCGCAATAACGCGTCGTAAATGCCGTCAGGGCTTGCGATGTCAGTTCGTCCACCGATTTCTCTCTTCATAAAAGCCAGGATACACTTGACGCATAGTGTATCTGGTTTATGACGGTGAAACATGTCTTCTTATGAAAACCATCAGGCGCTTGATGGCCTGACTCTCGGAAAATCAACGGATTACCGGGATAATTATGACGCCAGCCTGCTACAGGGCGTTCCGCGCAGCCTGAATCGCGATCCGCTGGATTTAAAAGCGGACAACCTGCCTTTTCACGGCGCCGATATCTGGACGCTGTATGAACTGTCATGGCTGAACGCGAAAGGCGTGCCGCAGGTCGCCGTTGGTCATGTGGAACTGGACTACACCAGCGTCAATTTGATTGAGTCGAAAAGTTTTAAGCTGTACCTGAACAGCTTTAACCAGACCCGTTTTGACTCCTGGGACGCCGTGCGCCAGACGCTGGAAAACGACCTGCGCGCCTGTGCGCAAGGCGAAGTCAGCGTCGCGCTGTACCGTCTCGATGAGCTGGAAGGGCAACCTGTCGCCCATTTTCACGGCACCTGCATTGATGACCAGGATATCACCATCGATAACTATCAGTTCAGCACCGACTATCTGGAGAATGCCGCCAGCGGCGAAAAAGTCGTGGAAGAGACGCTGGTCAGCCATTTGCTGAAGTCAAACTGCCTGATCACCCACCAGCCGGACTGGGGCTCCATACAAATTCGTTATCGCGGGCGCAAAATCGACCGCGAGAAGCTGCTGCGTTATCTGGTCTCGTTCCGTCATCACAACGAGTTCCACGAGCAGTGCGTTGAGCGCATTTTTAACGACCTTCTGCGTTTCTGCCAGCCGGAAAAACTGAGCGTGTACGCGCGCTATACGCGTCGTGGCGGTCTGGATATCAACCCGTGGCGCAGCAACACCGATTTTGTGCCTGCGACGGGCAGACTGGTGCGTCAGTAATCTTTTTTTCTCAATTTTGCGCGCCGGATTCCGCGCGCAAGGTTGTGAAAGGTCATAAGCCAGCGCTATTGTAATCAACAGGGAATGACGTCTTGCGTCCCATAAGGAGTTTACTTGATTACACATATTAGCCCGCTTGGCTCAATGGACATGTTGTCGCAGCTGGAAGTCGATATGCTTAAACGCACGGCCAGCAGCGACTTGTATCAACTGTTTCGTAACTGTTCGCTTGCCGTACTGAACTCCGGCAGTCTGACTGATAACAGCAAAGAATTGCTGTCTCGTTTTGAAAGTTTCGACATCAACGTGCTGCGTCGTGAACGCGGCGTGAAGCTCGAACTGATTAACCCGCCTGAAGACGCCTTTGTGGACGGACGCATCATCCGCGCCTTGCAGGCTAACCTGTTCGCCGTGTTGCGCGACATCCTGTTCGTCAACGGTCAGATTCACAATGCAGGCCGTTTCCAGCATCTGGATCTCGAAAGCTCGGTGCATATTACCAACCTGGTGTTCTCGATTCTGCGCAACGCCCGGGCGCTGCACGTCGGCGAAGCGCCAAACATGGTTGTCTGCTGGGGCGGTCACTCCATTAACGAAAACGAATATCTCTATGCCCGCCGCGTCGGCACCCAGCTGGGTCTGCGTGAGCTGAACATTTGCACCGGCTGCGGGCCAGGGGCAATGGAAGCGCCAATGAAAGGCGCAGCGGTAGGCCACGCGCAGCAGCGTTACAAAGACAGCCGCTTTATCGGTATGACGGAACCTTCCATCATCGCGGCAGAACCGCCTAACCCGCTGGTCAATGAGTTGATCATCATGCCGGATATCGAAAAACGCCTCGAAGCCTTCGTGCGTATCGCCCACGGCATTATCATCTTCCCGGGCGGCGTCGGTACGGCGGAAGAACTTCTCTATCTGCTGGGGATTCTGATGAACCCGGCGAATAAAGATCAGGTACTGCCGCTGATCCTCACCGGGCCGAAAGAGAGTGCGGATTACTTCCGCGTGCTGGACGAATTTATCGTGCATACGCTGGGAGAAGACGCCCGCCGTTACTACCGCGTCATCATTGATGACGCCACGGAAGTGGCGCGGCTGATGAAAAAAGCGATGCCGCTGGTGAAAGAGAATCGCCGCGACACTGGCGACGCTTACAGCTTCAACTGGTCGATTCGCATCGCGCCGGACCTGCAAATTCCGTTCGAACCGTCGCATGAGAATATGGCGAATCTGCAACTTTACCCCGATCAACCGGTTGAAATTCTGGCGGCGGATCTGCGGCGCGCCTTCTCCGGCATCGTTGCGGGTAACGTCAAGGAGGTTGGCATCCGTGCGATTGAGGAGTTCGGGCCTTATAAAATCCACGGCGACCGCGAGATGATGCGTCGCATGGACGACCTGCTCCAGGGCTTTGTCGCGCAGCATCGTATGAAACTGCCCGGCTCGGCTTACATTCCCTGCTACGAAATCTGCGCATAACGCGCAGCGCCCGGTGGAGCACATCCGCCGGGTCAGACGATCGTCCGCTTTCTCAGACCGGGTCTGGTGTTTTCACCGCCCGGTTTTTTCATTGATACCAGTCACATAGTGAAGCTAAGTTTATAAATGCCGCTTATATTTCAAAATAAAAGCATTAACGCGCAAACGTTTACCTTGCAATACCAATAGTAATTTATCAGCCGTAATTCTTATTAGTCGCGACAATCCTCCAAAAACATTGTTTTTTATAGCCAAACCTCCGTATATTGCGCCCCGATCTTTTAGGGCATATGTCGTTAATGGTAGCCTTCGCGCCCGTAAATTCGCTTTGATGTTTTTTTAACAGATTAATGGTCCAAATTTATCCACATAACAGGTGGATTATTGCATTTGGGATCGCGATCACTGATACATTCATAAGTTAAATGTATCTTTCCGCCCGCAAATTATTACGGCGAAAAATTATATAAAAATCGTCATTAAACGAATTTCATTTTACGGTCAGGTCTTTTTTCATTGGATTAGACCACAAACCTGACTTTTAGCTTCCTCCAGGAGAAACAGATGGAAACCACTCAAACCAGCACTATTGCTTCGATTGATTCTCGAAGCGGATGGCGCAAGACGGACACCATGTGGATGCTGGGCCTTTACGGCACGGCAATCGGCGCGGGCGTACTGTTCCTGCCAATTAACGCAGGCGTCGGCGGTATGATCCCGCTGATCATCATGGCGATTATCGCTTTCCCGATGACCTTCTTCGCACACCGCGGCCTGACTCGCTTCGTGCTGTCCGGTAAAAACCCTGGCGAAGACATCACTGAAGTGGTTGAAGAGCACTTCGGTATTGGCGCGGGTAAGCTGATCACCCTGCTCTACTTCTTCGCGATTTACCCGATTCTGCTGGTTTACAGTGTGGCGATTACCAACACCGTGGAAAGCTTCATGACCCACCAGTTGGCCATCACCCCGCCGCCGCGCGCGATTCTGTCTCTGATCCTGATTGTCGGCATGATGACCATCGTGCGCTTCGGTGAGCAGATGATCGTTAAAGCGATGAGTATTCTGGTATTCCCGTTTGTTGCGGCCCTGATGCTGCTGGCCCTGTACCTGATCCCCCAGTGGAGCGGCGCAGCGCTGGAAACGCTCTCCTTTGATTCCGCTGCCTCTACCGGCAATGGTCTGTGGATGACGCTGTGGCTGGCAATTCCGGTAATGGTGTTCTCTTTCAACCACTCTCCGATCATCTCCTCCTTCGCGGTCGCGAAGCGTGAAGAGTACGGCGATGCGGCTGAGAAGAAATGCTCTAAGATCCTGGCATTCGCTCACATCATGATGGTGCTGACCGTTATGTTCTTCGTCTTCAGTTGCGTACTGAGCCTGACGCCAGCAGACCTGGCGGCAGCGAAAGAGCAGAACATCTCTATTCTGTCTTACCTGGCGAACCACTTTAACGCACCAGTTATCGCCTGGATGGCGCCGATCATCGCGATTATCGCCATCACGAAATCCTTCCTCGGCCACTACCTGGGCGCTCGTGAAGGTTTCAACGGAATGGTTATCAAGTCTCTGCGCGGCAAAGGCAAATCCATCGAAATCAACAAACTGAACAAAATCACTGCGCTGTTCATGCTGGTTACGACCTGGATTGTCGCCACGCTGAACCCAAGCATCCTGGGGATGATTGAAACCCTGGGCGGCCCAATCATCGCGATGATTCTGTTCCTGATGCCGATGTATGCCATCCAGAAAGTCCCGGCAATGCGTAAGTACAGCGGCCACATCAGCAACGTATTCGTTGTTGTTATGGGTCTGATCGCTATCTCCGCTATTTTCTACTCCCTGTTCAGCTAAGTTTTGTAGCGCCGCTTTCGGGCGGCGCTTCCTCCCTGAGATTTAAGCAATGGATGCCCTATGATTAGCGTATTCGATATTTTCAAAATCGGCATTGGCCCTTCCAGCTCTCACACCGTCGGGCCAATGAAAGCAGGCAAACAATTCACGGATGATCTGATTGCCCGCAATATCCTGACCGATGTCACCCGCGTCGTGGTGGATGTCTATGGTTCACTGTCGCTGACCGGTAAGGGTCACCACACTGACATTGCCATTATTATGGGTCTGGCGGGAAATCTGCCGGATACCGTCGACATCGACGCCATTCCGTTCTTTATTCAGGACGTGAATACCCACGGACGTTTACTGCTGGCGAATGGTCAGCATGAAGTGGAGTTTCCGGTCGATAAGTGCATGAATTTCCATGCCGACAACCTGTCTCTGCATGAGAACGGGATGCGTATTAGCGCGCTGGCGGGCGATAAGGTCCTCTACAGCCAAACTTACTACTCCATTGGCGGTGGTTTCATCGTTGATGAAGAACATTTCGGTTTGTCGAACAGTGCGCCGGTCAACGTGCCGTATCCGTACAAATCCGCAGCCGATCTGCAAAAACACTGCCAGGAAACCGGTCTGTCGCTTTCCGGCCTGATGATGCAAAACGAGCTGGCGCTGCACAGCAAAGAAGAGCTGGAACAGCACTTTGCCAACGTCTGGGAAGTGATGCGCGGCGGTATTGAGCGCGGCATCACGACGGAAGGCGTACTGCCGGGGAAACTGCGCGTTCCACGTCGTGCCGCGGCGCTGCGTCGTATGCTGGTCAGCCAGGATAAAACCACGACCGACCCGATGGCGGTTGTCGACTGGATCAACATGTTCGCGCTGGCGGTCAACGAAGAGAACGCGGCGGGCGGGCGTGTCGTGACTGCGCCAACCAACGGCGCATGCGGCATCGTTCCGGCGGTACTGGCGTACTACGACAAGTTTATCCGCGAAGTTAACGCCAACTCACTGGCTCGCTACATGCTGGTGGCCAGCGCGATCGGCTCTCTGTACAAGATGAACGCCTCCATTTCCGGTGCGGAAGTGGGCTGTCAGGGTGAGGTCGGCGTGGCCTGCTCTATGGCGGCGGCGGGTCTGGCAGAGCTGCTGGGCGGCAGTCCGACACAGGTGTGCATCGCTGCGGAAATCGGCATGGAGCACAACCTGGGTCTGACCTGCGACCCGGTTGCGGGCCAGGTACAGGTGCCGTGCATTGAGCGTAACGCGATTGCCTCCGTGAAAGCGGTCAACGCCGCGCGTATGGCGCTGCGTCGTACCAGCGAGCCGCGCGTGTGCCTCGATAAAGTTATTGAGACCATGTACGAAACCGGTAAAGACATGAACGCCAAGTACCGTGAAACCTCCCGCGGCGGCCTGGCGATGAAGATTGTCGCCTGCGATTAAGTCCTACCACGTTTCAGGATCTGTAGGCCGGATAAGGCGCTCGCCGCCATCCGGCATTTATTGCCTGATGGCGCTTCGCTTATCAGGCCTACGGATCGCGCTATTTCGCAACACTCGCCTCCTGTCGCCCTGGATGTTACCCTGTCCCCAAATTTGTCAGGGAGAACACCGTGGCCGTCCATCTGCTTATCGTCGATGCACTGAATTTAATTCGCCGTATTCATGCGGTTCAAGGCTCGCCCTGCGCGGAGACCTGCCTGCATGCGCTTGAGCAGTTGGTTGTACACAGTCAGCCGACGCACGCCGTCGCCGTATTTGACGATGACGCGCGCAACAGCGGCTGGCGTCATCAGCGTCTCCCGGACTACAAAGCCGGTCGTCCTCCCATGCCTGACGAGTTGCACAATGAAATGCCCGCAATACGCGCCGCCTTCGAACAGCGCGGCGTGCAATGCTGGGTTTCCAGCGGCAATGAGGCGGATGATTTAGCCGCTACGCTGGCGGTCAAGGTCACACAGGCCGGGCATCAGGCCACTATCGTTTCTACCGACAAAGGCTACTGTCAGTTGCTCTCCCCGACGCTGCGTATCCGCGATTATTTCCAGAAACGCTGGCTGGATGCGCCATTCATTGAGAAAGAGTTCGGCGTCCTCCCCCAACAGTTGCCGGACTACTGGGGGCTGGCGGGGATCAGCAGTTCAAAAGTCCCCGGCGTGGCGGGCATCGGCCCCAAAAGCGCGACCCAATTGTTGGTTCAGTTTCAGACTCTGGAAGGGATTTATGCGCACCTCGACGAGGTAGCGGAAAAGTGGCGCAAGAAGCTTGAAGCGCATAAAGAGATGGCATTTTTATGCCGCGATATCGCGCGCCTGCAAACGGATATCCATATCGACGGGAACTTGCAGCAGCTACGGCTGACGCGGTAGCTGTGTTGCCGGATGGCGCTGCGCTTATCCGGCCTACATTTCGTGCAATCCTGTAGGCCGGATAAGGCCATCCGGCAAAATTACCAGGCGGTATGATACAACTCGACGATATCGGCAATACTCGCTTCACGCGGATTACCACCGGTGCAGACATCGTCAAATGCCGCCTGCGCCAGCGCCGGAATATCCTCTTTACGCACGCCGACATCGCGTAAATGCAACGGAATACCGACGTCCCGGTTGAGGGTAAATACCGCTTCCACGGCGGCATTACGCGCCTCGCTCAAACTTATCCCTTCGACCTTCTCACCCATCGCACGCGCGATATCACGGAACTTCTCACCGGTATATTCCGCGTTGTAGCGCATGATATGCGGCAGAAGAATCGCATTAGCAACGCCGTGCGGAGTGTTATAAAACGCGCCCAGCGGATGCGCCATCCCGTGCACCAGCCCAAGCCCCACGTTGGAAAAGCCCATCCCGGCAACGTACTGCCCCAGCGCCATCGCTTCGCCCGCTTCACGCTCGCCCGCAACCGAACCACGCAATGCCCCGGCGATAATCTCAATGGCCTTAATATGCAGCGCATCCGTCAACGCCCACGCGGCACGGGTGATGTATCCTTCGATCGCGTGGGTTAACGCATCCACCCCGGTTGCCGCCTTCAGCGCGGGCGGCATGCCGTCCATCATGTCGGCATCAATAAACGCGACCTGCGGGATATCATGCGGATCGACACAAACAAATTTACGCCGCTTTTCTTCATCAGTGATCACATAGTTAATGGTCACTTCCGCTGCGGTTCCCGCAGTGGTCGGGATCGCCATCACCGGCACGCTCGGATAACGGGTCGGAGACAGACCTTCCAGACTGCGCACGTCAGCAAACTCAGGGTTATTGCTGATAATACCGATCGCCTTACAGGTATCCTGCGGGGAGCCGCCGCCGATGGCAATCAGGTAGTCTGCCCCGCTTTGTTGAAATACGTTCAGCCCCTCTTTCACCACGCCGATGGTTGGATTCGGGATCACGCCATCGTAGATCGCCCATGCCAGCCCTGCGGCATCCATCTTATCCGTGACGTTTCTGACCACACCGCACTGCACCAGCGTTTTGTCACTGACAATTAGCGCCTTGCGATAGCCCCGGCGTTGAACCTCATCGGTTAACGCCGCCACCGCCCCCCGGCCAAACCATGCCGTTTCGTTCAGGATCATTCTGTTCGCCATAGCCCGTCTCCTTCGCTGTGCGAAATTACTCTTCGATACGTAATCCGTAGGTTTTGAATTTTTCCAGCACAATGGCGATAGCCTCATCATCCAGTACAGGCACCGGATCGGTAATCGCCAGCGTACTGAGGTACAGCTGCGCCAGCACTTCCACTTCATGCGCCAGCCACAGCGCTTTTTCCAGGTTCTCTTCGCAGGCGATCAACCCATGATGCTGTAGCAGGGTCGCTTTGCGATTTTTGAGCGCAACAGCAACGTATTCAGAAAGTTCACGCGTGCCGAACGTGGCGTAAGGCGCACACGGAATGGAGTTCCCCCCCGCCGCCGCAATCATGTAATGAATGGCTGGAATAGGACGATTGAGGATCGACACCGCCGTGCAGTGAACGGCATGGTTATGGACGACAGCATTAGCATCCGGGCGCGTCTGGTAGGCCGCCATATGGAAACGCCACTCGCTGGAAGGCAATTTTCCCTGCTCATGCTGACCCTCTGCATCAATAAAGACGATATGTGATTCGGTGAGTTTGTCATACGGAATGCCCGTTGGCGTGATCAGCATCCCGCCCTGATAACGCACGCTCACATTGCCTGCGGTCCCCTGGTTCAGCCCCAGCCGGGTCATCTCCAGGCAGGTGTCGATAATCTGGCGGGCCAGTGTGTTTCGTTCCATTAGTTACCTCTCTCAGTCATTCAAAACGCGACAACAGAACAGCACGTTGCTCTGCTGAATTAATTGAACATTTGGTAACCATCATCATATTGAATAGCGATAAAGGAATTTACATGACTTTATTTTGTGATACGCATCAATTAATCACGTCAGTTAAATACCGTTTTCGCCGGATTCACTCTCTCCAAAATGACCGCTCTTAATATTATTTATCCAAACGGGCATTTTCATAATATTTGTAACAAATGCCCGTTTTCGCAGTAATAAATTAAATCGGTCATCAACGCTGTGGGTTTTTAATTTTATTTACTCAAACGGGCATCATTTTTCAGAAATTAAAGTGATGATAATCACATAAAGCCACCCTCCAGGTGCTAAATGTGACCACCATCATATTAAACAGCATTTTTTATTTGAAAATGAATTCATGAGTTCACCATCAACAGCCAATTTTCTCTGGCAGATAACAGGAACTCGCCTGGTTTGTCGATCTGGTGAGAAACACCGGTCGTACTTCTAAAATGTTGAACACGCTTCTGAGCCAATGAGGATGCTATGGGAAACACAACAATACAGACGCAGAGTTTTCGTGCGGTGGATACAGGGCAAAGCAAACGCTATATCATTCCGTTCGCTTTACTCTGCTCACTGTTTTTCCTTTGGGCGGTTGCCAATAACCTGAATGACATTTTATTACCACAATTTCAGCAAGCCTTTACGTTAACTAATTTCCAAGCAGGTTTGATTCAGTCTGCTTTTTATTTCGGCTATTTTGTTATTCCCATCCCCGCGGGTATTTTGATGAAAAAGCTGAGTTATAAAGCGGGGATAATTACCGGACTATTCTTATATGCTTTTGGCGCAGCATTATTCTGGCCGGCTGCTGAAGTGATGAATTACACCTTGTTTTTGATTGGTCTTTTTATTATTGCCGCAGGACTTGGTTGTCTTGAAACCGCCGCGAACCCTTTTGTTACGGTATTAGGGCCAGAAAGCGGTGGCCATTTCCGTCTCAATCTGGCGCAAACATTTAACTCTTTCGGCGCTATTATCGCCGTGGTGTTCGGGCAAAGTCTTATTTTGTCTAACGTCCCACATCAATCTCAGGACGTGCTCGATAAAATGACGCCTGAGCAATTGAGTACGTATAAACACAGCCTGGTTTTATCGGTACAGACGCCTTATATGATCATCGTGGCTATCGTTTTACTGGTTGCCCTGCTGATCATGCTGACCAAATTCCCGGCGCTACAGAGCGACGATCACAGTGACGCCCAACAAAGTTCATTCACCGCTTCGCTTGCCCGCCTGGTGCGTATTCGCCACTGGCGCTGGGCGGTGCTAGCGCAGTTCTGCTACGTCGGCGCGCAAACCGCCTGCTGGAGCTACCTGATCCGTTACGCTATCGAAGAGATCCCCGGCATGACGCCTGGCTTTGCCGCCAACTACCTGACCGGCACGATGGTGTGCTTCTTTATCGGCCGCTTCTCCGGCACCTGGCTTATCAGCCGCTTTGCGCCGCATAAAGTGCTGGCGGCCTATGCCCTGCTCTCCATGATCCTGTGCCTAGTTTCAGCCTTTAGCGGCGGCCATATCGGTCTGCTGGCCCTGACGCTGTGCAGCGCATTTATGTCGATTCAGTACCCCACTATCTTCTCGCTGGGTATTAAAAATCTGGGACAGGACACCAAATACGGCTCGTCGTTCATCGTCATGACCATCATTGGCGGCGGCATCGTCACGCCGGTCATGGGTTTTGTCAGCGATGCGGCGGGCAACATCCCAACGGCTGAGCTGGTCCCGGCGCTCTGCTTTGCCGTCATCTTCATCTTTGCCCGTTTCCGTTCACAAGCGGCAACTAACTGAACATTTTTCCGAATAACGTGAGGAACCTGTAATGAAAAAAATCAGCTTACCAAAAATTGGCATTCGCCCGGTTATTGATGGACGTCGCATGGGGGTACGCGAGTCGCTGGAAGAACAGACCATGAATATGGCGAAAGCCACCGCTGCGCTTATCACCGAAAAACTTCGCCATGCCTGCGGCGCGCAGATTGAATGTGTGATTGCGGATACCTGCATTGCCGGAATGGCGGAATCCGCCGCCTGTGAAGAGAAATTCAGCAGCCAGAATGTTGGCGTAACCATTACCGTGACGCCGTGCTGGTGCTACGGCAGCGAAACCATCGATATGGACCCAATGCGCCCGAAAGCCATCTGGGGCTTCAACGGTACGGAACGTCCCGGCGCCGTTTATCTGGCCGCCGCGTTGGCCGCGCACAGCCAGAAAGGCATTCCGGCATTCTCTATTTATGGTCATGACGTACAGGATGCCGACGACACCTCGATCCCTGCCGACGTTGAAGAAAAACTGCTGCGCTTTGCGCGCGCGGGTCTGGCGGTCGCCAGCATGAAAGGCAGAAGCTACCTCTCTGTGGGCGGCGTCTCAATGGGGATTGCCGGTTCCATCGTCGATCACAACTTCTTTGAGTCCTGGCTGGGGATGAAAGTGCAGGCGGTGGACATGACCGAGCTGCGCCGTCGCATCGACCAGAAAATCTATGACGAAGCCGAGCTGGAGATGGCGCTGGCGTGGGCGGATAAAAACTTCCGCTATGGCGAGGATCAGAACGCGCAGCAGTACAAACGTAATGAAGAACAAAGCCGCGCGGTGCTGAAAGAGAGCCTGCTGATGGCGATGTGCATTCGCGACATGATGCAGGGCAACAACAAGCTGGCGGAAAAAGGGCTGGTCGAAGAGTCGCTGGGTTATAACGCTATTGCGGCAGGCTTCCAGGGCCAGCGCCACTGGACCGATCAATACCCGAACGGCGACACCGCCGAAGCGCTGCTGAACAGCTCCTTTGACTGGAACGGCGTGCGCGAACCGTTTGTCGTCGCTACCGAAAACGACAGCCTCAACGGCGTAGCGATGCTGCTGGGCCATCAACTCACCGGAACCGCGCAGGTCTTTGCCGACGTGCGAACCTACTGGTCGCCGGAAGCGGTAGAGCGCGTCACAGGCCAGCCGCTCACCGGCCTTGCGGAGCACGGCATCATTCACCTGATCAACTCCGGCTCTGCGGCGCTGGACGGCTCCTGCAAGCAGCGCGATAGCGAAGGCAAACCGACCATGAAGCCGCACTGGGAAATCAGCCAACAGGAAGCGGACGCCTGCCTGGCCGCCACCGAATGGTGCCCGGCGATCCACGAATACTTCCGTGGCGGCGGCTACTCCTCTCGCTTCCTGACCGAAGGCGGCGTGCCGTTCACCATGACCCGCGTGAACATCATCAAGGGTCTGGGGCCGGTACTGCAAATCGCTGAAGGCTGGAGCGTGGAACTGCCGAAAGAGATGCACGATCAGCTCGACGCCCGCACCAACTCGACCTGGCCGACCACCTGGTTTGCGCCGCGTCTTACCGGTAAAGGCCCGTTCACCGACGTCTACTCGGTGATGGCGAACTGGGGCGCTAACCACGGCGTACTGACCATCGGCCACGTCGGCGCTGACTTTATCACGCTCGCCGCCATGCTGCGTATTCCGGTCTGCATGCACAACGTGGACGATGCGAAAATCTACCGTCCTTCCGCCTGGGCTGCGCACGGTATGGATATTGAAGGTCAGGATTATCGCGCCTGCCAGAACTACGGGCCGCTGTACAAACGTTAATGCGTCACTTCTTTGCCCGGTGGCGTAAGCTTACCGGGCCTACAATTTCGCATTTTGTAGGCCGGATCAGCGAAGCGCCATCCGGCAACGTTTCGGAGCTACTATGAAACAAGACGTCATTCTGGTTCTCGACTGCGGCGCCACCAACGTACGGACAATGGCCGTTGACCGTCAGGGAAACATTGTCGCCCGCGCATCAACAGCGAATGCCAGCGACATCGCCACGGAAAATAGCGCCTGGCATCAGTGGTCGCTGGCGGCCATTCTGCAACGCTTCGCGGACTGCTGTCAGCAACTGAAGACGGAACTGGCGGCCTGCCGGGTTCGCGGCATCACCGTCACGACGTTCGGCGTAGACGGCGCGCTGGTTGATGAACAGGGTCAGTTACGCTATCCGGTGATCAGCTGGAAATGCCCCCGCACCCTTGCCGTCATGGAAAACATCGGCCGCTTTATGCCGCCGCAGCAGTTGCAGGCGATCTCCGGCGTCGGCGCATTCGCCTTTAATACGCTGTATAAACTGGTGTGGCTGAAAGAGAACCACCCGCAGTTGCTCGAACAGGCGCACGCCTGGCTGTTTATTTCATCGCTGATCAACCACCGTTTAACCGGTGAATTCACCACCGATATCACCATGGCGGGCACCAGTCAGATGCTGGATATCCACCAGCGGGATTTCAGCCCGGAGATTTTACAGGCCACGGGTTTACCCCGCCGTCTGTTTCCACGGTTAGTTGAAGCAGGCGAACGGATTGGCACGCTGCAAAACGACGCCGCAAACCTGCTTGGGCTTGAGGCGGGTATTCCGGTGATCTCCGCCGGGCATGACACGCAGTTTGCCCTCTTTGGCGCCGGCGCAGAACAGGATGAACCGGTACTTTCGTCCGGTACGTGGGAAATCCTGATGGTACGCAGCGCGCAGGTGAACACACCGCTGCTCAGCCATTACGCCGGTTCCACCTGTGAACTGGACAGCCAGGCCGGACTTTATAACCCAGGCATGCAGTGGCTGGCTTCCGGCGTGCTCGAATGGGTGCGCAAACTGCTCTGGACGCCAGAAACGCCGTGGCAGACGCTGATTGACGAGGCGCACGCCATTCCGCCGGGTGCTGAAGGCGTGAAGATGCAGTGCGATCTCCTCACCTGTCAAAACGCGGGCTGGCAGGGGGTGACGCTGAACACAACGCGTGGTCATTTTTACCGCGCCGCGCTGGAAGGGCTCACGGCGCAACTGCAACGTAATCTGCAAACGCTGGAAAAGATTGGTCACTTCCAGGCAACTGAGCTTCTGCTGGTTGGCGGCGGAAGCCGCAACGCGCTGTGGAATCAAATCAAAGCCAATCTGCTTGATATACCGATTAAGGTGCTGGATGACGCGGAAACCACCGTCGCCGGGGCCGCCATGTTCGGCTGGTATGGCGTGGGCGAATTTGCCAGCCCGGAACAGGCCCGAGCCCAGGTGCGCTATCAGTACCGCTATTTCTGGCCGCAAACTGAACCCGAATTTATTGAGGGAGTGTGAGATGCTAAAAACTATTTCGCCATTAATATCCCCTGAGTTACTGAAAGTGCTGGCTGAAATGGGGCACGGGGATGAGATTATTTTTTCCGATGCCCACTTTCCCGCGCACAGCATGGGACCGCAGGTTATTCGCGCAGATGGTCTGAAAGTCAGCGATCTGCTCCGGGCGATTATCCCGCTGTTTGAACTGGACAGCTACGCGCCGCCGCTGGTGATGATGGCCGCCGTAGAGGGCGATTCGCTCGACCCAACGGTTGAAGCGCGTTATCGCGATGCGCTCTCATTACAGACGCCGTGCCCGGAGATTGTCCGCATCGACCGCTATGCGTTTTATGAGCGGGCGCAAAAAGCCTTTGCGATCGTTATCACAGGAGAGTGCGCGAAGTACGGGAATATTCTTTTAAAAAAAGGGGTAACGCCGTAATCTCTTGCCGGTGCGCCCGCATGATGCGGGCGTTCATCGAATGATGGGGTGAGAAAAGATGAAAGCGGCACGCCAACAAGCGATAGTAGACCTGCTGATCAACCATAAAAGTCTGACCACCGAGGCGCTGTCAGTACAGCTTAACGTCAGCAAAGAGACCATTCGCCGCGATCTCAGCGAGCTACAGGCGCAGGGAAAAGTGCTGCGCAATCACGGGCGCGCCAAGTATATTCACCGGGAAAACCAGGACAGCGGCGACCCGTTCCACATCCGGCTGAAAAGCCACTATGCGCATAAGGCGGATATCGCCAGGGAGGCGCTGGCATGGATAGAACCGGGCATGGTGATCGCTCTGGACGCCAGCTCAACCTGCTGGTATCTGGCCCGCCAGTTGCCGGACATTGATATTCACGTCTTTACCAACAGTCACCCGATTTGCCAGGAGCTGGGCAAACGCGAGCATATTCAGCTCATCAGTTCCGGCGGCCAGCTTGAGCGTAAATATGGCTGCTACGTCAATCCGTCGCTTATTTCTCAGCTTAAGCCGCTCGACATTGACCTGTTTATTTTTTCCTGCGAGGGGATCGACCGCGGCGGCGCGCTCTGGGACTCAAATACGATCAACGCGGATTTCAAATCCACGCTGCTTAAGCGCGCATCACAGTCTTTATTGTTGATCGACAAAAGTAAGCTCAACCGCTCGGGAGAGGCCTGCATCGGGCATCTGGATGATGTGACGCACATCATTTCCGATGAGCGCCAGGGGGTGATTCATGCCTGATGGCGTTGCCGCTTATCAGGCCAACAAATACCAGGCGCAGGCCGGATAAGGCATTTACGCCGCTATCCGGCAATCCATCGTATTACCGCTCGTCGCGACGCCCGCCCACGGCGGCCCACAGCCGACGGACATGCACGGTCACTTCTTCACGATCGTGATACAGCTGTCGCGCCTGAATTTGCGCGTTAATGCCGTGTTCATCAAGCTGCGCCTGAATATACGCCAGGTTCTGCGACACCTCTTCATAGCGTTTTTTCATCGGCAGCTTGAGATTGAAGATCGTCTCGCGACACCAGCCGTTTACTAACCACTGCGCCATCAGCGCGGCAACCTTAGCAGGCTTTTCCACCATGTCGCACACCATCCACGAGATGTTGTTACGGTTCGGACGGTATCTGAATCCATCTTCGCGCAGCCAGGTCACCTGCCCGGTATCCATCAGGCTCTGCGCCATTGGGCCGTTATCGACAGAGTAAACCCACATGTTGCGCTTCACTAACTGGTAGGTCCAACCGCCAGGGCAGGCGCCTAAATCCACGGCATACATCCCGTTCGCCAGACGTTCATCCCACTCATCGGCCGGAATAAAAACATGCAGCGCTTCTTCCAGTTTCAGCGTCGAACGGCTTGGCGCATCGGCCGGGAATTTCAGCCGCGGAATCCCCATATAGAACGGCGAGTTGTTGTCAGGATACGAATACCCGGTATAACAGCAGCCCGGCGCGATGAAGAAAACATGCACCACCGGACGCTTTGGCGTTTCATAGTTTGTCAGAATCCCCGCGTCGCGCAGCGCGGCCCGCAGCGGCACCGTAAATTTACGGCAAAACTTCATCAACTCTTTGCTTTCATTGGTGTCTGCGACTTCAACACGCAGCTCGCCGCCTTTTTCCACAACGCCCTGTAGCATCCCGACAATCGGCGTAATGCGATCGTCCGGCGGCAGGTCGCGCAGCAGCTCGCCGACGACGAACATTTGACGCGCAAAAATGAGCGAGGAAAAAGGCAACTCTTTTACTATTTTTTCAGCATCGTCCGGCTGATAGCACTCAAAGACGACGTATCCGGCATTGTCTTTAACACGAGCGAAGCCAAAGATTTCCCGACGCGCCGCCTTATCCGTTATTTCAGCAGCACACTCCTTTTCAAAACCAGGGCGACACAACAATACAACCTTATTCATGACCAACGCCCTTACGTTTCAAACGGATGGCGCCAATTAACATCAGCACCCAGCCTGCCAGGAAACTCACGCCGCCGACAGGAGTAACAAACGCCCACAGGCGTAAATGAGACAGCGCCAGGCAATACAGGCTGCCGCTAAACAGCACCGTACCTAACGCCAGAAAAACACTGCTCCAGTAAAACCAGATGCTAATGCGTCGCTGCATCGCAACCGCCAGGCCAAAAATGGCCAGCGTATGAAACGCCTGATATTGCAGGCCGGTCTGGACCCAGCCCATTTCAACCACACCAAGAGTTTTGCTCAGGACATGCGCCCCAAAGGCACCCAGAGCAACATAGATAAAGCCGCTTATCGCGGCAAAAATCAGCATAAAACGGCTGGTCATGGTAGTACCCTAAATAAATTATTGTTCGTAACGAAAGCGGAATTTTTCTTGTTCAGCGGCCGCTTTGGTCAGAATCCACTGACGAAAGGCGGCTATTTTACCCAGTTCTGCCTGACTGTCATGACAAACCAGATAAAAAGCATTTTTACTGACCAGAACGTCGTTAAAGGGACAGACAAGACGCCCGGCTTCAATTTCTGATTGCGCCATGACGTTGTTCGCCAGCGCAACCCCCTGTCCGTGGATGGCAGCCTGTAGCACCATTGCGCTATGGCTGAAAATAGGTCCCTGCTGCACATTAATATGATTCAGCCCCAACTGACGCGTATAGGTCTGCCAGTCTCTTCGCGAAGCATCATGCAGTAATGTATGTTTTGCCAGATCTTCCGGCGTCTTTAACGGCTTATCGCCCGTCAGTAATAACGGTGAACACACCGGCAGTAAATATTCTGCGTACAATTTTTCGACGCGCAAGCCTGGCCAGTTGCCACGCCCATAAAAAATAGCGACGTCGACATCATCAGCCAGCTTATCTTCCTGACGGTCCACGGCCTGAATTCTGACATCGATTCCCGGATAAGTTGAGTTAAAGCTTGAGAGTCGAGGAACCAGCCACTGGATCGCAAAACTGGGCAATAAACTGACCGTAAGCGCGCCTTTTGCACTCCGCGCCTGAAGTTTACGCGTCGCTTCGGTTAATTGCGAAAAAATCTCTTTGATGTCGAGGAAATAGCTCTGCCCCTCTTCCGTGAGCAAAAGCGAACGATTGCGACGACGGAACAGTTTTAGCCCCAAAAAATCCTCAAGTGACTTGATTTGGTGACTTACTGCGGCCTGTGTCACAAAAAGCTCTTCTGCTGCGCGAGTGAAGCTTAAATGCCGCGCTGCGGCATCAAAAACACGTAATGCATTTAAGGGTGGTAATCGTTTTGACATGGCTTTTAGACTTTGATGTTAAATAAATTTAACAATTAGGTAACCTTGTGTAACCTATTAGTTTTTTTAATCTGAGCCATTATAATTTGTCCGTTGAGGTTCTACCAGCAAATACCTATAGTGGCGACACTTCCTGAGCCGGAACGAAAAGTTTTATCGGAATGCGTGTTCTGATGGGCTTTTGGCTTACGGTTGTGATGTTGTGTTGTTGTGTTTGCAATTGGTCTGCGATTCAGACCATGGTAGCGAAGCTACCCTTTTTCACTTCCTGTACATTTACCCTGTCTGTCCATAGTGATTAATGTAGCACCGCCAATTGCGGTGCTTTTTTTTGTCCATGACCGACCGGTTACTGATCCAGTTCGACCATCTCTTTAACGTCAGTACGATTGATCTGCTGTTTGTTGCCGTTAGCGTCTTTATAAGAAATCATGCCGGTTTCATCATCGGTTTTTGGCTTACCGTCTGACACGATAGTACGGCCATCATTTGTGTGCATCACATAATTCGGACCGGAACAGGCGCTCAGGGCAAAAGTCAGCATACATGCAGAGATCATTGCGGCAGTCTTTTTCATTTTCATCTTCTTCTCCTTAAAGCTGTTTATGCTAAATAAAACGGGTTCCGTAACAGGCAAAAACATTCGCCTAACACTATTTAGCATAACCTGCTTCCCTGACTTCACCAGGATAACCAGACAATTCCGATGGTTAGGACAAACCTTGTATCACAGCCCTTTTTGCGCCACGATCGGTATACTGAATTGAGGAATACCATGAACGCTTTCAATCCTGCGCAGTTTCGCGCGCAATTTCCTGCCCTTACCGATGCGGGCGTTTATCTCGACAGCGCCGCGACGGCGCTTAAGCCTCAGGCCGTGATCGACGCCACGCATCAGTTCTACAGCCTGAGCGCCGGAAACGTCCATCGCAGCCAGTTCGCCGAGGCACAGCGGCTAACCGCACGCTATGAAGCGGCGCGCGGCAAAGTGGCGCAGTGGCTGAACGCGCCTGATGATGCATCGATTGTCTGGACACGCGGCACCACGGAAGCCATCAATATGGTGGCGCAATGCTATGCCCGCCCGCGCCTGCAACCCGGCGATGAGATAATCGTCAGTGAAGCGGAGCATCACGCGAATCTCGTTCCCTGGCTGATGGTCGCTCAGCAGACGGGCGCAAAAATCGTCAAACTGCCCCTGAATGCCCTTTTCCTCCCCGACGTGGAGCGTCTGCCTGAACTCATCACGCCACGCAGCCGGATTCTGGCGCTGGGACAGATGTCGAACGTCACGGGCGGCTGCCCGGACCTGGCGCGCGCTATCACGCTGGCGCACGCGGCAGGGATGGTGGTGATGGTTGACGGCGCGCAAGGCGCGGTGCATTTCCCCGCCGATGTACAGCAACTGGATATTGATTTTTATGCCTTCTCCGCCCACAAGCTGTACGGCCCGACGGGCATCGGCGCGCTATACGGCAAACCGGCCTTACTGGAAGAGATGTCCCCGTGGCTCGGCGGCGGCAAGATGATCGCTGAAGTCAATTTTGAAGGATTCACAACCCAGGCCGTTCCCTGGCGTCTGGAAGCCGGCACGCCAAACGTGGCAGGGGTTATTGGCCTTAGCGCCGCGCTGGAGTGGCTGGCGGAAGTGGATATGGCGCAGGCCGAAAGCTGGAGTCGCGGTCTGGCGACGCTGGCGGAAGACGCGCTGGCGAAGCGCCCGGGTTTCCGCTCTTTCCGTTGCCAGGACTCCAGCCTGCTGGCCTTCGATTTTGCCGGCGTTCATCACAGCGATATGGTGACATTACTGGCCGAATACGGCATCGCCCTGCGCGCCGGGCAGCACTGCGCGCAGCCGCTACTGGCGGCGCTTGGCGTAACGGGCACCCTGCGCGCCTCTTTTGCGCCGTATAATACAAAGCATGATGTGGATGCGTTGGTCAGCGCCGTTGACCGCGCGCTGGAAATACTGGTGGATTAATGACAAGCCCTCTTTTTGCCGGACACCCGTTTGGCACGACCGTAACGGAAGAGACGTTACGCGCTCTCTTTATCCCGCTCTCGCAGTGGGAGGACAAGTATCGCCAGCTTATTCTGTTGGGTAAGCAACTCCCGGCATTGCCGGATGAGCTAAAAACGCAGGCAAAAGAGATCGCAGGATGTGAGAACCGCGTCTGGCTGGGGCATACCCTGTCGGAGAAAGGAACGCTGCACTTTTTCGGTGACAGCGAAGGGCGTATTGTACGCGGTTTGTTGGCGGTTTTACTCACAGCGGTAGAGGGAAAGACCCCGGCGGAACTGCTGGCGCACTCGCCGCTGGGGTTGTTTGATGAGTTAGGCTTAACAACACAACTTAGCGCATCGCGCAGCCAGGGGCTGCATGCGCTGAATAACGCGATTCTTGAGGCTGCCCAGCAAGCCGGATGACGACGCTGATGCATCTTATCCGGCCTACAACACCGCACGAACCGTAGGTCGGATAAGCATAGCGCCATCCGACACAATCAAGCCTGACGCGCCGCCTTCGCCATCATCTTCTTCAGCGCATGAGACACAGCAACAAAGCCAAAGGTCGCAGTTACCATCGTGGCTGCGCCGAATCCAGAGGCGCAATCCATTCGTTTCGGCCCTTCCGCCGTCGCTTTCATCGCACATACGGAACCATCAGCCTGCGGATAAACCAGTGCTTCCGTTGAGAACACGCAGTCCACGCCCAGTTTGCCCTTGCTGTTTTTCACCACACCAAAGTCGCTTTTCAACCGTTCGCGCAGTTTCGCCGCCAGCGGGTCCTGGATGGTTTTCGCCAGATCCGTTACCTGAATCTGGGTCGGGTCTATCTGCCCACCCGCCCCGCCGGTGGTGACTAACGGAACCTTATTTCGGCGGCACCAGGCAATCAGCGCGGCTTTTGGCCGCACGCTGTCGATGGCATCAATGACATACGAAAACCCTGCGCTCATATACTCCGCGACGTTATCCGGCGTGACAAAGTCATCCACCACCGTCACCCGGCACTCCGGGTTGATCTGACGAATACGCTCGGCCATCACCTCGGCTTTCGCCAGACCGACGTTATCGCGCAGCGCATGAATTTGCCGGTTGGTGTTGGTGACGCATACGTCATCCATATCGATGAGCGTGATCGCGCCAATGCCGGTACGCGCCAGCGCCTCTGCCGCCCAGGAGCCGACGCCGCCGATCCCGACCACGCAAATATGCGCACCGGCAAACAGCTGCAACGCTTTTTCACCATACAGACGGGCGGTGCCGCCAAAACGCTGGCGCCAGGCATCACTAATTACAACAGACATACGACCTCAGAATTAAAAAGGGGTAATACGATCGTAGGCCGGATACGTCGCTTGCGACGCCATCCGGCATGATTTGCCTGATGGCGCTACGCTTATCAGGCCTACGATTTAAATCTTCAGCGAAGCCGCCATCAGGCAATCAGCCGCTAAATACGTTACCGGTTCCCGGGGCGTTTTTCAGCACCCAGACGCGCCCATAGTGATTATACCAGCCTGCGCGGTGCCCGGCGTCCGGGCCAATCCCCTGATAAATATCAAAGTGCTGGCCTTTAATCGCGCCGCCCACGTCCAGCGCCACCATCAGGCGCAATTCGTACTGGCCGTTAAACTTGCCGTTGTTATCCAGCAGCGGGACTTCCGCCAGCAGGGTTGTTCCTGCCGGGATAATACTGCGATCGGAAGCCACAGACGCACGGCCGATAAGCGGCACGGCGCTGGCGCCTTTCACCGGGGCAAAAGATTGCGGCTTAAAGAAGACGAATGACGGGTTTTGTTCCAGCAGCTCGCGCACTTCCGCTTCACTGTGGGTTTCTCCCCAGTGGCGAATGGCCTGCATCGACATATCTTCTTTCTTCACTTCACCGCGATCGATCAGCACTTTGCCGATACTGCGGTAAGCATGGCCGTTTTTCCCGGCATAGCTGAAGAAATTCAGCGGGCTGCCGTCGCCAAAATCAATATAGCCGCTGCCCTGAACGTCCATGATGAAGTTATCCATCAGCGAGTTGCTGTACGCCAGAATGTAGCTGTCGCTCAGCGCGCCGGAATAGATCTCGGCACGAGACGGTAAGCGGCCGCGTTTTGGCGGCATGCGATAAATAGGGTACTGGAACTCGCCCTGACGGGTATGGCGCGCCTGGATAACCGGCGTGTAGTAACCGGTGAACTGGACGTTGCCGTAGTTATCCGCCCCTTCCATCTGCCAGGCATCAATACCAAACTGGCGCATCATTCGCGTATCGCCACCGGAACGTAACCACTCCTGCACGGCGTTATAGACGTTACTCTGGTTGCCATACAGACGCGGCGACGCGCTGCGGATTTGGTTGACCTGCTCGGCGAAATCGCCTGCGTTGATAGGCGCCCCAATGGCGTCAGGTTGGTTCACCAGTGAGAAAGGCTGGGTAAACTTCCCGTCTTTATACTGCTGGCCGCGATCGGTCGGTTTAGAGGAACAGGCGGCAAGCATTGCAACCACCGCCCCCATAAGAAGGTAATTTGCCCAACGTCCTTTCATGAGTTCTCGTCTTTTAGCTGTAAATCTTGCGCTATGAAGATAACAAACCCCCGAACCTAATGAAATGCGAAGCGCTCCCCTGACGCAAATTACGCACAAAAAACGTACCAAAGCGCGTTGTTTTTGCACACAATCACCCCAATTTCGTGATCCGGGTGAAAAAAGGGTTGCATGAAAATGTTAGCAGAGTATAGTGCGCATCCACGGACGCGGGGTGGAGCAGCCTGGTAGCTCGTCGGGCTCATAACCCGAAGGTCGTCAGTTCAAATCTGGCCCCCGCAACCAATTAAAATCTGATGTAATATTTTGCAAAGTAGTTCGAATCACAACAAGGCGGCGACGCAGTGAATCCTTAGGAGCTTACTTCAGTAAGTGACTGAGGTGAACGAGGAAAGCCAACGCAGATGTGGTTTGAAATACGAAGCAGAAAGACGGACGCGGGGTGG
>NZ_JAOWFR010000023.1:0-737590 GCF_030333565.1 Citrobacter sp. CK185 | reverse complement strand
GTAAGCGCAGCGATGCGTTGAGCTAACCGGTACTAATGAACCGTGAGGCTTAACCTTACAACGCCGAAGATGTTTTGGCGATTTGAGAGACGATTTTCAGCTTTGATTACAGATTTTGCGAAAACGAAAGATTTTACGCTGAGACAAGGCGGCAAGCGAAGGAAAGGAAGGAGCATACACAGGTATGTGACTGAGTTTACGAGCGCAGCCAACGCAGTATCAGGGTAAAAGATTCGTTTTAAGGGCACAAAGAATTTGCCTGGCGGCACTAGCGCGGTGGTCCCACCTGACCCCATGCCGAACTCAGAAGTGAAACGCCGTAGCGCCGATGGTAGTGTGGGGTCTCCCCATGCGAGAGTAGGGAACTGCCAGGCATCAAATTAAGCAGTAAGCTGATGTGAAATCAGTGGATGTAGAAAAATTCGGTGGAGCGGTAGTTCAGTTGGTTAGAATACCTGCCTGTCACGCAGGGGGTCGCGGGTTCGAGTCCCGTCCGTTCCGCCACTTATTAAGAGCCCTGAGCTAACGCTCAGGGCTTTTTTCTTGCCTGCTGTTCCATTACAGCTCCTTCGGGGGCTGTTTTTACATGATCGCTGAGAAAATCGATAAATGCCCGAATGCGGGTACTGACCGCACGATCGCTGTAATAAACGGCACTGAAAGGCATCTCTACCGGTAGGCGCTTATCGGCCATCAGCTCCACAAGCTCTCCCCGCGCGATTTCTTTATCAATCATATAGTCAGACAGGCAGGCGATCCCGTTACCACTCAGACAAAGCTGCTTGAGCGTCTCACCGCTATTTGACGACAGACCGCTGCTGATTTCATGGAGTTGCCCGTCGCTACATGCTACAGGCCATGTATTGAGCGAAGCCGGTTCAGTGAATCCGAGACATAGATGCTGTTTTAACTCTTCAATGGTTTCGGGTTTGCCAAAGCGGGCAATATAATCCGGCGACGCGATAATCTTTCGATAACTGGTAAAGAGCAGGCGGGCGCGCAGGCTTGAATCGGTCAGCGTTCCGGCACGTATGGCGACATCGACCTTTCGTTCAATCAGATTGATGAATGTTTCTGAGGAAACCAGTGATAGCGTCATTTCTGGATAACGCTCGCGAAAAGGCTTAACCAGCGGCATCAGAAAGTGCAGTATCACCGGCGTGGCGGCGTCAATACGCAACAGGCCGCGTGGAGTGCTTCGCGTTTCCATCACCTCCGTTTCAGCGGCGGCCATGTCTTGTAGTATCGACTGCACGCGACGAAAATAACGTTCGCCTTCTTCCGTCAGACTCAACTGGCGTGTTGTGCGATTAAGCAGACTCACGCCCAGTTTCATTTCCAGCTTTTTGACTGCCCGGCTGACCGCAGAATTCGCCTGTCCAAGTTGCTCCGCAGCGCGGCTAAAGCTACCGCTTTCGACTACGGCAACAAATATCACGAGTTCTTCTGATGTAGCTTTCATTTTTGCACCTGAAGCAAAATTACATTGATATTTTGGCTATTTTTTCATTAAAACACCCTGGGCTGTTGGTTTCAATCTGCGCGTGAGGTGTGGTGGCCGGAGAGCCTGTTCTGACGGCGTTAACCTGTGATCGATTGGATAGGCCAGTTCGCGTTGTTCCTGGTTAAATTTACGGAGGTAAGCGCTTGCTTACAAAACAATATGTAACTGCTCGTTGAAAGTGTGAGCTAAAATCCCTATAACAGAATAACCAGTCCGTGCCCGGGCTGGTTGACGTTACAGAGGTTTTAAAGTCAAACGTGCGAAAAAATACTTATGCCATGCGCTATATTGCCGGACAACCCGCCGAGCGGATTTTACCGCCTGGGTCGTTTGCGAGTATTGGCCAGGCATTACCCGCCGGAGTGCCGTTAAGCAGTGAAGACCGCATTCGGATTCTGGTGTGGAATATCTTTAAACAGCAGCGGGCCGAATGGTTATCGGTGCTGAAAAACTTTGGCAAAGATGCGCACCTGGTTTTATTACAGGAAGCGCAAACCACGCCCGAACTGGTGCAGTTTGCGACCGCTAACTATCTTGCCGCCGATCAGGTTCCCGCTTTTGTGTTACCTCAGCATCCTTCGGGTGTTATGACGCTTTCTGCTGCTCATCCCGTCTACTGTTGCCCGCTGCGCGAACGTGAGCCCATCTTACGTCTGGCGAAGTCAGCGCTGGTGACCGTTTATCCTTTGCCTGATACGCGATTATTGATGGTGGTAAACATTCACGCCGTTAACTTCAGTCTTGGGGTGGATGTGTATAGTAAGCAGTTACTTCCTATTGGCGATCAAATTGCGCATCACAGCGGCCCAGTGATTATGGCTGGTGATTTCAATGCCTGGAGCCGACCACGAATGAATGCGCTGTATCGCTTTGCGCGCGAGATGTCCCTGCGCCAGGTACGTTTTACTGACGATCAGCGCCGACGGGCGTTTGGCCGTCCTCTTGATTTTGTGTTTTATCGAGGTTTGAACGTTAGCGAGGCTTCCGTACTGGTCACGCGCGCGTCCGATCATAACCCGCTACTCGTTGAATTCAGTCCCGGCAAACCTGAACAATAAGGTGTGTCAGGTCTGCCGTGGGGCAGGCCTGAAGTGGTGCTGCCCTTTATTTTGCAAACAACCAAAGGACAACACGATGACAACACACTCCCACCATGACAACGTCGAAAAGCAGTTTGGCTCTCAGGCAAATGCCTATTTAACCAGCACCGTTCATGCTTCTGGTCGTGACTTACAGCGACTGGCGGAACGGCTGTCCTCTTTTCCGCATGCCAGCGTACTGGATATGGGATGTGGCGCCGGGCACGCCAGTTTTATTGCTGCGCAGAACGTAAAGCAGGTGGTGGCTTACGATTTGTCTTCGCAGATGCTTGAGGTCGTCGTACAGGCGGCGAAAGAGAAAGGTTTAGAAAATATCGCGACCCGACAGGGGTATGCTGAAAATCTGCCGTTTGAGGATCACGCCTTTGATGTTGTGATTAGCCGCTATTCTGCACACCACTGGCATGATGTTGGGCAGGCACTGCGTGAAGCCAACCGGGTCCTGAAAGCGGGTGGCGTGTTGATTATGATGGATGTGATGTCGCCTGGGCATCCGGTGCGCGATATCTGGTTACAGACTGTAGAAGCGTTACGCGACACTTCTCATGTACGTAACTACTCCAGCGGTGAGTGGCTGTCTCTGGTGAATGATGCGAATCTGATTGTCGATACGTTGTTAACGGACCGCTTACCGCTGGAGTTCAGTTCATGGGTAGCGAGAATGCGTACGCCTGCGGCGCTGGTTGAGGCTATTCGTTTGTATCAGAAGAGCGCATCCGCGGAGGTAAAAGCGTATTTCGCTTTGCAGGAGGACGGTTCGTTTACCAGCGATACGATTATGGTTGAGGCGCATAAAGCGGCATAAATAAAAAAGGCACTGGGGGGAAACCAGTGCCTTTTCTGAGTCATGCTATCAGGAGTCAGGTGTGCTGCTGTTCTTCACAAACAACGTTAGCTGATCGCCTGGTTGCAGATTTGCTGTATCGCTGTTCCAGCGCATCACATCTTTGATGTTCACCCCGTGACGTTTGGCGATACTCGAAAGCGAATCACCTTTCCGCACACGATAGGTAATGCTATCGCTGTTGTTGGCCAGACGCTGTGCGCTACTGCCTGCGCCAATCGTCAGACTTTGGCCCACTTTCAGGTTAGATCCGCGCAGACTATTCCACTGCTGCAAATCTTTCGTGCTCACGCCAAGGCGTGCCGCGATGCCGGAAAGCGTATCGCCAGAGCGAACTTTGTAGCTACGGCTGTTCAGCGGCGTATTGTCTGCGACCAGCGTAGACTGTACGGCAGCAATTTCGCCTGAAGCCAGAGACTCACGCAGTTGTTCTGCATGCTTCTTTGGCACCATCACGTACTGTGGGCCGCTAACGCCTAGCGTAGAGCCTTTCACGCCAGCATTAAACGCCTTCAGCTTGGTGACGGACATGCCCGCCATATCTGCAACCTGCGCCATCTCAACCGGGCTACTCAAACGAACGCGCGCCAGCGCACGGCTTTCGTCTGTGGTTGGCAGACGCACGCCATAGCGTTTGCTGTTTTTGAGAATATCACTCAATGCCAGCATTTTTGGCACGTACAGCTTCGTTTCCTGAGGTAACGAAAGCGACCAGAAGTCGGTGGCTTTGCCACGCGCCTTATTCGCTTTGATTGCCTTCATCACGCGACCTTCGCCGCTATTATAAGCTGCAACGGTCAACAGCCAGTCGCCATCAAACATCTTATTCAGACGCTGCATCATGTCTAACGCGGCCGTTGTGGAAGCCACAACGTCACGACGCGCATCATAATTGCGGGTCTGTTTCAAACCATAATTGCGCCCTGTGCTCGGAATGATCTGCCAGATGCCTGCGGCATTGGCGCCAGACGTTGCGTGTGGGTCAAAAGCGCTCTCCACTATGGGTAGTAGTACCAGTTCCATCGGCATGTTACGTTTCTTAACCTGCCCGGCTATCCAGTACATATACGGCTCTGCCCGTAAAGTTACATCGTGGAGATAGCTCTTATTGCGTAAATACTTCTGTTTCTGTTCGCGTATCCGGTTGTTCTCCGGAATTCCCATCTTTAGCTCGTCGCCAATGAAAGCCCACAAGTCTTGATCCGGCGCGAGAGACGTCCCATCGTCCATCCATCGTGCCTGACTCGTAAACTTTCCTGCTTCCCCTTGACCAGCTGCAGAAAGGCTCTGTGCGTGCTGTTGGACGTTGCCAGTGTTCTGAGACGACTGGCACCCCACAAGCAGGACAGAGGCGAGTAATATCGCTTTTGCCTTCATGTGTGTGTCAATAGTTGCTTAAAAGACGACCGATCATAACGGCGAAGTTCGCCAATGACAAGTAGGAATTGTCAGAAGCTGTCTTTCTTTGACCTTAACCAAGCAAAACGCTCTTCAGGTTGTTGCAACTTTGTTTCTTTGTTTATTTCATTAATTAAATCAGGATCTTTCGTTCTCAAAAAAATATTATTTTTCCGCTCATTTTTCAGAATTACGGGGAGTGTAATTTGGTTTTTTGCGCGTAACTCATTAACTTTACGATAATATTCATTTATGAACGAATCGTGCGGTAGGATGCTCAATGCAAACTTCATGTTTGCTAAAGTATACTCATGTGCGCAACAAATCAGCGTATCGTCAGGAAGGGCGCTGATTTTTTTAAGTGATTGATACATCTGTGAGGCTGTACCTTCAAACAGGCGTCCACAACCTCCAGAGAAAAGGGTGTCGCCGCAGAAAAGGTAAGGGTGGCTAAAGTAACAGATATGTCCTAAAGTGTGACCCGGTGTGGCAAATATACTAAATTCATGCCCTAAAACGAGGGCGCTATCGCCATCTTTGACTACGCGCGTGGTTCCCTTATCTTGTGTTTCTGCCGGTCCGTAAACCACTACGTGCGGAAAATGTTGAAGAAGTTCTTTCACGCCGCCAACATGGTCGTGGTGATGGTGAGTGAGGAAAATCGCTTCCGGCTGCCAGTTCTTCTCTTTGATGGCGTTTAGCACGGGAGCCGCTTCGCCAGGATCAACGATCAGACAACGTCCTTCATTATTACTCAGAACCCAGATGTAATTGTCCTGAAATGCGGGAATACTGTTAAGATTCATAAATTACCTCTTAGTGCGTAGCGGAAGGTTGTGATGAAACCGGCAAGGATCCCTCAAACAGTCATAGCTCCCCATCGCTGGGGCGATTTGCCCTGGGGTGAATACTATCGTGAGGCGCTGGAGCATCAGCTTAACCCGTGGTTCGCCAAAATGTATGGTTTTCATTTGCTTAAAATTGGTAATTTAAGCGCAGAAATCAACTCTGAAGCGTGCGCCGTTTCTCATCAAGTCAATATTTCCCTGCAAGGCGCGCCCGTCCAGGTTCAGGCCGATCCTTTACATCTTCCCTTTGCCGATAAGTCTGTTGATGTTTGTCTGTTGGCGCATACGCTACCGTGGTGCGTCGACCCACATCGGTTACTGCGTGAAGCCGATCGGGTGTTAATTGATGATGGTTGGCTGGTTTTGAGTGGTTTTAACCCGATTAGTCTGATGGGCCTGCGTAAGCTGGTGCCCGTCTTGCGTAAATCTTCACCTTATAACAGCCGGATGTTTACGCTGATGCGCCAACTGGACTGGCTCTCGTTATTGAATTTTGAAGTGCTGCACTACAGCCGTTTTCATGTTTTACCCTGGTCAAAGCAAGGGGGAAAGCTGCTGAGCACGCATATTCCGGCGCTGGGCTGCCTGCAACTGATTGTGGCGCGTAAGCGAACCATCCCGCTTACGCTTAACCCGATGAAACAAAATAAAAGCAAAGCGCGGATTCGCCAGGCCGTGGGTGCGACCCGGCAATACCGTAAGCCAGACGCTTAAGCCTCTGCCTGATAGCCAACGTCTTCCTGCGTAGGATTCATCGCTGCCGCACGCGCCAGCTCATCGCAACGTTCGTTTTCAGGATGGCCGGCATGGCCTTTTACCCATTCCCATTTGATTTGATGTTGGCCCAGCGCGGCATCAAGGCGCTTCCAGAGATCGACATTCTTTACCGGCTTTTTCTCTGCTGTTTTCCAGCCGCGCTTTTTCCAGTTGTGGATCCATTGCGTAATTCCCTGACGGACATACTGGCTGTCCGTGCTTAATGTGACTTCACAATGTTCTTTTAACGCTTCCAGCGCGACGATGGCCGCCATAAGCTCCATGCGATTGTTAGTTGTGAGGCTATATCCTTCACTAAAGGTTTTTTCATGGCCGCGATAGCGTAAAATAGCGCCATAACCACCAGGACCTGGATTTCCCAGGCAAGAGCCATCGGTGAAAATTTCTACCTGTTTAAGCATCTCTGGTAGACTTCCTGTAATTGAAATCGATCGTAAAACGACAAGTCTGACATAAATGACCGCTATGAGCACTGCAATTACACGACAGATCGTCCTCGATACCGAAACCACCGGTATGAACCAGATCGGCGCCCACTACGAAGGCCATAAGATCATTGAGATCGGTGCCGTCGAGGTCGTGAACCGCCGCCTTACCGGCAATAACTTCCACGTCTATCTAAAACCGGACCGACTGGTGGACCCGGAAGCGTTCGGCGTACACGGTATTGCGGATGAATTTCTGCTTGATAAACCCGTTTTTGCCGATGTGGTTGACGACTTCCTGGAGTATATCCGTGGCGCGGAACTGGTGATCCATAACGCATCGTTTGATATCGGCTTTATGGATTATGAGTTCGCCAAGCTCAGTCGTGGTATTCCGAAAACAAGCGAGTTCTGCAAAATCACCGATAGCCTGGCGCTGGCGAGGAGGATGTTCCCCGGCAAGCGTAACAGCCTTGATGCGCTTTGTTCACGCTATGAGATAGATAACAGCAAACGTACGCTGCACGGCGCATTGCTCGATGCCCAGATTCTGGCCGATGTCTATCTGGCGATGACCGGCGGGCAAACGTCGATGGCCTTCTCAATGGAAGGGGAAACGCAGCAACAGCAGGGTGAAGCGACAATCCAGCGTATTGTCCGCCAGGCCAGCAAGTTACGCGTTGTTTTAGCGACTGATGAAGAGCTGATGGCGCATGAGTCGCGTCTCGACCTGGTGCAGAAGAAAGGCGGAAGTTGCCTCTGGCGGGCGTAATTCGGGGTTTTACGACGTAAAAATAGCCGTCCGGGTGATTTTTACAGCAAACGATTCAAAACGTGAGAAAAACCGTTGACGAGGTGCGAGGCAATCCGTAATATGCGCTTCGTTCCCAAGAGGAACACAACGCGGAGCGGTAGTTCAGTTGGTTAGAATACCTGCCTGTCACGCAGGGGGTCGCGGGTTCGAGTCCCGTCCGTTCCGCCACTATTCAGAAAGCCTGAATCAGAAATGATTCAGGCTTTCGTCGTTTTAGCCTTCAACAAAAATTATCCTTCTCTGTAGAAATGCCAGAATCGTTGCAGAGAAGGATGAACAATCATCAGCGTAACGTGAATGGGTCGGCGTCCTGCCATGCCGGAAATTTCTCGCGGTATTCCCGTAACGCCGTGAGCGACAGATCTGCATCAATACGTGTCGCCTGATGTGGCTCGGCGGTGGCGATAATCTCTCCTTGCGGGTTAATCACCCGGCTGTCCCCACGGTAATGGTGCCCGTTGCCATCAGTGCCAACACGGTTGCAGCCTGCTACATAGGCCTGGTTTTCAATCGCGCGTGCGGTGAGCAGCGCCTGCCAGTGTAGCGAACGCGGAGCAGGCCAGTTTGCTACATACAGCGCCAGGTCATAATCATTAAGATTGCGGGACCATACCGGAAAACGCAGGTCATAACACACTAACGGCAGAATACGCCAGCCGCGCCATTCAACGACAACACGTTTATCGCCCGCCTGGTAATGATGATGTTCATCCGCCATGCGGAACAGATGGCGTTTATCATAGCAATGAACGTTGCCGTCAGGTTCAACCAGTAAAAAACGGTTTACCGGGCCACGTTCGGTTTGCAACGCAGCGCTGCCCGCAATCAGGGCATCAGTCTGTTGTGCTTTGGCCTGCATCCAGTCGATCGCATCTTCTTGCGGGAGTGACTGAAGTGCGGCTTCCATTGCAAAACCGGTGGTAAACATTTCAGGTAAAACAATGACGTCACGTCCGGTGATGGTTTCCAGCAGTCTGTCAAAATGACGTAAATTGGCCGGACCGTCCATCCAGACCAGCGGTTGTTGCAACAGGGTAATTTTCAAACCAGGCACGATCGGGGCTCCTCGTTGAACAGCATTTTTACACTGTAGCATGAGCATCAACGAAAATGTGGCAATAAAAAGCCCCGCAGAAGCGGGGCTTTCAGGGGAGATGGGGATTAAGCGGCTTCTACTTTACGCACTTGCTTCTCTGGCAACTTTACCGGCTGAGTCGCCAGCGCGTCGGCATCAAAATCATCAACGTTAATGCTGCGCAGACGGCTTTCTTCCGCTTTCACCAGAATGGCGGCTTCATCGTTATCAATCAGCCCTTTTGCCAGCGCGTTATGCGCCAGTTCATCCAGACGGGTAAACGGCAGATTTTTACCCAGCTCTTTGCAGATCCGCTGGTGGATAGGATCTGCCGCTATTACGTCCAGCAGCGCTTCTTCCAGCAAACCGACCGGGTTATGCTCGCTCGGCGTCAGGTATTGACCGCGACCGATACGTGAACGGGTTGCACTCGGTACTTGTAGAATCTGCGCGACCTTATGATCCAGCTTGTCGGAAGGGGCAAGGTAGTGACGACCGGTTGGGAAGATCACCACGTTCAGCAGACCCGCAACAAAACGGTTCGGGAAGTTTTGCAGCAGTTCATCCATCGCTTGCTCCGCCTGATACAACGCATCCTGTACGCCCCAGTGCACCAGCGGCAAATCGGCTTCGTTACGGCCTTCATCGTCATAGCGTTTCAGCACGGCGGAGGCCAGATACAGCTGGCTTAAAATATCGCCCAGGCGTGCGGAGATACGTTCACGACGTTTCAGGCTACCGCCCAACACCGCCATTGAGACATCAGACAGCAGGGCCAGGTTGGCGCTCAGTCGGTTAAGGTGCTGGTAATAACGTTTCGTTGCGTCGCTGGTTGGGGTGTAGCTGGTCAGGCCGCGGGTCAGACCGAGCCAGAAGCTGCGTACTTTGTTGCTACCGACATGGCCGATATGTTTAAACAGCAGATTGTCGAACGCATTCACATCGTTGCTTTGCGCGGCGGCCATCTCTTCCAGAACATACGGATGACAGCGAATCGCCCCCTGACCGAAGATCATCATGCTGCGGGTCAGGATATTCGCACCTTCAACGGTGATGGCGATAGGCGCCCCCTGGTAAGAACGCGCCAGGAAGTTGCTTTCGCCGAGCATAATGCCTTTACCACCGGTAATGTCCATTGCGTCGATGATGGACTGCTGGCCGCGATGGGTACAGTGGTACTTGACGATAGCTGATAGCACCGCCGGTTTTTCACCCAGCATAATGCCGTAGGTAATCAGCGACGCTGCGGCGTCCATTACGTAGGCGTTACCGGCAATGCGCGCCAGCGCCTCTTCAATACCTTCCATCTTGCCGATAGAGATTTTGAACTGGCGACGAATATGGGCATATGCCCCGGTTGCCAGCGCGACGGATTTAACCCCGCCGGTCGAGTTGGACGGCAGCGTGATACCACGGCCTACCGACAGGCATTCCACCAGCATACGCCAGCCCTGGCCTGCCATCTTCGGCCCGCCAATGATGTAGTCGATTGGCACAAAAATATCTTTGCCGTGCGTAGGTCCGTTCTGGAACGGTACGTTCAGCGGGAAGTGACGGCGACCAATTTCTACGCCAGGCGTTGAGGTCGGGATCAGCGCACAGGTGATACCCAATTCTTCTTCGCCACCCAGCAGTTTTTCCGGGTCAGAGAGTTTAAAGGCCAGGCCCAGCACGGTCGCGATAGGGGCCAGCGTAATGTAACGTTTGTTCCAGGTCAGGCGCATACCCAGCACCTGCTGGCCTTGCCATTCGCCCATGCAGACAACGCCGGTATCAGGAATTGCGCCCGCATCGGAGCCCGCTTCCGGGCTGGTCAGCGCGAAGCAAGGGATCTCCTGACCACGCGCCAGACGCGGCAGGTAATGGTTTTTCTGCTCTTCAGTACCGTAGTGTTGCAACAGTTCACCTGGGCCTAATGAGTTAGGCACGCCCACGGTAATCGCCAGAATCCCGGAAACGCCGGAGAGTTTTTGCAGCACGCGAGACTGCGCATACGCCGAAAACTCCAGGCCACCGTACTCTTTCTTGATGATCATCGCGAAGAAGCGATGCTCTTCCAGGTAGTCCCACAACTCCGGCGGCAGATCGGCTAATTCGTGCGTGATCTGGAAATCATTCGCCATACGGCAGGCTTCTTCTACCGGGCCATCCAGGAACGCCTGTTCTTCAGCGGTCAGATGCGGTTGCGGATAGTTGTGCAATTTTTTCCAGTCAGGTTTGCCCTGGAAGAGATCGCCTTCCCACCATGTTGTACCGGCATCAATGGCCTCTTTCTCCGTGCGCGACATCGGCGGCATCACTTTACGGAAGCTACGAAACGCTGGCGCAGAGATCATCGACTTACGCATCGGCGTAACGTTAAACGGTACGAGGATAATGGCCAGAGGAACCAGCACCCAGATAGACCACAGGCCAGCAACGCCCAGCGCGGCTGTCCATGCGAGTAAAATCAGGCTGCTGAGGAATAAGCTCACGCGGTGGTAAAACAGCGCGCCGAGCAGAACAACCGTTGCGAGAATACTCAAAATCATCATAACGAAAAGCTCCCTTGCTTGTAGGAGGTCTGACCACTTGTGATGATATGGTTGTAGTGGATGTCATTTCTTTTAGCAATGTGTTTACAAAATAATTACAACGAAGCTCACATTGTTGCCGTTTTCACCGGCACAAAAAATCAAAAGCCAGCGGCATTCCTGTGGCTTGTGCTTCTCGCTTTCTGCGCTATCCGGTACACTGCATCTGTCAATTACATTCATGCTGAAGGATATCCTCATGTACCAGGATCTTATTCGTAACGAACTGAACGAAGCGGCGGAAACGCTGGCCAATTTTTTAAAAGATGAAGCCAATATTCACGCTATTCAGCGCGCGGCGGTCCTGCTGGCAGACAGTTTTAAAGCGGGTGGCAAGGTACTTTCCTGCGGTAACGGCGGCTCTCATTGCGACGCGATGCATTTTGCCGAAGAGCTGACCGGTCGCTACCGCGAAAACCGTCCAGGCTACCCGGCGATCGCTATTTCTGACGTCAGCCATATCTCCTGTGTCAGTAATGATTTTGGTTACGACTATGTTTTCTCTCGCTACGTTGAAGCGGTTGGCCGTGAAGGGGATGTGCTGTTAGGGATCTCAACTTCGGGCAACTCTGGTAACGTGATTAAAGCGATTGCCGCAGCACGCGAGAAGGGAATGAAAGTCATCACCCTGACCGGGAAAGACGGCGGTAAAATGGCAGGGACGGCGGATATTGAAATTCGCGTGCCGCATTTCGGTTATGCTGATCGTATTCAGGAAATCCATATCAAAGTGATTCATATCCTGATCCAATTGATCGAAAAAGAGATGGTTAAGTAAGCGGATAATTCTTTACTGTGTTTTTGCCGGATGATGACGTTAAAGCGTCTTATCCGGCCTACATTTGATTTGTCCAGGCCTGATAAGCGCAGCGCCATCAGGCGGTTCAGCGTTTTAAGGTAGGTGATGTATGTGCGAACTGCTCGGGATGAGCGCCAATGTGCCAACCGATATTTGCTTTAGTTTCACCGGGCTGGTTCAGCGTGGTGGAGGAACCGGGCCGCACAAAGACGGCTGGGGCATTACGTTTTATGAAGGTAAAGGGTGTCGCACGTTTAAAGATCCGCAACCCAGTTTTAATTCGCCCATCGCCAGACTGGTGCAAGACTATCCCATTAAATCCTGTTCCGTCGTCGCCCATATTCGCCAGGCGAATCGTGGGGAAGTGGCGCTGGAAAATACGCATCCGTTTACCCGTGAGCTTTGGGGGCGTAACTGGACGTATGCGCATAACGGGCAGCTCAACGGCTACAAATCGCTTGAAACCGGTAATTTTCGCCCGGTTGGTGAGACGGACAGCGAAAAAGCGTTCTGCTGGCTGCTGCATAAGCTGACGCAGCGTTATCCGCGCACGCCGGGCAATATGATGGCGGTATTTAAATATATTGCGACGCTGGCAGAAGAACTCCGTAAGAAAGGTGTCTTCAACATGCTGCTGTCAGACGGGCGCTATGTTATGGCCTATTGCTCGACCAATTTATTCTGGATCACCCGCCGCGCGCCGTTTGGCGTCGCCACGCTGTTGGATCAGGATGTGGAAATCGACTTCAGTTCACAAACCACACCGAATGATGTGGTTACCGTGATTGCAACGCAGCCGCTGACGGGAAATGAAACCTGGCAAAAGATTATGCCAGGCGAATGGCGATTATTTTGTCTCGGGGAGCGTATAGTTTGACGCCAGCTGTGGCTGAACCACTTCATGGCTCAACGGTTTGCTGACCACGTAACGGCCATCAACAACGGAAACTGTTGGTGGCTTACGGGTTTGCTCAAAGTAGTCGTAGCCCGGTTTTAGCTGCGTCCAGAAATCTTTGTAATACGAATACTTATGGCGCTGCATATTTGCATCGGTCATGCGGAAGGGATAGATGCTCACCTGTACGCTGGATTGCCCAAATACAAGGGCGCCGGTTACAAACTGGAAAATCTCATCAATGCCGCTGTCGGTCATGGCATAGCAACCGACGGAGACGCAGGCGCCGTGGATCATCAGATACTTACCTTCATAACCGTGTGCGCGGTCATAGGCGTTCGGAAAACCGATATTAATGGCCTTATAGAAACGGCTGTCCGGTTTGAGCTGATTACGCTGGACGCTGTAAAAACCTTCCGGGCTTTTAAAGTCACCCTGGCGCTGTTTGGGGCCTAATCCACCGGAATAGTTGCAAATTTTGTAGCTGTCGAGCAACTGATACTGTTCACCCATCTTGACGTACAGATCGAGCGTACGCTCTTCTTTAAAGATCTGAATATAGACAGGCGACCCCATCAACTGCTGCTTATATTCTTTGCTGACTGGCGTGGTTGGGCTGCTACTGCTTAGCAAACCGGCAAATGAGACGCACGGGATCAGAAGCATCGCAAGAAAAAATGCGATTTTACGCATACTGCTTATTCCTTGATAAAACGGTTACACACGCCAGAACGGCAAACAGAGTCCCCAAATCAGACTAATCCGTATTTGGTGCGCTCACATTATCACCACGGCAGTTTTTCGCAAGCCCCAGGCGATGCGTTTACAATTTAGTTTCTCTTTATACTGAAATTTAGCCGTCAAGGCAGTCAGAACCCGGCGCATTCTGCCGCGGCTTAATTTCCACTCGCTTCTCACAATACAAAATATACTGTATACTTAAACAGTATTGCAGAGGTGAGCCATGCGCAAAATCATACATGTTGATATGGACTGTTTTTACGCGGCGGTTGAAATGCGCGATAACCCGGCCCTGCGTGATATTCCCATTGCTATCGGCGGCAGCCGCGAGCGCAGGGGCGTTATCAGTACGGCAAATTATCCCGCCCGCAAATTTGGCGTGCGCAGCGCGATGCCGACCGGTATGGCGCTTAAGCTTTGCCCGCACCTCACGCTATTGCCGGGGCGGTTTGAGGCGTATAAAGAAGCGTCGCAGCATATCCGTGAAATCTTCTCTCGTTATACCTCGCGTATAGAGCCGCTTTCGCTGGATGAGGCCTATCTGGACGTTACCGACAGCACTTATTGCCACGGCTCCGCCACGCTTATCGCTCAGGAAATCCGTCAGACGATTTTTAACGAACTCCAGCTCACCGCATCAGCGGGTATTGCTCCGGTTAAGTTTCTGGCAAAAATTGCTTCTGACCTTAATAAACCGAATGGGCAATATGTGATTACCCCCGCCGATGTTCCTGAGTTTCTCAAAACCTTACCGCTGGGGAAAATTCCGGGGGTGGGTAAAGTGTCTGCGGCCAGGCTGGAAACGATGGGGCTGCGTACCTGTGAAGACGTGCAAAAGTACGATCTGGCGATGTTACTCAAGCGCTTTGGTAAGTTTGGCCGCGTGTTATGGGAGCGTAGCCAGGGGATTGATGAGCGGGATGTGAACAATGAAAGACTGCGTAAATCGATAGGCGTTGAACGCACGCTGGCGGAGGATATTCACGAATGGGCGGAATGCGAGGCGATCATTGAGCGGTTATATCCAGAGCTGGAAAGGCGGCTGGCAAAAGTGAAGCCTGACCTGCTCATCGCCCGTCAGGGGGTTAAATTAAAATTTAACGATTTCCAGCTGACCACTCAGGAGCACGTCTGGCCGCGTTTAAGCAAGGACGATTTAATCACGACGGCGCGTAAAACCTGGAATGAGCGGCGGGGAGGGCGGGGCGTGCGGCTGGTAGGGTTACACGTTACGCTACTTGACCCGCAACTGGAAAGACAGCTTCTGCTGGGGCTGTGACTTTGATGTATTGCCGGATGGCGGCGTAAACGCCTTATCCGGCCTACAAATCAGCGTGTAGGCCGGATTAGTTGTAGGCCGGATAAGCGCAGCGCCATCCGGCAATGTTTCGTAGCGACTTACTTCGCCGGAATAGACTTCAGCAGTTCAGTCAGAAGCCGCCAGTAGTGACCGACGCTTTCGATATGAACCTGCTCATCTGGAGAGTGCGGGCCGGTAATGGTTGGCCCGATAGAGACCATGTCCATATCCGGGTACGGTTTTTTGAACAGACCGCATTCCAGACCCGCGTGAATAATCTGGATGTTCGGCGTCTTATTGAACAGACGCTGGTAAGTTTCACGCACCAGGTGCATTACCGGCGAGTTCGCATCTGGCTGCCAGCCCGGATAGCCGCCTTTTGCTTCGGTTTTCGCGCCAGCCAGTTTACCCAGCGAATCCAGCATGCTCACCACGTAGTCTTTACCGCTGTCGATCAGCGAGCGGATCAGGCAGTGGATTTCCACGTTGTTGTCGGTCATGGTCACAACGCCCACGTTCAGGGACGTCTCAACCACGCCTTTCGCTACGTCGGAATTGCGAATCACGCCGTTTGGCGTGGCGTTCAGCAGACGGATAAAGCCGTCGCGGGACGAAGCAGTCAGCGCCGCTTTGTCGTTAGCGGCTGCTTCCAGCAGAACCACCAGATTCTTCTCTTTCTCTGCCAGCTCGTTTTTCAGGATCTCCTGATAAGCGTTCACCCGTGTTTTCAGCGCATCGACGTTATCTGCCGCTACAGCAACGGTGGCGAAGGCTTCACGCGGGATAGCGTTACGCAGCGTACCGCCGTTGAAATCAACCAGACGCAGACCCAGTTCTTCAGCATGATCCGCCAGGAAGCGCACCAGCAGCTTGTTGGCATTGCCGAGACCGACGTGGATTTCGCCGCCGGAGTGGCCGCCTTTCAGGCCTTTCAGCGTCAGTTTAAAGCTCTGGAAGCCCGCCGGAATGGCTTCACGGGACAGCGGCAGGTTAGAGGTAAAGTCGATACCGCCTGCACAGCCCATGTAGATCTCACCTTCTTCTTCGGAGTCGGTATTGATCAGAATATCGGCCTGTAGCCAGCCTGGCTGAAGGCCGAATGCACCGTCCATACCGGCTTCTTCCGTCATGGTCAGCAACACTTCCAGCGGGCCGTGTGCGACGTTGTCGTCAGCCAGAACGGCCAGCGCGGAAGCCATACCAATGCCGTTATCCGCGCCCAGCGTGGTGCCGCGGGCTTTTACCCACTCGCCGTCAATATAAGGCTGGATCGGATCTTTGGTGAAGTCGTGTACGGTGTCGTTGTTTTTCTGCGGAACCATATCTAGGTGCGCCTGCAAAACCACTGGCTTGCGGTTTTCCATACCTGCGGTGGCAGGCTTACGAATCAGGATATTACCGACCCGATCGCGCTCAGCGTGGAAACCTTTCTCTTTGGCCCAGCCCATAATGTGTTCAGCGAGCTGCTCTTCATGGTAGGACGGATGAGGAATAGAACAGATTTTTGCAAAAATATCCCACAGCGGTTGTGGAGATAATTGAGACAGTTCAGACACGATAAGTCTCCTTGACGATGTCCTGCAAAACTTTCTTGCAGGCCACAGGGTTAGCAGATTGATTGTCACCACAAGTCGGGCTTGCGAGATGCGATTGAGAATACCACTTTCCTGGTCTTCGGGTAGTATAAAGCACGTAAAAAGAGGGCTGGATTCCGCGAAACACTGGTTTTTAGCGCGTCAGGTCTCTATAATCTCGCGCAACCTGGTTCACCCTCAATTTTTAAGCCGTAGATAAACAGGCTGGGACACTTCACATGAGCGAAAAATACGTCGTCACCTGGGACATGTTGCAGATTCACGCACGCAAACTGGCAAGCCGCCTGATGCCTTCTGAACAATGGAAAGGCATTATTGCCGTCAGCCGTGGTGGTCTGGTACCGGGCGCATTGCTGGCGCGTGAGTTGGGTATTCGCCATGTCGATACCGTTTGCATCTCCAGCTACGACCACGACAACCAGCGCGAACTGAAAGTGCTGAAACGTGCGGAAGGCGATGGTGAAGGTTTCATCGTGATCGACGATCTGGTCGATACCGGCGGTACTGCTGTTGCTATCCGCGAAATGTACCCTAAAGCTCATTTCGTCACTATCTTCGCTAAACCGGCTGGCCGCCCGCTGGTGGATGATTATGTGATTGATATCCCGCAGGACACCTGGATTGAGCAGCCGTGGGATATGGGCGTGGTATTCGTCCCGCCAATCTCTGGTCGCTAATCACTGAAATTTTCAACGCCTGGCAATGCCGGGCGTTGTTTTTTTTAGCCGCACACACGTTACAATAGGCCTCAGTAAGTACCCTTGGAGGCTGCACGAATGTCACAGGCTAACCTCAGCGAAACCCTGTTTAAACCCCGCTTCAAACATCCTGAAACGTCGACGCTTGTCCGGCGCTTCAATCACGGAACGCAGCCGTCCGTGCAGTCCACTCTGGATGGTAAAAACGTGCCGCACTGGTATCGCATGATCAACCGTCTGATGTGGATCTGGCGCGGTATCGATCCGCGAGAAATCCTTGATGTGCAGGCGCGTATCGTAATGAGCGAAGCCGAGCGAACCGACAAAGAGCTGTACGACACGGTGATTGGCTACCGTGGCGGTAACTGGATCTTTGAATGGTCGAAACAGGCGATGGAATGGCAGCAGAAAGCCTGCCAGGAAACAGACCCACAGCGCAGCGGGCGCCACTGGCTGCACGCTTCCTCGCTCTACAACATTGCGGCTTACCCACATCTTAAAGGGGATGAGCTGGCGGAGCAGGCGCAGGCCCTGGCGAACCGCGCGTATGAAGAGGCCGCGCAACGCTTGCCGGGCTCGCTGCGTGAAATGGCGTTTGCGATCCCCGGCGGTGCGCCTGTCACTGCGTTTTTGCATATGCCGAAAGGGGATGGCCCGTTCCCGACCGTACTGATGTGCGGCGGCCTGGATTCCATGCAAACGGACTATTACACCCTGTTCGAACGTTACTTCGCGCCGCGCGGTATGGCGATGCTGACGCTGGACATGCCGTCGGTTGGATTCTCGTCAAAATGGAAACTCACCCAGGACTCCAGTCTGCTGCATCAGCATGTGTTGAAAGCGCTGCCTGGGGTGCCGTGGGTTGATCATACCCGGGTGGCGGCGTTTGGTTTTCGTTTTGGCGCTAACGTTGCGGTACGTCTGGCCTACCTGGAAGCGCCGCGACTGAAAGCGGTAGCCTGTCTGGGGCCGGTGGTCCATGCGTTGTTAAGCGATTCACAACGTCAGGGGACGGTGCCGGAAATGTATCTTGACGTGCTGGCAAGCCGTCTGGGGATGCATGATGCGTCAGATGAAGCGCTGCGCGTTGAGCTAAATCGTTATTCACTGAAGGTGCAGGGGTTGCTTGGCAGACGCTGCCCAACGCCGATGTTATCTGGCTTCTGGAAAAACGATCCGTTTAGCCCGGAAGAGGAGTCCCGGCTCATCACCTCGTCATCTTCCGACGGTAAGCTGATGGAGATTCCGTTTAATCCGGTGTATCGCAATTTTGACACTGCGCTGAAAGAAATTACCGGTTGGATCAATCACAGATTGTGTTAATGGATTGCTAAATTTTATTGTTTTGGTAAAACAGTTGCTTCACCAAAGGAGATCGCAATGACGTTACCGAGTGGACACCCGAAAAGTAGATTGATCAAGAAATTCACTGCGCTTGGCCCGTATATACGCGAAGGGCAGTGCGAAGATAATCGTTTTTTTTTCGATTGCCTGGCTGTTTGCGTCAACGTGAAGCCAGCGCCTGAGAAACGTGAGTTCTGGGGCTGGTGGATGGAACTGGAAGCGCAGGAAAAACGCTTTACCTACAGCTACCAGTTTGGCCTGTTTGACAAAGAAGGTAACTGGACCGCCGTGCCGATTAAAGAGACCGAAGTGGTTGAACGCCTGGAGTACACCCTGCGCGAGTTTCATGAAAAATTGCGTGCACTGCTGACTTCGCTGAATCTGGCGCTGGAACCCGCCGATAATTTCAAAGAACCGGTGAAGTTAACGGCGTAACATAGAATAATGCCGGATGACGCTACGCTTATCCGGCCTGCAACAGTGCAAAAGAGTAGGCCGGATAAGACGCCTGAGCGTCGTCATCCGGCAAATTAAGACAATCAGAACTGGTATGTCATACCAATCGCGACGATATCATCGCTGCTTACGCCCAGCTTGTTATCATCGTCAATCTGGTTGATTTTATAATCAACGAACGCGGACATATTTTTATTGAAATAATATGTTGCGCCCACATCGATATATTTCACGATATCTTCATCACCGATACCTTCAATATCTTTGCCTTTAGACTGAACATAGCCCAGGGAAGGACGCAGACCGAAATCAAACTGATACTGGGCAACCGCTTCGAAGTTTTGCGCTTTATTGGCGAAACCACCGGAAATAGGCGCCATGTTGCGGGTTTCAGAATAGATAGTCGCCAGGTAAATGTTATTGGCGTCATATTTCAGACCCGTCGCCCAACCTTCCGCGTTTTTACCTTGTCCGCGAGATTGCAGGTTCTGCTCATTGGTGCGGTCTGAATTGGCGTATGCGCCGATGATGGCGAAGTCGCTGCCGCCGAAGTCATAGCTCAGAGATGTGCCGAAACCGTCGCCATTCTGCTTTTTGACGTCGCGGTTTTCGTTTTTACCCTGATATTGCAGAGTTAAGTTCAGACCATCGATAACGCCGAAGAAATCGGTGTTACGGTAAGTTGCCAGGCCACTGGCACGTTTGGTCATAAAGTTGTCGGTCTGTGCAAGGCCGTCGCCGCCGAATTCAGGGAACATATCCGTCCACGCGGCAACGTCGTACAGGGCGCCCAGGTTACGACCATAATCTAACGAACCGAAATCGTTCAGCTTCAGACCCGCAAAAGCCAGACGGGTTTTCTGACCGCCTTCGCTTTCTGTTTTGTTACCGGCGAACTCAGCTTCCCAGCGACCGTAACCGGTCAGCTGATCGTTAATCTGCGTTTCGCCTTTAAAGCCAAAGCGGATATAAGTCTGGTCGCCATCTTTGCTGTCATCATCACTGATGTAGTGCATCGCTTTTACTTTGCCATACACGTCCAGTTTATTACTGTTTTTGTTATACACTTCTGCTGCCTGCACGGATGCCGATGCAACAATACCCATCACCACTAATGCCAGAGTGCTCTTTTTCATTTTCATTCCTGATTTAAAATTACGCGCTAATATTCGCTGGGAGTGATCCCCGTGAAAAACAGGATGGTTTTTAACGCTCTGCAATGAAGGTTTTATGACAAATTAAGAATATTTTTAAAAAAGGATGATTTATTATTGCGGTAATAAAATTGTCAGAAACTGCCGCTACGCTTGCTGATCCTGCGCAACAAAATTTCATGCTTT
Source organism: Citrobacter sp. CK185 (assembly GCF_030333565.1). NCBI lineage: Bacteria > Pseudomonadati > Pseudomonadota > Gammaproteobacteria > Enterobacterales > Enterobacteriaceae > Citrobacter > Citrobacter sp. CK185. The sequence goes on along the minus strand of NZ_JAOWFR010000023.1, from coordinate 717,064 downwards.
GTGCTCTGGTTGTTGGCAACCGGGGCCAGTCCTGCTAAAACGTTCGTTTGATATCATTTTCCCCTATTTTGAATGGCAGAGAATCATGAGTGACAGCCAGACGCTGGTGGTAAAACTCGGCACCAGTGTGCTAACGGGCGGATCGCGCCGCCTGAACCGTGCCCATATCGTAGAACTTGTTCGTCAATGCGCGCAGCTACATGCCGCAGGCCATCGTATTGTGATCGTCACGTCGGGCGCTATCGCCGCCGGGCGTGAGCATCTTGGCTACCCGGAACTCCCGGCGACCATAGCGTCTAAACAACTGTTGGCGGCGGTGGGGCAGAGTCGTCTGATTCAGCTTTGGGAACAGCTATTCTCTATCTACGGTATTCACATCGGGCAGATGCTGCTGACGCGTGCGGATATGGAAGACAGAGAGCGCTTCCTGAACGCGCGTGACACCCTGCGTGCGCTGCTGGACAACAATATTGTCCCTGTCATCAATGAAAACGATGCCGTGGCGACCGCTGAAATAAAAGTGGGCGATAACGACAATCTTTCCGCGCTGGCCGCCATTCTGGCGGGCGCCGACAAATTGTTGTTACTGACCGATCAGCAAGGGTTGTTTACCGCCGATCCGCGAACCAACCCGCAGGCTGAGCTGATTAAAGACGTGTACGGCATTGATGATGCGTTGCGTGCGATTGCGGGCGACAGCGTCTCTGGCCTGGGAACCGGGGGAATGGGCACCAAATTGCAGGCTGCCGACGTTGCCTGTCGTGCCGGAATCGACACCATCATCGCGGCGGGCAGCAAGCCGGGCGTGATTGGCGATGTTATGGCAGGCATTTCTGCGGGAACCCGTTTCCATGCGCAAGCCTCCCCGCTGGAAAACCGCAAACGCTGGATCTTTGGCGCGCCGCCTGCCGGTGAAATCACGGTGGATGAAGGGGCGACATCTGCGATTCTGGAACGCGGTAGCTCATTATTGCCAAAAGGCATTAAAAGCGTGACAGGTAACTTCTCGCGTGGTGAAGTGATCCGCATCCGTAACCAGGAAGGGCGCGATATCGCCCACGGCGTCACCCGTTATAACAGCGACGCGCTGCGCCGTATTGCTGGTCACCACTCTCAGCGGATTGACGCAATTCTTGGCTATGAATATGGCCCGGTCGCTGTCCATCGCGATGACATGATTACCCGTTAAGGAGCCGACATATGCTGGAACAAATGGGCATTGCTGCCAAAGCGGCGTCCTACAAACTGGCGCTACTCTCCAGCCGCGAGAAGAATCGCGTACTGGAAAAAATAGCGGATGAACTGGAAGCGCAAACTGAAAGCATCCTGAGCGCTAACGCCCAGGACGTTGCCGAGGCGCGCGAAAACGGCCTCAGCGAAGCGATGCTGGATCGTCTGGCATTGACACCGGCGCGCCTGAAAGCGATTGCCGATGACGTCCGTCAGGTGTGTAACCTGGCCGACCCGGTCGGACAGGTGATTGATGGCGGTCTGCTGGACAGCGGGCTGCGTCTGGAACGTCGTCGTGTTCCGCTGGGCGTCATTGGCGTGATTTACGAAGCGCGTCCCAATGTGACCGTTGACGTCGCCTCGTTGTGCCTGAAAACCGGCAACGCGGCGATTCTGCGCGGCGGTAAAGAGACATATCGCACCAATGCGGCAACGGTTGCGGTGATTCAGCAAGCGCTGGAAGCCTGCGGCTTACCTGCTGGCGCAGTTCAGGCGATCGACAGCCCGGATCGCGCGCTGGTCAATGAAATGCTGCGTATGGATAAATACATCGACATGCTGATCCCTCGTGGCGGTGCGGGCCTGCACAAGCTGTGCCGTGAGCAGTCTACGATCCCGGTGATCACCGGCGGGATTGGCGTATGCCATATCTTTGTTGACGACAGCGCGGAGATCGAACCGGCTCTGAAGATCATCGTCAATGCGAAAACCCAGCGTCCAAGTACCTGCAACACGGTGGAAACGCTGCTGGTACATCAGGATATCGCTGCGCGTTTTCTGCCTGCGCTGAGCAAGCAAATGGCGGAAAGCGGCGTCACGCTGCATGCTGACGATACGGCGCTGGCCCAACTGAAATCAGGCCCGGCGAACGTGGTAGCGGTGAAAGCCGAAGAGTATGACGACGAGTTCCTGTCGTTGGATCTGAACGTGAAAATCGTGGCCGGCCTGGATGACGCAATTGCGCATATTCGTGAACACGGTACTCAACATTCCGATGCGATCCTGACGCGCACTCTGCGCAACGCCGATCGTTTTGTGAATGAAGTGGATTCGTCCGCCGTTTACGTCAATGCTTCTACCCGATTTACCGATGGCGGACAATTTGGCCTTGGCGCGGAAGTGGCCGTCAGCACGCAAAAATTACACGCACGCGGCCCAATGGGGCTGGAAGCGCTGACCACCTACAAGTGGATCGGCATCGGTGACGATACCATTCGTGCGTAATTAAAACCGGAGTGATGCAAAATCAGCCACTTGATTCACAAGGCTATTGACGCATCACCCGGTTAGTTTTAACCTTCTACCCCGTGATTCACACTCGTGGTCATGTCCTTTCAGGGCCGATATAGCTCAGTTGGTAGAGCAGCGCATTCGTAATGCGAAGGTCGTAGGTTCGACTCCTATTATCGGCACCATCCCCTAGTTTTCTCAAGTCAATCAACATCAACAAAATCCTTTAAAAACATATATATTACGTTGTTTTCAGTCATCTGAGGTCAACCCTTGTCTCTTGAAATCAACATGCAATTGGGGGCACAATCAGGGGCATGTTCTGTTCGGTCTAGGAAATGTGCCCCCAATGATGCTGAATGCCCGTAAGGTTGAAGCCGCCAAAGGAAAAGAGAAGAGCTATAAGCTCGCTGATGGCGGCGGCCTGTATCTTCAAGTAGAACCCAATGGTTCACGATATTGGCGAATGAAGTATCGCTTCGCGGGTAAAGAAAAACGCTTATCTTTTGGCGTCTATCCAGCTGTCAGCCTTGCCGATGCCAGGCAAAAGCGCGAAGACGCAAAGAAATTACTCGCAGCAGGTAACGATCCAGGCGAAGTAAAGAAAGCGAAGAAGCTGGCTTTGACCTCTGCTACTGAGATAGTCAACCCGTTCAAAGAGGTAGCGTTAGAGTGGCACAAGATGAAGTCGCCAAAATGGTCAGAGGGCTACGCTTCCGACATCCTTGAGGCCTTCGATAAGGATATCTTTCCCCATATCGGGCAACGACCTATTGCGGATATTAAACCCCTCGAATTACTGGAGGTGCTGAGACTGATAGAAGCCAGAGGTGCGATGGAAAAAGCGAAGAAAGTCCGCCAGCGATGTGGAGAAGTTTTCCGTTATGCCATCGTAACAGGGCGAGCAATTTACAATCCTGCACCGGATCTCGCCAGCGCAATGCAGGGCCACGAAGCCGCCCATTATCCTTTCCTTAAAGCCACCGAGTTACCCGAGTTCTTTACCGCCCTGAATGCCTATACAGGAAGCCCGATTGTTGTGCTGGGAGCACATTTACTTATCCTGACTGGACTGAGAACGGGTGAGCTACGCGCTGCTGAATGGTGTGAAATTGATTTTGATAACGCTCTTTGGGAAATACCAAAAGAACGCATGAAAATGCGTCGTGCTCATCTTGTGCCGCTTTCAAAACAAGCATTAGCCCTTCTTGAAACCTTAAAGGAACTGACTGGGAACTATCCTTTGATGTTTCCTGGGCGTAACGATCCTAGCAAATTTATGAGTGAAGCAAGTATTAATCAGGTGTTTAAACGTATTGGATATGCAGGACGTGTTACGGGGCATGGTTTCAGGCATACGATGAGTACGATTCTACATGAGAAAGGATTTAACAGCGCTTGGATTGAAACCCAGCTTGCTCATTTGGACAAAAATTCTATTCGTGGAATTTATAACCATGCCCAATATCTCGAAGGGCGAAGAGAAATGATGCAATGGTATGCTAATTATTTATCTGAGCTAGTTGGTACTCATAAATGAATGTTTTAAAAATTAATAATACTGATTCTCTGCTTAGAGATTACTACCAATTAGATGAAGCTTCAGAAAAAATTGGTTGTAATGAAAAGGATATACTCTGGTTTGCTAGAGAACGAGATGTAGAGTTATGCATGGAATTTCATGATGATGAGTATGATGTTTCATGTGGTTTGAAGATCGATTGCCAAATGGATGAGTTCTTATCTAATCTGAAAATTTTACCACGAGACAGAAATGGCAATATTATGTTGTCAGATTTAAGTTCTATAAGAATTCCTGATGAAAATAATTTGATTGATAAAAATGGCTTTATTCGATGCTTCATATCCGGTTTGTGGGCTGTTGATTATGAATATAAAGATTTGTTAGTTAAGCATGAAGGGCAACCGGATTCCTGGCCTCTGCATTTTCTAGTAGCAGGCACACCTAATGTAAATTGTAAGGCAATGCTTTATGTTAATTATGATGAAAAAGAAAATTATTATCTTTTTGAGGTTTTGTGGATTACAAAAATACAGATTCAAAAATTCATTGATTTAGTATCATGTGAGCAAAAGAGGATAAAAAACACCAACAAATATAAATCACAATCTGAAGCGCAAAAACAAAAGCATGCAGTTCCTCGAGCTGAAATACTCATGGCTATTATTGCGCTCTATCATCGTGATATGAGGTTAAGAAGAGAGAGTCCAGCAGCGATAGCTGATTATCTTTTTCAACACGCCAGTGAGTTCTGGCCTAAGACCGGAGAGCCGCCTTTGAGCTATGATACTGTTGTAAGTTTGCTGCGTAGCTGCATGAAAAATATAAAATTTAACTAAAAGTTAACAATTGTTGTGGCTAATGATTTTGGGTTTTTCTCATTAGTCACATTTTTCTCATGTATAACCTGTGTTTTAATTTTCCATGTTGAAGCCAATAGACTTATATAAACGGAGAATGATGAATGTTATCCAAGCATGACAATACTACTTTGCAACGACCTTCAATGGATTCTCTGATCGATATGAAGTTTATTACATCAGATTGCTTACTAAGTGATAAATGGATTTATCGGTTGATTTCTTTAAATCGTTTCCCTAAACCTATAAAAATAGGACGGATGTCGCGTTGGCGCGCAGCTGATTATTATACGTGGAGAGATGGGTTCGAAGAAAACTCTGGGCAGAAATTTGAAGGAATGAGGGAAAAGGCAAGAAACATTAAAAGTGGGAATACCTTAGCGTCTACTCCCACAATTCAGTAGAGTTTAATTTTATTAATAGCCAACGGCTTAGCCTTTAGGCTCAATTCCGCGTAATTGAAGCTCTTTACGTAAAATTCTCTTGATCCAAGATGCCAATGCGTTATCTCCATCTTTGCGCATTTCATTTTCAAGCTGCAACCTGAAATCTTCGTTAAGACGCATTTGGAATGGAGGAGAGCGTTTTTCTTGTGGTGTTGACATGGTAATTACCCTAACATATGATGCCTACATGGTAATTACCATTGTAGGGCTAGAAAGCCTATAAAAGCAATGCCCGAGAGTGCTGGAACACCGCTCGAGCATTTAACCACCGTTAAAAGAGGTAACGAAGATGGCTAAACAGAAGTGTACCTGGTTATTTGCGGCGATCAACCGCAGTCAACGCAATGCCCGTCCAGTGATGTTAAGGATCACCGCAGATAACGAGCGCCCAGCGCAGCGCAGACTGGCCCCGGACTACGTGCTGAGCTTTGCCGGTCGCATTCCCTGCGGAGGTGAACATGCTTAATTATCCGCAACCCGGCGAACGCTGGCAGCATGAACGTGGCTGGACCGTAACAATCATCCGATTAATTGAAGCGTCTCCCTCCGTGGCGCTGGTTAATCCTGAATTCAGCTGTGAAGTGCTGATACGTCATGACAGCGACAACCAGCTTTCTTCCTGCCCTCTGGCATGGTTTGAACAGCGGTATACGCGCCTGTTTGATGCGCCGCTCTTTAAACCTTCACCAGTTCCGGCAGGCGGTAGTGGCTCCGGCCCGATGACGCTGCACCCGTCAGTGGTATTTACCCGCTGGCGGGAGCGCAGCATACGGCGTTCTGCTGAACCTGACGACAAGCACTATTCAAAGTTTCTCTGACAAAACACCGCTAAAAACGGAGTAATCCACGATGAATATTTCAAACGGGCACAACGGTGCTCAGGGCCACTCCTTGCCTGAAAAACACTATACCGGTGCTTTTGCATATGGGTTGTCAGAGGACGGTTTCGGAAAACTGGACAGAGCCAGAAAGGCCTGCGACATGCTGCAGCTTCTCTTTTCTGAATACCCGTCTCAGGGCGGAACGCTGGATGCCGGCTGTGCGCCAGGCATTGCCGCGCTGATGGAGTACCTGCGGGCAGATTTGACGGATATTGCGCACAGCTGCGAACTGATTGAAGGAGGCACCCAATGAACCAGCCGCAGGTTTCTATTTTTCCGGCAGAAATGACCACCGCGCTGTACCGGCGGGCTATTGCATCGGCATGGCGGCAGAAAACGCTGAACGAAACCGGCAGCGATCAGTATGGTCCGCACAGCCTGACGGTTGAGCGTATTGAAATGGCAATTGCCCTGCATATCGAGTGCGCACTGATTAACGAGTACGGCGAAGCACAGGGCGCCGCTGCCGCGCTGGCACTGCTGACTGACATGCTGGAGCCGTCACTGCTGACTGCGCCGCCGGTACTGACCGTGCGCGGCTGTGAAGTTATGGCGGAGCTGTACCGCACACTTCCGGCGGCCTTTGATGATTTCTGCAACACGGGTGTGCCGCTGCATCAGGGGGAAGTATGACAACACAGACGGTTACGCAGATTTCAGCCGCAGCCCGGGGGAAATGGCCCGTTATTCTGCAGATGCTGCGTATTGATGTACCCGAAAACGGCAGGCACGGTCCCTGTCCGAAATGTGGGGGCAAGGATCGTTTCCGCCTCGATGATCTTGACGGGCGCGGAACGTGGATTTGCAGCCAGTGCGGCAATGGTGACGGTCTGGATCTGGTTAAGCTCATGACTGGTTACGGCGTCAGAAAGGCTGCGCAGGAGGTGGCGCAGGTGCTTAATGTGCCGGATGTGCAGGAACTGCCCGTTAAGCCCGCCAGGCAAAAAGCCCCTAAACGCGATATGAGCCTTACCGTGGCGGCGCTGATGAAAGAGAGCCACACGGGAGAAAGCCCCTATCTGAACGGGAAAGGATTTGCCGGATATCCGGCCTCCCTGACCGGAAGCGTGCAGCATATCAGCGGTAAGGATTTTCCTGCCGGTTCCCTGTTGTTACCGCTCACCACCAACGCCGGAGCCGTGACCGGTGCGCAGCTTATCGCCCCGACGGGTGAAAAAAGCATACTGCCCGGCAGCACGATGAAAGGCGCGTTTGTGGCGCTCAGCCCGTTACCGTCTGAACCGCCGGTACAGGTGGTGATTACCGAAGGTTACGCCACGGCACTGACGGTGAGCCAGCTCACCGCCGGATGCGTAGTGGCTGCCATATCTGCAGGCAACCTGCCCAACGTGGCGCAGTCGCTGCGGGCACGCTGGCCTGAGGTAAAAATTATCATCGCCGGTGATAACGATTTTCAGGACGGGGGCGAAAATCCCGGCAGATCCTTTGCTGAACGGGCGGCAAAAGCCGTCGGCGGCTGGGTGACGTTGCCACCGGGAGAGATTAAGGCTGACTGGAATGACTTCCATCGTGAGCACGGTATAACCCGCGCCTGTGAAGCCTTTCGTAATGGTCTGGTGCTGTGTGGGGAGGGCCGCACGCAGCTGCCGCACGGATTCCGTCTTACCCAGGAATATCTCTGGTATGAAAAACAGGTACAGCGCAATGGTGAAACGGAGATCCAGAACGTCAAAATATGCAACCCGCTGCGCGTGACGGCAATCACCTGCGATGCCGATGGCGGTAACTTCGGGCGGCTGCTGGAGTGGGAAGATACGTGGGGAGAGCGTCGCCGCTGGGCGATGCCGATGGAAATGCTGAGCGGCAGCGGTGAGGAGCTGCGCCGGGTTCTGCTGGTTAACGGGCTGTCTTATATCAGCACCACCGGCGAGGCCCGCGCCCGCCTGATGGAATATATCTCGTTGTGTAAACCGGAACGCCGCGTGACCTGCGTCAGCCGCACTGGCTGGCATGGTCAGGTTTACGTCCTGCAGGATGAGGTCAGCGGTGAAGGTGCAGAGGGGGTCATTCTCCAGACCACTTCCGTGCAGGGGCGCGATTTCCGCGTATCGGGCACAACGGAGGAGTGGCGGGAGCACGTATCCCGCTACTGCACCGGCAACTCCCGCGTGGCGTTTGCCGTCAGTCTGGCGTTTGCTGCACCACTGTTACGGCTGGTTGGTATGGACGGCGGCGGTTACCACCTCAAGGGGGAATCGACGGACGGTAAGACTACCACCATGAAAGCGGCAACCTCCGTCTGCGGTGGGCCTGATTACTGGCAGACGTGGCGGGCAACCGGCAACGCGCTGGAGGGATGCGCCAGCCGCCGCAACGATGCCGCCATGATGCTCGATGAGATCCGGGAGGTGGACGGACGCGAGGCAGGCAATATCGCCTACATGCTGGCAAACGGTCAGGGCAAGGGCCGTGCCGGTACGGACGGTGAGCTGCGCACCCGTAAGCAATGGCGGCTGCTGTTCTTTTCAACCGGCGAGCTGTCACTGACCGAACATGCGGCAAAAGCTGGTGAGCGTACCTTTGCCGGGATGGAAGTCAGGATGATCCAGATCCCCAGCGATTCCGGGAAATTTGGCGTATTTGAGGAGCTGCACGGCTTCGACAGCGGCAAGGCACTGGCGGAGCATCTGGAGTGGGCCACGTCCAGCTACTACGGTTCGCCGTTCCGGGAGTGGCTGAAAGCCCTGACCGATGACCTTAACGGGCTGACGGCACAGGCAAAGTCACTGATGAAGGAATATACCGCCGCGCTGACCCCGAAAGATTCGGGTAATCAGGTGGGCCGGGCCGTCAACCGATTTGCACTGGTGGCGATGGCGGGCGAGCTGGCAACCCGTCTGGGGATTACCGGCTGGCCTGAGGGGGAAGCGCTGCGGGCAACCCGCGTCTGCCTGAACGCATGGCTTAAAGATCGCGGGCACACCGCCAATCAGGAAGATATTGCCGCACTGGAGCAGGTACGCAGTTTCTTTACCGCGAATCAGTACAGCCGCTTTGCAGACTGGCACGACGAGCGCAACCGCCCCGGCAATATGGTGGGCTGGCGCAGGGTGGAGAAAGGCAGTACCGCGCAGGGAACGGAAGCCGTCACCACGTTCTACGTCATGCCGTCCGGCTGGAAAGAAATCTGCCGGGGATTTGACCCGCGCAAGGTGGCGCGTTTGTGCGCGGATCGTGGATACCTGCTGCCCTCAACCGATGGCAAGCTGCAGACAACCATTCGCCCGCCAGAGATGAATCCACGCAGGCTCTATGTCTTCAACAGCGAGGTGCCGGGTTAAGGCTTTGCGTGAGTCTTATTTATTAAGGGTAACAGGTGAAACAGGTGGAACAACCGTATTTTACAAGGGCTGAGCCTGTTCCACCTTTTGAAATAGTGAGGTGGAACAGGTGGAACGCCAGCCGATCCGCTGTTCCACCTTGTTACCCGCGATGTTCCACCTGTGCTGTGCATATAAATACTTTATAAAACAATGCGGTAACACATGTTTCACCTGTTCCACCGCATCAGGGACATAAAGAAGACTGAAACCGAGGCATTTTTATCTGGCTGGCTTTCATAGCCACGCCTGAATAACCGCAAACAACCGTTGTGCCAGCCACCACACACTGAGCACCGATAGTGCGCTTGTGTCAGCCACGACACAATTGACGTAACGAAGCAACCCGACAGGAGAAGTCATGAACAACACCGCAGAGAATACCATCCTTTCCACTTTTCCGGCTGTAACGCAGCGGGCACTGGAAACCCTGAACACAACCAGAAACGCATGGCTTGAAGCACGTCGTCAGCAAAAAGCGGCAGCAGATAATATTGCGACAATCCGACAGCGCCGCGCTGAAATGGAAGCCACGACTAACGCGCTGAATGAGGAGTGGCGCACGCTGTTTCGTGAAAGTCAGGGCGTAGTCTCAAAGGAAATGAAAAAACTGCGCACGGAAATTGCGCTGGGACGAGAAACGCTTGAGGATTTTGATGAACTGCTGGCAGCTCAGGAAAGCGAAAATGCCTTATTACCGCAGGAGGCCGGGAAATTAGCCGGGCAGTATATCAGCGCACATAACACCCTTGTGGAAATTCGCGCAAAGCAAATCTGGGAAGACTTCATGCAGTCGCATGGTAAGGCGTTAATCCAGACACTGAGCCTGCTCAAAACCACAATGGGGCGGGAAGCCAGTGCCGTTGTGGGGGTGGTGAATTCAGTTAATGACCCGGACACAGTACTGAAAGACTTTATTCACAAACATATCACCAAACCGGCTCTTACTAACGCTGCGATGCCGGAACAGGACCCTGTGTTTAAACTGGCAGGTGTTGCGCCGGATTATGCTGCCCTTGCTGATTTCCGCAAACTTCCCTCTCCGGCGGCCCTTCATAAAATGAAGATCCGGCAGGAACGTGAAGAACTGCAAAAACGTAACCGAGCCGCGGAGGGTATCTGATGGCACTTAAATGTCCCGAATGCGGCACTACGGCACACGCCAGAACCTCCGCCTATGAAGCACCATCGGTTAAACGCTCATGGTATCAGTGCCAGAATCTTGAATGTTCCTGCACATTTACCGCACTGGAAAGTGTGGATACGATAATTATGAAACCCCGTCGTAATGAACAGGAATCAGACAAAGTACAAGTGCCGGAAAAACAACTGAAAACGCTCAATCGCTATGGTTCTGCATCAAAGTTATCAAGCCGCCAGCAAATCCCTGTCTGATTAGCAAAAAACGCTTACCTAATCCCGGCCCGGCACCGGGATTTTTTACGCCTTTTTCCTGGCTGGCCTGAGAGCGCATGAGTGCATGTCTATGGCGCATGAAAACGCATGAGTCTAATGCATCATTTTTGACGCGAAAGCCCTTGTGTGGCGGCTCCTGAGGCAATTTACGGGGTGCATGAAAACCATTCTGTTAAGCGAAGCGGGCAGGCGGGCGGGGCTGTTCGCGACAGCAGTGAAAGTGACAGCGAACGACTCTGTCGTACTGTATCATCGTATAATGATCAGTCTTATTGGGTTCTGTACTGAATTTGACCGGCTTTCGACGGCTATGCCTACCGCAAAATTAGAGCCCAATCAACTTTGACCTCACCAATACTTCTAAAAGACAATAAGTTATGAGAAAGTGGATGCTGTCGCTTTGGCCATATGTAACAGCCCAGGCAATGTTAATTACTTTGTAAATGTTGACGTTAATTAATAGGATAAGTCGATGCTAGCAAGGGCTGAAAATATAAGAAAAATTACAAACTATTTAGCTGTTCTCTCAAGAGGGGTTGAGATTAACGCCTCCCTTAATCTTTTGGATATCAACGTTCAAGTTGAATTCTTTTATAGGGATTTTTTAAATTTATGTTTTGGGTATAACTTAAGAAACACCAATAGTGAACATCAAAACTATCAAGCAATTGATCTTGCTGATGAAAATATGAGAGTTGCTATACAAGTAACGTCAACCCCTGAATTAGAAAAAATTAAGAATACCGTTGATGGGTTTATAAAAAAGAAGCAATATGAAAAATATGATAGACTAATTGTTCTGAATATAACTAAAAGGAAAAATTACAAAGTAAAAGAATATGGTGTGGCAGGGCGTTATGTAATTAATATCAAAGATGATGTTTGGGATTATAGAGATATAATTAGAAAGATAAACGATTTAAATGATATTGAGATATCAGCAATAAGCTCATTCTTAGAACGTAATATTACAACCAGCGCTGCTGATAAGCCGCCGAAAGAAGTTACAACTATGTTTGCTATGATTGAGTTATTGAGTGATGATGATCACCCATTGGCAGGTAATGGTTTTATTGAAGAACCTAATCCTGAGAATAAAATATATAAAAGATTCTCAGATTATTCAGAGCAATTAATAGGCTTATACATTGGGTTAGCACCACTATATAGCGGGATATTTAAATCGATAAAAGAGCAAAGCGATATTGGCATAGTAAAGTACAAAAAGATGAGTTTGTATTTAGAGTCATTTAGTGATAAAGTGTTAAGAAGCCATGATGCAAACCCTATTTTGGCACTTAATTCTTTAATAGAATATTTTTCTAAACAGTTGAGTCAGCGAAATGTAGATTATGATGAGACTGCTATCAAATTTTTCTTAATTGAGAATTTAATTGCATGTAACGTCTTTCCTAATTCGGAGATTCTTTAATGTTAAGTTATTTTTCAAAAGATGAGGAGTTGACAAAATCCCCTCCTATTGTGGGGGCAAAGATCCTTAATTTATTTGATGAAACTAAAAAAGAAAAAATTAGTATTTTCGATTTAGCAAAGGAATTAAAGAAAAACAACTCTTTAGGAGTTCGTGCAATTTATTTTGGAATGGTCTTTCTTTATACTCTTGATCTTATCGATTTTGATGAGCCATATGTGATAAATAAAAATGTTAAGAATAAATAAACTCTATAGCATGCCAGAATCTTTTGAGCCAGTAAGCTTTTATAGTGGCATCAATCTCATCTTAGGCGAGAAGGATGATACATCCAACAAAACCAATGGAGTGGGTAAAACTCTTTTAATAGAGTTTATAAATTTTTGTTTATTAAAAGAATTTAAGTCGAGTAGAGTTTCTAAAATCCCTCACTCTGACTTTTCTAAAGACATTTTAATATGCCTTGATTTTAATATTGGTGATATTAACATCATATCCCAACGCTCTATTGGGAAGCATAATGAACCAACACTTATAATAAATGGAAAAATAATAGAATTTAGTGGGGTAGATGATGCCCTATCTCATTTAAGTAATCTTACCTTTAAGAATAGTAAAGTTTTTCTTCATCCATCATTTAGAACGATGCTAGGTCCTCTGATAAGGGATGAACGTTCAGAATTTAAGTCTATTGTTGAGTGCTTCGACACAAAATTACATATACCTGCCGATTATACTCCGCATCTTTATTTGTTAGGAATTGATATTTCTCCCTATAAAGAGGCAAAAATTTTGCAGCGAGAAATAGATGATTTATCAACCACAAAAAATAAAATAAAGAAAGATATCGAGTTTTTAACAGGTAGTAAAATTAGTTCCGCAAAAGCAGAAGTGAATGATCTCAAGTCAAAAGTTGAGCATATAAAAAAAGCTATGGATGCTCTTGATAGCGATAGCAGCTATGAAATGATAAAAGATGAAGTAGCAGAATTAGAAAGTTCATTAGAAGAGTTGAGAAATAAAAGAACAATACTGAAATTAGAGCTTTCAAGAATAAACTCTCTTGTCGGTGATGTATACATAAATGATGAAGAAGTAATTGAGGTTTATAATAAATTTAAAGTTGGATTAGGTGATGCAATCAAAAAAGAATTGGATGATGTTATTTCATTCAAGAAAAAAATAGATCACTTCCAACATACTTTGTTAAATACTCGTAAAGAAACATTACTTTCTGAATTGCGAAAAATATCTGACAAGCTATATACAGTAAATAAACTTTGTAAAGAAAAAGCTAGTGTCTTTGAGCAGGCTGGAGGGTTTAAAAGCCTTAAAATTTTGATAATGACTTATCAGAAGAAGTTAGAAGAGTACTCGCAACTATCTTCCTTGATTAAAAAGTTTGAAGATTTTGATTCTAAATGGAAACTTAAGAAGTCAGAACGATCTTCTATGATAATTTCGTTAGATCTCTCTATTATGGATAACGAAGCTACTATTGAATCTTTTGAAGAAACCATTTTATCAATGCATGAATATGTTTTTGGCAATAGAAAATGTTCTTTCGAAATTAAGGCAACAGAAAAGAAAGAAACTATCTCTATGGATTTAAGAATTGATGATGATGGTAGTCATAGTAATGAACGAGAAAAAGTTTTCTTTTATGACTTGGCTCTTTTACTTACAGAGGAAACATTTGAGCGTCATCCCGGATTATTAATTCATGACAATATTTTTGATGTGGATCAAGATACATTAATCAAAAGCTTGAACTATTTGGCAGAGAAATCCAGTTGCTTGAATGATGCTCAATATATTTTGACGTTAAACAGTGATAAAATTAGTGAAATTGATAAAAGAGAACTTAAGTTAGATATTAATTACTTCAAGCGAGCTTCGCTAACAAAAACAAATAGATTTTTAGGAAGGCGCTATCAAGAAAAATCAAGATCCTGATAAAAAATGATGTCGGATAAAGCCCCCAACTCTGATTTGATACCATTTTGAACTGGATGGCTTCGAGGTGGGGGCATTTTTGGGGGCATTTTAGTCAAACCATAAATAAAATTGCTTTTATTTCAATGTGATAATTTATTTTGCCACTCCTATTATCGCACCATTTCAAACTCTTCCCAGGTCTACCGAAATCAACTCAAAGCCCGTATGTTATTAACAGAGTCATTTAGCCGAAAGTTCTCTTCGGATGATTTCTGCGCCTGCGCTTAGGGCATCGAGCTTACCTCTGGCTACCCGACGAGATAAAGGAGCCATACCACAGTTGGTAGAAGGATAGAGCTTGTCGGCATCGACAAACTGAAGCGCTTTACGTAACGTACTGGCGACTTCCTCTGGTGTCTCAATGGTATTGGTTGCCACGTCAATGGCCCCTACCATGACTTTTTTACCGCGAATCAGTTCAAGCAGATCCATTGGAACATGCGAGTTATGACATTCCAGTGAGATGATATCGATATTAGACGTTTGCAGTTTGGGAAAAGCTTCTTCATATTGTCTCCACTCTGACCCCAGCGTCTTTTTCCAGTCGGTATTGGCCTTGATGCCATATCCATAGCAGATATGCACAGCGGTTTCGCATTTTAGCCCTTCAATGGCTTTTTCTAACGCGGCGATCCCCCAGTCATTCACTTCATCAAAAAACACATTAAATGCGGGCTCATCAAACTGGATTATATCGACACCGGCAGCTTCTAACTCTCTGGCTTCCTGATTGAGAATTTTTGCAAATTCCCAGGCCAGCTTTTCGCGGCTTTTATAGTGGGCATCGTAGAGCGTATCGATCATCGTCATAGGCCCTGGCAGCGCCCATTTAATCGGCTGACGAGTGAGCTGGCGTAAATACTTTGCATCTTCAACAAAAACGGGTTTTTGACGCGCTACCGCATCAACAACGGTCGGTACGCTCGCATCATAGCGATTACGAATTTTAACAATCTGACGTTTCTCAAAATCAACGCCGCTGAGGTGTTCAATAAACGTGGTGACAAAGTGTTGGCGCGTTTGCTCGCCATCACTAACAATATCAATACCTGCCCGTAGTTGATCATCCAGGGACAAACGTAGCGCATCTTGTTTTCCCTCGATTAATTCCTCATTTTGCAATTTCCAGGGCGACCAAAGCGTCTCAGGTTGAGCAAGCCAGGAAGGTTTAGGTAAACTGCCAGCCGTTGAAGTGGGTAGTAATATTTTCATAATCGATGACCTTTTATTTTCGGTTAATCAGAGAGCGTAGTGAGCAGACCACTTTTCAAGAATATCCTTGTATGGTTTGATGAAATGCTCTTCTGTAAACTTTCCCTGCTCAATAGCCAGCTGGCTGCGTTCTTCCCGATCATAAACAATTTTTGTTAATGAATGATCCTGGTGGTTCAGATTTGGTTGATAGCATTGACCTGCTGCGGCGTTGGCATTGTAAATTTCAGGTCGGTAAATCTTCTGGAACGTCTCCATCGTGCTGATGGTGCTGATAAGCTCAAGATTCGTGTAATCACTAAGTAAATCACCAGAAAAATAAAAGGCCAAAGGTGCAACGCTATTTTGGGGCATAAAATAGCGAACCTGCAAATCCATTTTTTTGAAGTATTTCTCAGTTAACGAAGAACCACCTGGCTGGTATTCGATACCCAATACAGGATGCTGATTCCCAGTCCGATGATAGATATCGTTACTTGACACGCTGAGACATATCACAGGTGGTTTTTTGAAATGCTCTTTGTATTCACTTGAGTTTATGAAATGTTTAAATATGTTCCCATGCAAATCACCAAAATTATCTGGAATGCTAAACTCAGGTTTGTTTTTGTTATGCTCTGGCAGTAATACGCTAAAGTCATAATCTCGCACGTAAGAGGAGAAATTATTCCCGACAATACCTTCAAAACGTTCGTTGTTCTTTTTGTCAATAATATTGGTTTTTAATATTTCAATAGCGGGGAATGTATCGCTGTTGCTATCAACGTTAATATTCATCGCAACAGAAATGATATCAAGTTCCATAGAATAACGATCGCTTTTGGGGTTATCCCAATACGCCAGTGTATTGAAGCGATTGTCAATCATCACTAACGTGTTGCGTAAGTTTTCCTGGCGGTTCTTTCCTCTGGCCAGATTCGCAAAGTTGGTAGTAATACGCGTATTTTCCGAAGGGTTATAATGTTCATCAAAGCGACTGCTTTTGATCGTAAATGTAAAATCGTTATTCATCGTGATCCTGCATCCTAAGTCATGATATGAAAACTGAATTAATTTATTGATTTTACAGAGTTACCTGACTTTATTATTTAGCAGTATTCATGTTATCAATAAGTGAGTAAGGTCTCTTTTATGCCAGAGTCACTGGATGAGTGAAAGAGACTTAATTTCATTACAACATGAGTCATATTCATGGTCTGCTGTATGGTCAAACCCGGTCATGCTTGTAATCGATTAAGTTGAATAGTGATTCTTCCACCTGACCGGTTCACCTGGCTCTGTTATTCAAGCGCAGCTGGCAGGAGGCTGTGCAGCAGAACATTAGCGCCTTTTTCTGCCCATTCCGGCTGAATGTTTTCTGCCTCGTTGTGGCTGATGCCTTTTTCGCAGGGGATAAAAATCATGCTGGCGGGCGCGATTTTGCTGATATAACAGGTATCGTGACCGGCGCCGGACACCATCCGTTTGCTGCTGTATCCCAGTGCCTGGGCCGCGTTTGCGCTGCGCTGTAGACAGGTCTCGTCAAATGCGATGGGGGCGTAATCGAAGATGCGCTCCACGTCGAGCTGAATGCCGCGCTGATTCAGATCGGCGGTTGCCTTGCGAAGCGCCGTTTCCATTGCCTGGAGGGTGGCAGTCTGTGGATGACGAAACTCCACGCTGCAATGTACTTCCCTTGGCACTACGTTACGCGATCCCGGTGAAATCTGCGCCATGCCGATTGTCGCTCTGCCGTCAGGTTCGTGCTGATTGCCAATGTCTTCCACCGCCAGCGCCAGACGGGCGAAGGTGGTCAACGCATCGCGGCGGCTGGCCATTGGCGTGGTGCCGGCATGGGCGGCAAATCCGCGGATTACAACGTTGAACCAGCGCTGGCCCATAGCGGCATGCACCAGGCCGATATCAATACCTTCCTCTTCGAGAATCGGGCCTTGCTCGATATGTAGCTCGTAACAGGTGTAGACAGGGAAGGCGACGGCGGGCTGGTCGCCACGGTAACCGATGGCCTCAAGCGCCTCGCCGACGCTGATGCCATCCTGATCTTCACGCGCCCACGCGTATTGTTGTGTGAACTGCCCGCTCCAGACGCCGGAGGCCAGCATTGCTGGCGCGAAGCGTGCGCCTTCTTCATTGGTCCAGTTGACCAGTACAATATCGCGTTCGGTTTCAATGTTCTGATCGTTTAACGTACGCAGCACTTCCAGCCCGGCCAGCACGCCGTAAATTCCATCATATCGCCCACCCAGCGGCTGAGAATCAACGTGTGAACCGGTCATCACCGGCGCAAGCTGTGGTTTTTTACCGGTGCGGCGAATAAACATGTTGCCCATGCTATCGATTTCGCAGCGAAATCCGGCTTCCTGCGCCCAGTCGCGCAGTAAATCACGGGCGAGGCGATCCTCATTGCTTAATGCCAGTCGGGTGACGCCACCGGCTGGCGTGCCGCCGATTTGCGCCATTATCTCAAGCGTCGACCATAAACGCTCTGCGTTCACGCGGATCATACGTCTTCCTTTTTGGTGCGATAGCGAAAGTCACAGCATGCGCCACCCTGCATGATGGTGGTCGTACGGGTCAGCTCCACGTCGGGCGCGTAGCCGACGATAAATTTCTCATCTCGGGCGCAGGAGAGCAGGTGGCCAATCTCACCGAGGCCCATCTCGTGGTACATCTCGGCGTAACGGCAGCGGGTGACGTTATAGTTGTACTGCTTGTCGTCGGCGTCGATCACTTTGACATCCAGCGCGTTATCCTTCTCCCACAGGTATTGCAGGGCGATAAAACTCTTCACGTCTGTGCCATTCGGCTCCTTGCGCGCAAATTCTTTACCGGCATCGATCGCCGCCTGCTCAATGGCTTCGCCAATGACCGCCTGGGCGCGGGCTTTCCCTATCTCGCGCACCAGGATTTCATAGATTGGTTTAATAATCTCTGCTTCTATTTTGCGGCGGGCGAGAATGCCCAGCTCATTATTATCACTCATCACATTGCCTCACTGCGTTACTTCGTTTTGGCGCCGCCCAGTACCGTTTGCGGCTGCCATTTACCATCCACGACTTTGTAGACGGTGAAAGACGGCGATTTCAGGTTGCCTTCATTATCAAAAGCGATCTGCCCGGTAACGCCGGAATAGCTTATTGCGCGCAGAACCGGCAGATACTCAGCCGGATCGACAGAGTCGGCTTTTTCCATCGCGGCAACCAGAACGCGGGTGGCGTCATAGGCGAATGGGGCGTGGAGTTCAATATGGGTGTGGTAGCGAGACTGATACTCTTGTTCGAACGCCTTACCGCCCGGCATCTGCTCAACCGGCAGGCCCGGCTCCAGCGCCACGACGCCTTCACCTTCTTTCTGGGCCAGTTGCAGGAAGGTCTGGCTGACGAAGCCGCCTGCGCCCATCAGCGTGGCGTTCATACCCAGCTGTTTGATACGACGCGCCAGCGGCGCGGCCTGGCTATCCACGCCGCCGAAGAAAATCAGGTCAGCGTTTTTGCTACGAATGGCGGTCAGCACGGCGCTGAAATCCACGGTTTTGTCGTCAACGTACTGACGGTCAACAATCTTCACGCCCTGCGCTTCAAGTGATTTTATAAACTCGTCAGCCAGCCCCTGACCGAATGCGGTACGGTCGTCGATCACGGCAATACGTTTTGCCTTCAGGGTATTCACCGCGTACTGACCGGCAAACTGGCCGCCGTCGTCGTCATGCCCCATCACACGGAAGCTGGTATCAAAGCCTTGTCTGGTATAGGCATGGCCGGTGGCAACAGGCGCGACCTGGGCGATACCCGCATCGTGATAAACGCGTGCTGCCGGAATACTGGTGCCGGTATTCCAGTGGCCGACCACGCCCGCCACGCCGCTATCGACCAGACGCTGCGCCACAGCCACGGCAGTGCGCGGGTCAGACTGATCGTCTTCAGATTGCAGCCTGAAGGTCACCGCTTTACCACCGATGGTCGGGTGCTGCTTGTTGATATCGTTAATCGCCAGTTGGGCGCCGTTCTCCAGATCTTTACCAATACGGGCAGACGGGCCGGTAAGCGGGCCTGCAAGACCGATGGTCACGGTTTCGCTTTCCGCTGACCATGCACCTGTAGAGGCAAAATTACTGAGCAGAATAGCGGCGCTGAGCGCACTGATTTTTACTGTTTTCATTGTTTTTCCCTGCTGTTGGTGAGTGTGTTAAACAGGCATTTCGCCCAAATAAATCTGTGCAATTTGATCGTCATTAAGCATCGCTTTCGACTCGCCGTGATGCACAATGCTGCCGCTGTCCATCACCCAGGCGCTGTCGGTTACTTCCAGCGCCAGTCGGGCGTTTTGTTCAATGAGCAGCAGGGCGACGCCGCGTGCGCGCAGACCGGCGATCACGGTAAAAATGTTTTCCACCATCCTGGGGGCTAACCCCATAGACGGCTCGTCGAGGATCAGCAAACGCGGGCGGCTCAGCAGGGCGCGGTTGAGCGCCAACAGCTGCTGTTCGCCGCCAGAGAGCAGCCCTGCAAGCTGGTGCTGGCGTTCGCCAAGACGCGGGAAACGCTCAAAAATCTCTGCCATTTCGCGCTTAACACTGGCGGTGTCACGCCTTAACCATGCCCCCATCTGCAAATTTTCAAGCACCGTCATGCGGGCAAAGATGCCGCGACCTTCCGGCACCATCACCAGCCCGTTGCGCAGCAGCGTCTCCGGTTTCTGTTTGCGTACGGCTTTGCCATTGAACTCAATGTTGCCGTTAAAACTTTCCAGCCCGGTGATGGCGCGCACGGTGGAACTTTTACCCGCGCCGTTGGCGCCAATCAGCGTGGCTTGTTCACCCTCATGCAGGGTAAAGGAGATATCGCGAACGGCCTGAATACCGCCGTAATGCACATCCAGGCGTTCCACCTTCAGTAACTCAGACATGCTTATTGCCTCCAAGCCAGGCTGCGATAACTGCCGGGTCGCGACGCACGCTATCCGGCGTGCCGCAGGCCAGCGTTTTGCCGTAATCGAGCACCGTCAGGCGGTCGCAGATGTTCATCACCAGCTTGACGTCGTGCTCGATCATCAGCAGGGTTTTGCCATCTTCACGAATACGGATTAACAGCTCGCCAAGTGCGACCTTCTCGGCGGCATTCATCCCCGCAGCAGGTTCGTCAAGCGCCAGAAGCAGCGGATCTGTAGCCAGCGCGCGGGCGATCTCAAGACGACGCTGGTGGCCATAGGCCAGATCGCAGGCGCGGTAATGGGCAAACTTTGCAATGCCGGTGTACTCCAGCCAGCGCCAGGCCTGTTCGCGGGTTTGCGCTTCTTCCTCACGGGCGCGTTTATGACGGCTCAGTGCAGCCCATAGCCCATTACGGGTACGAACGTGGCGACCGACCATCACGTTTTCCAGCACCGACATCTCGTTGAACAGACGCACGTTTTGAAAAGTGCGTGCAATCCCGGCGGCGGTGACTTTCTCTATCTGTTTTGGGTAATAGGGTTGGTCTGCAATAAAAAACGCCCCCCTGTCTGCCGGGTAAAGCCCGGTAATCAGGTTAAAACAGGTGGTTTTTCCGGCTCCGTTGGGGCCGATCAGACCGTAGATCTCGCCTTTATTGATGGAAAGCGAAACATCGTCCACGGCGGTCAGGCCGCCAAAGCGTTTGGACATATTGCTCACGGTTAACAGGCTCATGCTTTCACCTCTTTGTGGCGAACCGGCCAGATACCGGATGGGCGAACCAGCATCACCAGCACCAGTGCAAGGCCGTAGAAGAGCTGACGCAAAATTTCCGGGTCAATCAGTACCGTGCCGAACAACATCTGTTGAACAGGGGCCGCCTGGCTACGGAGCAGTTCCGGCAGGGCGGTCAGGAGCACCGCACCGAGGATCACGCCGGGGATATGGCCCATACCGCCCAGCACCACCATCGCCAGCACGGCAATGGACTCTTGCAGGGTGAAGGATTCCGGGGAGACAAATCCCTGAAACGCGCCAAACAGTGCGCCAGCGACGCCGCCAAACGAGGCGCCCATAGCAAAAGCCAGCAGCTTATAGTTACGCACGTTAATGCCCATCGCGCGGGCCACGTCTTCGTCCTCACGAATCGCGTGCCAGGCGCGACCGATACGTGAGTGTTGCAGGCGCAGGCAGACAAAAATGATCGCCACAATGACCAGCATCAGCAGGTAGTACCACAGCCACAACGCGGGTACTTTAAAGCCGAGCCAGTGATAAACACCGCTGAACTTCAGGCCAAACAGGTTAAGCGTATCCACGCCGGTGATGCCTTTGGCACCGTTGGTGATATTCAGCGGGCGATCGAGGTTGCGCATCAGAATGCGGATAATTTCGCCAAAGCCCAGCGTAACAATTGCCAGATAATCCCCGCGCAGCTTCAGCGTCGGTGCGCCAAGCAAAATGCCGCATACGGCAGCGACCAGTGCCGCAGCCGGAACGATCAGCAGATACGAGGTATGTAGCCCGTCCGGGAACCAGACGGTGAGGATTGGGAACACCTCAGACAGATGGGGAGAGGCCAGCAGAGCGGCCAGATAAGCCCCAACGGCATAAAAGGCAATAAACCCCATATCCAGCAGGCCGGTATAGCCCACGACGATATTGAGCCCCAGCGCCAGCATGATGTAGAGCAGGGCGAAATCGATCACGCGGACCCAGTAGTTACCGCCAAGCTGACTGGCAACGACAGGAGCGATCAGCAATGCGATGCAGAACAAGGTCATGCCTGACCAGAATTTGCGCGTCGTGGCTGGAGCTTGCAGTTGTACGGTTGTCATTGATTTTCCCTTACGCTCTGTGCGCCACGCGCTCGCCCAGCAAACCTGCCGGACGGAATACCAGCACCAGGATCAACACGATGAAGGCAAACACGTCCTGGTAATTACTGCCAAAGACGCCGTTAGTGAGCTCACCGAGATAGCCCGCACCCAGCGCTTCTATGACACCCAGTAAAATCCCGCCGATCATCGCACCGCGAATATTGCCAATGCCGCCAAGCACGGCGGCGGTGAACGCTTTAATTCCGGGGAGAAAGCCCATTGAGAAGCTGGCGTTACCGTAGTTGCTCGCCATCATCACGCCGGCCAGCGCCGCAAAAATGCCGCCGATAGCAAACGTCAGGGTGATGATGGCGTTTGGGTTAACGCCCATCAGCGTGGCGACCCGCGGATTCTCTGCCACTGCGCGCATGCCTCGCCCGAGGCGAGTGTATTCAACCAGCAGCCACAGACCGGTCATGACTGCCAGCGCCAGCCCGACGGTGACAATGCCGGTGAGAGTGATAATCGCGGGTGGATGAGTTTCGCCGCCGGAGGTCACGGCGATCGGGGCCATCGACAGGAGCTGCGGGAACATCAGCGGGTTGCGGGTCCAGACGATCATCGCCACGGTTTGCAGTAATACGGAAACGCCGATACCGGAGATCAGCGGAGCCAGCCGTGGGGCGTTACGCAGCCTGCGATAGGCGAAACGTTCCACCGCCATCGCCAGCAGGGCGCAGACGGCCATCGCAATGAGCAGCGCTACACCGAGTTGCAGTAACTGCGGCATAGCAGGGAAGGTATGATTCAGGACATTGATGGCGGAGAGCGTAGTGAGCGCGCCAACCATCAGGATATCGCCGTGAGCAAAGTTAATAATACGCAAAATACCATACACCATGGTATAGCCCAGCGCGATCAGCGCGTAGATGCTGCCCAGCATCACACCGTTTATCAGTTGTTGTATGAGTGTGTCCAACGTTTGTACCCGACAAATTGCTCTTTCAGTGGGTACCATCCAATAATTGAATAAAATTGTAAAATACACATATATTATTTCTTATGATAAACAGATATTTTTATATCTTAATGATTAATATGATTATTTTATTAATCACAAAACAAGCTTATAGCCTAAAGAAATCAATATATGAATAAAACAGAACAATTGACGACATTACCCTCCTTTGCGGAGAGTCGCCTTGCCAACGATCCTCCGTTGCGGGCGGTGCGCGCCTTTGAAGCCATTGCCCGGTTAGGAAGCGTGACGCAAGCCGCGAGGGAACTGGCGATTTCGCCATCTGCGGTTAGCCATCAGCTCAAATTACTTGAGGGATATCTGCAAATCGCGCTCACCGAACGGCATGGGCGACGACTGGCGCTGAGCCAGCAAGGGCGTGAATATTATCGTTCGATCCGTGCGGCGTTTAACGTTTTGCGTCAGGCGACGGAGCATCTGGTGGAGCAGGAGCAGACCCGGCAGGTAACGATTAGCCTGATTCCGCTTTTTGGGATGGGCTGGTTTATTCCTCGCCTGCCGATGTTTATGCGCGCGAATCCGCATACCGAGATTAACGTGGTGTATGCCAATCACCGCAACTATCTGAGTGACGCTTCAGACATGTCGATCCGCTTCGGCAATGGCAACTGGGCGGGATACCAGAGTGAAAAACTGATTTCCGGGCGTATGGTGCCAGTATGCAGCCAGGCGTTTTTGCGACTGCATGGTCATATTGATACCCCGGAGCAACTGATGCAGATGCCGCTGCTGCATGATGAAGAACGAACCACCTGGCATCAATGGTTTATTCAGCAGGGCGTGAAGCGTTCCCCGCCGCGCAGCGGCCCCTTGTTTGAGGACGGTCTGCTCACGCTGGCGGGCGTACAGGCAGGACTGGGATGCGCCCTGATGCGCGAACCCCTCATTATGCCGTACCTGGACAAAGGCGAGCTGGTGAAGATTTTCGATCTGCCAATAGATGACGGGCGCGACTACTATTTGTGCGTCCGCCAGGATAGTGAAATGACGCAGGATGGCAAGCTATTACAGAACTGGTTAAGGCGCGAAGCGGCTACCGTATAACGATGTCACCGCATATGAAGCGAATAAGGGGCGACATAATGAAATGCCGTTTTCAGCGCAGCGTTGCATAGCCTCTGGAGAACGCAATTTCTTCCCGGTCGCAGACGACTTGCCAGGCGTCTGCTGACGGGGTGATAAATCCCCGCAGCCCCAGAGGCCGTAATAGCGTGGCGTCGCGCTCTGTATTCAGCGTCAGCAGCGCCGTTTGCAGTGCCGTAATGGCCTGTGGATTAACGGTATCGCTTGCCACCAGTAAAGGCATCGGTGCGGGAACGCTGCGCGTCAGTATGCGCACATGGCGCGTTAATTCCGGCTCATACCGGCACAAAAGCGACCAGGCATAGCTGTCCAACGGGCCGACATCCGCTTCGCCCGCCGCCAGCGCTTCCACCACGCGTCGCGGGGTGATTAGCGGCCCGACAAGCGTGCGATAGAGCGTCTTTCGCGTCTCGTTAATGTATGCCGACAGATGATAGCGTACCGCGTTATAGCCGGAGTGCGACTCCGGGTTGGTATACGCCAGCCGCCCGTCGAATGTCTCTTCCAGACATCTGGCGGTAGACGATGTCGGCACCATAAATAGGGTGCGGTAGTGCCCTGGAATCCCTTCCCTGGCGGCCTCTTCCGTAACCGGCGCGGCCACCGGGCGTACCGGAAAGCGCCGCTGCGCGAAGGGCCAGCCGCACATGAATACCGCCAGCAGATCGGAACGAGCCCATAGCCCCTCCAGCCTGGCCGGGGCCGGGTAGTCAACAATCTCTGCCGTCAGCCCGGCGCGGCGCACGGCTTCGGACAGGAGTCTTTTCCACCCCTCCGCCGCTGCCGGAGTTACCGAGTACATTCTTGCGTTAACAATCATCGGTAACGTAGCTCCTGACCAATACCCAGCGCACGCGCTTTCTTCAGCATCGTATGCCCCAGTGCGATATCGCTTAGCGACAGCCCCCGGTGCCAGAAGAGGATGGTTTCATCATCATTTTCACGGCCTGGCTTCGTGCCCGCGACAATGTCGCCCAGCTCGGCATGCAGGGTATGCTCACTTAATTTTCCCGCTTCTACGTGGGCTCGCAGTGAACCAAACATGCCGCCTTTGCACTGCCCCCAGTCGTCCACCACCAGCTTGTCCATCATGTCGGTGAGCGACAGCTCCACGGCGCTCATGGTGCCGTAGGGCACAACAAAGGTGCCGGGCTTTATCCATTCTGTTTTTAACAGCGGCGTCGGCGCATTAAGACGCGAGGCTTCGACCACAATATCCGCGCCGCGCACGCAGCTTTCCCAGTCATCGGTAACGATGATTTTTTTGCCGAGATCCTGCTCCAGACGGCGGGCAAATGCGGTACGGCTTTCCGGGCGACGAGAATGAATGCGGATTTCATCAAAATCATAAATGCTGTTGAGCAGACGAACGTTCCACCAGGCGGTTCCCCGCGCGCCGATATGTCCCAGCACTTTACTGTTGCGGCGGGCAAGGTGGCGTGCGCCCAGCGCGGTAAGCGCGCCGGTGCGCATATCTGTGATTGCCGATGCGTCCAGAATGGCGACCGGCATCCCGGTGCGCGGATCGAACAGGTTCAGTAGCGCCATTTCCGAGGGCAGCCCGAGCGTATAGTTATTGACGTAATCGCCGACGATTTTTACCCCGGCGAGTCCCAGCGGTTCGATATAACCGCGCAGCACGTTAAAGTGGCCGTTAAACGCTTTATCGGGAATTAAATGCATGCGCGGTTCAATGACTGTTTTTTTCTCTCCCTGTGCCCGCAGCCCGTCCTCCACCGCCGTGAGGATTTCCGTATCCGTGAGCTTCAGTTGGTCAACGTCGGGGCCGTTTAGCCAGGTTAAATGGATGGGTTGAGTCATAAATTTCTCTCACTGGTAGCATGGTTCGCATCGGGTCGTACGTGGGTGAAAAGCCGCTGGCGAGTTAATACGCCAACGGGCGCGCCGCATTTGGTGACGGTGATGCTGTCGGCGCGCTGGGAAAGCATCAGCGCCAGCGCGTCTTTCAGAGTAGCGTTGACGTCAAGCCGTTGTGGATGGTCAGCGTTCAGAGACGTTTCCATCGCCTGGGCGACCGGGGTAATAGCAAGAAGTTTCAGCGCCGCATCGCTGCCGACAAAAGCCGCGACGAACTCATCTGCCGGGGCCGAGAGCACTTCAGCGGGCGGGGCATACTGGCACAGGCGTCCTTCGCGCATAATGGCGATGCGATCGCCCATTTTGATGGCCTCATCAAGATCGTGAGTGACGATAATCACCGTCTTTTTCACGCGTTGCAGAATCTGCTTAAACTCGGTCTGTAATCGCCCGCGAACCAGCGGATCGATGGCGCCGAACGGTTCATCCATCAGCATGACCGGCGGGTCCGCCGCCAGTGCGCGGGCAACGCCGACTCGTTGCCGCTGACCACCGGAAAGCGCGGCAGGAAATCGGCTGGCGTATTGCCGGGCATCCAGCCCGACCAGTTCCAGTAATGTTTCCACTCGCGCCTGAATACGCGAGGCGCTCCAGCCCAGCAGGCGCGGCACCGTGGCGATGTTGTCCGCGACGGTCATATGCGGGAACAGTCCGACGTTCTGAATAACGTAGCCGATATGCCGACGCAGCATCACCGGATCTTCCGTTGCGACGTCGCGCCCGTTTACCCGGACACGCCCGGAAGTGGGTTGTTCCAGCCGGTTGATTAAGCGCATGGTGGTGGTTTTACCGCAGCCGGAAGGGCCAATCAGGGCCGTGGTGGTTCCCTCTTCAAACGTCATGGAGAGATCGTCAAGCGCTTTACGCGGCGAGCCAGGATAAATTTTGCTAATATTTTCCAGTGTAATCATTGTATTAGCCCTTTACGTCGGCTGAGAAAACAGGCGCTCAAGCAGGGCGAAAAGCGCTTCGATAGCCACAGCGAGCAGAATAATCGGCACCGCGCCGACCAGCAGGCGCGACATGTCCATGATGGCAATGCCGGTGGTGACAAAATCCCCCAGACCGCCACCACCGATAAATGACGCCAGAGCCGCGCCGCCGACAACCTGTACGGCGGCGGTACGGCAGCCGGCGAGAATGCCGGGAGCCGCCAGAGGCAGTACGATTTTGCCTGTGACCTGCCAGGGCGTCAGCCCCATGCCGTGCGCCGCTGAAAGCGTATCCGGGTTCACGGACTGAATGCTGGTGCAGGTGTTGAGCAAAATCGGCGGCACGGCCAGCACCACCAGCGCGACGACTGAAGGCAGCAGGCCAATACCGAGAAACGGCATGACCGCCGCAAGGATCGCCAGACTTGGGATCGTCCGCAGCGTGCTGGCGCCGCTGGTGATGATAAAAGCGAGGCGAGGGATGTTCGCGATCAGCACACCCGTCGGGATAGCAATAATCAGGGCGATGCTGAGCGCCAGCCCGCACATCATCAGATGCTGCCACACTGCCTGCCAGAACAGCGGCTGGTTATCCAGCACCCATAGGCATGCCTGGGTTATCATTGGTCTCTCCCCTGTAAAACGCGCCGCTGTAGCCGGACAAAAAACAGATCCGCGCCGATCGCCAGCAGCGACGTCAGGCCGCCGCCGATAAATATTTTCTCTGGATAGCGCTGATCCAGCCCGGCGAGAATAATTGCGCCAAGTCCACCGGCGTTGATATATGCCGCGACCGTAGCGATGCCGATAAGCGTGGTGGTGGCAATGCGCAGTCCGGTGATGATGAACGGTAGCGCCAGCGGCAGTTCCACTTCGCGCAGATTGCGCCAGGCGCCATATCCCATTCCGCGCGCCGCTTCGCGGACGTCCAGCGGAATGGCATGAAAACCGGTGGCAATATTGCGGGTCAGGATCATCAGCGCATAGGCTGTCAGCCCGACAATCGCCGGGAGCATTCCGATGCCGAGCCACGGGATGAGCAGTGCGAATAGCGCCAGCCCTGGAATGGAAAAAATCATGCCGGTGACCGCCATCACCAGCGCATACAGTCGCGGGCGGCGGGCGGTGGTAATGCCGAGAAACAGTGAAATAGCGAACGCCATCAGCATTGCGGTGCCGACCAGTACCAGATGCTGCCAGAGCGCCAGCAGAATGTCGTCATAGTGTCGCGTCGCCCAGCGCATCAGGAGGTCTCCAGCAATACGGCCTGGCCTGCAAGCCATTCCGGCTGCATTATCGCGTCGGCCAGAACGGAAATATCGCCAGCGCTGGCGCGATCTTCATCCAGCGGCGCCACCCGAGCACGAATCTTGTCGTGTAATGCCGTTGCATAGCGTCCTGGCCGTGGCGACGCCTGAAGATCCAGCGCCTGCGCGGCGACCAGCAGTTCAATGGCCACCAGATAGCGCAGGCTTTCCAGTAGTCGTGTGGTTTTGGCGACCACCCCCATTGCCTGCGAAGCGTAATCTTCAATCCGATCGGCTACCGGCATCGTCAGCGGGGAGAGCGGCTGGGCATGATGGGCGATATCGCTGACCAGCGCGGAAACCGTTTTTTGCAGCGTGGCGAAGCCCGTCTGCCCGGCGTGGCGGGTGAGAAAACGCGGCAGGCCGCTGGCGGCGGGTGACATCAGTTTCATGATGCGTTCGCCGCTGCATGCGGCATGGCGGGCGAGAGCCAGCCCGAGGCTTTCCAGCGCCAGCGCCAGATGCGTGGCATCAAAATTGGCATTTGCCAGAACCTGTTCAGACTCAGCCAGCAGGCCGGGATTGTCGTCGGCGCTGTTGAGTTCCAGTTCCACCGCCGCGCGGGCATTCAGCCAGGCATGGCAAACACAGGCCAGCACCGGCGCGACGCAGCGGAAGCTGAGCGGGTCCTGCAACGAACGCGCGCAGCCGGGCTGGAGTAGCGGGCTGCCTTCCAGCAGTGCCAGCAGATACGCGGCGGTCCTGGCCTGTTGCGGTGCGGGGCGCATCCGCGCCGCCCAGGGCGTCAGCGGCGAGATATTAGCGCGAAACGCTTCAAACGAGAGCGCGATAGCGCCCGCGTGGGCGTTCATAAGCCGGGCGGCGTCGTGCAGCAGCAGCGCGGCGAGGCCGACGCTGGCGGCGTTAGACGACACTAGCGCCAGCCCGTCTTTTCCACGCAGCGGCGCAGGCGTCAGACCCGTCTGGTTCAACAGTGCGGAGACCGGCGCCACCGTACCCTGATATTCCGCTTCGCCATCGCCGATGAGCGCGCATCCGATATGCGCCAGCGGCGCGAGATCCGCTTCGCCGATAGATCCGATAAGCGGAACGCGCGGATGGATGCCTTCGTTGATAAAGGCCAACAGCGTCTGCGCCACGGGCAGAGAAATACCCGATGCGCCCTGCACGAAACCCGCAAGACGCGCCAGCATGATCGCGCGAACCTGTGCGGGCGTTGCCTGCTGGCCGACGCCGACCGCCCGCGCTAGCGGGATTCGTCGCTGAATCGCCTGTAGCAGATCCTCATCGTGACGGTCATTTTGCGTGTGCAGCAGCGTCGTATCGACATTAGCGCCAAGCCCGGTGGTGACGCCATAGATATGCTTTCCGGCGCTGATGCTGTGCAGCAGAAAATCAAAGGACGCGCTGATGGCCTGCTGCGCCTGCGCCCCCAGCGCGACAGTCTGGCCGCAGTCAGCGACAGCTCGCACGTCATCAAGCGTGAGCGGCGCGTCGCCCAGAAAAAGTGTCGTTGTCACGGTTGTACCCTATTTAATTACGCCTTTTGCGCGCAAAAAGTCCTCCGCCACATCGCGCGGTTCTTCTTTATTCTTTTCCACTTCCGCATTCAGTTTTTGCATCGTGGCGTTATCAAGCAACTGGCTGATGTTATTTAAAATGTCGCGAACCTGGGGATGTGCCTGTAGTGCTGTATCGCGCACGACCGGCGCAACTTCGTAGGGAGGGAAGAGGTGTTTGTCGTCTTCCAGTGCGACATACTGGTTTTCCGCGATTTGCCAGTCGGTTGCGAAGCCGTTTGCGACGTCTATTTGCCCGGCAGCAAGGGCGTCGTAGCGCAGGCCGACTTTGGCAAACTGGCGGAAAGCTTTAAATTTAATGCCGTAGGTCTGCTCCAGCCCTTTCAGGCCGTCCTGACGGTCGCCAAACTCCGCACCTGCACCGATGGTCAGTTCCGGCGCGGCTTTGGCGAGATCGGAGAGCGTTTTCAGGTGGTATTTCTCTGCGGTTTGTTTGCTCACCAGCAGTGCGTAGCCGTTGTTCACGCGGGCTGGTTGCAGCCAGGTGAGATGATATTGCTGCTGGTAGGCGTCGCTGACCTGCTTAAACACCTGTGCGGCATCGGAGGAAGGCTTTCCTTTGACCACTGCGCTGAGCGCCGTACCGGTATATTCCGGGTACATATCAATTTCGCCTTTCAGCAGCGCGGCGTGGGCGATTAACGTCCCGCCCAGGTTTGTTTTGCGTTCAACGGAAAGACCGGATTGCTCCAGTGCCTGGGCATAGATTTCCGCCAGAATATATTGTTCGGTAAAGTTTTTGCTGCCCACAACGAAATCCGCTGCCTGCGCCTGCGCTGCGAACAACCCCAGCGCCAGCCAGGAGGCTGCCAGTTTGTTTTTTATGCTCATCCCCGTTTCCCCGCAAAGAAATGCATGAATTTACTTGTATATACAAACCAGCGAAGCTAGCAGCATATTGACGGCGCATGAAATAGGGATTCGTTCTTTCTTATAACGAAACTTTAAATGTTTACTATTTGGCTGACTTCTCCTCGTACCAGCATCGTCAGACAAGTTTCAGGTGGGGCTCAGTGCCGTTGAATGGTCTTAACGGCGGAGAACGCCGGGTGGATACATAAGTAATTTTGGCTGCTCAGTAATCCCATCTTTTTTAATGCCGACCTCTTGTAGTAAGAGACCGTTTTTTCAGAGATGTTTATTGCGCTGTACATTCGTTTCACATTCCCGGCGCGGACTAACTCGCTGAGAATAAAAAACTCTTTGTCAGTGATGGTGTTACTTTCCGTATTTTTTCTATTTGAAATAGCTATCAGAATATCGTTTAATTCTGATAATGTTTTGTTTTTATTGAAGTAATATACACCGTACTGGCAAAAGAAATGGCGACGGGAATGCAGGCCTGACGGTGATATGCACAGCGTAACCTTACTAAAGAAAAAGGTTATTAACCTGTCGAGTAAACCCGGCTCTCTGACGGAGAGCAACACAACGGTATCTTTTGATAGCGAAAAAGAGGTGGTTAGCGTGAAACGTTCAAACTCGGCAGCATCGCTTAAAAAAATGCTCTCAACACGCGTACCTGACTCTTTCATCCCTTTCGATATACCCGTCAGATAATAGACGTCATCAGACACTATCACTATTTTCGACTTCATTTGAATCCCTTTTTTATATTTGAAATATGCTGGTTTCCTTAATATTTAAATCGTTATTACGAATGATTCTCGCTCATCAACGGGCCAGAGAAATCCCTGGACATAATGTACGTCGCTCTCCGAAATAAAGCGGTGCTGGTATTCATTTTCAACGCCTTCCACCAGAACATGATCCGTCAGATATTCCACCTGCTTTACCAGCGTTGTCATTGCTGGGGTATCCTGTTCAGCGGATATTCTCCAGAGTTCATGTTTATCAATCTTAATCCCATCAAAGCGAAAGGGGAGTTGCGCAATTAACGGAATATGCCTGACATAGAGATCGTCCAGCCAAAATTGAGTATTAAAAGCGCGCATTAGGGTCAGAATTGCATCAATATGTGGCACAAGTCGCGGAAAATAAGACTCGCTTTGCTGGCAATCAATTTCAATAACCTTTGGGCCGGGTAACATGGCAAGAATCGATCTGAGCCACACCAGATCCATAAGCAATGGAATCGTAATATTCAAAAATAAAATGCCATTGCGATCGTGCTGATTTGCTACTCCCGTGCATATCTGTTCCTGAACAATATGTGACAGGAGTTCTGGCGAAACAGAGCGGAAAAATAGCTCTGGATCTGCCCCTTCCGGCTGGCAGAGCACCTCACCGCCAATCCGTCTACCGGTCTGGACATGAATGATAGGTTCGATACGGCACATGAGTTTCATAATAATGGCATATCCTTTTTAATTATAAACGGTGCATCAGGCTTTTCTGGGATTAATTAAATCGGTCGCGATAAGATATGCTTGCACTTTTTAGTGGATTACTATTTATCGCTTTCAGCATTTTTATGTGTTCATTTTTAGTGCTTAGATGCAGCTTTTTATTGATCTTTTTGATGTAGTAAAAAAGCGTGTGATAGCGTTTATTTATTATTTTTGCGATATCATGGGTAGGCGTGCTGTGGGCCAGTTCGGTCAGCACGGTCCATTCAATGTCGTCAAAAGAATCCGGCTGTTCTATTTCAGCCATGAGATCGTTAATGTACTGGCTGTAAAAAGCCTCATCCAGCCAGCAGGCATGAACGGCATGATTAAGCTCAGACATGGATTCATACTTAGAAACGATATTGATATAATGAAAACTTCGCAAAACCTGAAGCAGGTAACTGTTACGCGTAAAAGTAAACACCGTTAAGCGAATGCCAGGATAGTTTATCTGCATATCATAAATGAAATTAAGCGCCTCCAGCGCACTCTCCTCCAGCGTAAAAACTTCCATGACGATATTATCAATAATATGGTTTTCTATTTTGTATTTTGCTTCTCTGAATGTCGGGCTGGTGTGTAGTACCAAAGGGTTGATCAGGTGTTTGCAAAGAAAATTAATCATATAGTTATCGGTATCAATAATTAACGTTGAATGGAGCGGCTGCGTAACGCTATTTAATGACTTGACAGAGTTTTCTATCATGACTAAATCAAATCTTGCAGTGGAAGGATTACAGGGGGAGTCCTCACTGCTGAGATAAAGAAATTGATCGTTCTGTAGTGTACGCATTATATTTTTCGATCCGCATATCGTTTACAATAATGACAAGATGTAAAATTTAACTGTAACTATTTATAAAATAAGAAAATAATAGTGATGCTATTAAAACACACCATGATAAGGCGTTGATATACACTTCATCCTTCAGGCTGCCTCTTTGTTGGCTGCGCTCATTCACCCCGGTCACGTACTACGTGTACGCTCCTGGGGACTCATTCACTTGCCGCCTTGATGCCTCTCAAATGATTTTGTGTATAAATATCTTTCTTTTTTTGTTGAGGCTTCTGATTATTTCAGTAGATGACTATTCTGTTTCTCGCCTTTTATCATGGGTAAATGATGTTTACTTTCGCCGTGGTTTGTATTCTGCCTTCCGTCGGTTTGGCACCATAGATGTAATAATATGCTCTCAGTGGAATATCAAAATTGCTTCCCCACTGCGCAATCTTATAGAGTTCATACTCGCTGGTAATATTACCTGCGGTAAGCTCTGTCTGGCTGATGGCAATTTTTTTACTGGTATCGGCACGCATAATTCGCACCCCAATATTCCTTGCCGTTCCCTGGGTGTTTTTCAGGGTGTATTTATCCGTATCGACGCTGGCGCTACTGAGATAAAACTGAATGGTGCGTGTGCTCATGCCTTCTAACAGGTCGCTGCATTCGGCATGCAGAGTGAAGTTTTCATAAAACTGCGCTTCCTTTCCTGCGGATATCAGGCTGGTAAGATCGGTTTCCGGTAGCGTGACCGTCGTATCCGGGATGCTACAGGTGCTGACATGAGGACGATAATTGATCGTGATATTCTGGTAGAATAGGCGTTTCTCTTCGTCAGAACCGATAAGGCCTAATATCCATTTAATGAATTCGGCTAAATTAACGCCGGGAAACCAGAAATCGATACCTGAAGCATCAACAACGGATATAGCGTGAGCAAGAGTAATACTGGTTGCGTCCGGGCCAACGTTATAGACATAGGCCGGGTTGGCGCCGCTCGGTACGCTTTTGAGTAACTTAGCCTTATAGGTATAGACCACGTTATTCAGCGAAGTACCGGGAATATGACTTTCTCCAGAGCGACTATAGTCTTTTTTCGTGGGTACAATATTGCCGATGGTGAATTGCAATACATAGTTACCATAATTGATATAGGCCGTGCTGTTGGCCATTTCAGAGATAATAGCAACACGGTTAACATAACCAATCCATTCGCCACTACAGCTAAACGTACCGGATGACAGCGACAGGTTCTGCGAACCTGTGGTTTCGCTGCTGAGGGAAAGTGAATCCAGGTTGAGCACCAGATTGCTCTCTTTTTGCGCGCCGGAATCGCTTTTACAGGAGGCCTGTACGCCATAGCTTATCGATCCCAGTAGCCAGGCAAGAATTAACGTTATTGTACGCATAGTGATTTTCATCCTCTGCTCCTGCCATTAGCGGCAAATATTTATCTGACCATCGTGGGTCGGCTGGCTAATAACACAGCTTTGGCGGCCGTCACTGCTGGTTTTGATATGTAAACGTGACGGGAGCTGTTCCGTTTTCAGGTACAACATTCCTCCCTGGGCGACATATCCGACGCTGGCGCCAGCATCGTCAAAAATTTCGGTGCCGAAGGGGAGAGGGCGCCCGTTAACGGTCCGTGCTGGCAACATGAACTGCCGCCGTTGGTCGGTATCGAAGCGCACATAGGTGACGGAACCCGCATAAGGCACCACTTCCTGGATATTGCCTTTCAGCTCAACGCCTTCCTTCATATGGGTGGTATCTAACTGGATTCGGTTTTTACGGTACGGGGACAGGTAAGGAACCAACGCTTTCCCGGCGGTATTCGTGGTGCGTGTGCCGTCGCCGCCCAGCGTGGCCCCTTGAGCGCCTGGCGCGTCGATAATTGCGAAGGTATCGCCCAACTGGCTGGACGTCAGCAGGCCGCCCCGATAAGCCACCAGACTACCGCTGGCTCCCGCGCCGATCTGACGATAGTCTCTTGATTCGCTATAGCTGCCGTTTAAGGTGGTAAACGCAGTGCGATAGCTCAGGCTGCTGCTGGCCGAGTTATTCCCACCGCGACGGTTGCTGCCGCTGACGCTATAGGTCGCCTGATTAAATTCGCCTGCG
Organism: Citrobacter sp. CK185; assembly: GCF_030333565.1. Lineage (NCBI taxonomy): Bacteria > Pseudomonadati > Pseudomonadota > Gammaproteobacteria > Enterobacterales > Enterobacteriaceae > Citrobacter > Citrobacter sp. CK185. The sequence goes on along the minus strand of NZ_JAOWFR010000023.1, from coordinate 681,713 downwards.
GTTCCGCTGATCCCCACGTTCGTGTCGGAATAGCCGTCACGATTAAATGTAACGCTGCTGTTGAGGAAGACGGGCCGTTCAAAGAGACTCAGGGGCACCGAGAATGTGAGGTAATAACGTCGCTCTTCGCGCTGATTATCATTACGCATGCTGCTGGCTGAGAGGGTATAACTTACGGCGCCAACGTGGTTGGAATACCCCAGTTGATACTCTTTTGTTGTGCCATGACCATTCCAGTAGTCCCGCCAGGTTCCTGATAAGTAAAGGGAACCCAGTTCTTCACCCAGAGACTGGCTCAGGTTGATATTAAAAGTGTTTTTCTGGCGCATATATCTGGCATTAGGGCTGTCAGCGTTCTCTTTTTGCCAGTTATGCAAAGCGATTGCATCATTGAAGCTGTAATAGTTTTTCGTGGAATAGCGATACGCCGCCAGCGCAAAGTTCGTCCCGGTGACATTAAAGAAACGGCTAAAGGCGACTTTGTAACTTTGCCCGCGGACTTTTTTATCTGCCGGAATTTGCGTTTGTGACTGTGTGACGTCAAAAGACAGCGCGCCAAACGGGAGATTAAGGCCGCTCCCGAGAAGAAACGCGTTATAGTCTTCGCTGTAAATTACCCCGGTATAACCGGTGATCAGGTTATTGATCCCGTATTGATAGCTGCCCTGGGCAAACTGGGGGCGATAGCGGCTTTCTTCCGTGCGCGCTTCCCCCAGCAACAGACCATATTTCCCAATCCCTTCTTGCAGCATGTTTGGCACCGAAGAAAAGGGGACGATGAAACTGCTGGTGCGCCCGTCTGCTTCAATGACTTCGACATTCAGATCGCCGCCTGAGCCGGTAGGAAGGATATCCGCAATTTCAAATGGGCCAGGCGACACGTTTTTCTGATAAATAACCTGCCCGTTCTGACTAATTTTAACCAGCGCGTTAGACTGTGCGACGCCGCGTACAATCGGGGAAAAGCCCTGCTGAGAATCGGGTAACATGCGCATATCCGTGCCCATGCTGACGCCGCGAAAACGCAAAGAGTCAAAAAGATCGTTGCTGGAATAGCTGTCACCCATGCGGATGATCGATTTAAGCGCAGCGATCCCGCGCTCAACGTAGCGTGTATTGTTTGTCCATGATCCTTCCACGCCCTTGCTTTTGTTATAGCTGGAGCTATCGCGAAATTGCCAGCCAAACGCATTCAGCCCGCTGTTTAACTGGAAATAGGCGTTTTCCTGATTGCGTCCGCCGCCTTTGGCTTCGTTGTAGTTATAGTTGGCATTGTATCCCAGCATCAGCGCCGGAATGCCTTCATCCCAAAAGACGGGATCGACATAACCGCGCAGCGTCTGGCGAATATACGCCTGGGGAATGGTCAGACGTAGCGACATATCGGCCGCATTGACTTTCATACTGCCTCCGTGCAGTAACGTATTCACATCCACTCGCTCGCTGGCGCTATTTGTGGCAGGGACTATTGAGGGAAGAAGCCCAAGCTGGGCAATATTCTCATGCTGGAAAAACGTTCCTTCATCCGTGATATAAACGGGAAGGCGACCTTTCCACTCCTCGTTAATAAAAACATCAAACGGGTATTCACCAGGAGGAAGCGCAGAGGCACGATAAAAACGCGACATATCGGCATTTTTAGAGTCACCGGCTAAAAAGTCAGTATTGAAAGCCACGGCATACGCCCGACTATAAATAGACATCATCGCCAGTATTGGCAATAAACATGCGTATTGACTCTTTTTACCAGCCATTGCCATCCCCATTCATTTGGACATTATTATATTATTTTGTGGTGAATGAATATTTTTGATATGAACCGTAATCATCAACTAACAGAATATCCAAAGCCTGCCCCGATAAAACCGCCCCTGTCGTGGGTATTGTCAGTGTTGACAATGGCGCAATCATTTTAGGTTCGCCAGTAAGAGATTTACCTCGTGAACTCATTGTGGCAATCGATGCGAAATAAGGAGCCCGGTTTGTGGCGACAAGTTGATTACCCTGCGCGGTAAACGATAAATACTTATGTAAATCGCTGGCCGGAATCGTGAGTTCGGTCGGGCGATAAAATAATTTGATGCGCGACTTAATGGCGATTTGCATCGTGTTTTTGCCATCAAGATTTTCCTGTTTTGGCGGAATATCCAGCACATTCAGGTAATAAACGGATTCCCTGTCCTGAGGCAGCGCGTTGGCTGAACCGGTATAGCGAATGCGCAGCTGCTGGCCGCTACCGCCTTCAACTTTCACCACTGGCGGCGTCAGCAAAAAGGGAACCTGAGCGGTTTCTGGCGTAGAGTCTGGATTACCTTCGTCTATCCAGGCCTGAATTAACGCCGGACTGTTGCCACGGTTAATCAGCTGAACCGTTGTTTCTTTTTGTTCTTCAGGATAGATAACCCTGGTATTGCTAATAATAACATTCGCCAGACTGCTAAAGCTGAAGGCAATAAGCGTTAGAAAAATGAGAGAACGTTTCATATTAACCTGAAAAAAGAGAGCCTAATCTAATCAATATACTTGGTCGCGTTTATTTTCTCTCTTTCCTCCTGAATTGCAGGTATAAGAATACCTCACCAGAAGGTGAAAATAATTCGCTAATACAATAAGTCAATAATGACGGATCAGGCTCTTTATTTATATGAGTAAATTAACCCGTTGCTTATAAATACGCGACGGTATAAGTCAGCATGGTGTTAACGGCACCGGTATCGGCAGCGTCTGAACCGACTTTATAGTAGTTCGCATACAGATCGACAGTGGCGCTATCACCTTCAACATTTGTATCAAGGTTAGTATGCAGGTTCAGCGGCGTCTGGCTATTGGCCAGCGTGCTGAGTGCGATACCCACGTTTTTCTTCGTGCCGTCGGTTCTCAACTGTGTGTTGTTCAGATACAGACCATCGTTAGAAATACTGTCTGAACTCAGGATCAGATTCAGGGTATTTTTATTTCCCACGCCATCGTCCTGCCCCAGGGAAGCAGAAGTACAGCCGGTAAATTCCAGAGTAAATTGTTTACGGTTTTTCTGGATCAGACCTGCGGTAGATGCATCGCTAACGGCGATGGGATCTAATGGAATCGTCAGGTCAGCAGAGTTTCCGCCGTTAATTGTACAGGTTGTATCAGTAACCTGGCCGGTAAAGGTGATAGTACCGCCAGAAGCCTCGGTTGCAGCGCTGACATTAAAGGCTGCGAAGGATGACGCGATAACGAAAGAAGAGATAGCGAGCTTTTTCATTGATATTAACTCCAGTATGTTTGCTCCCGTCCTGGGGACGAACATTTCATGTCACAAAACCGTCCTGGTCTTGCTGTCTACATCCGTAAAATCCCTGAAAACGGAAAAATGGAGCCTGCATCATTATTTCCATCAGGTTAGGTGATGATCCTAATTGATGTAACACAATCTTAAAATATCAGTTTAAGAATTTACTTAAATTAAGTGTATTAGTCTGCTGTTTTGGTTTTTTTTCTTGTTTATCAGCATATGGCACTGATCGTGTAACTGAGATGTAACTTTAAATTTTAAAATTCTTATAAAACGAAAGGTAAAATGGAAAAAATCTGATGCTTACATTCAGTAATATTGATTTACATAATCAGGTAACGACAAAAAAAGAGAATATTTTGCTCGCCAATGTTATATTTATAAAGAAAAGTGGTTAAATGTTCTTTATTTGTTTTGTTTTTGTTTCATTGTTCGGGGTGAATTATTTTAATTAATAAGATTTATTAAAATGAAAGTGGGTGAAGAGGATGAGCAAAAGGGATAAAAACGCCCTGGCATGCAATATAAAATGGCGTTTTAATAAAAAGGAGAGCAGAGGGGGATTGCTGCTTATTCTTGCAGGTACGCACTGACGCTAACTAAATAGCGCAATGGCAGGGGAGCAGAGTGTACGGCTTTGCCATATGGGGACTGTTATATACCGCAAACTCCGTATTTTTATAGGCGGGGCTGCGTTCTGTCGTTGCATTCCGGTCTTTATCTGTCCCTTAATTCGCTCCCGATCACCGCAGACTTCCCAGCATTTTATCTTCTTCGGCGCCGCTGATTAACCGGGTTAATTCCTGACAGGCAGCAATACGGCCATTTTCTAATGTGAAACAGGCAAAGACTTCGGTTTGTGCCTGTTCGCCGTTCGTTTTGATGACGGTCACCAGGTGATGGGTCAGAACGTGATTGCCCTGCTGAGCGATGGCCAGAATGTTCACCTTCATGGTACGAGTAACCTGTTTTAGTTTTGCCATGTGCGCGACGAAGTTATCGTAATCAAGGTCGATGCCATTTACCGTCTGGCGATAATCGGGCGTGAAAAATGATTCGATAGTGTGTTCATCGTGCCCAGGTCGGGAAATAACGGCATCAAGCGCCTGAGCAACGCGTTGCATCATATTTTCCAATGTTCTCTTCCTCATCGTGATTGCGTACAGGGAAGATTACCCTTAGACTGAAGCGGCAAAGTAACCGTAGTAAGACAATAAATACGCTAAATCGGCCATGATGATAGAAAGCATTCAACCTTTACATCACTCCTCTAAGCATACGACTCAGTGGCACCATCACCCTGGCGGGCAGTTGTACTGGATCACGCGTGGCATGGTGATGGTCGAAACGGAACAAGGGCAGTGGGCGTTGACGCCCGGTTCGGTAGGGTGGATTCCGCCGTCGTTACCCCATTGTGCGTGGATGCCGGTGAGTGCATATGGCGCCAGTCTGCACTTCAGCGCGGAATATTGCGGGGCCTTTCCCTCCTCGCCGTGCATTCGGGCAGCGTCGCCTTTTTTACTGCTGTTGCTTGAGAAAATTTGTGGGGAGGGAACCATCGGAGAGCCTTCAGAGCGGCTGGCTCACCTGTTGCAGGTTATGGTCGATGAGATTCGCTATGCTGATGCGCTCTCTTCACAATTGATCCTTCCCGACGACAGAAGGGTCAGACAGATTGCGCAAAAAATACTGGCCGACAGGGCCTATACGCTGAGTCAGGCAGAGCTGGCGAAACAGGCCGGGCTGAGCGTCAGGACGTTGAGCCGCCTTTTTATACAGCAGACGGGATTAACATTCGGTCAGTGGAAGCAAAAAGCGAAAGTCATTTTGTCGCTGGAATATTTACTGCGCGGAGAGCCTGTCAGCCTTGTCGCGCAATTAGCGGGTTATGAGAATGTGAGTGCATTTATTGCCGTGTTCAGGCGTTTTATGGGAATGACGCCAGGGCAGTTCTATCTGCGTTTCGGTCATGGTACGAATGTGGTTTAAAAAAAGGTCGCATAAATAGAGTTACTTATGCGACAAGGCACACGGAGTCAGACATCCCTGCCTGTATAATAGAATCTTATGATTTGTTCTTCGTTTTCTCCAGAATGACGCCTTCCAGAAAAATAATTCTGTTTTCCAGCAGATTAATATAATCCTTCATCAGGACATTTTCTTGTCGCAACGTTTTAAAGACATTAATTTTTAAGTTAAGGTCGTGGTCTATTTTATTTCTTCCTGTTTTTTTTATGTTTAACAGTTCCCTTTTCATAAATATTCCTTATGCTTATAAGGTTATGCCTTTATTTCTTATTGCCCATATTTATGCTGTGTAATTATCTTGTCAAGATTATTATTTTTTCTCATTGGATTTAAGATGCAAGGACAATGTACCGGAGAGAATAAATGAGACTCTGGACTCAGGTGTGTTCTGTTTACATTGATGTATTACGCTTTTATCAGTGTTGACATGTTATCAGTTAGTTGTTTATATAACATATATTTTACAGGGAAAAGTTCATAATTGTGATATGGTCACTTGAACTCTTTTTTATTGGACTGCATGTCTTTCATTTTTTTGCTTATTTAGCACGCTCATACAGATCTTTTCTAAACTTTACCTGATGTGCGCCTGTCTTCTTCTTCCTGAAAAGACGTATAATTGTGAAACACAATTCGTACAAGGATAATAATTATGCCGAAAATCATTCAGTCTTTATTATTATTTATTGCACTAAGTAATATCTCAATGGCATCGACGCAGGAAACGGCGTTTTTGGCTGAACGCGGGCTGGCGGGAAAATCGGTTGAGCAAATGGTGGATGCTATCGATCAAAACCCTCAGTCGCGTCCTTTACCGTATACCGCTTCTGTGACCAGCACGGATCTGAAACTGTCGGCGAATGGCGAAACGTACACCTTTCCGCTGGGTGAGAAATTTTATCTCTCGCTGGCGCCTTATGAATATCAAACCCATCCCTGTTTTAACCACAGTCTTTCAGGTTGCCAGGGAGAAATGCCGGACACCTGGTTTGATGTGAACGTGACAGATCGGAACGGTACGGTGTTGATACATAAGAAAATGAAAAGTTATCAGAATGGCTTTATCGGGTTATGGCTGCCGCGTAACACTGAGGGGATGATTGAAATCAGTCATGAGGGGAAAAAAGCGGCTTATTCGTTTAAAACCGCGAATGACAGTCAGACTTGCCTGACCGACCTGCAATTACGCGCTGCCTCGTAAAGAGATAAACAGCCTGAAGAGATGACTGACGATGTGCTGCATTCTTCGCCAGTCTCTATCTTCAGGGCGATTCCCTTGCCGGTGACTCAGCCCCGCATCGGGTGCGAATCACGTATCATGTAATGGTGACTTCTTTTCGGATTTTGTTTTGAAATTCCGTAGACAGCGATTTAAATTGCGCTCGCTTTTCTGTCAGTGTGGTAATGACTTTATTGCTGCTGGTACATCTGCCGTAGATAAAGTCAAAATAGATAGAGCAGTTTGAAACTTTACACAGCGTATTATAATCATCCTGTAGATGCGGAAAGTAAATAGATATTAATGCTTTTATTTTGGAGTAAAGTTTGCTGTCGCCGCTTATTGTCGGTTGTGTTATCGGCGTTTCTGTGGCGCTTTTACTCTTCACTTTTGTAATGAAAAACTCAATGGTGGATATTCGATACGTATGCCATTCGATTTCCATTGCTAACAGCTCCTCATATTTTTGCAGAATTTTATTATTCTGATCCTCTTTCCTTTTGAGTTCCAGCCCATCCATTATTTTTTGTTCTATTTTAGCTTCGGCTTTCAGAATGAGTATCCATCCTCCAGACAGTGCCAGGATGCAGCCAATTATGATTAAGGAGATAATAAATATTATATCCATACATCAGACTCCTTCATTTGTTATTTTGCTCAAATTGCCTGAGTACCATTGCGACACAATCCGGCCTGTACTTAAATCTTATGTTGTGTGATTGCTATAAATTCTGTTGATATTTTAAAAAATAGATGCAGAGTTAGCTGATATGTTTCATTAAGTCAAATCAGATCGCCTTGTCAATGTGTAAATAAAGTATTTGTTTTCTGTTCAAGCGTAAGGTTTTTGATTTTTCTTATTTCTGTTAGACATGAGGCAGAGTATTAGTAATTCTCTTAGGGCGTTAATGGACGAACATACAACAAAAGGAGTTTGTTATGGAGTGGAGCGTCGAAAATAACCTGGTGTGCCCGACAACGGGAACCGCCTTTGCGCTGACCAGCGGAGCGGAAAATCTTAAGTTCATTCTGTGGTATAAGGGCGATTATTTTTTACGCACAGGTTCCGTTATCTCCCCGGAGGATTCAGGCGTCCTGGCGAACGGGAAAAAAAGGAACATCAAAATCCTGCACGTTTTCCCCTACAGCAATGCGTTATGGGCCTCTTTTCATAACCGAATTGATTGCCCGGGAAATGGCGTTGTTACCATCAATCACTGTGCGCGACAGCAGCAGTGCGTATTCACGTTTTGTCCGTATGGCGCGAGGACTGTCACCGGATAAAATAATTTATGGCGTGACTATTCTGGCATCGCAGAACGTCGTCGTTACATGCAAATTGGGTATCCATCCTTTTTATTGCTGTCATTTAAGACGGGCCGGTTCTGTGTCGCCTGAATACAGAGTGCCCTGAGTAGAAAAGAAGCGACCTGATATGTCTTTAAGGTTTATAACAAAATCAGATAAAAGAATCCTTACAGCTTCTGTCTTTCTGTTTTTTCTGGTATTTGCCAGCGTGCTGTGGCTGGAGTTAACGAGCGTACAGCAAAGTAAGCAGGCGCTGCTGCAATCTGAGGTCAAAAGTCTGGCTTTTGTCGTCGATAAAGTATTAGGCGATGCCCGACTGGCGATTGCGCAGGCGCAACCGTTACTGGGTCAGCCCTGTAATACGACACTGGAAAAAAAGCTCAATATTATCCCCACACGCTACCCGCATCTTCAGTCGCTTAACTTTACGCAGGGCAATACGATTTATTGTTCCTCGCTACTCTACAACAAAGGGTACACCCTGAGTCCTGCTCTCTCTTTACAGCAGGGCATAAGGGTTGATCGGGTGATCACCTCTCCGCATGATTTCATCATGATGCTTTATGTTTCTTATCCGGCGGGAAGAATATTTGCGGCTTCTGATGTGCGCATTATTGTTGAGCGCATCAAAAATATGGCGTTCAGCGATCGTATTGTTTTACGCATGAACGATAAAATTTTAACCGCCTCTGGCGTTAAACCGGGGAGTTTGCAGGAGTCGCATTTTTCACACTATATAAAAGCGGAAAGTTATAACAAACTTTATACGATTGCCTGGCGAAAAACCGAACTGGGGGATGCGCTGGTCGTGATCGCCCACTCATGGCGCTATATTGCGATGATTATCGCCAGTGCGCTCGTATCATCCATATTGCTCTGGTTACTGTTATCGCATCGGGCATCATTACCTCATCACCTTGCGGTGGCCATCAGAAGAAATGAAATCCAGCCTTACTACCAGCCGATTGTATGCGCCAAAACAAACCGCGTGATTGGCGCGGAAGTTCTGGCCCGCTGGCAACATTGTGAAGCGGGTTCTGTTTCTCCCGATATCTTTATCCCGGTGGCAGAACGTGCCGGGTTGATTGCCGACCTGACGAAAGGATTACTGGATCTGGTGGTTATCGATATTCAACGCTCGGTCACGGTATTTAAACCGGGTTTTAAATTTAACCTGAACATCAGCCATGCTCATCTGGTGAAGGACTCTTTTTATTCATTCATCGGGACGTATTCAGGTGTGTTTCGCGAACAGAACCTGCAACTTGTTTTTGAAATCACCGAGCGTGGAGAGATCGAAGTGAATGATGATATCTCCAATAAAATTGATTATATGAAGATTCATAATGTCGGGCTGTCGCTGGATGACTTTGGCACGGGATTTTCTAACCTGTCTTATATCACTGGCCTGCGGCCAGAGAATATTAAAATAGGTCGCATGTTTATTAATCTGATTTCGGAAGGGAAAAATACGCCGCTTGTTGATTGTGTGGTCGAGATGGCACAAAGAATGCGTATTCAAACGACTGCGGAAGGGGTGGAGCATAAGTACCAGGTTGATTATCTTCGATCTAAAAATGTTGATTTCTTCCAGGGCTATTTCTTCTCCCGGCCACTTTCATTCGCGAATTTTATCCGCTTTATCAGAGGTTATCAGGTTGTCACGTAACATACTGATTATAGGAATTATATCCTGAAGGACTCAGCGCGGGGGAGGGGGCGTGATATGAACGATAAGCTATCTCAAGTGCGTGACAGATTACCGCTCATAATAATTATGCTGTATAGCGATGATTTAGACTGGCGTCTCTTTACCTAAATCATACTGAATTAACTGCCATTGCACGGGCGAGCCCTGATAATAAGGCATCATTTCCCCTTTTTTTAGGTTCACTACAGCCGATACCGCGGTGCTGGACAATTGCCAGTAGCCGCTTTGTGGACTGGCCTGCCCGCTGTTACGCGTGATGCCGAGAGGTTTGCGACTGGCATCGTTTTGTGACGAACCTGAGGAGAGTGTCGAAAGCATGTAATTACTACTGTCTATCTTCATAACCTAACAATCCATGAGGAACACATATTGTTATCAAGCGGCATTTACCGGCAACAACTTAAATCAGGGAGGTGATTATTCATAATGTGAATAAAATCTTGTGACTTATTGCAAATAAAACATAATTTAGCCAAAATAAGCCCCTGTATTGGTTAAAGATTATTCATAATGATTGGTCGCCTGATTAACTGTCTGATACTCCTTGTGTCATTCTCCGCTGCCAGCGCTTATGCGGTTAACTGTCAGCGTGCTTCTATGCCTTTAGAAAACACCATTTGTAACAACGACAATCTTCATTGGCTGGACAGCACGATGACGGTTATCTATCACACGATGTTGGTTAGAAACCCTTCTCAACAGGTTCACAAGAAGTACCAGGAATGGGAAAAGTCGCTACAGGCGTGTACCTCCGACAGCTGCATTGAGCGTGCCTACTATCAGGGCATCAGTTCTATTTCAGACGTTGCCCCGGATTTTGACTGGGAAGGGCTGTGGTGGAACACCAGTGTGTCCAATTTAAGTGGCGGAATGATCCAGTTCAGCCGGAGCGCGGAATGGTCAGTCACGACGGATATTCGTGTCTGGTCGGGATTAAATAAAGATGAGTTTACGGCTGAAGCCCGAAAACTGTACGGCATGGCGCTGGTCGAACGTATTGCCGATACCAGTAATTGCAAACTGCTGTTTATCCCCCGTAAAAGCGGCGCGCTTCAGGTCTACAGCAACGCGGACTGGGGATGCCGGATTTCGATGCCGACGGGGGCATTTATTGATGGGCGTTATCTGCGCTCGGATCACGATCCTCGCCCGAAGGCGACGCTGTACTCGCTGGGAATTTTCTCCGACCCCAAAATGGATGAGCGCTTCCGCGCGCTGGTGGGGGATGATTACCAGAAGTTTGTGGATACCGCCAACGTTTACATTTATCAGGATGATATAGATAACATCGGCGCAACGGTCGTCTCTATGTGGGTGCGTGGCGCGGCGAACAACCATACGGCCATTATTATGTACACGCAAAGCAATATCTGGGCGGCGAGGGTAGAACGCGACAGCGCCGGAAAAATGCAGTTGTACTACTTCAGCACCAGAGGTAACGATATCAAGAAAATGCCGCGTACGCTCGCTGGCTGGAAACTGCGTTACCTGGATCAATAAAACCTGTCGTTATGGGAAAGGAGATCGTCATCGCGATCTCCTTTGTCGATCTCCTGCCGGTTATGCCAGCGTCCCTACGACGTTCAGATCCGCGTCATCCGGTACTTCATTATAAGAAAGAATATGCAGCCCGCTGGCGAACAGCCGGCCATAGCGGGAGATCACTGGACGTAGCTGCGGCGTTACCAGCAGCAGCGGCGGCAGCCCTTTCGCCTTCATCTGCTCGTAAATCATCGGCATTGTCGTCTGCAACTGGGTCAGAATGTTCGGATCGACAGGGAAGCTATCCAGCGCCACTTTTCCGGCCTGCTGCGCCTGGTTGAGCGCGCCCAGCAGCATATTCTCCAGCTGGCTGTCGATGGTGTAGGCCGCGAGTTGTTGACGATCGCCGTTAATGGTGTGAACGATGGCGCGGCGCAGAGCATAGCGCACGTCGGAGGTCAGCAGAACGGGATCTTTCGTCACGGTGACGCTTTCCAGCAATGTGGACGCGATGGTGACGATATCCTTCAGTGAAATCTGCTCCAGCAATAACTGGCGATAAATGCGCAGCAGCAGACTGTAGCTAAACGCGGCATTTAAATCCTCCGCCAGCTTTGGCGCCTGGAGCGCCAGGCGCGCATGCAGGTGGGTAATATCGTCATAGTTAAACAGATCTGGCAGATGTTCGCGGGCGACCTTGTTGACGTGCGTCGCCACCACGCTCGCGCAGTCAACCACCTGATAACCAAGATTCAGCGCTTTCGCCTTTTGTTCCGGGTCGATCCAGACAATTGCCATGCCGTAAGCGGGGTCGGTATCCAGTATGCCGTTGATCTCCCCGTACAATTCAGTGCCGGGAATCGCCATCAGTTTTTCAGCCTGGACTTCGCCGAGCGCGGTACGAATGCCGTTGATATGAATCGCGTATTGCGCCGGTTTCAGGCGGAAGTTTTCCCGGATGCGGATCTCCGGCAGCAGTACGCCGCAGTGCTCGGAAATGACCTGGCGAACGCCGCGTATACGTTGTGACAACGGACTGCCCTTCGACTCATCCACCAGCGTGACCAGTTTATAGCCGAGATTCAGGCCAATGGGCTCCACCAATGGAATGCTTTCCCAGGAAACGCCTGGCGTCGCATCCGGCGCGATGGCTTCGGTGATGGCCTCCATATCCGTCTCTTCCTGGGCGGGCTGCACCGCTTTGCTCTGCCGCCAGGCGGCAAACAGCAGCAGGGCGGTGAAGCTCAGGAAGGCGATGTGCGGCATTCCCGGCACAATCGCGAGAATAAACATCACGAAAGCGGCGGTATAGAGCACCTTCGGGCGAGAGAGAAGCTGGATTTTAATCTCATCGCTGACGTCATTGCCTTCGCTGACGCGGGTCACGATAATCGCTGCGGCAGTCGCCAGCAGCAGCGACGGGATCTGGGCGACCAGACCGTCACCAATGGTCAGCAGTACGTACTGGCGGAACGCGTGGCTGGCATCGAGATCGTATTTAAAAATACCGATACAGATACCGCCGATCACGTTGATGATCAGCACCATGATCCCGGCGATGGCGTCACCGCGAACAAACTTCGACGCGCCGTCCATCGCACCGTAGAAGTCTGCTTCTTTCGATACTTCCTGTCGGCGGTTTCGGGCCTGCTGCTGGTTAATCAGACCCGCGTTCAGATCGGCGTCGATAGCCATCTGTTTACCCGGCAACGCATCCAGGGTAAAGCGCGCGGAAACCTCGGAAATACGTTCCGCCCCTTTGGTGACTACCACGAAGTTGATGATCATCAGGATGATAAACACCACGAAACCGACGACGAAATCGCCGCCGATGACCACCTGACCAAAGGCTTCAATGACCTTACCCGCCGCGCCTTCGCCTTCATGACCGTGCAGCAACACCACGCGGGTAGAGGCGACGTTCAGCGTCAGACGCATTAACGTCGTGATCAGCAACAGCGTCGGGAAAATCGCAAAGTCCAGCGGACGCTGCATATTCACCGATACCAGCAGCACGATGACCGCCAGGACGATATTAAAGGTAAACAGAATATCCAGCATCAGCGGCGACAACGGCAGAATAACCATTGCCAGCACGCAGAGAAGCAGAATAGGCACGCCGACTTGCCCCTGACGGAGCACGCTCAGCGCGTTGCGCAATTTACTGTTCGCCATTGGCTTTCAGTACCTCTTGAGGAATGTTGATTTGCCTGTTCAGGCGGGGCTTTTGTTCCACGTTGCCTTCGCGCCAGGATTTTAATTGCATGACGTAGGTCAGTACGTGGGCAATAGCGCGGAAAAGCTGCGTGGGAATCTGTTGGTTAACGCGGGTGGTGTAATAAACTGCCCGCGCCAGCGGCGGAAATTCCACCACCTCGATATTGTGATTAGCGCCCACTTCACGGATCCAGAGCGCAACATCGTCGATTCCTTTAGCAACGATGTAAGGGGCTTCGGCACGCTGTGGATCATATTTCAGCGCAACGGCGTAATGCGTCGGGTTGGTGATGATAACGTCTGCCGTTGGTACGGTTCGCGCGATTTGCCCCATCGCCATCTGACGCTGAAGCTGGCGGATGCGTCCTTTAATCTGTGGATTACCGTCGTTGTTTTTATACTCTTCTTTCACTTCCTGTTTGGTCATGCGCATTTTTTTGGTGAACATGAACTTACTGAGCGGTACATCCAGCAGGGCGAAAATGACAATAACGGCGATGAAGTAGCTGAAGACGTGACGAAAAATGGCAAACCCTTGTCCGATCGCCTGACGAAGATAAAGCTGTTGCAGGTGCAGCAGAGCGTGCATGGAGTCATGAACCATCATGTACAACACGGTAAGAATAATGCCGCACTTGAGCAGCATCTTGCCGACTTCCGTGTAGTGGCTGGCGGAAAACATCCGCTTGACGCCGCTAATGGGGCTGAGCTTTTTAAAATCCGGCTTCAGTTTTGTGGGGGTAAAAATCCAGCCGCCAGGCACCAGGCTTGCCACTATGCAGCACAGCGGAATCGGAATCAGCGTTGCGATAAAGCGCAGTACAACCCAGACGTTCAGTAGCATAAACTGATTTAGCGCCGTGGGATCGTCGAGCCTGCCCGCCATTTCACCGACAGCGGCAAACGATTCACGGATTAACTGCTGGTAATAGGGCAGAAATGCGGCGAGGGTGAAAAACGACGCCAGCAGTCCCGCCGCCATCGTCAGATCTTTTGAGCGCGGGAGGTCGCCTTTTTCACGCGCTTTGCGCAGTTTTCCGGGGGTGGGTTTTTCGCTTTTGTCGCCGCTGGAGGACATTACGACACCCTTATGGCGTCGAGCTTCGCCAGTATTTCATTGGTGAGATTGAGATAGTGATCAGGAATGTTGGTCACCATCATCGAGATACAGAGCAACCCAAACAGCATACTGATCGGAAAACCTAGCGAGAAAAGGTTCAGCGTCGGTGAAACGCGGTTTAGCAGGCCAAATCCGCCCTGCACAATCAGCATGACGAACGTCGTCGGCAGCGCGATAAGCGTCGCGGATGCCATAATCCAGCCCAGTCCCTGAACAATCAGCGTCAGCGTTGGCTGGTTAATCGCCTGACCAATAGGCCAGTAGCTAAAGCCTTTGAACAGAATCGTGACCAGCAGCAGGTGCCCATCCATGATGAAAAAGAGCAGTGCGCAGAAAACATAAATGATCTGCGAAATCACCGTAGTGGAGCTGCCGTTGACCGGGTCGTTCATCATCGCCATCCCCAGCCCCATGTTCATCGACAGAATATGCCCGGCGGTTTGCAGCGTGACAAAGACGAGCTGGAGCGCCATGCCGAACAGGAATCCCCACAGGAGCTGCTCGCCGATCAGCAAGACGGTGCGCATCGAAAGCAGTTCGCTGAGCACAACATTATTGGGCAGCATGGGGGTGATAATGATCGACAGCGCCAGCGCTGCGGCAATCTTAATGCGACGGGAAAAAGCCCGGTTGTCCAGCACGGGCGCGAACTGCAAAAACGCCAGGATGCGGAAAAAGGGCAGCACCAGAGCCATCAGCGGCGTGAACAGCGCCTGTATATCGATTCCCATCGCCGCTTAACCGACCAGCGCCGCCGCCTGGTGAAAGATCTGGATCGTAAAATCCACCAGTTGCGTCAGCATCCACTTACCGGCGAAGATCAGCACGCCCAGAGTGACGACCAGTCGCGGCAGAAAGCTCAGCGTCTGTTCGTTAATTTGCGTGGTGGCCTGAAAAATACTGACGCACAGCCCGACAATCAGGCTGGGAATAATGGCGACGGCGGAAATCAGCAGCACCAGATGGATGCCGGTCGCCATGATGTCGCCTGCCGTGTCCATGTTCATCATCGCTAAAGACCCTGAACGCTGGAGGCCAGCGTACCGACGATCAATGTCCAGCCATCGCACAGGACGAACAGCATCAGCTTAAAGGGCAGAGAGACGATCAGCGGCGAGAGCATCATCATCCCCATTGCCATCAGGATACTGGCGACAATCAGGTCGATCACCAGGAAGGGGATATAGATCATAAAGCCGATCTGGAAGGCGGTTTTCAGTTCGCTCAGCAGATAGGCCGGAGTCACGATCGTGAGATCCTGCTCGCGCGCATCGCCCTCGATCCCGGCGATGCTCATCATTTGCGCCATCGCTTTATTGTTCGTCTGGGCCAGCATGTAGTTCTTCAGCGGCACTTCCGCCTTCGCCAGCGCCTGTTTCAGCGTGATTTCATCTTTTTGAAAAGGGTCAATGGCGTCAGTATAAATCGTGGTCCAGACTGGGCGCATCACCAGCAATGTCAGCGCCAGCGCAATCCCGGTAAGAATTTTATTGGGTGGACTTTGTTGCAGCCCGAGCGCCTGGCGCAGAATCGCCAGAACGATAATGAAGCGGGTGAAACAGGTCATCATCAGCACCATGATCGGCAATAAGCCGAGCAGGGTCATCAGGATCAGGATCTCAATTTTAACGTTGTAATCCTGACCTGCGCCGTTGGCGGCGGTGCTAAAGAGGGTAATGTCGCCATTTGCAGCCAGTGCCGGTTGTGCGACAAGCAGACCCAGGAGCAGCAGAGCGATGCCGCTTCTGTTAAACAAGCGGTTCATCGCGTGAGCTCACCGAGTTCTTTGGCGTTGAATTCAATGATTCGCAGGCCGTATTTATCGTTGAGCACCACCACTTCTGCTTTACCAAACAGAATGCCGTTCACTTTAATGTCCAGCGGCTCGCCCGCCATCTTGTCCAGTTCGACCACCGAATCGCTGTTGACTGACATTAATTCAGCAAGCGAGATATTTACGGAAGCGACTTCCAGCGTCAGCGTCACGGGAATGCGGCTAAACAGCGCCATTTTACGGATATCCGTCATCGCGGTGTTGCGCGTTTCAGGCTGCAAATCCAGGCGGATATTCCCTTCGACGGTGTCTTCCTGCGTCATATCGCTAAGGTTCAGGTCATCCAGGTCAAGAGACTGGCTTAGCTCGTGTTGCAAATCACTCATATTGCTTCTCGGTTGTCTTATCATAGATATCGCACAAAAACAGCTTGCTACGATCTTCAACGATAGCAGCCTCAAAAATCTGTTCTTTGCCGATAAATACCGGTAAAGGTTCGTTAATGGCGATGGGGATGATATCCCCGGGTTTAATATCGGAAATCTGGGCGACGGTCAGGTTCAGGCTGGCCAGACGCCCGCTCAGTTTTAACGGCAGACTGTCGAACAACCGTTCTATCTGCGCAGGGCTCAGCGGCACGCTTTTCACGGCGCGGCTATCGGCCGCATCTGGCGAACGGAGTATCGCCAGCATCTGATCAACATGGTGGTGATCGAGCAGAATGGTAAAAGAGCCGTGATCGTACCCTTCGAGGGTAAAGGTAATGCACCAGGACCAGTGGCTAATGACCGTTGAATAATCGACCTTAATATCGAGATTTTCGCCAAAGGTTTCTTTGCAAATCACCAGTTGCGTGAGTTCCTGACCCAGTTTACTTCTCAGGCGCTCTTCTGTTTTTGTCACACGCAACGATTCATCTGGCGCAACATGGCTGCTGTCTTTACTTAAACCGTAATAATCATGAAGGATGTTCAGCAATAAGATGCGATCAATAACAAAGGCGACATTTCCGTAAGGCGTCGAAAAAACCTGCGCATTCTTATATTGCTGGTCGATTGCGAAGGTCATCGACTTCAACGCGGCATTAACACGGAGTTTCTTCAGAAAATAAATGCTCAGGCGTGCATCAAGTATGTCAAAACTGTCATTCATCAACTTGGGTAACTTGTGCCACGGCCGACCGAGTTTACTGGTGTCGAGCTTTACCAGAGAAGGTAAATCCTTTCTCTGATGAATTCTGACTCGCTGTGATGCAGGGTTCATGATTATTCCGGGTTACCAAAAGTTTAGATGAAAAATAACGCCACTTTTTGGTTGTTGTGTAGCGTGAACCGTAAAATTTCCTGGAGGTATTTGAGTTTTAAAAATTATGTGTCGCTCTTGAACAACACAGAAGAAACGTCGCTGTCGAAAACTCTCACACATTACGTCAGGATGTAGATTAGACAATCTTAACCCTGCTATTGCAAGCATCCAGGGGTTATTAATCCATTATTTCTCTAGGAATTTTCTCATTAATAACTTTTTTAATTTATTGATTTTTATAGATTAATATTTTAATACCCATTAAAAACAAGACAATTCCTATTCGCTACGTATACTGCCTTTACTTTATGAAAGTTGCCTGATTCATGATTTAAAAAAACTGTTTATTTTTATTAACATCTTATAAAAACCCATTAACAAACTGGGTTTGTGATGTTTTTAAAAGATGCTTTGAATAATGGCTGAACAGCATATTTCTTATTTTGTTTTTTCTGTTGGTACACCTAAATGAGTATTATCATTGAATGCGAAGATCGTAATAGAAATGGCTTTATCGCCGTTTCTCCTGCCAGCGTTAGCGTAATGTCGTTAGCGCGTCGCGTTGCTAAGTATAATGTATCAGTACTGATTACGGGCGAAACGGGAACAGGGAAAGAGTGTATCGCCAAATACATTCACGAGAATGCCTGCGGCAGTGACGCCCCGTATGTCGGCGTTAACTGTGCAGCTATTCCAGAGAGTATGCTGGAAGCCATTTTATTTGGTTACGAGAAAGGCGCGTTTACCGGCGCTGTTGCGAGCGTTGCCGGTAAATTTGAGCAGGCTAATGGCGGCACGCTGCTGCTTGATGAGATTGGCGATATGCCGTTGGCGTTGCAGGCAAAATTACTGCGCGTATTGCAAGAGCAGGAAGTTGAACGTCTGGGAAGCCATAAGCGTATTCCGTTGGATATTCGCCTGATCGCTTCTACAAATAAAGATTTGCAGCAGGAAATTGCCGAAGGCCGTTTCCGCCAGGATCTTTTCTACCGTATTTCCGTCGTGCCTATTCATATTACGCCGCTGCGTGAACGCAGGCAGGACATCCTGCCGTTGGCCCAGCGTTTTATCACTAAATACCGCGCTTTTCATAAAGGCGATCTGCGTCTGAGCGATGAGGCGCGTACCGTCCTGCTCAGATACGACTGGCCGGGTAATGTCCGTGAACTGGAGAATGTGATTCAGCGCGGCATGATTTTGTGCAACGGCGAAGAGATTCACGCCGCCGACTTTGGCCTGGCCGTTCGCGCTTCCCAGCCTGAAGCGCCGGTTATCGAAATGATGCCTGCCTATCGCGAGCAGGAGACGGGCAACCCGTCGATCCGCGATGTCAAACTGCACGGACGGCTGGCGGAATACCAGTACATCATCGATCTGCTTAAACGCCATAAAGGCAACAAATCCAAAACCGCAGAGTTTTTAGGCATCACCCCACGCGCTCTACGTTATCGTCTCGCCTCCATGCGCGACGAGGGTATTGATATTGAATGTTATTCCTGAGGCCAGGAAGGATTGATGAATGGATAAGATTACTGCCGCAGGCATTAACACGACACACCAGGCGTTGCTGAACAGAATGCAGCAAACTGCTTCATTAGCGTCAGCCGGTTCGGTTGACGTCTCTTTAACTATCGCTCCCGCCAGCAACGCGTTTGGCGTCAGTGAACCGATTTCCTTTGCGGGCGCGCTGAATAACGCTATCGATAACGTCGATGCGATTCAACACAGCGCAGGCGCAAAGCAAAAAGCGATTGATATGGGGCTGAGCGACGACTTAGCCGGTGCGATGATCGAAAGTCAGAAAGCCAGCGTGGCTTTTTCGGCCATGATGCAGGTGCGTAATAAGCTCACCACGGCACTGGACGAAGTAATGAATATTCCGCTCTAAGGTTTTAACCGTGCTTACTAAGATTAAAAGTCGTCTCCCTTCCGTGTCGGTGCCATCCGGTCTGAATAAGCCCCAGCTCATGGCGATTGTGGGCGGCGTGGTGCTGGCGGCCGCGATTATTCTGTCGCTGTGGAACCGCAATCAGGGTTATGTCGCGCTCTATGGTTCGCAGGAACATCTGCCGGTGTCACAGGTGGTGGACGTTCTGGGGGCAGAAAACATCGCTTACCGCATTAACCCGGACAATGGCCAGATTCTGGTGAGCGAAAGCAAACTGCCGCAGGCGCGAATGGCGCTGGCGGCAAAAGGCATCAGCGCGGCGACGCCCGATGGCTACGAGTTGATGGACAAAGAAGAGATGCTCGGCAGCAGCCAGTTTATTCAGAATGTCCGTTACAAACGCAGCCTGGAAGGGGAACTGGCGAAGAGCATCATGGCGCTGGACCCCGTGGAAAACGCGCGCGTCCATCTTGGGCTTAACGAGTCCAGCTCCTTTGTATTGACCAATAAACCGACCAGCAGCGCATCGGTCATGGTGCAACTGCACTATGGCAGAAAACTGGATGAGCAGCAGGTCGCTTCTGTCATTCAACTGGTGGCCGGAAGCGTACCGGGTATGCAACCTGGCGCGGTGCGGGTGGTCGATCAGAGCGGTAATTTGTTGTCTGACGGCATCGAAGGCCCGGATGGCGGCATGACGAGCAAGCGCATGGGCGATGACGTCATGCAGCGCATTCGCGAGGATACCACGAAAAATATCACCAGCCTGCTGACGTCGTTAGTGGGGCCGGGCAACTTCCGTATCAGCGTCGCGCCGACCGTAGATTTAAGCCGTGTGGAAGAGACTCAGGAACGGCTGGGTAAAGATCCGCGCGTCAGCGATGAACAACTGAGCCAGGAAAACACCACCAATGAAATGGCGTTTGGCATTCCCGGCTCGCTGAGTAACCGTCCGGTCAACCCGACGCCGCAGGCTCCCGCCAACCCGGCGGAGGGCAATCCGCCCACTGAAAACGCTGCAAACGCCGCGAATAGCACCGACCCGCGCTCGCTTTCCAGCCGCAGTCAGGAACAGCGTAAGTACGCGTTTGATCGTGATATTCGCCATATCCGCCACCCGGGTTACAAGCTGGAAAAACTGAGTGTCGCGGTGGTGCTGAACCAGGCCGCTCCTGCGCTGGCGAAAATTACGCCGGAACAACTGACGTCGATGACGCGCCTGGTGGAAAGCGCGGCGGGTATCGAAAAAGCGCGCGGCGATGCTTTAACGCTGGATGTTCTGACCTTCACGGCCCCGGCAGACGATGTCATGCCAGACCTGAAATGGTGGCAAGACCCTTCCATGCAGTACTGGGGACAGAATGGCGGAATTGGGCTGCTGGCCTTGCTGACATTGCTGTTTGGCGTTCGCCCGCTGGTACAGCGCTTTGGACGTCGCGACCCGATCACCCTTGATGGCGAGGCGACGAAGAAAGAGCTGGAAGCGCCTGACAATGGGGTGGTGATGAACGATGACGAGTTCGCCAGCCTGTCGAAAGCGGCGTTCAACAATAATGAAGATCTGCTGCCGCCGCAAAGCTCCGGCCTGGAAGCCAAAGTGGAATTCCTCCAGCTGTTGGCCCAGAGCGAAACCGAGCGCGTAGCAGAAGTACTGAAACAATGGATCAACAGCAATGACCGAAGCAACAGTAAGCCGGAATGATAAAAACCACTCAGCCTCAGCCGGGCGCAGCCGTCTGGAGCAGGCGGCGATCCTGCTGATGAGCGTAGGCGAAGAGGCCGCCGCGCAGGTGATGCAGAAGCTGAACCGCGAAGAGGTTATGTTGTTGAGCGAAACGATGGCGCGTCTCCATGATGTGAAGGTGCATCAGGCGCGTCTGGCAATGAACAATTTTTTCTCTGATTACCGCGAACAAAGCGGGATCAACGGCGCCTCACGCACGTATCTGCGCAGTATTCTGGAAAAAGCGTTGGGCGGTGAGATTGCCCGCAGCGTGATCAACGGTATCTACGGCGATGAAATTCGCTACCGTATGGCACGCCTGCAATGGGTCGATATCCCACAGCTGGCGGCATTGATTGAGCAGGAACATCTCCAGCTCCAGGCCGTTTTTCTCGCCTTCCTGCCGCCGGATATTGCCGCCAGCGTGTTAAGCGTTCTGCCGCAAGAACGGCAGGATGAAATTATCTATCGCGTCGCGCGTCTGGACGACATCAACCGTGACGTTATCGACGAACTGGACAGACTGATCGATCGCGGCGTCGCGGTGCTTTCCGAGCATGGTTCAAAAGTGATTGGCCTCAAACATGCCGCCAACATCGTTAACCGTATCCCCAGCAATCAGCAACAGCTGCTGGATCAACTGCGCGAGCGCGACGAGAAAGTGGTCGAAGATCTGAAAGACGAGATGTACGAGTTCTACATTCTCAGTCGTCAGACGCCGGTGACGTTGCAGCGTCTGATGGATGAAATCCCGATCGAAGAGTGGGCGGTAGCCCTGAAAGGGACGGAGCCGGTTCTGCGTCAGGCCATCTTTAACGTGATGCCGAAACGCCAGGTCACGCTGCTGCAAAGCACCACGACCCGCCTGGGGCCAGTGCCGATTAGCCGTATAGAGCAGGTGCGCAAAGAGATCATGCAGGTTGTGCGCCAGCTGGCTGAAGAAGGTGAAATTCAGGTGCAACTGTTTGCCGAGCAGACGGTGGAGTAAACCATGTTCAAGAAACGGAGTTTACCGCTGGATGCCCTGACCGCCAGCCGCCAGGCGGTGGTTAAGCCGCGCTTATACCGCTTCCCGCCCTTGCGTAATCGCAGGATGCCTGCCGGTGTTGTCGCTGATGAAGACGCCGCACCGACGCTGGACCCCGCCGACTACCAGTTACAGGTAAAAGAGGGGTTCCAGGAAGGGATGAACCGGGGGTTTGCCCAGGGGATGGAAGAAGGCCGGGAAGAGGGCTACCAGGAAGGCATTCGTCTTGGTTTTGACGAAGGGATGCGCAAAGGGCTGATTGAAGGTAAACAGCAGGCGCGTCAACAGTTCCTGGACGCCGCCGCCCCGTTTGAGCGCCTGACCGCAGAGGTGCAGAACTACCTGGAGCGTTACGAGCAGCGTCGCCGCGAAGAGTTGCTGCAACTGGTGGAAAAAGTGACCCGTCAGGTGATCCGCTGTGAACTGGCGTTGCACCCGACGCAACTGCTGGCGCTGGTGGAAGAGGCGTTGACCAGCCTGCCGCATCAGCCGGAGCAGGTACGTGTTCAGCTGAACAGCGAAGAATTTATGCGCATCAGCGAGGCCGAACCGGAGAAAGCGCGTGAGTGGGGACTGGTTGCCGATCCTTCTCTGGAGCCGGGAGAGTGCCGCGTTATCACCGATACCACGGAGATGGATGTGGGCTGTCAGCACCGTCTCGATCAGTGCGTAGATGTACTGAAAAACAGTTTGCTGCCGGAATCGCCGCATGAGCAGCCTTGATTTTGAAGAGGCGCTGCGCTCTATCGAGCAGATCGATCTGGCGCGCGTCGCCGGGCGGTTGGTCAGGGTCAACGGCATTCTGCTGGAGTGCGTCGGTTGTCGTCTGGCGGTAGGGCAGATGTGCCATGTTGAAAGCGTCGATCAGGAGATGATGGATGCGCAGGTGGTTGGCTTTGATCGTGACGTGACCTACCTGATGCCCTTCAAGCATCCCTCTGGCCTGATCGCTGGCGCACGCGTGTTTCCCGCAGGCAAAACTGAAGGGGTTATGATCGGCGATCAGTGGCTGGGGCGCGTGGTAAACGGTCTTGGAGAACCCCTTGATAATAAAGGAAAACTCGGCGGAGATACGCTGTTAGCGCAGCAGCTTCCGCAGGTGCATCCGCTTAAGCGTCAGCCTGTTCATGCGCCGCTGGACGTTGGCGTTCGCGCCATCAACGGCTTGCTGACTATCGGTAAAGGCCAGCGCGTCGGGCTGATGGCGGGCAGCGGCGTCGGTAAAAGCGTTCTGCTCGGCATGATCACGCGTTACACCCGGGCGGAAGTCGTGGTGGTAGGGCTGATCGGCGAGCGAGGTCGTGAAGTCAAAGAGTTTATTGAAAATGCTTTGCAGGCTGAAGGGCTGGCGAAGTCGGTGATTGTCGCCGCGCCAGCGGATGAATCGCCGCTGATGCGCATCAAAGCCACCGAGTTATGCCACACCATTGCTGGCTATTACCGCGATAAAGGGAAAGACGTTCTGCTGCTGGTAGATTCCCTCACGCGTTACGCGATGGCGCAGCGCGAAATCGCCCTGTCGCTTGGCGAACCACCTGCGACCAAAGGCTATCCGCCGTCGGCGTTTGGGATGATCCCGCGGCTGGTTGAAAGCGCCGGAAACAGCGAAAGCGAGGGATCGATGACCGCGATCTATACGGTGCTGGCGGAAGGGGACGATCAGCAAGATCCGATTGTGGACTGCGCCCGCGCGGTGCTTGACGGGCATATCGTGCTTTCGCGCCACCTTGCCGAGGCCGGGCATTATCCGGCGATTGATGTCGGCCAGTCTATCAGCCGCTGTATGAGTCAGGTGACGGAGCGTGAGCACCAGCTCGCCGCCCGCACGCTGAAACAGCTGTATGCCGAATACCAAAGTATTAAACCGCTGATCCCGCTGGGGGGATACGTTGCAGGCGCCGATCCGCTGGCAGACAGAGCGGTACGCCTTTCGCCCGCGATCAATCAATTCTTACAACAGGAAGTCCAGGATGCCGCGCTGCTTGAGCCGACAATCAGCGATCTGTGCGCCCTGGCGCAGGCAGGGTAATGCACGATGAGCAAACTGATTTCTACGCTTGAGCAACTTCACCTGCTGCGCACTCGCGCGGTAGAAGACTTAAGCACGAAGCTGGCATCGCAAAACCAGCTGTGCCAACGGTTTGAGAAAAATATCGATACGCTGACGTCACTTGCTGCGGGTCTGGTGTCCCAGAGCGCCAACAGTGCGGCCATGATGATTAACCAGTCGAAATATAAACATAACATTCAACGCATTATCGACTGGCAAAAACAGGAGCAGGCGCTGGCGCACCTGGAAGCGCAAAAAATTCAGGGCAACCTGCTGGCGGAGGCGAAGCGGGAAAAAAGCATTGAGCTGGTTCTCGACGCTAAACGCGCTGACCGGCAGGCTGAAATCAACCGTCGGGAACAGAAAATGACCGATTCGCTCTCTGCCCAGTGCTGGCTGCGTCAACAACGTCTGATTCGTCAACGATAAGCGCTATGAAAAGAAACAAACCGGGTTTCCCGCAAACGTCTTCGCGTTCTCTGATGGGGACGCTGATTCACCGTCAGCAGACGGCACGCGTTTACAGCACGCCGTTCGTTAGCGTCGTCTGCCCGACGTATAACCGACGCGAGTTCCTGCCGTATCTGCTGTATATCTGGCAGTACCAGGACTATCCGGCCGACAAACGCGAACTGATTATTCTGGATGATTCTCCGGTCAGCAATGCCGATCTGATTGAGATGATGACGGACCCGTCGCAGCCCAACGTGCGTTATGTCCACAGTGAAGCGCGTCTGGTACTGGGGCAAAAACGTAACATGCTCAATGCAATGGCGCAGGGAGAGTACATCCTGTGTTTTGACGATGACGATTATTACCCGCCGGATAAAATTTCCTGGCAGGTGGCGCAGATGCAGGCCAGCAACGCGCTATTCTCCGGCAGCGATCAGATTTATATCTGGTACAGCCATCTGGACAAAATCTATATCACGCACCCTTTCGGGCCGAGACATGCGCTGAACGGCACTTTTGGGTATCACCGCAATTTGTTGAAAAAAAATCGTTATGACGACAATGCGACAAAAGCGGAAGAGACGGGATTCCTGAAAGGCTTTACCACGCCGGTTCACCAGATAGATCCGAAGCGCGCCATTCTCTGTATTTCGCACAGCAGCAATACCTATGACAAAGATTTCATCATGGGCAGCTCCACGCCGGTGGATCTGACGCTGGAAGACATTGTCGATGACGCGAACTTGCTGGCGCACTACCGTCGACTGAGTCATGCGCCGCTGAATGTTCAGGTGAACTGGCAGGCTTTTGAAAAGGTGGCGGTGCTCTACGACCCGGCAAAAGAGGCGGAGCTGGCTCGTCGCTGCGAGGCTTTACTGGATTTTGGCCTGCGCGGCGAACAGATCTGGCTGGTAGCGAAAAACGCGGAGGCGTCGGCGGAACGGGCGGAACTGGCAACGCACTGCCAGGTGCTTGAGCGGGCGCAGAAAGAAGGCTGGAAAAATGTGCTGCTGCTGGATGCCGACGTGCAGTTCGTCAAAAAAGAGAACGCCGTTAACGACATCAACAAGCTGCTGAATGGCCTGAACCAGCTTAACTGGCAGGTGCTTCTGCTCGGCGGGCGCTATGAAAACTTTACGCTCACCCAGTCATTGAAGGGTGTGGCGCGGATCTATAACGCGGGTTGCGGCTGCGCGTATGCCGTTAACGCAGGTTATTACGATGCCCTGCTGGACGCCTATCGCCAGGCGATGGACTATCCGGCAAGCCTGGATCGCTGCTGGGCGGCATTAATGAATAAGGGGGATTTGTGGCTGGGATTCAGCCCGAGCTTTGCCTTCCTGCAACATCACCCGGACCCTAAAAGTGGCGAAATCATCGATTGTACGCACTGGTTTTTCCGTAAACACCGCTAACCGCAGGCCAGAATACGCCTGGAGAGAGCAAACATGGAACTGATAGAACATTACCAACCTGAATTTGTGTCACGCTTTGATGCGCGAGAAACCCCGTGCCAGTGCCCGGCTTGCCAGCATGCGCAGCAAAACTGGCCGCGTATTAGCGTGAAGCTGAAAAACCAGCAGCGTGAAAGTCTGGATATCACCTGTGAAGCGGCGGCCAGAGAGATGCTGCTTAACCCGGAGGCCTTTATCCTGCACACCTCGCAAGGGGAGGCGCAGGGCGAAGATGAGTTATCCGCCTGGAGCGAAACCCTGAACCAGCAATGTATTAACCTGGCGGTACATCCTGCGCTGTCGCTGGAAGGCAGCCTGTATGCGATAGGCGTTTTGCTGAGTAAGGCGCAGCAGTATCTGGACGGCGGCGAGCACGATCCGGCCCTGCTGTCCTCTATGGGAGAGCAACTGGCAATGCTGGCAGAGCAGGGTGTGCTGACACAGCAGTTTGCGCTGTTGCCTCCGATTGCTGAAAACCGCATTGCCGCGCTAAAAGAGATGGGCCGGGTACGCCTGAATCTGAATCTGCCGCTGACTGAAAAAATGAGCGTGGCGCTGAAAATGAGCGAGCTGTCGGTGATGCAGCCGGCGCGGTTGGCGGATCGTCTTCAGCAACTGGAATCGCTCTGGTCAACCATTCCGCTGTTTGATGAACAGCCGCACATCCTGCGTAATGCGCTGATTTATCAACTGTATAACGATGTATTCCCCGGCATTCAATGCACCAATTACGGTGAGGCGCTACTGGGGCTGGCCAACCAGTTCTTCCAGATCAAAATGCTGTGCGCAATCCGCCGCGAACAGGGAACGCTGACGCAGGATGATGTCGTGCTGCTGATTAACGCGCTAAAGGGGTGGCAGCAGCAGAATCCGTTCTCCGCGAATGCGGCGCATACCTCTGACTACAGCCTGCTGTGCGGGTTGTCGCTGTTGTAATAAATAATATGGATACTGTTTATTTACATCTTAATGCTGCAATGGGAGATACCCTGTATCTCCTGGCAGCGTGCAGAGCCATCAAAAATAAAACAGGCGCGAGCATCATTATGTTGAGCCAGCCGCACTTTAGCGCGCTGGCGCGGGCATGCCCGCATATCAGCGAGGTCTGGCCGGTGGACTCTCTTAGTGCGGAGCAGCATCAATGCATTCAGCGGGCGCAGGCGCAAGGGCGACTCTTTGACTTTACGCATTGGGCCCATGCGCTCAGACCGCTACATATGATCGATGCTTTTCTCGCGCAGGCAGGGCTTGAGGCGTCCGCAGCGGATAAACACCTCGATTTGGTCATTCCAGAATCTGCCCACAGTGCCGTTGACGCGTTCTGGCAGCAACATAAATTAGAAAACGCGCCGGTGTTATTAATGCACCCTAATATTGGACACCCAAACCGGACCTGGCCGCAAAATAACTGGCATGAGCTGGCGCAAATGTGGCTGCAAACGGGGTGGCAAGTTGTGTTCATTGGGAGCAATAACAACTCTGAGGCGGGAAAATCGATGGCGGAAGCGTATCCGACCGGGGTTATCAATGCTATTGACCGCTTTTCAGCGCTGGAAACGGTTGCGCTTATGCAGCGAGCGAACATGCTGGTTTCCTGTGATTCAGGGCCGGTCATGCTTGCGGCGGCAACAGATATCCCTGTGGTAGCCCTCTATTCAACCGTGGCTGCGGAACACCGGTTGCCGTTTCGTTATGGGGAAGCGGGCTGGCGTTGTATGGGGATTGATCTCGCCTGTAGTCATGGGCCATGTGCGCGTTTGCTGATGAACGATGTCATTTTCACCACCGTGCTTAAACGCCCTTTTGATGTGCCGACGACTCAGGAATTTGCAAACTGGTGCGTTCATAAAACCCCTTTCCGTTGTCTGCGACAATATGAACCGGCGATGCTGTATACCCAAATGGTCAGTTTTGTTTTATCGCTCCAGGAATAACGTTATTTCTTGTCGTGCCGGTTCCTGAAGGAATATCTGGTAAAAGCGATTGGCTATGCGGCATAGCCAATCGTATTGCTAAATAGCGTGGTATGAAGACTAAAAACCTTCGGCTAATATTCTTCTTTTGTTCTTTATCGCCAGTTCAATTCTGCCTGATAGCGCGATGAATTCGCTCTCATCAATAATATTGCTGTCGCGAGCAATTTGGTTAATCAAGGCATGCAGCAACACAAGCCCATTCTCTGTTGGCGTGTCTACATACAGTTCATGAAAAATGGATGCCAGATAGTGAATCATCTTCTGTGCGGAAAATAAAGGCAGCGTTTCGGGCAAATTACGGATTATCGCATCCTGATATAGCATACCCGTATATCGGTTTAAACATTGTACGGTTTGGGGATTGCTGATATTTCCGGCCCGGGGAAGCAGCAGTCGGAAGGTATCAAGGATAGCCAGCGCGCGTTTTGCTTTGCTGCTGGAAGTGGTGATTGAGCCGTTACGAATGGTATGGAAATACAGTCTGTCGGCAAGGCATCTTACTTTTGCGTCGGGCACGCTGAGCAGCAATTCGGTGGTGAAGTATTCATCCTCAAAAAACGGTGTCTTAAACCGCATATGAGCATACGTTTTTCGCCGCCAGGCATATCCCCAGACCACAACGGAGTAACCGTGTCCTGTTCGGGCGCGTTCGGTAATGCAGTGATTAAAGAACGTTTCGGCATGAAATGTTTTATTAATCAGATTACGCGGCCGTTGATAATACCCGGAAACCATATTGTTGCTGATATGGTGCAGGTGAAATTCCAGATGGGTGGAGAAAAACAGGGCATCCAGGTGATGCTTTTCCATTTCGCACACAATGGTTTCGATACCATCCGAAGCGATATGATCGTCAGAGTCCAGGCAATAAATATATTCACCTGATGCGCTTGCTAACGCGGCGTTGCGGGCCTCGGCGAGTCCTCTGTTTTCCTGGTCAACAATACGCATACCCGGCAGACGGCTCTGATAACGCGCCAGAATATCCCGGGAGTTATCTGTCGAACCGTCATTAACCGCGATAATTTCCAGATGCCGCCAGGTCTGCGCAACGAGTGAATCAAGGCAGCGCTCAAGGTATGCGCTGACATTGTAGACCGGCAAAATAATCGATACGACAGGGTGATTCATTGGCTACTCTCCCTGTTGCTATGATTTCAGCTTTTGGATGATTATCTCAATTGCGGATTCAGCAAACGCCGTCCGCGTTTGATCGAATCGAGGCATACCTTTTAAATGGCTATGATTCAGCCTCTCTATTTTCTCAATGCTGAAGTTCCCTGGCAGGGTTTGTAATAACGATAATACGTTGACGGAAACAGGCGACCAGCTCCGATGCTTAAAGGGCGTAAAAGTATGTTTATGATCGTCGTTGAAGGTTGATGGCCAAACGCCTTGCTCGTATAAATCTTCGTCTGGAATGGTTAAAACCAGATGACCGCCGGGTTTTACGACCCTTAACCAATGAGGCAGCGCGACGTAGGGGTCCATAACATGCTCCAGGCAATGCCCTGAATAAACGAAATCAAATTCGTTATCCGGTACTCTGGCTAAATACTGCGCGTCACCTTGTTGAAGATCGAATACGGTTATTGATTGGATTAAAGGAAACAGGCTTTGATACAACGCAATACTGTCATCGCCGCCGCCAATATCCAGACCTTTTCCTGACAGCCAGCGAGTACTGAAACGCGCATCAAGCAATCGCCTGTTAATTGACATACAGGTTGTTCCTGGTATCCCCGTTCGAAATACGGGGGCGGCAGTCCGGTCTCCTGCCAGAATATGGGTGTTAACGCCGAATTCTCGCCAGCTTTTAGGCCAAAGTACAACGTAGCCCTGGTCATCGGGGTAATGTTTGATGATATGCGTCCCGCTATAGGCCTCAAGCGCTTCCAGAAACGCGTTCTCAGCGTCTTCTGTGGGAGGAGGGAGCGCTTTGCAGCCGGTGGCCTCATGCATAACGCGAAGATAGATACGGCTATCGTCAATAATAATCAGCGCATTATCCGCAAATTCTTTTAGCTGGCGTAACTCATTGAGCAGAGGAAGGCGCGTTTCCTCATTGTATTTATTGCTCTGGTAGTCCTCGAATTTAAAATCCGCGCCGGGGAAGTGTGCATCCAGAAAAACAACGGCGCGCTTGATGAAAAGAGTGCGTTTAATTTCTTCATGGGACAAAAATGTCAGGCTGTCTTCATTGTACAGATGCAGATTGTCTATTTTTGGCGCGGCATCAAATAACGGTTTATAGATTTCACAGGAATAAACTTCTTCAGCACCTGAGCGTAAGGCATATACACTTGATGCACCTTTACCAAAACCCGTTTCAATCACATGAGTGACACGATAGTGACGAATCAGGTGGGGAAGGTTGAAGCGTCGTAATTGCCCCATAATATTGGCCTCGATGAAAATTACGGATAGAACGCAAACGGAACAAAGCTACAAATCAATAAATTACAGCGCATTACCCCTGCTGATACAGCCAGTTTTCGGGTTCGCTGATATTCAACAGATTGGTCAGAATCTCCTGCTGCATATTCATCAGCATGGCGTTGTATTCATTGGTGGCCTGACATTGCGAGACCTGTTGCTGGAGACTTTGCCAGAGAGCGGAAACGGAAGGCTGGTGGGCGGCAGGCAGGCGGGCAATGAGCGTTTGCATGCCCTGCGCGTTGGCGTTAATGCCTAACCGCTCAAGCAGGCGATAACGTTGCTGACTGTGCTGCGACAAGTGCTGGTAGCACGCCATGATTTGCGCGTTCAGCACGTCAAGCTCTGCGGCGCGGCGCGCAATAATGTGGTCGCGCTGCTGTATGAGTAAATCATTCAGGACATGGTAATGCTTACGGTCTTCGGCCATGTCCTGTATCAGTGTTTTAACGCTCTGAGCGGCGTTAGTCATAATTACCTCTGGAAATACTTCTGCATCGCATCCGTCAGCGAATCGAGGTTAACCGCGATTTTACCGCTGCTGATAGCGTCTTTCATTTCAGCTACGCGCGCCATATCCACTTCCGGCAGCGCAGAGAGTTGTGTTTGCGCATCGCCCAGTACCGGATCGATCGCGGTGCTGCGCTCAATTTTCGTGCCTTCCTGAGCGACAGTGCGGGTCTGTTCTACGGCGCTACTCTTGTTGATTGCGGTTGCCAGATTGTATTGATTCGCTACTACTTTCATCGCTTCGCCTCTTTTTCATCTTTTCGTTATGGTTGCGGATGAATCCTGCCCTGCGGAAGGAGGACTTCCGATGCCCTCACCGTTAAAGAGCGGCCTGTTGCCGGTAAAACTTAAACCGCGAATGAATATTTTTAGTTTCCGCTGGCGTAGACCATTTTGACGACGCCAGCGTCCGCGACAATCGCGCTTACCACCCGCTCGCTGCTCTCATTTTTCACCTTAATCATTTCGCCTTTACGTCCCTTTTTCATGGCTTCCCCCATCGTACGGGCCTCTACGCCTCCCTGTTCGGCGATCATCAGAACGCGCTGACCGCGTTCAACCAGCACCGGAGATTCCAGTTGCGTCAGGGTGATCGGCTGTAGTTCACGAATGCGGCGCTTCACGGTCAGCCCAATGGCCTCATCCGGGTCGGTGAGGTAGTTGCCGCGCGTGCTGCTGATGTTGAGCTTTTTGATGGATACGTCGCTGGCGGATAACACCTGGCCGCGCTCCAGCGAATTTTTGGCGATCACCACCGGAAGATAGACATCCGGTTTGACGGTGACGGCGACATCCCAGCCTTGCGGCCCTTCACAGCGCACATCAAAACGCAGGCGGTTGAGATCGATGCGTTCGCCGCCGGGCAGCGACACGGTTAGCGCGTCAGGGCAGGGAGCGTACCGGGAGACGTCGGAAGGGATAAACAGGTTCATCTTCGCCTGATACTCGGGCCACTTGCGGCGCCCGGCCTCCTGGCGAAGGGCTTGCGCTGCGTGATGTTGAACGGCGGCAGTGACCTGCTTACGCGCGCTCTGCACTTTTTCCGGGGCGGCGAAGGATGGCAGCGCTGTAAAAAGCATCAGCAGGAAGGATAACGTTCCAGGGCGGAAACAACGCTTCACCCGTGTAGGGATAAAACCAATAAATCCATTAAAAATCATGATGTTAAAACCTTGGCATGAATATTGCTATACAGGGAAGCAGATCATTGCAGGTTTAGCATCACGAGGGTGTGAGTTGTGAGTATTACTTTTGACAAAGCATTGGGCGTTCATCCACAGGCTGTAGCGCTTCGACTTTCCCGAGCAGAGTTGCTGTCAGCCAATCTGGCAAACGTCGATACCCCCAATTTCCAGGCTAAAGATATTGATTTTGCCGCTGAGATGCAACGTTCATCGTGGCGTTTTTCGAATCCGTCAGCGCCGCAAGAGATGTACCGCGTGCCTTATCAGCCCTCTTCCGATGGCAACACTGTTGCGCTGAACGTCGAGCAGGCTGAGTTTGCGAAGAATACCCAGGATTATCAGATGAGCCTGGCATTTTTAAACATGAAATTCACGGGCCTGAAAAAGGCCATTGAAGGTAAGTAATCCTACGCAGGTGATAACGGAATATGGCTTTTACCGATATTTATCGCGTTTCGGGGTCGGCGATGACGGCGCAAACCGTTCGTCTGAATACCATCGCCAGTAACCTCGCTAATGCGGAAACCGCCTCCGCCACCGAAGACGGCGTCTATAAAGCCCGTCGTCCGGTGTTTGCTGCGGTTTATAAGAATGATGAGTTAATGAATAGCAGGGCGTTAACCGGCGCGCGCGTCCAGGTGATGGATGTTGTCGAAACCGGCAATGCCGTACAGCGTTATGAGCCGCATAACCCGATGGCGAATACGGATGGCTATGTCTACTACCCGGATGTCAACGTGGTAGAGGAGATGGCGGACATGATGTCGGCGTCGCGCGGTTTCGAAACCAATGTTGATGTTCTGAACAGTGTTAAAAGCATGCAGCAAAGTCTGCTGAGACTCGGAGAGGTATAAGGATGAATGTAGACGGCACGTCCACCAGAAGCCAGACAGGAACGTCGGATAGCAGCATTGCCAGTAACAACAATAACAGCAGCGCAGCCGGCATGAACACGTTGTTCATGCAGCTTCTGGTCGCGCAGATCCAGAATCAGGACCCGCTGAACCCTACCGATGGCACCGAGTATGTCAGCCAGCTGGCGCAGCTGACGCAGGTTCAGTCAATGGAAACCATGTCGCAACTGATGGCGAACAGTTCCGTATTGATGGACAACCTGCAAACGCTCACCACCGGCAACCTGGTCGGGCAGCATGTGATGGTGCAGACCGACGCGATCAACTCTGACGGCGAAACGACGATTAACGGACGTCTGACGCTGGATCACGCTTCCGGTGTGACGACGGTCATCGTCAAAGACGCGGCCGGCACCGAGCACAAAATTGAGCTGGGGAAACAGGACGCCGGGCAGGTGGACTTCACCATTGACCCGCAGGAGCTGGGCCTGAGCGAAGGGAAATACACCCTTAGCGTTGTGACCGATACGGGCGAAGAAGGCATTCCTGTTGAAGTGGGCGGTATCGTCAACAATGTGCGCATCCCGCTTGATGGCAGCGCCATCCAACTGAATATCACCGGAATCGGTGAGATTG
The DNA here is from genome assembly GCF_030333565.1 of Citrobacter sp. CK185. Taxonomy (NCBI): domain Bacteria; kingdom Pseudomonadati; phylum Pseudomonadota; class Gammaproteobacteria; order Enterobacterales; family Enterobacteriaceae; genus Citrobacter; species Citrobacter sp. CK185. The sequence goes on along the minus strand of NZ_JAOWFR010000023.1, from coordinate 648,084 downwards.
CTTACAACAATATTACCCAGTTTGGCAGCGACTCGCAGAAACGTGCGTAAGTCGGGTTAAGCGTTGAGTTAACAGGAATTTATTATGAGTTTTAATATTGCGACCTCCGGTCTGAATGCAATTACCGAGCAGTTGAACGCCATTTCCAACAACATTGCGAACTCCGGCACCGTAGGATTCAAATCCGGCCGTGCGGAATTTTCCTCACTGTATGCGGAAAGCCAGCCGCTGGGCGTAGGGGTTTCTGGTGTGACCCAGAGTATTACCCGAGGCGGAAACATTTCTACCACCGGAAATGCGCTCGATCTGGCGATCAGCGATAGCGGATTTTTCATGGTGCGTGACAGCACGGGGACCACGGCATATACGCGTGCGGGCTACTTCGGCACCGACAGCAGCGGCAACCTGATCAACAACCTGGGGATGTATCTTCAGGGCTACCCGGTTAATGCTAACGGCGAGATAGAAGTGGGGACGATCGGCAATCTGACGATCAGCAGCGGCTCTATTCCGGCGAAGGCGACCGACAGCCTCGACTTCACCGCCAACCTGGACGCGCGCGCCGCCGAACCGGAGACGGCGCCTTTCAACCCAAAAGACAGCACTTCCTATAACAATACCTACACCACGCAGGTTTTTGATTCCCTGGGACGCGAGCACACGCTGAACCAGTATTTTGTGAAAACCGGCGAGAACACCTGGCAGGTTCACTACTACATGGACGACGTGGAAATCCCGGACAGCAGCCAGGCGATAGAATTTACCGAGCAGGGCGTCCTGAAAAGCCCGGTTGGCCTGACGAACCTGACCACATCGATCTCCGGCGCGGCGGATCTCTCTATCGATCTGAGCTACAACGGCACCAGCCAGTACGGTTCTGACTTCTCCGTCAGCAAAAACAACAGCAGCGGCTACGCGTCTGGCGAACGTACCGGTCAGGCGATTGATGAAGACGGCAGCGTTTACGCGACCTTCTCCAACGGCGAACGGATGTTGCAGGGGCAACTGGTGCTGGCGAACTTTGCGAACCCGAATGGTCTGGCGTCAAAAGACGGCACGACGTGGGTACAAACCGCCAGTTCCGGCGCGCCGCTGACTGGAACGCCGGGCACCGGTTTGCTGGGTTCTGTGAAATCCGGCGCGCTGGAATCCTCAAACGTGGATTTGACCTCTGAGCTGGTTGGTCTGATGACCGCGCAGCGTAATTACCAGGCGAACACGAAGGTTATCAGCACCAACGACAACATGATGAACGCTCTCTTCCAGGCGGTGTAATGGATCGTTTGATTTTTACCGCCATGAGCGGCGCATCGCGCAGTTTGTCGCAGCAGCAGATCCATGCAAACAACCTGGCGAATGTGAATACCCAGGGGTTTCGTAGCGATCTTGATAATGCGATTTCTCAGCAGGTTAACGGCGAGGGATATGCCTCGCGTTATATGGCGCTGCCTACTCAGGGCGGCGTGGATATGACGCCTGGCGCGGTACGTGAAACGGGGCGCAATCTGGATATCGCCATTAAAGGCGATGGGCTGATTGCGCTGGCCAGCGGCAACCGTGAGGTTTACACCCGCAACGGGCAGATCGACGTCAGCCCGGAGGGCGATCTGTCGATCAACGGCCTGCCGGTTGAAGGTGACAACGGCCCGATCGTTTTACCGCCGTTCTCGTCCGTCAGCATCGGTGAGGACGGTGTGATCACTATCGTGCCTGACGACGGCGATATTGCCGCGCCGGTTGATGTTGACCGCATCAAGCTGGTGAACATTCCGGTAAGCGACCTGAGCAAAAATGTGGATGGCTTTCTGGTGAGCAACACGGCGATTAACCCACGCGATGAAGAGGTGATGGTGGCGTCCGGGCATCTGGAAACCGCTAACGTCTCGGCCATTAATGAGATGGTCGCCAGCATTGCGCTGAATCGTCAGTTTGAAGCGCAAATCAAGATGATGAAAGCCGCTGAAGATCTCGCTAATTCAGGCAACCGTCTGATTCGTGGCACCTGATAACAATAAGAAGGAATAAAGATGAATCCCGCTTTATGGATCAGTAAAACCGGCCTGGCGGCGCAGGACGCCAAAATGACCGCGATTTCCAACAACCTGGCGAACGTCAACACCACCGGGTTTAAACGCGATCGTGCGATGTTCGCCGATCTGTTTTATCAGAATCAGCGCACGCCAGGTGGGCAGCTCGATCAGAACAATATCGCGCCGACCGGCATTCAGTATGGCACCGGGGTGAAGATCGTCGGGACGCAGAAAGAGTTTACCGTCGGCAGCATCCAGAACACCGGGCAAACCTTCGACGTGGCAATCACCGGGCAAGGGTTCTTCCAGGTGGAAACTGCGGATGGCGATATCGCGTATACCCGCGCCGGTAATTTCCAGAAAACGCCAGATGGCGTGCTGACGAATGCGCAGGGGCTGCCGCTGGTGCCGCAGATTGAATTGCCGGAGAACGTCAAAGATTTGCAGATTGGTAAAGACGGCACCATTACCGCGACGGTGGCAGGCGAAACCGATCCGGTGGAGCTGGGGCAGTTGACGCTGGTGAACTTCGTCAATCCGGCCGGTCTGGAGGCGATAGGCGGCAACTTATACCGTGAAACGGCGGCCAGCGGCGAAGCGGTTGAAGGCGTACCCGGCGAGGACGCGCTCGGACAACTGGAGCAGGGCTCTCTGGAAGGTTCTAACGTACAGGTCGTTGAAGAGATGGTCGACATGATCACCGTTCAGCGTGCCTACGAAATGAACGCCAAGATGGTCTCTGCCGCCGATGACATGTTGAAGTTTGTCACCCAGTCGATGTAACGACAGGGCTTTAAAGTGAAAGAGAAATGAAAAAGCAGTTAGTTATCAGTCTACTGGCGCTGTTTTTGTCGGGCTGCGAAAGCCCGGCGTTGCTGGTGAAAAAAGACGATGCGGCGTATGCGCCGCCGGAAGATATCGTGGTGCCTGAAACGCAGGTGCGCGGCGGTGGGTTATATAACGGCAACTACAACTGGTCGTTGACCCAGGATCGCCGGGCTTATCGCGTAGGCGACATCCTGACCGTTAAGCTGGATGAGTCTACTCAGGCCAGCAAGCAGGCGCGCACTAACTTTGGTAAGAAAAACGATGTTTCCCTGGGGATACCGGAAGCATTCGGCCATTCAATCGATAAGCTTTCCGGCTCGATTGACGGCAACCGAAACTTTAACGGTAATGCCACCTCGCAGCAGCAGAACAGTCTGCGCGGCGCGATCACCGTTGCGGTTTATAAAGTGTTGCCAAACGGCGTGCTGGCGATTCGCGGGGAGAAATGGCTCACCCTCAACCAGGGGGATGAGTATATGCGGGTGACGGGCCTGGTGCGCGCGGAAGATATCGAACGCGACAACTCCGTCTCTTCACAGCGAATCGCCAATGCCCGTATCTCCTATGCCGGACGCGGCGCGCTCAGCGACGCGAATGCGGCAGGCTGGCTGACCCGCTTCTTCAACCACCCGCTGTTCCCAATTTAATGGAGGCCATGATGCGTAAACTGGCACTCTTTTTCCTGCTGATTTGCAGCATGAACGCGGCGGCGCAGCGTCTTGGCGATGTGGTCGATATTCAGGGCGTGCGCGGCAACCAGCTGGTGGGCTACAGCCTGGTTGTGGGGCTTGACGGTACAGGGGATAAAAACCAGGTCAAATTCACCAGCCAGTCCGTTACCAACATGCTGCGCCAGTTTGGCGTGCAGTTGCCTGCGAAGATTGATCCGAAGGTGAAGAACGTCGCGGCCGTGGCGATTAGCGCCACGCTGCCGCCGGGCTATGCGCGTGGGCAAAGTATTGATGTAACCGTCTCCTCGATTGGCGATGCGAAAAGCCTGCGTGGCGGTACGCTGCTGCTGACTCAACTGCGCGGTGCCGATGGCGAAGTGTATGCGTTGGCACAGGGGAATGTGGTGGTAGGCGGCGTGAAAGCCGAGGGCAACAGCGGCTCCAGCGTGACCATCAACACCGCGACCGTTGGCCGTGTGCCAAACGGCGGCTCGGTGGAGCGCGAAGTGCCGAGCGATTTCCAGCAGGAGCCGGTGGTGATGCTGAACCTGAAACGTCCCAGCTTTAAGACTGCCAACAGCGTCGCAGTCGCGCTGAACAACGCCTTTGGTTCCGGCACGGCGACCGCGCAAAGCGCGACTAACGTGGCGGTACGTGCGCCGATGGGCGCGGGCGATCGGGTGGCCTTTATGTCCTCTCTGGAAGATGTGCAGATTAACGCCGGTAAACAGCCGCCACGCGTGGTGTTCAACGCCCGAACGGGAACGGTGGTCATTGGCGATGGCGTAGTGGTGCGCGCTGCGGCGGTATCACACGGCAACCTGACCGTCACCATCCGCGAGTCGTCGAACGTCAGCCAGCCTGGCGCATTCAGCCAGGGAAGAACGGTCGTCACGCCGGAAAGTGATGTCAACGTTAATCGTGGCCGGGGTCAGATGGTGACTATTGCGGCGGGAACCAGCCTGCGCAGCATCGTGAATACCATTAACAGCCTTGGCGCGGCGCCGGACGACACGATGGCTATCTTACAGGCGCTGCATGAAGCCGGCGCGCTGGATGCTGAACTGGTCGTGATTTAAGGAAATACCATGCTGAATGCCATTAACCGACAAACCGCGATTCTGCCCGGCGATCTCTCCGGGCAGGTAAAGCCGCAGAATCTTGAACAGGCCGCCGAACAGTTTGAGGCGCTGATGCTGCGTTCCATGCTGTCGCAAATGCGCAAGGCGTCCGATGTGCTGGGGGAAGACAACCCTTTCAACAGCAAACAGCAGCGGATGATGCGTGATTTTTACGATGACCGACTGGCGTCTGACCTGGCGTCTCAGCGCAGCACCGGGATTACCCAGATGATCATCAACCAGCTTTCGCCGCAGGTGAATACGCCGCTTAAGAAAACGGATGAAATGACCGCTTTAGAAGAGCAACCGAAAGAACTTAAAACGCCTGTGGTTCCGGTAATGCGCGGGCAGGAGTAAGCCATGAGTATGATTAATATTGCCTTCAGCGGTTTGCAGGCAGCCCAGGTGGGCATGAATGTCACCTCGATGAACATCGCTAACCTGCTGACGCCGGGGTACAGCCGCCAGGGCATTATCCAAAGCTCCATCGGCCCAATGGGGGAAGCGGGTTTTACCGCCGGGAACGGGGTACAGGTCGACAGTATTCGCCGCATCTCCAGTCAGTATCTGGTTAATCAGGTGTGGCAGACCAACTCGAAAGCCAGCTATTTCGAAACCGGAAATCAATATATTGGCGCGCTGGAACAGGTGATCGGCACCGACTCTACCAGTCTTGGTAACGGGCTGGATGATTTTGTCAGCGCCCTGAGCGCATTGACCCAGACGCCGGAATCCCCGGCGCTGCGTCAGCAGCTTATTAACCAGGCGGGCGCGCTGGCGACCCGCTTCAATAACGTTAACAACTTCATCTCCAGCCAGAAAGAGTCGATCAACACCCAGCGCAACGCGATGGTTGACCAGATCAACACCCTGAGTACCAGTATTGCGGACTACAACAAAAAAATTACCGACATGGAGTCAACCGGCGGTAACAGCAGCGTACTGCGCGATCAGCGTGATGAACTGGTAAAACAGTTAAGTACGCTGGCGGACGTGAAGGTGACGGACGATGGTTCCAGCGGGTACACCGTCTCAATGGCGAACGGTCAGCCGCTGGTGAGCGGTAAGGTCGCCGGGCAGCTCAGCGCGGGGCAGGACGCCAACGGCAACTCCACGCTGACGCTGAAATTTTCCACCAGCGAGTTCACGCTGAACCCGTCGGCGGGCGGTCAACTTGGCGCGCTGTATGATTATGAAACCGGCACCCTCCAACAGATGAAAGATTCGGTGCAAGGGATGGCGGAATCGGTGGCAAAACTGTTTAACGATCAGCTGGCGAAGGGCTATGACCTGAATGGCAATTCAGGTAAGCCGCTGTTTACTTTCGATCCAAGCAATCCTGCGGGCATGTTGCAGGTGACGGATCTGAAGCCTGAAGAACTGGCGCTGTCCGGCATCCAGGCCGACGACGGCACGGGCGTACCGGGCAACGGCGATAACCTGAAGGCGCTGATCGAACTGAAAAACCAGAAAACGGATATTCCGGGTCTGGGAAATATGAGCCTGAGCGAAGGGGCTGCGGCGATCATTTCCACTATCGGTATTGCCAGTAAGCAGAGCAAAACAGAAATGGAAGCGGCGTCGACGGTGCGCGACCAGGCGCAGAATCAGCGCGATAACCTGAGCGCGGTAAACCAGGATGAAGAGGCGATTAATCTACAGATCTACATGCAGGCTTACCAGTCGAACATGAAGGTGATCTCCACCGGAAATCAGATCTTCAGCGACCTGCTGGGGATGTTTTAAGCGCCATCAGAGAATTTAAATTATGCGTATTAGTAGTCTTTACAACTCAAATGCCATGCTGGCGCAATTAGGCGTTAACGGCACGCGTATCAGTAAGTTGATGGAGCAGATGTCGACGCAAAAGCGCATTAATGTGCCGTCTGACGATCCTGTTTCCGCAAGTCGTCTGGTGCAACTGAACCGTGAGCAGTCTGCGATTAAACAGTATCAGAGCAATATTTCCAGCCTGAGCGGCGCGCTGTCGATTCAGGAGTCGAACATCACCGCGCTCAGTAACCAGATGCTGGCGGTCGGCGATAAGCTGAAGCTGGCGAATAACAGTACGCTCAGCCAGAAAGATATGGCGGGTTACGGCATGGAGCTTTCTTCAATGCTGGATTCGCTGGTCGCCACCCTGAACGCTAAAAATGAAAACGGCAGCTATCTGTTTTCCGGCACGCAGACTGACAGCCAGACGGTAACGTGGGACGAGGCGAAAGGGCAGTATGTGTACGGCGGCAATGACAGCAGCCGCGAAACGATTGTCGCGAACGGCGTCTCTATTACGGAAAACACCCAGGTCGCTCAGGCATTCTCCGGTTCAGGAAACGACCTTGAGATGCTGAATAAATTGAAAGCGCTCAGCGACAAAATGCAGGACCCGAACGCGAATTACGCTGACTATAAAGACGAACTGGAGGAGATGATCGGTGTCGCGCAAAATACCAGCGATAACATCTCCAGCCTCTTCACCGATCTTGGCGGCCGTCAGAACCGCCTGACGCTGCTCAGCGATGCGCACAGCGATGTCAGCCTTGCGAACGATCAGGTTGTACGGGACCTGTCCGAAACGGACTGGGCGACCACCAGTATCAACCTGCAACTGTATACGCAGTCGGTGCAGATCACTAATAAGGCTTACAGTATGGTGAGTCAGCTTAACTTGTTTAGTCTGTTGTAATTGTTATGCAGGTAGGTTTAAAAACAACGTCCCTTACGACTTCTGCGCCCGCAACCGGGCGCGGAAGCATTGATGCGCCGCAAACGGTCGGCCGCGTCAACGCGCCAGAAATCACCGCGACCCGCAATGCGTTCCCCGAATCGGCGCTGTTGTCCCGCCGTCCGATGCGCTACAACGTACAGCTAAATCAACAACTCACGGCAGTGCAGCAGGCTGACAGCTATCTGGCGCAGACGGAAACGCAATTGTTGCAGGTGCGTCAGTCGTCGCTTCGCGGCGATGCGACGCAGCCGGCGAATACGCTGCAAAAACATTTGATGCGTCGGACGCAGCTTTCCGGCGGCACTGTCGATCGCCATCTGACCGCGTCGCTGGAGCAAAAAAGCACGGTTAACTTTACGCTTCCCGGCAGTGAGAAACTTCTCAGCCAGCCGGGGGGAGAAACGCTGGTATTTTCACTGGGCGGGCGGCAGCGTGAGATGACCGCCATTTCGTTGCCGGAAGAGGCGACGCCGCGTCAGACGTTGACCCAGTTGAATGTGGGGCTGGGCCGTCTGGGGATTCATGCGCGTCAGACGGCAAACGGGCAACTGATGTTCAGCGTGGATGAAAGCCGTTGGGAGCGGGTCAGCCAACAGCTCACCGTGCGCGGAGAGGGCAGGCATTTCCCCGCCGATGCGTTTACGTTGCTCACGCCACAGGCGGAAACGGCAAGCAGTGATGAGGTTGTTTCGCTGGCGACGCGTCGGGAAAGGGAAAGCCAGGTAAAGCTGCAAAATACGCTGGAGCACATTACCACCCAGCGCAGCAGGCTTCGCCAACAGCAGGAGCGCGTGGCGTCGCGCATCAATGATATGGCGACGGTATACAGCCCGGCGCAGGCCCGGGAAACCGCGCGCGGCCTGGGGGAAGCGCTGGCGAGCAGCGCCAGCAGCTACAGCACCCTCTCCAGGGCGCTGGGCGCGCAGGCAAACGTCAGGCTGGCGACGGTAAAAAATTTGCTGGGGTGATTATCGTAACCGGAAGCGGGCCTCCGCCTCCGGTTTTGACTTACTGCTGGATAGGGTAGAGAAAAATCGACCCGCTTTGCCCTACCACTAACGGTTGCCCGTTAAATGCCAGCGGCTCCATCCAGAAATTGGTGTTCATCAGCATATCGACCAGACCATCTATCATCAGCCCCTTGTGCGTGGTGGTGTAGTAGATGGGCGTCAGGTAAAAATAGAGTTTGCCGTTTTTCCCTGACGTCGGCGTAAATTTTTCCTTTAGTACGAAACGATTGTCATCAGGGCTGGTAATGGTCGCCAGAATGGTGCCTTTCGTTGTTTTCATCCGCGAATTATAAATTTCTTTCGTCTGCGACATCAGGTCATAGAAACCAAGCTGGAAAGTCCCTTCCACATCCGTATTGGGTCGCTCTGCGCCGCCTGTGAGGGTGCTGGTGCCGAATGCGATGGCGAGAAGCACGGAAATACTCAACAAAATCACAAGATTAACTTTCTTTGCATGTTGCCATTTCATTCAGTTTTCTCCGGGTTTCACGCATAATCAGGTTGTTCAGCCGTGTCGGATCGATACGCCAGTGATAAATCGTCATCGCTAACTGCTTTTTGTCGCACTGGCTGGTAAGGGCGAACGTGTAGTTCAGCGATGAATTGGTGATGCTAAAGTAGACGCTCATCCTGACTGACTGCATTTTGATCTGCTGATTAATGGTATAAAAAGTGTCTTTCAGCTTGGTGTACAAGTTATTGGCGTCATAAGACGGCTCGCTGCTCGTCCCAATGGAATACAGGTTGATGTTGCTGTAAACGTTAGGCTGTATCTCCTGGGCGACCAGATGCTCATGACCTTTCAGTTTCATGTACCAGCCGGTAAAGAGTATGCTGCCGATCGCCGTCAGCGCGAGCAGTAAAAACACGGTGGTCCAGTGGATGGATTTTTTCACTGGCCTGGTCGTTGCAGGCGGCGTGACGCGGACGATATCGTTCGCTTGTTCCGCGACAGGAAGTGACGTCTCGTCGACAACCTCATATTCCCCGGCTAAATCGGAGGGGGCGTTTTCTTCCAGCGGAAGATGATTTTCTTCGGGATCGCGAACCTCGCTCTCTTCTTTTTCGATAAAGCAGCAATAATCAGGCTCAAGCAAATACCCTTTTTTAGGGATAGTTTTGATGATTTTTTGCTTTTTGCCGTCGTCTTCCAGTGCCGTACGCAGCGCGTGGATGGCATTGGGCAGACTGTTATTACCGATGACGCGGCGTTCCCAGACCAGCGTGGTGAGTTCTTCACGCGTAAAGATCTTTCCCGCATCTTGCATGAGCGTTTCAAGGAGCTTGAGTTGATATTCTCCCAGACGTTTACGTTCCCCTGTTGTTAAATGGAGAATAGATCCCGAGGGGATATCAACCAGCCAGTTATTAACGGAGTAATAGCGTTTATTCATTTATTCATCGATGGATATACCACCCCAGTAAATGCAACGGCTAAATATCGCAAGAAAATATAGCCTGAACACGGATGTTGACTATCTGTTAATTCCATTTGAAATTCTTAATGAATGCCGCTTGCCTGCGGGAGGTGAGGAAACGAAAAGCGCTTTTGCCGATGACTGAGTTTGTTTTTCAGCCTGAACAGCACTCAGAAACAAGACACCAGCGGCCTGCTGTTGTTCTGATTATCGCGGAATCATCTTTTCCTGGCGCTCTTTTTACGCGATAAAAATGTGATGTGCAACCTCATTTGCAGTGAAAGATTCGCCTTATTATTAATTCTTCTGATTAAAAGTTAATCGAAATAGTTAAAAGATCCTTATGTAAAATCAGGCCCTGCGAATGTGAAAAATTTGTGTTCATCAATCTCCTTTCATGGGGTGTGGGTATATTTTTTGGTAGATTAAAACAATAAACAAGAAAAAATAAAGGAGCGGAGTTAATTTTTTTATCGTTTGTGTCGCTTGATTGCATAATTATGGGGTTGGTTTTATTGCCGGGCTAAAGGTGGTTTATTGAGGATGGTATAATAAGAATAATTAATTGGATATTTTTCGTCTTGAAAAAAGAGGGTGACAAATCTTTAAATAAATTTTCATTAAATGAATTTAATTTTTCGTTGTGGTGGGTCGTTTTTATCATTCAGCAACGACAAGAACCTGATAAAACAGACAGGTAATCCAAGGAGAAATATATTATGTCGCTTTCGATTTTCACCAGTGCTTCTTCTATGGCATCCACCAATGCCCTGAATAAATCCAACAATCTGCTGTCTACCGCAATGGAGCGTCTGGGCACCGGCAAACGCATCAACTCCGCAGCGGACGATGCGGCCGGCTTGCAGATTGCCACTCGCCTTCAGGGGCAGACCAACGGCATGGCCGTTGCGCAGCGTAACATCTCTGATGCCACCGCACTGCTGCAAACCGCAGAAGGCGCGTTCGACGAAGTGAGCAACATCATGTACCGCATGAAAGATCTCGCCACCCAGGCAGCGAACGACACCAACACCACCAAAGACCGTGATGCCATCAACGCTGAAATGAACGACCTGAATGCCGAACTGAAAAACATCATGGGCAACACGTCTTATGCAGGCGATAAATTATTCGGTACCGGCGGTAAATTTGCCGATTCCCTGAACTTCCAGATTGGTTCTTCCTCTGGAGAAACCATGACCGTGAGCCTGGGTGATGAACTGGGCGGTACAGCGAGTGGCCTGTTTAGCGCTTCTGGTTTCTCGGGTATCGGTGACTGGAACAACACCGCTTCCGGTATCAACATCGGGAGCGCCTCCGACGCTACGGCGATGATGAACTCTCTGGAAACGGCGCTGAATGACGTCGGTGCCGTGCGCTCCAAAATGGGTGCGAGCATTAACCGTCTGGGCCACACCGCGGCCAACCTGGCAAACATGAAAGACAACACCGATCTGGCGTTGAGCAATATTCAGGATGCGGACTTCGCCAGCGAAGCCTCCTCCATGACGCGTAACCAGATGCTGGCGCAGACCAGCATGTCCATGCTGAAACAGTCCAACAGCATGTCCAGCATGGTGATGTCTCTGCTGGGTTAACAGTAAGCCGCCGCTTGCCTGGAAAGGCAGGCGATGTGTTCTTATGACGCTGCATCCTGCACGGGGTGCGGCTTTTTTGTGTCTGCTGTTGCAGTGCAGCTCCTTTTTGCCGTCTTTCTTCGCCATTTTTTCCCCGGGTTGCCTGAAAAATGGTCATTCGAACGTCGTCGGATTTAATTTTCGAAATGGATGTGTCGTTTTGAGTCAGTACAACGAATGAATGACCTGAATGAATAAGGAATATCTATGTCGCTTTCTATTTTCACCAGCGCTTCTTCCATGGCATCCACCAATGCCCTGAATAAATCCAACAATCTGCTGTCCACCGCAATGGAACGTCTGGGTACTGGCAAGCGTATTAACTCCGCAGCGGACGATGCGGCGGGTCTACAGATTGCCACCCGTTTGCAGGGCCAGACCAACGGCATGGCCGTTGCACAGCGCAACATCTCTGATGCCACTGCGCTGCTACAGACCTCCGAAGGTGCGTTCGACGAAGTGAGCAACATCATGTACCGCATGAAAGACCTTGCCACCCAGGCAGCGAACGACACCAACACCACCAAAGACCGCGATGCCATCAACGCCGAGCTGAACGACCTGAACTCTGAGTTGCAGAACATCATGAACAACACCTCCTATGCAGGTGACAAACTGTTCGGCGCTTCCGGTAAGTTTGGCGAAGCGATGAACTTCCAGATTGGCTCTTCCACCGATGAAACCATGCAGGTTGATCTGTCTAAAGAGCTGAAAGGTTCTGGCACCGACTCGCTGATTGATGCCAGCGGCGGTTTTGGCACGATTAGCGATACAGGCAGCAGCTACTACTCGGCCAGCGGCATCAACATTACTGACGCTGCCGGCGCGAAAGATCTGATGAACAACCTGGAAACTACGCTGAATGACGTCGGCGCCGTGCGTTCCAAAATGGGTGCGAGCATTAACCGCCTGGGCCACACCGCGGCTAACCTGGCGAACATGAAAGACAACACCGATCTGGCTCTGAGCAACATTCAGGATGCGGACTTCGCCAGCGAAGCCTCCTCTATGACCCGTAACCAGATGCTGGCGCAAACCAGCATGTCCATGCTGAAACAGTCCAACAGCATGTCCAGCATGGTGATGTCTCTGCTGGGTTAATCCTTCGCGGATATCTGCCCCTAAAACACCGCTGTATGGCGGTGTTTTTGTATCCGGCAATGCGCTTCCTTCTGCCGGAAATTGCGGAAGGGGACATTCCTCCTCTTACGTAACTCATTGATAAATACTTATTAAAAAATTGGCACGATAGTTGCTTTATCTACTGTATGTTGAAAGCGGCGCGCGTGCCCGGAGAAACCCACTATGTCTGATTTTGATCCAACGACACTGGCCACACAGTTGGCAGGCTATGACATTCTTGCGCTGCAAACCTCGCTGAAATCACAGACTTCCACGCTGGAAGCGCAGAAAAAAGCGCTTTCCTCGCTGCGTACCGCCCTGTCGGATTTCCGTTCGGCAATCACCGGGCTGAATTCCTCCAGCACCAGCGTGCTGAAAAATACCGCGACCATGAACCAGGAAGGGATCGCGACCATCACCGCCAGCGCGTCTGCCCGTAAAGGGACATACAGCCTGAACGTCACCCAACTGGCTTCTGCGCAGCAGAAAGGGTTTGACGGGCTTGATGATGAGGCGATTAAAAACGCCAGCGGTACGCTGAAGATCAATCTCAACGGCGAGAGCCTTGAAATTGAGATGGATGATTTAGACAGCCTCGCTGATTTTGCCGACGCCATCAATAATGCGGATTTCCCGAGCGCGTCTGACACCGCGACCTCTGACGACGGTCAGAACGGCGTTACCGCTTCGCTGATGCGTATTGATGGCAAGGTGACGCTGATGATGAGCAGCGATCAGAGCGGCGAGAAATACGATATTCAGCTGGATACCAGCGGCATGACCAACGGTCAGGATATCTTTAATGGCGAGAATGTGATTACCGCCGGTAAAGATGCCAAATTCACCGTTGGCGATTCCAGCACCGTTTACTCCAGCAGCTCCAATACCCTGGATAACCTGGTAGACGGCGTTTCGATCAAACTGACCGGCACCACCGAAGCCAACAAGCCGCTGGTTATTTCAGTCGACACGGATACAGCGGGGACAAAGGAGCAAATCCAGGCCTTTATCGATGCCTATAACACGTTGCAGGACACCATCTCCGGGCTGACGGCGACCGGCAGCAGCTCTGATTCGCGCGGCGCGTTTGCCGGTGATGCCAGTATCTCCTCGTTAACCAACGATCTGAGCAACATGCTGCGCGGCACCTTCGGCGATCAAAACATGACGAAGTTCGGCATTACTGCCGACAAAGACGGCAAGCTGTCGATCGACGCCGACACGCTCAATGAGCAACTGAAATCAAATCCGCAATCGGTCGCTGATTTCTTCAACGGGAATAACGGGCTGATTAAAGCGATGGATAAATCGCTGGATAAATACCTGAACACCAGCACCGGTTTATTAAAAGGTCGCCAGGAAACGCTCGACAGACAGCAGCGCGACATCGACACCAAAACCGAAAAAATGAACACGCGTTATGAGTCCTCCTATAACCGCTACCTGAAGCAGTTCACGCAGTTGCAGTCGATCATGACGCAGATGAATAACACCATGAGTATGTTTAGCTAATTCTTAGGGAATTTAACTTTCAATGTACGGTAACGAGCAGGAAGGCTTCGGCCTCTATCACCAATCTGACCTGGCGATTCAGGCCGCAGCAGCGAATCCGCATCAGTTAGTGCTGATGTTGTTCAATGGCCTGATGGACGAACTGGTACGCGCGAAAAGCCATATTGCGGCGCGTCGCTACGAACGTAAGGCGCAAAGCATTAATAAATGCATCGACATCCTGAACGCGCTGACCAGCGCGCTGGATTTTGAAAAAGGCGGCGAGCTGGCATTAAGTCTGGCGAATCTTTATGACTACTGCGTTTACCGCCTCTATGACGCCAGCCACAAGCTGTCTGTCGAAAATATTGAAGAGGTGGAAGTTATCCTCGGCAATATTCAGGACGGCTGGGAAAAAATGGGTCAGGGAACATGAGCTATGCGTTGACGATGCGAACGCTGATGCAGGCGTTACGCCAGGCCGCAGCCGACCATAACTGGTCTGCCGTACGGAATGTTGACCTGAAGATTGCTGAATTGCTTACCGCTGTCCGGGGCCAATCCCTGGACGCGGCAGACAGCAAAGCCCTGGACGAACTGCGGGAAATTCACCGTCAGGTGCGCGATTACTGTCAGGGGCAGAGCGACATTATCGCGAACAAAATGGCGCTCGCCATGCGCAATCGTGAAGGTGCGACGGCGTATGCCGCGTTTATGGACGCAGAGGATATGGGGTAATGGATATTCTCAATCTTTCTCAAAATGCGGGGCACGCTTCCGGTTTGCCGATGCAGGCGGAGACGATCGCCGGACAGAGCGGCGCTCAGTCATCTGCCGGGCAGACGCAGCCAGGATTCAACGATGCGTTGATGAATGTTGTCAGCACGCTGATGGGCGGGCAGGGCAAAAATGCCCTGGGGATTACCGTCAGCGCGCAGCCGGTGAGCGTGCAGGACGAGGACGATACGGGCGATCGGCATCAGAAGGATGCCTCTCCGTTGAAAGACGATGCGCAGCAGCAGCTGTTGCAGGCGCTGTTGATGACCGGGCAGATGCCGGTTAAACCCGTCAGCTACGCGGGTCGTTCGCAAAACGAGATGAATGCGCTGACGTTGCAGACGCAGCCGTTACTGGCGGGACAGTTGCAGGAGAAGGGGGCGTTATCGCCAACGCTGCGCCCGACGCTGGCGGCAGGGGTTAACGTAACGCCTGCGACCGAGTCGCCGCAGACGCCAACCGCAGGGTTGCAGCACATTACGCCGCAGCTTATGACCGCAGTCGCTGTGGCGACGCCGACAGTGAATGCGCAGCCGGTCTCCGTTGTCTCCACGACGCCAACGGCGGCGGTGACGCCTGATGCAATGTCTGCGCATACCTCGACATTAAAACTTGATACGGAAACCTCCCGCTGGACGCAGCAATTGCAAAGCGCGTTGGGCGATCGTCTGCAACTTCAGGTGAAGAACCAGATCCAGCACGCCACTATCCGTCTCGATCCGCCTGAAATGGGCAAGATCGACATCTCGTTGCAGCTTGATAACGGGCGCGTACAGGTACAAATCAACGCCAGCCATGCTGAGGTCTATCGTGCGCTTCAGCAAACGAGCAACGATCTGCGCCAGAGCCTGACCGAACAGAACTTTGTTCAGGTAAACGTGCAGGTCTCCTCTCAGTCAGGGCAGCAGCAGGGCAAAGAACAGCAGTTCGCACAACAACACGCCATCATTCAGGCGGGAGATGAGATCGCGGCAGGTCTGCCGGAATCAGAAAGCACCCGCCGTGAAGATGATTCGGTATTACTGACCGTTTAACAAAAAGACATTTATGAACGCAAAAACAATCTCCTTTGGGCTGGCGATCGCTTTGGTTACCGCTTTACTGACGGCATGTTTAACCGTTGCCGGCACCTGGCTACTTCGCGCGGACACGGCATCGGAGAGCAATCCGTTGACGAGCTTATTTAAATCCTCCACGCCGCAACAGGTGGAGTTCGTGGAAATTAAAAACATCCTCATCACCCTGAAAGGGAAAGGTAATGCGGAGCGTTATCTGATGCTGGAACTGAACCTGGCGACCATGAGCGCGGAAAACGCGCGGACGGCGCAAGACATGATCCCTGCGATTCGCGGGGCGACCGTCAATTTGTTTTCTGAAATGGACTATGACGCCGTGCGTGCGCTAAGCGTCAGCAACCTGCACGACAAACTCAAAGCCGCCTATGCCGCCAGATTTGACAGCCTGAAGATGGATGTCCCCTTTGATGACGTCATCATCAGCAAAATGGTCTTCCAGTGATTGATAAGCCGTATTGGACATGATGGATTTTATCGCAAGTGAAACGCTGACGCCTGCGGATGAAGCGCGCTATGTCAGCACGTATCTGCCGCTCGTCAACAAAGTGGTGAAGCAACTCGCTTACCAGACCAGTAGCGTTATTGATCGGGATGATATGGAACAGATCGCGCTAATGGGGTTATTAACCTCGTTGCGCCGTTACGGCCATCCTGATGAGCAGTTTGCCGCTTATGCCATACAACGCGTTCGCGGCGCGGTACTGGATGAGCTGCGGTTGCTTGACTGGCGTCCGCGTCGTTTGCGACAGAAAACGCATAAGCTCAATGACGCGATCCGCGAGATTGCGCGTCAGCTGGGGCGTACGCCCAGCTTTGAGGATATCAGCCACCATCTTTCCATTACGGCTGAAGAGTATCAGGAATATCTCTTACTCGATTGCGCCAAAACGCTGGAGAGTCTCGACGATCTTCTGGGTAATGACGTATATGCGGGGGCGCTGGATAGCCGTCCGCTTGAAGAAGAGATCATCGTCAGCAGAACGCTACGCAACGCGTTGGCGAGTCTTGATGAGCGTGAGCAACTTATTCTCACGCTCTATTACCAGCATGAAATGAGCCTGAAAGAAATTGCGCTGGTCCTCAATTTAACCGAGGCCAGGGTATGTCAGCTCAATAAAATCATTGCGCAAAAAATTCAGTCTTTTTTCCAGAAGTGAAAGGTTTATGCAGAAATTCTTAGGTATTCTCATCATCATGGGGTGTGTTGTCGGCGGCTTTATTTTGTCAGGCGGACACCTCGCCTCATTCTGGCAGCCGGGTGAAATCATCATTATTCTTGGCGCGGGACTGGGGGCGATGGTACTGGCGAACCCCAAAGCGGTGCTGAGCGAAATGTACCGTCAGTTTCGCGGCATTATGCGCAAAAACGAATATACCGATGAGTATCAGCGCCAGCTGCTGATGCTGCTGTATGAACTGCTGGAACTGGTGCAGGACGGTGGCCTGAAGGTGCTGGATGAGCATATCGAAGCACCGGAAAACAGCGCGTTATTCCAGAAATACCCCCTCATGCTGCACGACAAAGCGCTGGTGACGTTCATCTCCGATAACTTCCGCCTGATGGCGATGGGGAAAATCAACGAGCACGAGCTGGAAGGGATTCTCGAACAGGAACTGGTGGCAATGGAAGAGAACCTTCTGCAACCATCCCGCTCTTTGCAACGTACTGCGGAAGCGATGCCTGGATTCGGCATCTGCGCGGCGGTACTTGGCATCATCATTACCATGCAATCCATTGACGGCTCGATTGCGGTCATCGGTGTGAAGGTTGCGGCCGCTCTGGTGGGAACCTTCCTCGGCGTATTCTTCTGTTACTGCCTGATGGACCCGGTGGCGAACGCCATGGAGCAACGCACCAAAAAGCAAATCTCGGTGCTGGAGTGCGTGCGTACCGTACTGGTGAACCACGTTGCCGGTAAGCCGACGCTGCTGGCGGTCGATGCCGGGCGCAAAATGCTGCCGATGGACACGAAACCGACATTCGCGACGCTGGACGGTTGGGTAAACCAGATGATGGGTGATGCCTGATGCGTAACCGCAGCAAAGAACATACCACGATCATCAAACGCTCCTCGCGTAAAAGCCATGATGAATTTCATGGCGGCGCCTGGAAAGTGGCCTTCGCAGACTTCACGCTGGCAATGATGGCGCTGTTTATGGTGCTGTGGATCATGGGCGCGGTAACGGAAGAAGAACGTAAAGAGATTGTCTCCATGCTTAATGGCGAGTCGGTCTTTGAAGGCAACTCATTAACGCCCATTACGCAAAAAGAGGGGCAGGGCGGGCAGCTTTCGCTGATTGACAGCCGTCATCCGAAAACGCCTAAACCGTCGAAAACGGCAGAGTCGTCAAAACCGTTGACCGATGCGGAGAAGCAGGTTGCTCAGCAGGCGAAACAGACGGAAAGCCTGGACGACGTGAACGCCCGCTCGCGTAATGAGATTGAAGATCTGGCGCGCATTATCATGAAAATCACCTCGACGTACGATGCGCAAGCCAACCTGAAAATGGAAATTGTGCCGCAGGGGCTGCGTATTCTGGTCTCGGACGATCAAAAACGCGAGATGTTCCAGCGCAGTAGCGCAATCCTGACGCCGTTTTTCAAACGCTTACTGACGGAGTTCGCGCCGGAGCTGAACAAGATCGACAACAAGATCATCATCACCGGCCATACCGATGCCACGCGTTTTCGCGATCAGGTGCTTTATAACAACTGGAACTTGTCCGGCGAACGCGCCATGCAGGCGCGAGCGGTTCTGACCACCGGGGGGCTGGATCAAAGCAAAATTCTGCAAGTGAGCGGCATGGCGGATCAGATGTTGCTTGACCCGCAACATCCGCTGAGTTCCGCGAACCGCCGCATTGAAATTATGGTGCTGACGCATTCCGCCAGTGATTCTCTGTACCAGTTCTTTGGGCAGCATGGCGAAAAAGTCATTAAACCGCTGACCGATAAACTGACGAAAAACCATTAATCAGATCGTTATTGCTGTGAAACGTTTCATCCGTTCTGTCCGTTTTGTACCTGCCCGGCATGTTCTGTGCCGCCAGGTACCTTTTTTTTCTCTCATCCTGTTATTGCTGATGCCGACGGGTTACAGCATCGCAAAGCCGAAGCCTGTAGAAGCGGGTATGGCGCAGCAGGAAAACGCGTTGCAGATGCGGAAAAAAAATCGCGAGCGGCTGATGGCGAAAGTGAAAAAACGGACTGCCGTCGTACCGTTAACGCCGGAACAAAAGCAGCGGGAAACGGCGAAAAAACTGGCTGACCGTACTAAAAACCGCGAGATGCTGGCAATGCATGCCCGCTGGCAGCCCGGTAGCCTGGGCGGCTCCGACACACTGTGGAGTCAGGCGCGCAAAGGGAAGGACAAAACGGGGCGCATCAGCCCGAAACTGGCGTCCCGATTACATACCGTCATCAAGCGTCTGGAAGACCAGTTAGGTAAGCCCTATGTCTGGGGCGGTAAAAATCCGCTGGAAGGATTTGATTGCAGTGGCCTGGTTTTCTACGCCTTCAATCATGTGCTGGAGCGCAAGCTACCCCGCACGGCAAACGGCATGTATCAGGACCCCACTCTTAAACATATTCGCGTAGATAAACTCCGTCGCGGCGATCTGGTGTTTTTTAACATTAACCAGCGACCGGGCGCCGACCATGTTGGCGTCTACCTTGGAAACGATGAGTTTATTGAGGCCCCGCGTAGCGGGCTAAATATCCGCATTAGCCAGCTTTCAGATGATTTCTGGCAATCGCATTACCTCGGCGCTCGCCGCATTCTGACGGAAGAGGCGACGCTGTAAAAATGACCCTTAGATTGAGTTAAAACCCATGACCGCAACACGTATGAAATTCGCCATTGATGATGGCTCAACCAATGTGAAAATTAGCTGGATTGAAAACGGTACGCTGAAGACCGTTGTTTCGCCGAACTCCTTCCGTAAGGACTGGAAAAGCGCGGCGCTGCTGCGTGGTCAGTCGGTATACAACTACACCATCGGCACCACGAAATACACCTATGATGCGACCTCGGATAAAGCGCTTTCCACGACGCACATCGAATACCAGTATGACGATTTGAATCTGCTGGCGGTTCATCATGCGCTGCTGCAAACCGGCCTGACGCCGCGTGACGTTGAAGTTATCGTCACACTGCCGATTACGCAATTCTACAAGCCGGACGATTGCCAGCGTAACGATGAGCGCATCGAAGCGAAACGTCGCAACCTGATGCGTGAGATCTCGCTGAATAAAGGCGAGCTGTTCCGTATCGTTGATGTGCATGTTATGCCGGAGAGCCTGCCTGCGGCGCTGTCGCATCTGCTTAACTCCAACGTGAATGAATTCACCAAGTCGCTGGTCATCGACTGCGGCGGGACAACGCTGGACATGGGGGTGATTGTCGGCGAGTTTGACGATGTTTCCGCAATTTACGGCAACAACGAAATCGGCGTGGCGATGGTGACGGACGCCACGCGTAAATTACTGGCGGCGGCGGACAGCGACTCCAGCTACCTGGTGGCGAACGAGCTGATTAAGCGTCGCAACGATCTGGATTTTGTCAGAAGCGTCATCAACGATGAATCGCGGATTGACGAGATCCTTGAACGGATCGAGATCAAGATTCAGGAACTTGGCGATCAGGTGGCTTATGAAGCGAAGAAATTCGCTAAGAACCCTAACCGCGTTTATCTGGTCGGCGGCGGTGCGCATCTGATCGAATCCGCTCTGCGCCAGGCCTATTCGACGCTCGGCGAACGCGTGGTGACGCTCGACAACCCGCAAAGCGCGCTCTCTCGCGAGATCTGCCTGTACCATGCTGAGTCAGGCGTTGAGCAGATTGATTCGCCGCAAATGGTTGAGGTAGGCGACGATGAGTAACAGGCAGATCCGCCGTGTTAACCTCTCATTGCATTTGTCGCCAGAGCGATCGCGCGCGGATTTGCGCGCGATGCTGCAACTAAAAAAATGGTATGGCGCAGTGCAGCGGGACGGGAGCGACGTCAATGACGCCAACATGGAGATCCGCCAGTTTCATCGCAATATCTATCTGTCCGGCCTGCAATTGCATCTTCTCAACCCGCAATTGTGCAGCCATGTTGCAGAATCCCTGAGCCGGGAAGGTTTGAGCCTCGAATCCCTTTGCGCGGAATTGCAGGAGAGCAATTTGCTGCCCGTCGCCCTCATGACCGGCGATGGCGATGAAGAAAAAGAGAAAGACTTCAGCGAACAGCAACTGGCGCAAATGCGTACGCTGATGGCGCAGACCCTGCAAAAACAGCAGGTCGCCGCAGCGCCATCGGATAACACGCAGCATGAGGAGACGGCAAAACTGCGTGAAGAGGTCGCCCAGCTCAAAGTCTTGCTGGAACAGCAGCATCTGCTGTTGCAACAGCTGCGCGTGACGGGGCGCACGTCAGCGGCGGAACCGGCTAAATCCGTAAATGCTGAAGAAGTCGATCTCAGTACCGTAGACGCGCCGACGCAGAAGATGAGTAAAGTGCGTCAGAAAGGGATCTTTTAGACTTTCGCCCGGCGCGTCACCAGTGTTGAAAAGGGAACCCGGCGGTTCCCTTTTTATTTTATGCCGCCGCGCATGGCGTACTACCGGTATACCGGCAGAAGGTTAATGCTGGATAGAATATGGATAAGCGCGTTAGCTGCCCCAAAGCATAAAATCAGGACGATCATCGCGTTGCCTCCCCATACCCGATAGTGCGGGCTGTTAAAGCGTTTGCGCGATGCGCGCGCCAGCAGCGCCGGGACAATCGCCGCCCAGACGGTGGCGGCCAGCCCGGCAAAACCGATGGCGTAGATAAACCCATTTGGCCAGATTAAACCGCCGGTGATGGGCGGCAGAAACGTGACCAGCGCAGTTTTGAAACGTCCTTTTGGCGAGTCGTCGAACCTGAAGAGATCGGCGAGGTAATCAAATAATCCCAGCGTAACGCCGAGGAACGAACTGGCGACGGCAAAGTTGGAGAAGACGGTCAGCAGCAGATCGAGCGTTGAGCTGTTCAGCAAACCGCTCAGCGTCTGTACCAGCACGTCGATATTGCCGCCTTTTTCGGCGATCTCAATAAACGCCGGACGCGGAATATTCCCCATCGTACCGACCAGCCAGATGATATACAGCACCAGCGCCATCAACGTTCCCAGTAGCAGGCAGCGGCGGATGGTCAACGGATCTTTGCCGTAATATTTCATCAGACTGGGCACGTTGCCGTGATAACCAAATGAGGCGAGACAGAACGGCAACGTCATCAGGACGTAGGGCAGGTAGCTGGGGCTGACTTCAGCGGTATTGAGTAAAATCGTCGGCTGGACGTGCCAGAGCAAACCGCCAAACGTCATAAAGAAGGTGAGAATTTTAGCGCCCAGCACAATGGTTGTCATACGGCTCACCGCCCGGGTGCTTAGCCAGACAATAAACGCCACCGCCAGGGCGAATAATAACCCGCCGAGCCTGGCCGGAAAGACGATCCCCATTTGTGCAAAGGTATGGTGAATAACCGAACCGCTGGCGGAAATATAGGCGTAAGTCAGAATATACAGCACGAACGCGACGGTCAGACCGTTAATAATATTCCAGCGATTTCCCAGCAGGTCTTTGGTAATCGTGTCGAAGCTGGCGCCAATATGATAATTCAGGTTTGCTTCCAGGATCATTAACCCGGAATGCAGCATACAAAACCAGGTAAAAATTAATGCCAGCAGTGACCAGAAAAACCAGGCGCCAGACATCACCACCGGGAGAGAAAACATGCCCGCGCCAATAATGGTTCCACCGATAATCATTGCTCCGCCGATCAGCGACGGCGCTTTATTTGCGACCGATAATGTAGCCATAGTGCGTTTTCCTCGCGTGGCTATGCCCGTCATTGTGCAGAGAAAAGGGCGATCCCGCTTTTCTCATGCCTGAATGCGTCGAATATCGTATTAAATAGCGGAATCGCGCTCCCGCAGGGGAGCGCGTATCAGAACGTTATTTCACCGGTTTCAGCCGGGCCACAAAGTGGCGCAGCACCGGCGGTTCATAGGTGAAAGTCAGCCCTTTGATCGATGCGGCGCGGGCTTTTACGGCGATTAACGCATCCGCGATATAGTCCATGTGATCGTTGGTGTAGACCCGGCGTGGGATCGTCAGACGCAGTAACTCCATTGGCGACGGTTTTTGTTTGCCAGTGGCCGGATCGCGCCCAAGCAGCAGAGAGCCAATTTCCACGCTGCGAATCCCGGCTTCCAGGTACAGTTCGTTATTCAGCGCATGAGCCGGGAACTGTTCTGCCGGAATGTGCGGCAGCAGCAGCTTCGCATCGACAAATACCGCGTGGCCCCCGGTTGGATACTGGATTGGAATCCCCCCTTCGCGCAGCCGTTCGCCCAGGTATTCCACCTGGTTAATTCGATAGGCGAGGAAATCTTCATTCATCCCTTCTTCGAGGCCGATCGCCAGCGCTTCCATATCGCGCCCCGCCAGCCCGCCGTAAGTGACAAACCCTTCCATCGGCACGCAGCGAATGCGCACGTCGTTGAACAGATCTTCATCATCACGGAAGCAGCACAGCCCGCCGATATTGACCATCGGATCTTTCTTCGCCGACATGGTCAGCATATCCCCATACTGGTACATCTCACGGACGATCTCTTTCACCGTTTTATCTGCGTATCCCTCTTCGCGCTGTTTAATAAACCAGGCGTTTTCGCAGAAGCGGGCGGAGTCGATGACCACCGGAATATTGTGCCGCTTCGCTATTTGATACACCTCGCGCATATTGGCGATGGAAACCGGCTGGCCGCCTGAGCTGTTGCAGGTGACGGTGGTGATAATCGCCGCGACGTTTTCTGCGCCATGTTCCGCGATAGTGGCGTTGAGCAGGTCGATATCAAAGTTGCCTTTCCAGTCGTACCATGAGGTGGTGTCGAACGCTTTTGGCGTCACCACGTTGATGGCTTTCGCGCCGTTTAATTCGACATGGGCGGCGGTCGTATCAAAGTGGAAGTTGGAAATAAAGACCGGTTTTTCAGCGTTGCGGCGGGCAATCAGGCAGGGAAACAGAATTTGCTCGGCGCCGCGTCCCTGGTGCGTAGGGATCGTGAACGGGTAGCCGATCAGCTCTTTTACTTTGTCGCACAGATGGTAATAGTTGCGTGAGCCGGCGTAGGCTTCATCGCCCATCATCAGGCCTGACCATTGACGGTCGCTCATTGCGCCAGTGCCGGAGTCGGTCAACAGGTCGATATATACATCATCGCTTCTGAGCAGAAAAGGGTTATATCCCGCTTCTTCAAGCGCTTTAACACGGTCGTCCCAGGTGGTCATACGAATGTTTTCTACCATTTTAATGCGGAACGGCTCAGGAATACGTTTCATATTATTTCTCCAATAGCATGTCGTGCTACGTGAACGTTATTTTTGTGCCTTTAACAGGCGCAAGAAATACCGACCAAACGTAGTGTTCAGTTAATTTTTTATTGATGTTGAACGGCTAAGGAGAATTAACGCGGAAAGTCGTTAGAAATACGCGGATCGAGGTTATACCAGAAGTGCAGACCGCCTGCGGCAATGAGGCGATAAAACGATTTGTGTTTCATTACATCGTCCTCCATGAGTGAAAGGGAATTTAAAAATAGCGGAAGATTAAAATTTATCCGCGATAAAAATCACAAAATGTTAAATCTGATACAGTTCAGTTAAGAAAGTTGATGAGGCGCGCATTTTTGCGTTCATTGGGCGGTGTGAGTTTATTCATCTTAATGTGAGGGAATAGCGGGAATACCCTGCCAGAATTGACAGGGTATTTGGACGAGAAGGATCAGAACTCCATTTTTACCGTGAACTGAACTTCACGCGGGTCGCCAATCTGATTACCCAGATTATTGGTGGCAATGGATGAGGTGTAATACGTTTTATCAAACACGTTTTTCACGTTGAGTTGCAGAGTCACCGGGTATTGCAGCTTCATCTTATAGGCTGCAAAGGCATCGGCCACAAAATAACCAGGCAGATAATAGTCCGCGCCGTTGGTGGCGGAACGACGGCTTACGCCATGTCCGCCGCCGCCAATGGTCAACGTATTGCCCATAAAGGCGTTGTGAATGTCATAGGTCAGGAACAATGAACCGGTATGACGCGGTACGTTAGGCAGCGGTTTCCCTTTGTAATCGGGATCTTCCGTGACTTTCGCTGCGGTATAACCGTAGCTGGCGATGATATTGGTATTGGGCGTCAGCGAGCCTGCGACATCCACTTCCACCCCCTGTGAGCGTACGCGCCCTGCGGTTTTCGCCACGGTTTCGCCATCCACGATTTCGTTGTACAGCACGTTGCGCTTATCAATATTGAACAGGGCGATATTGGCGGTGATGCCGTCAAAGAGATCGAATTTCGCCCCCACTTCATAGGCGGTAGAGGTTTCCGGCGGCAGATCGCCAATGTAGCTGGCAATGGAGTATTGCGGCATAAAGGCGCGCGATACGTTGCCGAACAGCGACACAGAAGGGGTCAGCTTATAGACCATGCCGAATTTCGGCACCCACTGCTGATCCGTGCTGTCGGTGTTGACGTTGAACGGGCGGCCCTTCCCGGCATATTCGGTGTAGTACTGATAGCGCATCCCGGCGACGGCGATCCACTTATCGGTCAGATACAGCGCATCCTGTACGTAAGCGGAATAGCTCTCCTGCTTAATCGTCTGGTCGCTGTCGGAGGCCGAGACGCTGGTGCATTTGCCGAGCGTACCGTAGACCGGATTGTAAATATTAAAGCCTTTCACGTTCTTACAGCGAATCATATCCGTGCGCAGCAGATCGTAATTCTCATAAGAGACGCCGGTCAGGATCTCGTTATAGAAACCAGCGATATCCACGTTTCCTTGTAAATCGGCGCGGGTCGCATGCATCCGTTGGGTGGAGCCTTGCGTCGCATCCACGCGGCGGGTCAGGTTCCCGGTAGCGGAATCATAAGCCATCACGCGAGCCTGGTTATCGCTGTATTTATCCTGACTGAAGCTGTAATCAAACTTCGCCGTCCACGCGCTGTTGAAGCGATATTCGGCATTGAGCTGCGCCAGATCCGATTCGCCATCGGTGATATTGAATTTCTCATCAAAGCGGGTTTTCCGATCCACGTTAACCGGCTGTTTGGTATTGAGATCGAAAATGGTGCCGCGATCGAACGGGGCTTTGTAATTACGGTGCGAATAGAGCACGCTGACCGTCGCGTTGTCGCCAAACCAGGTCAGGGAAGGGGAGATGAAGCTGCTCTGGTTAGTACCATAGTTGCGCCAGTAGTCCTCGTGCTGATACTCACCGATCAGGCGATACGCCAGTTGGGTGCCTTCAATCGGCCCGGTGATGTCAAACTGGCCTGTGCCGCCGCCGAAGCTGGAGGAGGTGGCGGAAATCGAGCCGCCAAATTGCGTTTGCGGACGTTTGGTCACGACGTTAATCAGGCCGCCGGGATCGAGAATACCGTACAGCGTGGAGGCCGGGCCTTTCAGCACTTCCACCCGCGACGTGGCCGCGTTGAAACTGCGCGGCAATACGGTTTTAAGACCGTTGGTCATCACGGAACCGTCACGATTCGCGCCGAAACCACGGCGAACAAACGCATCCTGCGTTCCGCCCAGCGTGTTGGTTTGCACGACGTTGCTGACGTTATACAGCGCTTCATCGAGCGTTGTGGCGTGCTGATCTTCCAGCACTTTGTCGCTGACGGTATTGACCACCTGCGGGATATCCAGCAGCGGCATCGACGTTAGCGTGGCGGTGGACGAACTCAGCGGTTGATAACCTGACGTGACGGCCTGATCGGCAGAAGAGGCGTCTGCGCGCACGGTCATCGTCTCTTCATTTTTGAGCGGCGAGTTTTCTTTTTCCGCTGCCATGACCGCAGGAGCCGTCGTGATACCCAAAAACAGAGCGGAGCACAGCGCTCGCCCTTTCATCCCAGAAAAATAAGGAGTTAACTTAGCCATCTTTTATTTATTCCGCAAAATACCCTGCCAAAAACGGGAGGGTAAACAGGTTTATCCAGTTCATTGCCCGGCTTGCTAGCCATGCGTTTTATCCATCTTTTAACCAACGTAAACGGCGTCAGATGTGTAATTGAGAATCATTCAATCATGGGAGTTTGTAGTAGTAAACGTAAAAATGAAAAAGAAACTACAGCGGGATTAACGTCATAAAACCGTAGTGTTATTGCGGGAAAGTAATTTTTAATTTATTGATATCTATTTATTTTTATAAGTTTGTTCGTCTTTTTCTGCGGCGTTTTTGTTGCGTGCGTACGGTGATGTAACTACAGGGCGTAATTGCTTGACTACTACAGCGCAACCCAGCAAGATCTTAAAGAGAATGAGTTTTATTTTTATTTGAAAGGCTGCGCGCGCTGGCTTTGCCAGGCTGCGACGGCGCAGGAGTGAACATGCCACAGCATGTGGAAAACACCGCCCACAGAACGGGCATTGAGCTGAAACAGCTTTCTGCTGGCTATCGTCACCACGCCATCGTGCATGACGTCTGCCTCACTATCCCGCAAGGTAAAATGACGGTGCTGGCCGGGGCGAACGGCTCAGGCAAATCCACCTTATTAAGTACGATTGCCCGAATGCTGAAGCCGTTGGGCGGCAGCGTGCTGCTTGATGGTAAAGCGATTCATCAACAGCCGACCAAAGCGGTTTCGCGTCAGCTTGGCATCCTGCCGCAATCCCCGCTGGTGCCGGAGGGATTAACGGTTTTTGAACTGGTTTCGCGCGGGCGTTTTCCCTGGCAGAATTTTCTCCAGCAATGGACCGATGATGACGCACAGGCCGTAGAGCAGGCGTTACAGCTCACCGGAACAACCGACTTCGCCCATTTGCCGGTAGAGAGTCTCTCCGGCGGGCAGCGCCAGCGGTGCTGGATTGCGATGGCGCTGGCGCAGCAAACGCCGTTTATTTTGCTGGATGAGCCTACAACCTTTCTCGATCTGCGTTATCAGGTAGAGATCCTTGAGCTTCTGCACTCCCTGACCCGTCATCATGGTCGTACCGTGGTGGTGGTGTTACATGATCTCAATTTCGCGGTGAATTACGGCGATATGCTGGTCTTTCTCAGACAGGGACGGCTGGAGGGGATCGTACATGAAGGAGAGCACTGTACGCCGGAGCTGATCAAATCGGTGTTTGACGTCGATGTGCAGATGTCGGTGAATCCGTTGACCGGAAAGCCATTCTTCATGCCGTTTCGTGCCAGGGCTGGAGCGGAAGAATGACGGCTATGGTCATCGCATCAGGCCGCCGTCGTGGTCGATTTCTGCTGGCGCTTCCTGTCTTGCTACTGCTGCTGTTTATGCTGGCGGTGATTCATCTGGGCGTCGGGGCGCGTGCCGTCAGTCCGCAGACCGTCATTCAGGCGTTATTTCACTTCGATGCCAAAAACTTTGATCACCGAATCGTTATCTCTCTGCGTCTGTTGCGTATGGCTGCGGCCATGCTGGTTGGCGCGGCTTTGGGCGTAGCCGGCGTTCTGTTACAGGCATTGATTCGCAACCCGCTGGGCGAACCGCACATTCTGGGGCTGAATGCGGGAGCCGCGTTCTCCGTAGTGCTGTGTACCGCGCTGGGCGTCGCGGGGCTCAGTCAGTCACTGGTTGCGGCAGGGGGCGCAGCGGCACTCTTTTCGCTGGTGATGGCGCTCTCTTCCGCCGGGCGTGGCGGACTGACGCCGCTGAAGGTCACGCTCTGCGGCGTGGCGCTGTCGGCGATGGTGTCGTCGCTCACGGCGGCAATCCTTATTCTGGATGAGCAGACGTTGCTGGCGATGCGCACCTGGCTGGTGGGCGATCTCGCGGGGATGAGTTGGGAAAAAGTACGCCAGGCCCTCCTGCCGTCGCTGGTTGGCGTTGTACTGGCGATAGCGATAGCGCCGGGGCTGAATATTCTGGCGCTAGGCGACCGGATGGCCTGTGGGTTGGGCGTTAATATTCTGCGCATTCGTCTGATGGCGATGATCGCCATTGCGCTGCTGTGCGGCGCGGCGGTATCCGTCGCCGGGCCGCTGGGTTTTATCGGGCTGTTGGTTCCGGGCGTCATCAGACGTCTGGTGACGGAAGACATTCGCCAGATGCTCCCGCTGGCGGCGCTGCTGGGGGCGGCAGTGCTGCTACTGGCGGATATCGTTGCCCGAACCCTGCTTGCCCCACAGGAGCTGGCTACAGGAGTGATGACCGCGCTGGTCGGCGCGCCGGTGTTTATTTTCATTGCGTCGAGATTTCTTAAATGAGCGTTGTTCTGGCGCGTGCCGGGCTGCGCGCATGGCGGGTGGGGAAATTCTCACGCCTTGTCCGGCTGAAAACGGTGTGGTGTGTGCTGGGGTTTGCCACGCTGGCCGCCGTACTGCTGGTTTCGGGCGTGTTGCAGGGGTCGCTTCCCGTTCCGGCTTCCGCCATCGGGCGTGCGTTGTTCTCTCCGCAGGCGTTAACGGAGCAACAGCAGTATGTTGTCTGGGATGTCCGTCTTCCGCGTTTGCTGATGGCGCTGCTGTGTGGAGCAATGCTGGGGCTGGCTGGCGCGGCGATGCAGTCGATTACCCGTAACGGCCTGGCGGACCCCGGTCTTATCGGCGTGAAAGAGGGGAGTAGCGTGGTGGTACTGGCGTTAGTGCTGCTCTTCCCGTCGGTCAGCCTGGTCTGGCGACCGCTGGCGGGTATTGCTGGCGGATTACTGGTCGCCGCGCTGGTCATGCTGCTGGCCCGTGATTTCTCCCGCCCGCGATTTGTGCTGATCGGCATTGGCGTCTCGTGGTTTTTTGCTGCGGGAATGGGCGTTTTTATGACGACAGCCGATGTCCGCGATGTGCAAACGGCGCTGGTCTGGCTGGCCGGAAGCCTGCACGCCGCCACCTGGCCGTTGCTGTGGGTGGCGCTGGGGTGGGCGTTGCCTGCGGCTGTTCTGCTGTTTGCGACGGCGAGAGCATCGGATGTGGCGCTGCTGGGTAATCACACCGCGACCGGGCTCGGGGTGCGTCTGTCTCATCTGGCGCTGCTGCGTTTTATGGCGCCGGTATTTCTGACCGCCGCCAGCGTCTCCTGCGTGGGCAGCCTGGGGTTTGTCGGCCTGATGGCGCCGCATATGGCGCGTTTTTGCCTGCGCGGAGGGCAAATGGCGCTGCTGTGGGGCAGTGCGCTCATTGGCGCTCTGCTGGTGCTGCTCACGGATACCATCGGGCGTCTGGCCTTTGCGCCGCTGCAAATACCGGCGGGGATCGTGATTGCGCTGGTCGGCGGCCCTTTCTTTTTACTGTTGCTCTGGCGTCGTCGGGATCGTTTGTAATTTTTAAGAGGGTGTATGCGTTTACTTTTTTCGCTGTTGCTGCTGCTGGGGTGCTCTGTACAGGCAGAGGTTGCCACCCGGCCTTTTACCGACGATCTCGGACGCGTGGTGAACGTGCCGCTGCATCCGCAGCGCATTGTGTCGCTACACGATCTTGATATCACCATTCCGCTGATTGAGCTGGGCGTTCCGCCGGTCGCCAGCCACGGCAGAACGCGTCCTGACGGCAGCCATTTCCTGCGTTCGGGCGCGCTGCTGACCGGCGTCGATTTTGATCATTCGACAATAAAGTTTATTGGTACGGCAGACATTGATATTGAAGCGATTGTCGCCGCGAAACCCGATTTGATCATCACCGAGCCGAGTCGCCATACGCCCATCGAACAACTGGAGAAAATCGCCCCGACGGTGAGCATTGATCATCTCGACGGCGGCGCGCCGGAAATTTACCGCAAGCTCGCGCAGCTTACCGGAACTCAGGCGCGATTGGCTATTCTGGAGCGTCGCTACCGGGAAGAGATTGACCGGTTGAAGCACACGGTGGATACCCAACACATTACGGTGTCAGTCATTCAGGCAAACCAGGGAAAAATCAATGCGTTGCACACCTATCATTCGTTAGGACGCGTCCTGCGCGATGCCGGGTTTTCCTTCCCGAAACTGATCGACAGCATTCCGCCGGGAGGGCGGATTGACGTGAGCGCGGAGCGTCTGCCAGAGATGGATGCGGATTTTGTTTTTGCCACCTGGCGCGGTGATACCGGTGGTAAGCCGCAGGATGAAATTGCCGCGATGGATGCCGTGTTGCCGGGCTGGTGCGAGTTTCTTACCGCTTGCCAGCGCGGGCACTACGTTTTGATCTCCCGTGAAGAGGCGATTTCGAACTCCTTTGCATCACTCAGCCTGATGGTTGCACAGGTACAGTCGCATATTGCCGGGCGCCACTTACCGGAGGGGAAATAACCATGCTGACGGCGAAGAAAGTGAAAAATCGTATTGATGTCTACGGCGATCGCTTCCGGGCGCGGGCGCATCTGCTTTCGCCGAGGATGCAGGCGGTGGCGCGTTATATCCATGAGAACCGGGAAGTGGTACTGGAATTTACGGCGATAGAAATTGCGGCCGCCACTCAAACTTCTGACGCGACGGTTGTCCGGGCGATTCAGGCATTGGGGTTTGCCGGGCTGCGCGATTTAAAACAGACCATCGAACACTGGTTTGGCCCGGGTATCACCTCGGAAGAGAAAATGACGACCACGGTGAATACGCTTTCCTGCGATGTAAATTCGAGCATTGATTTTGTTCTGCAAGGGCATCAGCGCACCTGCGACGTGCTGTCTACGCCGCAAAACCGTTACGCGATTGCGCAGGCGGTCGCACTGCTGGTGGAGGCGCGTCAGGTGGGGATATTTGGCATTGGCGCATCCGGGATACTTGCGGACTACACGGCGCGTCTGCTCAGCCGTATTGGCTTGCCGTCGGTGGCGTTTAATCGTACCGGGATTAACCTGGCGGAACAGCTGATTGCGCTACAGCGGGGGGATGTGCTGATTATGATGGCGCAGAAATCGCCGCATCGCGAAGGGTTGACGACCATCCGCGAGGCGAAGCGGTTGGGTGTGCCGGTGATTTTACTGACCAATGCGCTGGAATCACGTTTTAGCAAGGAGGCGGATGTGGTGATCAATGTGCCGCGCGGCGGTGAGAACGGGAAAATGCCGTTGCACGGTACGGTGCTGGTTTGCCTGGAAATGATCGTGTTGTCTGTCGCTTCGACAGCCCCGCAGCGTTCGATTAAGTCCGTTAAGCGCATCAATGAATTGTACCGGGGAATTGGAAAGTCAGGGGCAAAGAAATAAATTTAAATATTCTCTCCATCTGATTTTCAGATTTTTTTCATTAAATCTCCATAATCTCTCCATTATTTTCCTGGCAAATAATGCAGGAAAATAATAAGCAAAAAAATCCTTTTCAATGTGCGCAGGAGACGTATAATTAGCCAAAATGAGAACGATCATTCTCACTTTTGAGGTGACGAGGAGATGCGATGAGCAGCAAGCTGGAAATCCGCCAGAAACAACGACAGGATGAGATCATCAACGCCGCGCGCCAGTGCTTTCGCGCCAGCGGATTTCACGGCGCCAGCATGTCGCAGATCGCTGCTGAAGCCCGTCTCAGCGTGGGGCAAATCTATCGCTACTTCGCCAGTAAAGATGCCATTATCGAAGAGATGATCCGCCGTATTATCGACTATCGCATTACACAGATAGAAGATAAAACCCAGACGGAGCGTATCCCCGGAATCCTGGCCTGGCGGCAAACGCTGAGCGAGGATGATGATGCGCTGATGCTGGAGATGGCGGCTGAATCGACCCGCAATCCTCATGTTGCCGCGATGCTCGAAGAGGCGGATGCGCGGATGTTCGACAACGCCTGCGCGCACTTGAGAAAAACGTGTCCGCAACTTAGCGAGGTCCGCATCCGTTGCTGTGTTGAAGTGATTGCAACCATGATGGAAGGGGCGGTTTACCGTCGCCTGACGCCGCAAAAAAGTGACCCTGATGCGTTACAGGAGATATATCGGGATATCGTTACCATGCTTGTGAATGGCTGAATAAAGAATTTAATAATCAAAGGGAAATAAATTATTTCCCTTATTGTCGTTGTGAGAAATACCTCATGACGCGATACCGCTGTACCTGAAATAACGTTCAGTCGCCTGGTGCTACCTTGTTAATTTTAACGGGGCAGGCGTTTCTCACCCTGGAAAAAAGATGAAATACATAACAACATCAATTATCGCGCTATTGTTATTATCCGGCTGTGATAATACGCAAACCGACAATACCGCTTCTCCGTCTCAGGAAGTGGGCGTCGTGACCCTTAAAACAGAACCCGTTTCTGTGGTCAGTGAACTGACCGGACGCACCAGCGCAGCGCTCAGTGCCGAAGTTCGCCCGCAGGTGGGGGGGATTATTCAAAAACGCCTGTTTAATGAGGGCGATATCGTCAAAGCGGGGCAGGCGCTGTATCAGATCGATCCCGCCAGCTATCGCGCCGCATGGAACGAAGCGAATGCCTCGCTCAGACAGGCGCAGGCGCTGGTGAATGCCGACTGCCAGAAGGCGCAACGTTACGCGCGGCTGGTTAACGATGACGGTGTTTCCCGCCAGGATGCCGATGATGCGCAGGCCACCTGTGCTCAGGACAAAGCCAGCGTGGAGGCAAAGAAAGCCGCGTTAGAAAGCGCGCGTATCAATCTGGACTGGACCACCATTACCGCCCCGGTTTCCGGGCGCATTGGTATCTCATCCGTCACGCCCGGCGCGCTGGTGACGGCTTCACAGGAGACGGCGCTGGCGACCATTCGTGGGCTCGACACCATGTATGTCGACCTTACCCGCTCCAGCGTGGATTTGCTGCGCCTGCGTAAGCAGTCTCTGGCGACCAACAGCGATACCCTGAACGTGACGCTGACGCTTGAAGATGGCACGACCTATAGCGAAAAAGGAAAGTTAGCGCTGACGGAAGTGGCGGTAGATGAGTCTACAGGCTCAGTCACGCTGCGGGCGATTTTCCCCAACCCTCAACAGCAGCTGTTACCCGGTATGTTCGTTCGCGCCCGCATTGATGAAGGGATCATGAACGATGCGATTCTCGCGCCGCAGCAGGGGATCACGCGCGATGCGAAAGGCAATGCGACAGCGCTGGTGGTCACTAAAGACAATAAAGTGGCGCAGCGTACCCTGGAAACAGGCGATACCTATGGGGATAAATGGCTGGTGCTGGACGGTTTACGTAGCGGCGACCGGTTGATCGTTGAGGGATCAAGTAAGGTCACGCCGGGTCAGCAGGTTAACGCCGTTGATGTACAACTGAACGGAGGCAAAGGCTGATGTTCTCCCGTTTCTTTGTGCGCAGGCCCGTTTTCGCCTGGGTTATCGCCATTCTGATCATGCTGGCTGGTATTCTGGCGATTAAAACGCTGCCGGTTGCGCAGTATCCTGACGTGGCGCCGCCGTCGGTGAAAATCTCGGCGACCTATACCGGCGCTTCCGCCGAAACGCTGGAAAACAGCGTGACTCAGGTGATTGAACAGCAGCTTACCGGGCTGGATAACCTGCTCTATTTTACCTCGACCAGCAGTTCCGATGGTTCGGTCAGTATTGATGTCACCTTTGAACAGGGCACCGACCCTGACACCGCGCAGGTGCAGGTACAGAACAAGGTGCAGCAGGCGGAATCCCGCTTGCCGAGCGAGGTTCAACAATCCGGCGTCACGGTAGTGAAATCGCAAAGTAACTTCCTGCTGATTGCCGCCGTGTATGATAAGTCCGACCGGGCGAGCAGCTCAGATATCGCTGACTGGCTGGTGAGTAACGTACAGGACCCGCTGGCACGCGTGGAAGGGGTCGGGAGCCTACAGGTGTTTGGTGCGGAATACGCCATGCGTATCTGGCTGGACCCGGCGAAACTGGCCTCCTATTCTTTGATGCCGTCGGATGTGCAGAGCGCCATTGAAGCGCAAAACGTTCAGGTTTCCGCCGGGAAAATCGGTGCGTTACCTTCCCCTGACACACAGCAATTGACCGCTACGGTTCGCGCGCAGTCACGCATGCAGACGGTAGAACAATTCAAAAAGATCATTATCAAAAGCCAGTCTGACGGGGCCGTGGTACGCATCCAGGATGTGGCGCGCGTGGAGATGGGCAGTGAAGACTACACCGCCATCGCTAAACTCAACGGTCATCCGGCTGCGGGGGTTGCGGTCATGCTTTCGCCGGGGGCGAACGCGCTGGATACCGCCACGCTGGTAAAAGATAAAGTCGCTGAATTTAAACGGGATATGCCGCAGGGCTATGACGTGGCGTATCCGAAAGACAGCACCGAATTTATTAAGATCTCCGTAGAGGATGTGGTTCAGACGCTGTTTGAAGCCATCATTCTGGTGGTCTGCGTGATGTACCTGTTCTTGCAGAATCTTCGCGCCACGCTGATTCCGGCGCTGGCGGTTCCGGTCGTGCTGCTCGGTACTTTTGGCGTGCTGGCGCTGTTTGGCTACTCCATCAATACGCTGACGCTGTTTGCAATGGTGCTGGCGATAGGTCTGCTGGTCGATGACGCCATTGTGGTGGTGGAAAACGTCGAGCGCATTATGCGCGATGAAGGGCTGCCCGCGCGCGAAGCCACCGAAAAATCGATGGGGGAAATCGCTGGCGCGCTGGTGGCTATCGCTCTTGTTTTGTCTGCGGTATTCCTGCCGATGGCGTTCTTTGGCGGCTCTACCGGCGTCATTTATCGCCAGTTCTCTGTGACGATTATCTCGGCAATGCTGCTCTCGGTCGTGGTGGCGTTGACCCTGACCCCAGCCCTGTGCGGTTCGATTCTTAGCCATACCGCGCCGCATAAAAAGGGCTTCTTCGGGATATTCAACCGATTCTATAGCCGAACTGAACAGGGTTATCAGCGCGGCGTCCTGCATGTGCTGCGTCGCAGCGTCAGCGTGATGGGCGTTTATGCGCTGTTATGCGGGGCGATGGCGCTGGCGATGTGGAAGCTGCCCGGCAGCTTCTTACCGACCGAAGATCAGGGTGAAATTATGGTGCAGTACACCCTGCCCGCAGGGGCGACGGCGTCGCGAACCGCAGAGGTCAATCGTCAGGTGACAGACTGGTTTCTCAATAAAGAGAAAGCCAATACGGACGTTATTTTTACCGTCGATGGTTTTAGCTTCAGCGGCAGCGGGCAGAATGCCGGGATGGCGTTCGTTTCGCTGAAAAACTGGTCGGAGCGTAAAGGCGAAGAAAATACCGCACAGGCTATTGCGCTACGTGCCAGTAAAGAACTGGGCGCCATTCGCGATGCGACGCTTTTTGCGATGACGCCGCCGTCGGTTGAGGGGCTGGGGCAAAGCAACGGCTTCTCTTTTGAGCTGATGGCGAATGGGGCGACCGATCGCGATACCCTGTTACAGATGCGTAATCAGCTGATCGCCCAGGCAAACCAGAGCGATATTCTGCACGCCGTGCGCGCAAATGACCTGCCGCAAATGCCGCAGCTTCAGGTGGATATCGACAGCAATAAGGCCGTCTCACTGGGGCTTGGCTTAAGCGATGTGACCAGCACCTTATCCAGCGCCTGGGGGGGAACCTATGTCAATGACTTTATCGATCGCGGCCGCGTGAAGAAAGTCTACATTCAGGGCGACAGCGAGTTCCGTTCTTCACCTGCGGACCTGGGCAAATGGTTCGTGCGCGGCAGCGATAACAGCATGACGCCCTTTTCCGCCTTCGCCACCACCCGTTGGGAGTACGGCCCGGAAAGTCTGGTGCGCTACAACGGCTCTGCCGCCTATGAGATTCAGGGAGAAAACGCCAGCGGTTTCAGCTCCGGCGCCGCGATGGACAAAATGGAAGCGCTGGCAAACAGCTTGCCTGCCGGCACCACATGGGCGTGGAGCGGGTTGTCATTGCAGGAAAAGCTGGCCAGCGGTCAGGCTATGAGCTTGTACGCCATCTCTATTCTGGTGGTTTTCCTCTGCCTGGCGGCGCTGTATGAAAGCTGGTCGGTACCGTTTTCGGTGATTCTGGTCATCCCTCTGGGGCTGTTAGGCGCAGCGCTGGCGGCCTGGATGCGTGATTTAAATAATGATGTTTACTTCCAGGTCGCGCTGCTGACCACCATCGGCCTGTCGTCGAAAAACGCCATTCTGATCGTCGAATTTGCCGAAGCTGCGGTTGCGGAAGGCTATTCCCTGAGCCGGGCTGCGCTGCGAGCGGCGCAGACCCGTTTGCGCCCAATCATTATGACCTCTCTGGCCTTTATTGCCGGGGTTACGCCGCTGGCTATCGCCACAGGGGCCGGGGCGAACAGCCGTGTGGCGATCGGGACCGGAATCATCGGTGGGACATTAACCGCCACGCTGTTGGCTATCTTCTTCGTCCCGCTGTTCTTCGTGCTGGTTAGGCATCTGTTTACCCGCAAGTCCCGTCGTCAGGAGTAAGTTATGTTGCGTATTTTTCTCTTTGTTTTCGCTCTCCTGAGCGCAGGGTGTGTGTCGCTTGATCCGCACTACAGCACGCCCGATGCGCCGGTTCCGGCAAGTTTACCGGGCGCGCAGGGGCAGGGGAACGCTGTCAGCCGCGACTGGCAGCAGATTGTTAACGACGCTCGGCTGCAACAGGTGGTGAACACTGCCCTTAACAGTAACCGTGATGTCCAGAAGGCGATTGCCGATATCGACTCCGCACGGGCGTTGTATGGCGAAGCGCGTGCCTCGTTGTTCCCGACGGTGAATGCTTCACTCAGTTCTACACGCAGCCGTACGCTGGCGAACGGAACCGGAACGAGCGCTGAAGCCGATGGCGCGGTGTCCAGCTTTGAGCTGGATCTGTTTGGCCGCAATCAGAGCCTGTCGCGGGCGGCGCGGGAAACCTGGCTTGCCAGCGAATTTACCGCGCAGAACACCCGTTTGACGTTAATTGCCGAGATCAGCACCGCGTGGCTGACCCTGGCGGCAGATAACAGCAATCTGGCGCTGGCCAGGGAGACGATGGCCAGTGCGGAAAACTCGCTGAAAATTGTTCAACGTCAGCAGCAGGTCGGGACAGCCGCCGCAACGGATGTCAGTGAAGCGATGAGCGTTTACCAGCAGGCGCGCGCCAGCGTAGCCAGCTATCAGACTCAGGTGGCGCAGGATATCAACGCCCTGAACCTGCTGGCGGGCACAACGCTGCCGGAAAGCGTGCTGCCCGGTACGCTGGAAAGCCTTGATGCGCAGGTGATTACGCTGGTGCCCGCTGGCGTCTCTTCTTCCGTGCTGTTGCGTCGGCCGGATATTCAGGAAGCGGAACATAACCTGAAAAGCGCCAATGCCGATATTGGCGCGGCGCGAGCGAATTTCTTCCCGACCATCTCCCTGACGGCAAGCGCCGGTGTCGGCAGCGATGCGCTCTCGTCCTTGTTCAGTCATGGCATGAAGGTGTGGTCGTTTGCCCCTTCCATTACGCTGCCGCTGTTTACCGGCGGCAGCAACCTGGCGCAGCTCCGCTATGCCGAAGCGCAAAAACGGGGACTCATTGCTACCTATGAAAAAACGGTGCAAAGCGCGTTCAAAGATGTGGCTGATGCGCTTGCCCGGCGTGCGACGCTGGATGAACAGCTGGATGCCCAGCGCCAGTATGTCGCCGCAGAACAAAAAACGCTGGATGTCGGGATGCGTCGTTATCGCGCCGGGGTCGGGGATTATCTGACCGTACTGACGGCGCAACGCACGCTGTGGTCGGCGCAGCAGACGCTTATCGCCCTGCAACTGACGGACAATGAAAACCGCATAACGCTCTGGCAGTCGCTCGGCGGCGGGGCCCGGTAATCAGAGGGAGGTGTTTTTATGGCGCGTGTGTCGCTTTCGTGGGTGCTGATCCTCGGTTTGTTAACCGGGATCGGGCCGCTGTGTACCGATCTTTATCTGCCCGCTCTGCCGGAGATGTCCGAACAGCTGGCAACGACGACCACCCTGACGCAACTGACGCTGACGTCTTCGCTGATCGGTCTTGGGCTTGGGCAACTGCTGTTTGGCCCGCTCAGCGACCGGATTGGTCGTAAGGTTCCGTTGATCCTGTCGCTGTTGCTGTTTATTGCCTCTTCGGTACTGTGCGCGACAACTCAGGATATTCACTGGCTGATCGTCTGGCGTTTTGTGCAGGGCGCGGCGGGGGCCGGTGGTTCGGTGCTCTCGCGCTCTATTGCGCGGGACAAATATCAGGGTGTGACCCTGACCCAGTTCTTCGCGCTGCTCATGACGGTGAACGGCATCGCCCCAGTGCTTTCTCCGGTTCTGGGCGGCTACATTGCCACCGCGTTTGACTGGCGTATGTTGTTTTGGGTAATGGCGGGGATTGCGACACTGCTTTTGCTCTGCTGCATCCTGTTTATCAGTGAGACGCTGCCGCAGCGAACGCGCGGCGCATCGTTATTTTCGACCGGGCGCAGCGTGGTGAAAAATCGTCTCTTTATGCGCTTTTGCCTGATGCAGGCCTTCATGCTGGCGGGGTTGTTTGCTTATATCGGCTCTTCGTCATTTGTGCTGCAAAGCGAGTATGGCTTAAGCCCGATGCAGTTCAGCCTGCTGTTTGGCCTTAATGGGATCGGGCTGATCGTCGCCTCGCTGATTTTTTCCCGTCTTGCGCGTCGAATCACGGCAATGACGCTGCTGCGCGGCGGCTTGCTGTTGGCCGTCATCTGCGCGTTAATCACCTTGCTCTGCGCCTGGCTACAGCAGCCGGTTCTGGCGCTGGTAGCGCTCTTTTTTACCGTCGCCTTTTGCAGCGGAATTGGCACCGTGGCGGGCGCAGAGGCGATGAGCGTGGTGGACGTTCAGGAGTCAGGAACCGCCTCCGCGCTGATGGGGATGAGCATGTTTGTTTTCGGTGGCATCGCCGCGCCGTTGTCGGGGCTGGGCGGCGAAACCATGCTGAAAATGAGTCTGGCGGTGGCGCTCTGTTATGTGGCCGCTCTGCTACTGGCTAGCGGTGGTTCACGCCTTCGTAAATCAGCCTGAGGGCGAACACGCCGATGATCGCGCCAATCACCCTGCTGGCAATGCGCTGAATTCGCCCGTAAGCGCGGCGTACCGCCGGTAGGGAAAAGGCCTGGCTCAGGAAGATGCGCCAGATGACGGAAGAGAGCACGATGCCGGCCCAGGCCATCAGTCTTGCCCATGTCGGGGTTTCCGCGCTGAGCGTGACCGAGAAAATACTGATGAAAAACAGCACCGTCTGCGGATTTGACAGATCGGTTAACAGTCCCCGGCGGAAGAACACGCTCCAGGGGGCGGGAATGGGCTGTTGCAGAGTCGGCATTTGCGGGGTGGCCTGATGGCGGATGCTGTTCCAGGCAAACCATAACAAATATGCGCCGCCGACGATTTTGATCAGCGAGAAAATTTCTTCGCACTGGGTAATCAGGGTCGCCATGCCAAACAGTCCCAGCCCGGAATAAATCGCATCGCCAAGCGCCACTCCCAGCCCCGTTAATACACCGGCCCGACGCCCGGAGGCGAGGCTGGTTTGTACCACCACAAAGAGGTTTGCGCCGGGGTTAAAGAAGGTTAAGACGAACAGGCTGACGGTCAGGACAACCGCGTGCAGAGGTTCCATAGTGAGATTTCCAGGGCCTGATAGTTAACGCCATACTATTTATAGTAAAAGTGCAGGGGTGAGAGAAAGATCACAAATTATGATACATCCGGCTGACTGGATTTTTCCGCTAATCTCAACTAGTTATTTAATCACTCAGAACAGAGCATCCGTTCCGAGAAGGCGATGATAGCGTAATAACACAACCGGAGCTTTTATATGAAGACAGGATATAAAGTATTGATTGGTGCGTTAGCGTTTGTCGTAACCAACGTCTATGCCGCGGAACTGTTGACAAAGGTCGAGTTTGAGAAAGTGGAGTCGCAATACACGAAGATAGGCACCATTAATACCAGCAACGAGACGTCAACTATGGAGGCAAAAGAGGATCTGCTTAAAAAGGCCGATGAAAAAGGGGCTGATGTGGTCGTACTGACCTCCGGGCAAACCGATAATAAAATTCATGGTACTGCGGATATCTACAAGAAAAAATAAGCTGTCATCGTGCCGGATGGCGACGTAAACGTCTTATCCGGCCTACGGTTCAGTGCTGCTCGTAGCTCGTAGGCCGGATAAGCGTCAGCGCCATCCGGCAATAAGTTCTCACTCTGCTCGTAGGCCGGATAAGCGTTAGCGCCATCCGGCAATAAGTTCTCACTCTGCTCGTAGGCCGGATAAGCGCCAGCGCCATCCGGCGATAAGTCCTCACTCTGCTCGTAGGCCGGATAAGCGTTAGCGCCATCCGGCGATAAACCTTCACTCTTTTAATCGTCGCCAGAATGTCGTCCGGCTAATACCCAGATATCGCGCCGCTGCGGTTTTATCGCCGTTAAACTGCGCCAGAACCTGCTGCGGCGTAAGCGCTGATGGCGCTTCGGGAATCGTCGCCAGTTCGGGTAAAAACTGCTGTAAAAACTGGCTATCCAGACTGGGCTGCGGCTCGACGCTTAAAAAAAGCGCCAGGCGCTCCATCATATTACGCAACTCGCGAATATTGCCGGGCCAGGCATAGCGCAGAAGAATGGTCTGGCTTTGCGCCAGCCCCTCGCGCACCGATTCGCCAAACGGCGCGTCTAATGCCGCCAGGGACTGTTTCAAAAATCCCTCTGCCAGCGGCACGATATCTGACGGGCGCTCCCGAAGGGGCGGAAGCGTCAGGCGCAGAATGCTGAGACGATAAAACAGATCGGTGCGAAATTGTCCCTGCTTTATCGCCTGTTCCAGATTGCAGTGCGTGGCGCTGATGACCCGTACATCCACCGGGACAGGCTGATGCCCGCCAACGCGCGTCACCTCTTTCTCTTCCAGTACGCGCAGCAGACGGGTCTGTAAGGGCAGGGGCATTTCCCCGATCTCATCCAGAAACAGCGTCCCGCCGTGGGCGATTTCAAACAGACCGGCGCGTCCGCCGCGTCGGGAACCGGTAAATGCCCCCTCCTCATAACCGAATAACTCTGCTTCAAGCAGCGATTCGGTAATTGCGCCGCAGTTAATGGCCACAAACGGAGGCGTTTTTTTACCGCTGCGCTGGCCCCGACGGGCAAAAAACTCGCGGTGAATCGCCTGCGCCGCCAGCTCTTTACCGGTGCCGGTCTCACCCTGGATCAACACCGCCGCGCTGGAGCGGGCGTACAGCATGATCGTATGGCGAACCTGCTCCATTTGCGCGGAATGGCCGCGCATATCTCCCAGATCGTAGCGGGTGCGCAGCCCGTTGCCGGAGGCATATTGGCCGCCATGTTGCAGCGTCAGCCGGGTCATATCCAGCGCATCGCTAAACGCCTGACGCACGGTGGCCGCAGAATAGATAAAAATGCCGGTCATCCCGGCTTCTTCCGCCAGATCGGTAATTAGCCCTGCGCCGACTACCGCCTCAATGCCGTTGGCTTTCAGTTCATTAATTTGCCCACGGGCATCCTCTTCGGTGATGTAGCTGCGCTGTTCCAGACGCAAATTAAACGTTTTTTGAAAGGCGATCAGCGCGGGGATCGTCTCCTGGTAAGTGATAACGCCAATGGACGAGGTCAGTTTTCCGGCTTTCGCCAGCGCCTGGAGCACGTCGAATCCGCTGGGTTTAATCAGGATTACCGGTATGGAGAGGCGGCTTTTTAAATAAGCGCCGTTGGAACCCGCCGCGATAATGGCGTCACAGCGCTCGGTCGCCAGTTTTTTACGGATATAGTTCACCGCTTTTTCAAACCCAAGCTGGATGGGGGTGATGGTCGCCAGATGGTCGAACTCCAGGCTGATGTCGCGAAACAACTCGAACAGACGCGTTACCGAGACCGTCCAGATCACCGGCTTGTCATGATTATCGCGAGCGGGAAGGTGCGTGTCAGCCATAGCAGTTGATGTTGTATTGAGGGACCGAGATTTTGTTTTAGTCGTGTTTCATAAATGTTGCAATGAAACAGCGCGAACCGTTTCATGAAACGTTAGCTGACACGCTTTTGTCCTGATGAAAGGTATGGTTAAGTTTGTATTTTTTGTTATTTGTTTGAATTATAAGAAAAAACAAAATTCTCTCTTTTTCAGCGACCGCTCTGGCATTCCCTTTGCTTTATGTGAATCAACATTAAATAACAAGTTGATAACAAGAGGACGGGATATGTCTCTACACTCTCCGGGCCAGGCGTTTCGCGCTGCGCTCACCAAAGAAAACCCCTTACAGATCGTCGGCGCCATCAATGCCAATCACGCATTGCTGGCCCAGCGCGCAGGCTATCAGGCGATTTACCTTTCCGGCGGCGGCGTGGCAGCGGGATCGCTGGGTCTGCCGGATCTGGGGATCTCCACGCTGGATGATGTGTTGACCGACATCCGCCGTATTACCGACGTCTGCCCGCTGCCGCTGCTGGTGGATGCCGACATCGGCTTTGGTTCCTCCGCCTTTAACGTGGCGCGTACGGTGAAGTCGATGATCAAAGCCGGCGCCGCTGCGCTGCATATCGAAGATCAGATCGGCGCGAAACGCTGCGGCCATCGCCCGAATAAGGCGATCGTGTCCAAAGAGGAGATGGTGGACAGGATTCGTGCGGCGGTGGATGCGCGTACCGATCCTGACTTCGTGATCA
Organism: Citrobacter sp. CK185; assembly: GCF_030333565.1. Classification (NCBI taxonomy): domain Bacteria; kingdom Pseudomonadati; phylum Pseudomonadota; class Gammaproteobacteria; order Enterobacterales; family Enterobacteriaceae; genus Citrobacter; species Citrobacter sp. CK185. Next base: position 604,649 of record NZ_JAOWFR010000023.1, on the reverse strand, counting down.
TGGCGCGTACCGATGCGCTGGCGGTGGAAGGATTAGAGGCGGCGATCGATCGCGCGCGGGCTTATGTGGAAGCGGGGGCCGACATGCTGTTCCCGGAAGCGATTACCGAGCTGTCAATGTATCGCCAGTTCGCCGATGCCGTACCGGTGCCGATCCTGGCGAATATCACGGAGTTTGGTGCGACGCCGCTGTTTACCACCGACGAACTGCGCAGCGCTAACGTGGCGATGGCGCTCTACCCGCTGTCGGCATTTCGCGCCATGAATCGCGCTGCCGAGCGTGTCTACAACGTGCTGCGCCAGGAAGGCACGCAAAAAAACGTTATCGACATCATGCAGACCCGCAACGAGCTGTACGAAAGCATCAATTATTACCAGTACGAAGAGAAGCTGGATGCGCTGAACCTGAAGTAGAGCCGTAGGCCGGATAAACGAAGTGCCATCCGGCAATGCCTGATGGCGGCTGCGCCTTATCAGGCCTACGGCTTATCAGGCCTACGGCGGCGAAACGTACACCCTCAATACCCTACATATAACAATGACGAGGACAACATGAGCGATACGACGATCCTGCAAAACAACACCCATGTCATTAAGCCCAAGAAATCTGTCGCATTATCGGGCGTTCCGGCCGGAAATACCGCGTTGTGTACCGTGGGAAAAAGCGGCAACGACTTACACTATCGCGGGTACGATATTCTCGATCTCGCGGAGCATTGTGAATTTGAAGAAGTCGCGCATCTGTTAATTCACGGCAAATTGCCCAATAGCGATGAACTCCATGCCTATAAAAATAAGCTGAAAGCGTTGCGTGGATTACCGGCCAATGTACGCACCGTGCTGGAAGCATTGCCTGCGGCGTCGCACCCGATGGACGTCATGCGCACCGGCGTGTCGGCGCTCGGCTGTACGCTGCCGGAAAAAGAGGGGCATACCGTTTCCGGCGCGCGCGATATCGCCGACAAACTGCTGGCCTCGCTCAGTTCCATCCTGCTCTACTGGTATCACTACAGCCATAACGGCGAACGTATTCAGCCGGAAACTGACGACGACTCCGTTGGTAGCCATTTCCTGCATCTGCTGCACGGCGAGAAGCCGTCGCAAAGCTGGGAAAAGGCGATGCACATCTCGCTGGTGCTGTATGCCGAGCATGAATTCAACGCGTCCACTTTCACCAGCCGGGTGATTGCAGGGACGGGCTCCGATGTCTACTCCGCCATCATCGGCGCGATTGGCGCGCTGCGCGGCCCGAAGCACGGCGGGGCGAATGAGGTATCGCTGGAAATTCAGCAGCGTTATGAAACGCCGGAGGAGGCCGAGGCGGATATCCGCAAACGCATTGAAAATAAAGAGGTGATCATTGGTTTTGGCCATCCGGTCTACACCATTGCCGATCCGCGCCATCAGGTGATCAAACGCGTGGCGAAACAGCTTTCGGAGGCCGGTGGTTCGCTGAAGATGTACAACATCGCCGACCGTCTGGAAAACGTGATGTGGGAATCGAAAAAGATGTTCCCCAACCTCGACTGGTTCTCGGCGGTCTCCTACAACATGATGGGCGTCCCCACCGAAATGTTCACCCCGCTGTTTGTGATCGCCCGCGTCACCGGCTGGGCGGCGCACATCATCGAACAGCGTCAGGACAACAAAATTATCCGACCTTCCGCCAATTATACCGGCCCGGACGATCGCGAATTTATTCCGCTGGATCAGCGCCAATAACTTTATTTCTCTAACGATAAAACGCAGGAAATGTACCCTATGTCCGCACAAATAATGAACATTCGCCCGGAATTTGACCGTGAAATCGTTGATATCGTCGATTACGTCATGAACTACGACATCACCTCTAAAGTGGCCTGGGACACCGCCCACTACTGCTTGCTCGACACGCTGGGCTGCGGTCTGGAAGCGCTGGAATATCCGGCCTGTAAAAAACTGCTGGGGCCGATCGTTCCGGGCACCGTTGTGCCGAACGGCGTACGTGTACCGGGCACCCAGTTTCAGCTCGATCCGGTGCAGGCGGCGTTTAATATCGGCGCGATGATCCGCTGGCTCGACTTCAACGATACCTGGCTGGCGGCAGAGTGGGGCCACCCCTCTGATAACCTCGGCGGGATTCTGGCAACCGCGGATTGGCTGTCGCGTAATGCGGTTGCCGCAGGCAAAGCGCCGCTGACCATGAAGCAGGTGCTGGCCGGGATGATCAAAGCCCATGAGATTCAGGGTTGCATCGCGCTGGAAAATTCCTTCAACCGCGTCGGCCTGGATCACGTACTGCTGGTCAAAGTGGCTTCGACAGCGGTTGTCGCCGAAATGCTGGGGCTGACGCGTGATGAGATCCTCAACGCGGTGTCGCTGGCGTGGGTGGATGGTCAGTCGCTGCGCACCTATCGCCATGCGCCAAACACCGGTACACGTAAGTCCTGGGCGGCGGGCGATGCCACCTCCCGTGCGGTGCGTCTGGCGCTGATGGCAAAAACTGGCGAGATGGGCTATCCGTCGGCGCTGACGGCGAAAACCTGGGGCTTTTATGACGTCTCTTTCAACGGCGAGCCGTTCCGCTTCCAGCGTCCGTATGGTTCTTACGTCATGGAAAACGTGCTGTTCAAAATCTCCTTCCCGGCGGAGTTCCACTCGCAGACGGCGGTTGAAGCCGCCATGACCCTTTTTGAACAGATGCAGGCGGCGGGCAAAACGGCGGCGGATATTGAGAAAGTGACGATTCGCACCCATGAAGCCTGCATTCGCATCATCGACAAAAAAGGGCCGTTGAATAACCCGGCCGACCGCGACCACTGCATTCAGTACATGGTGGCGATCCCGCTACTGTTCGGGCGCTTAACGGCGGCGGATTATGAGGATGGCGTAGCGCAGGACAAACGCATTGACGCCCTGCGCGAGAAGATAACCTGCTTTGAAGACCCGGCGTTTACCGCTAACTACCACGACCCGGAAAAACGCGCCATCGCCAACGCTATCACCCTTGAATTTACCGATGGTTCACAGTTTGCCGAGGTGGTCGTGGAGTACCCGATTGGCCACGCTCGCCGCCGCGCCGACGGCATTCCGAAGCTTATCGATAAATTCAAAATCAACCTGGCGCGTCAGTTCCCGACCCGTCAGCAGCAGCGCATTCTGGATGTCTCCCTGGACAGAACTCGCCTGGAGCAGATGCCGGTCAATGAATACCTCGACTTATTTGTCATCTGAGCCAGCAGGCAGTAAGTTCAACAGGAGAGCTTCATGTCTTTTAGCGAGTTTTATCAGCGTTCCATTACGCAGCCGGCGTCGTTCTGGGCCGAGCAGGCTCGACGTATCGACTGGCAGCAGCCGTTTACTCAAACGCTGGATCACAGCCATCCGCCTTTTGCCCGCTGGTTTTGCGGCGGAACCACTAATTTGTGCCATAACGCTATCGACCGCTGGCTGGACAAGCAGCCGGATGCGCTGGCGCTGATTGCCGTCTCTTCTGAAACGGAAGAGGAGCGCACGTTTACCTTCAGCCAGTTGTATGACGAAGTGAACGTGGTGGCGTCGATGCTGTTGTCGCTGGGCGTGCAGCGCGGCGACCGGGTGTTGGTTTACATGCCGATGATTGCCGAGGCGCACATTACGCTGCTGGCCTGCGCGCGGATTGGCGCGATTCATTCGGTGGTGTTCGGCGGTTTTGCCTCGCACAGCGTAGCGGCGCGAATCGACGACGCTAAGCCGGTGCTGATTGTCTCGGCAGACGCCGGGGCGCGCGGCGGTAAGATTCTGCCGTATAAAAAGCTGCTGGATGATGCCATCGCGCAGGCGCAGCATCAGCCGCGCCACGTTTTGCTGGTGGATCGCGGGCTGGCGAAAATGGCGCGAGTACCGACGCGCGATCTCGATTTTGCGTCGCTGCGTCAGCAGCATCTCGGGGCGCGGGTGCCGGTGGCCTGGCTGGAATCCAATGAGATCTCCTGCATTCTCTATACCTCCGGCACGACCGGAAAACCGAAAGGCGTACAGCGCGACGTCGGCGGCTATGCGGTGGCGCTGGCAACCTCGATGGACACTATCTTCGGCGGCAAAGCGGGCGGCGTGTTCTTTTGCGCGTCGGATATCGGCTGGGTTGTGGGGCACTCTTATATTGTCTACGCGCCGTTGCTGGCAGGCATGGCAACCATCGTTTATGAAGGGTTGCCGACGTACCCGGACTGCGGCGTCTGGTGGAAGATCGTAGAGAAATACCGCGTCAGCCGGATGTTCTCTGCGCCAACCGCCATCCGCGTGTTGAAAAAGTTCCCGACGGCGCAGATCCGCAATCACGATCTCTCCTCGCTGGAGGTGCTCTATCTGGCCGGTGAGCCGCTGGATGAGCCGACGGCCGCCTGGGTGACGGAGACGCTGGATGTGCCGGTTATCGACAACTACTGGCAGACCGAGTCCGGCTGGCCGATTATGGCGATCGCCCGCGCGCTGGACGACCGGCCTTCACGGCTGGGCAGCCCTGGCGTACCGATGTACGGCTATAACGTGCAGTTGCTCAACGAGGTCACTGGCGAACCTTGCGAGGTGAACGAGAAGGGGATGCTGGTCATTGAGGGGCCGCTGCCGCCTGGCTGCGTTCAGACTATCTGGGGGGACGATGCGCGTTTTGTGAATACCTACTGGTCGCTGTTCTCGCGTCAGGTGTACGCCACTTTCGACTGGGGGATTCGCGACGCGGACGGCTATTATTTCATCCTCGGGCGCACCGATGATGTGATCAACGTCGCCGGGCACCGTCTGGGCACGCGCGAGATCGAGGAAAGCATTTCCAGTTACCCGAACGTGGCGGAAGTGGCGGTGGTGGGGGTGAAAGATGCGTTGAAGGGACAGGTGGCGGTAGCGTTTGTGATCCCGAAACAGAGTGACACGCTGGAGGACAGGGACGTGGCGCAAACGGAAGAGAAGGCGATTATGTCGCTGGTGGACAGTCAGATCGGTAATTTTGGCCGCCCGGCGCACGTCTGGTTTGTTTCACAGTTGCCGAAAACACGCTCTGGCAAAATGCTGCGTCGTACGATCCAGGCGATTTGCGAAGGCCGCGATCCGGGCGATTTGTCCACGCTTGACGATCCCGCTTCGTTGCAACAAATCCGTCAGGTGATTGAGGAGTAACCGAGGTGCCCGGTGGCGTTATCGCTTATCGGGCCTGGAAGAAAATGTATCGCAGGCCGGATACGGTGCTTGCACCGCCATCCGGCAATTTCCCTTTTACCGCCAGCTTATCTGGTAGTGGTAGCGCCCGGCGCTGAGCTGATATTCCGCTGAAACGGAAGGGCTCCAGGAGTCATCGCCGCCCACGCCCATATGGAAACCGTCAATATTGAGCCAGGAGCCCGCTTCCGGCTGGAGCAGATGGCGGTGGCTGGTTTCCATCAGCTGTTTCTGGCCGTAGCGACCGATGTTGAACTGAAAATCGCCGCGCCACTGATGCGCGCCATAGCGCAATTCACGCGTTCCGCAGCGCAGGCCGTTTTCGCTCGGGAAAACATACGGGGTGTACATCTCTTCCAGCGGCAGATCCCAGCGATCAAAGCAGGCGGCAGAGAGACGATCCGGGTAGTTCTCGTGCGGGCCTAACCCCAGCCAGTTGACCCGCTCCGCCACCTGCGCAAGCTGGCAGCTCAGGCCGATGCGCGCCGGATGCGGTGTCCCGCTGGCGACATCAACATCTACCGTTATCTGCATTTCACCGTTGCCGTTGATACGGTAGGTTTTCCGGCTGATGAACAGCGTCTCGCCCTGATACTGCCAGGCGTGGGCGGTGGTAATCAGTACCGCGCTGGCAAGCGTGTCGGCATCGCATTGCAGTAATACCGCTTTAGCCTGGTAATGGCCGGCGGCCTTCCAGCGTTCAACCCAGGCGTTAGGGTCGATGCGGGTTGCCTCGCTCACGCCGATGTCGTTGTCCAGCGGCGCGCGGGTGAACTGATCGACAAGCGGAGTCAGCAACTGTGCCTCTTCGCCAATCCAGAATTGCGTCAATACGCCCTGCTGGCGGCTGAACTCCCAGCGTTTCTCGCCTGCGACAATACGGAATGCCGTCCCGCTGCTGGTGAGCTGTGGCGCGTTGCCAGCGTGCTGCGGCCACTGCGTAGCGAGTTTTTCGCCGAGCTTCCACTGTTGCCAGGCGCTGATATGTCCGGCTTGCGACCATGCGGTTGCCTGCGGCTGTTCAATGCGTACCGTCAGCCACAGCTGGCCTGCGGTTTCCGCTTCCGGGAGCGCTGGCAGCGCGATGATCTGACGTCCCTGCGGCGGGATATCCAGCGTCACAACGCCTGCGGTCAGCGGGTTGCCATCCAGCGCCAGTGACCAGTGGAGCACCTCGTTATCGCTATGGCGGAACAGGTATTCGCTGGTCACTTCAATCTGGCATTCGGCTCCCGGCAGCAGCACAAACTGGAAAAACTGCTGCGCGTGTTTGGCTTCATACAGTGACGGATGCGGCGTACGGTCGGCGAACACCAGGCCGTTCATACAGAACTGACGGTCGTTAGGCGTGTCGCCAAAGTCGCCGCCGTAGGCTGACCACGGCCGACCGTCGTCGTCATATTTGATAAGCGACTGATCCACCCAGTCCCAGACAAAACCGCCTTGCAGGCGCGGATACTGGCGAAACGCCTGCCAGTATTTCGCGTAACCGCCGAGGCTGTTGCCCATCGCGTGGGCGTATTCACACAGGATCAGCGGGCGCTGCTCGCCCGGCATCGACAGCCATTTTTTGATCGACCATTTCGGTACGGCGGGGAAGGGCTGATCCTGATCGACGCGGGCGTACATCGGGCAAATGATGTCGGTTGCCGCCGTATTCGCGCCGCCGCCTTCATACTGCACGGGACGGGAGGGATCTTCCGACTTAATCCAGCGGTACAGCGCGTCGTGGTTGGCGCCGTGCCCGGACTCGTTGCCCAGTGACCAGATAATAATGCTCGGATGGTTGCGATCGCGCTGTACCATCCGCGTCACGCGCTGGCTCATGGCGGGCAGCCAGACCGGATCGTCGCTCAGGCGATTCATCGGCACCATGCCGTGGGTTTCGATATTAGCCTCATCCACCACGTACAGGCCGTAGCGATCGCACAGGGTGTACCACAGCGGGTGATTCGGATAATGGGAGCAGCGCACGGCGTTAAAATTGTTCTGCTTCATCAGCAGAATGTCTTTAATCATGGTCTCTTTATCCATCACCTGGCCGTTTTCCGGGTGATGTTCATGGCGGTTGGCGCCGCGGATCAGCAGCGGCTTACCGTTTAACAGCAGCAGACCGTTTTCAATGCTGACCTGACGGAAACCGACGTCGCAGGCTTCGGCTTCAATCAGCGTGCCATCGGCGGCGTGTAGCTGTACAACGGCACGATACAGATGCGGGGTCTCCGCGCTCCACAGCGCCGGGTGTTCGACATTCAGACGAAGGGTTGTGCGATCAGGGTAAGCGCCGCGCTCATCAATGATCTCGCTGCCGAGCGGAGCGGTTTTTTCTCCGACGAATGTTTCGCTATCCCACAGCTGTACCGTCACGCGTAAATCATCGCGTCGTTCCCCCGTTGTTCTGACCTCCGCTTCCAGCACTGCGCGGCTGAAATCATCGTTGAAGCGGGTGTTGATGCGCAGGTCACGGATTTGCGTTGCCGGTTTATGCAGCAGCGAGACGTCGCGAAAGATGCCGCTCATCCGCCACATATCCTGATCTTCCAGATAGCTGCCGTCACTCCAGCGCAGCACCATTACCGCGAGGCGGTTTTCACCCTTAAGCAAAAAATGCGTGAGATCGAATTCAGACGGCAGACGGCTGTCCTGACCGTATCCGACCCAGCGACCGTTGCACCACAAATGGAAGGCGGAGTTCACGCCATCAAAAATGATCCGCGTCTGGCCTGCCTGTAGCCAGTCTGCGTCAATACTGAATGTGAGCGAGTAACATCCGGTTGGGTTATCTGCCGGAACGAACGGCGGGTTAACCGGAATGGGATAGGTGACGTTGGTATAAATGGGGGCGTCGTAACCGTCCATTTGCCAGTTAGACGGCACGCGCACGCTATTCGCCTGTTGCAGATCGCTTGTCCGCCAGCTCTCTGGTACTGCTTCAGGCGATGAAAACCAGGCAAACGTCCATTCACCGTTCAGGCTGCGCTTGTGTGCGGAGTCACGGTTCTCGCGGGCGTCATCGGCATTACGCCAGCTGCAAAAAGGAGGGTGCGCCTCCAGGCGATTAAGTTGCGTTACGCCAGGGTTTTCCCAGTCGCGACGTTTCAGAACGACGGCGAGTGAATCTGCATTCTGGGGCATAGCGGTATCCTGATTGGGTTTGTTATTCGCTCACAATTTCAGTCAAAATACGAAGAAGGGATTCCTGCTGTAAAGGACAGGAGGTTCAATGAGTGAACTGACTCACACAATTGTTATGCGTTCACATTTTCGGCGCTAACAGCGAAACCTGCCGAGCCAGTTGGATCAGGGAGTCGGCCAACGCCTGCGGAGAAGTGACCTGAGCATTGGGGGGCTGCACGGTTTTACGCTGAACCAATGAAACGGGGAGTCGCTGGTTATCGGTGGCGGGTTCGCCACGGGAGAGTTGCAGCAGTTTGTCGACGCTGGTTGCGCCAAGCAGGGGGAAATTCTGTCTGATGGTGGTCAGCGGTGGGATGTAGCAGGCGCTGTCTTCGGTGTCATCGTAGCCTATCACCGAGATATCCTGCGGGATGCGCAGGCCAAACTCGGCGATCGCCCGCATGGCGCCCAGCGCCATCTGATCGTTAGCCACCAGTATTGCGGTGGGCATCGTTCCGTCATTGAGCATCTGCATGGTTTGCTGGAAACCGGACATCGCGCTCCAGTCGCCTTCCGTTTCTGCCACCGGTCGCAGCTGATAGTGGGTCAGATATTTATGCCAGCCCGCCAGTCTTAGCCGCGCAGAGACGGACGAGCGCGGCCCTGTCAACAGCGCGATGCGCTGGTGCCCGTGTTCTACCAGATGCTCAACGCCCAGACGCGCGCCGTCGTCATGGGAAAAAATAATGCTGTTAACGGGGAACCGATCGGACACGTCGAGAAACAGTACCGGCACGTTGCCGCAGGCGGCGGCAACGGCAATGGCATCGTTCTCATCAAGCGGGTAGTTGATGATCAACCCGCTTACCCGCTGCGCCAGCAGGTTATGTACCGCCGCTTTGCAGGCGTCTACTCCGTTGCGCTCCACCATCGCGATCACCACGCTGGCGCCTGACCTGTCGGCGCGGGATTTAATCGCCGCGACAATTTGCGACGGCGCGTGCAGCGCGAGGTTAGCGGTGGCGACGCCGATGAGCGGGGTTTGTTTACCTGCCAGCTGCTGCGCGACGCGATTGGGAATGTAATTCAGCTCCGCCATCGCGGCTTCGACTTTTTCACGGGTTTTGGCGGAAACGTGGCTGGCCTGATTCACCACGCGAGAGACGGTCTGATAAGAGACGCCTGCACGGTCTGCAACATCATAGAGCGTTACCGGTTTCACATTCATCACCCTGAATTTGTTGTTATCTGCGCGTTATGATGCCACACCCTGAAGGTTTTTCGCCATTCTGCCGGGCTGACGTCAGTTGGTCGGCTGATATCGACCCCGGCTCCTGACGTTGTTCTCATTCCGTCGTATGAGTGGGGACGGTATGTTCCCACTTCTGTCTGAGCGCCGGTGCGCCGCCTTGTTGCCAGAGTTGTAAGAGATTCTGGCAGCGGAGGCATCATGAGCTGGCGACCCTTTCTTTACCTCATTGTTACTCCTCACCCGGTGCTGAGCGCCCGGCGCGCGCGTTTGCGGCTGGTACAAGGCTGACGGGTCTTTAATAATTGCGTAGCGCTCCCGATTACCACCCGGCGCGCTGTGTTATGGTGCTTGTTTCATTGCCGATTTCATAAGCAGAAACAGGAGCCAGACTATGTCGCAACATAATCCGTTGAGCGCCATCCTCGATAAACAGGATTTCCTGTTGCTGGACGGGGCGATGGCGACGGAACTGGAAGCGCGCGGCTGTGATTTAGCCGATAGCCTGTGGTCAGCGAAGGTGCTGGTAGAAAACCTGGCGCTGATCCGCGAAGTCCACCTTGATTACTACCGGGCGGGGGCGCAATGCGCGATTACCGCCAGCTACCAGGCAACGCTCGCAGGACTTGCCGCGCGTGGGTTTGATGAAGCGCAGTCGAAAGCGCTGATCGGCAAGAGCGTGGAACTGGCGCGCAAAGCGCGGGAAGCGTATCTGGCTGAGAACCCGCAGGCGGGCACGCTGCTGGTGGCGGGTTCCGTCGGGCCATATGGCGCGTATCTGGCCGACGGTGCGGAATATCGCGGGGATTACGTATGTACTCCCGAAGCGTTCCAGGCTTTTCATCGCCCGCGTGTGGAAGCGCTGCTGGATGCGGGCGTTGACCTGCTGGCCTGCGAAACGCTGCCGAATTTTATTGAGATTAAAGCGCTGGCTGAGTTGTTAACCGAATATCCACGGGCGCGGGCATGGTTTTCGTTTACGCTGCGCGACAGTGAGCATCTGAGCGACGGTACGCCGCTGCGTGACGTGGCGGCGTTCCTCAACGCCTGCCCGCAGGTTGTGGCGACTGGCGTAAACTGTATCGCGCTGGAAAACGTCACCGCCGCATTGCAGCATTTGCACGGGCTGACCGCGCTGCCGCTGGTGGTTTATCCCAATTCGGGCGAGCGGTACGATGCGGTAAGCAAAACCTGGCATCATCACGGCGAAGCGTGCGCCACGCTGGCGGAGTATTTACCGCAGTGGCTGGCGGCGGGTGCGAAGCTGATTGGCGGCTGTTGCCGGACGACGCCGAAGGATATTGCTGAATTGAACGCGCAACGTTGAGTGTGTGGGCTGATGCCTTACCCGGCCTACAACGTGCACGAACCGTAGGCCGGGTAAGCGTAGCGCCACCCGGCATCAATTACACTGCGTCTGCTAAAACAAACATCCCGTACGGGTGGATTTCGAGGTAATAATTTTCCCCCACGTCCGGCTGCAATCGGGTGGCGTTAACCTGCAATAAAATCTCCTGTCCGTGCCACGCCACCGTCACCTCATACTGCGGCCCCATATAGGCGACATGCTGAATCACACAGCGCTGGCTCTCTTCGCCGCGATCGCTCAAGGTAATCGCTTCCGGGCGCACGCCAACGGTGCCGGAACCCTGGGCGGCAAAGTGCGCCGGGCGCGGCAGCCGATAGCCGTAGATATCCACATACTCCTGACTGAACGTCGCCGGGAACAGGTTGGCATCGCCCATAAAGCTCGCCATAAAGCGTGACGCAGGTTGACGGTAGAGATCCTGCGGCGAACCGATCTGCATAATATGCCCCTTGTTCATCACCAGCACGGTATCGGAAACCGCAAAGGCTTCGCTCTGATCGTGGGTAACGTACAGCGAGGTGATATCAAACTGCTTTTGCAGTTCGCGGATCTTGTCGCGCATGCTGCGGCGCAGGTTGGCGTCGAGGTTACTTAACGGCTCATCAAACAGCAGCACCTTCGGCTTGAGGATCAGCGCGCGCGCCAGCGCCACGCGCTGCTGCTGACCGCCGGAGATCTGATCAACATAGCGGTCTTCGAATCCTTCCAGATCCACCATCGCCAGCGCCTCTTGCACACGGGCTTTCACTTCGCTGCGCGATACGCCAAGCATCTTCAGACCGTAGCCGACGTTTTCCCCCAGCGACATGTGCGGGAACAGGGCATAAGACTGAAAGACCATACAGATATCACGCTGCTGAATAGAGCGATGGGTGACGTCTTCGCCATCAATGAAAATCTGTCCTTCGCTCGGTTTTTCCAGCCCGGCCACCAGACGCAAAATGGTCGTTTTGCCGCAGCCGGAAGGGCCGAGCAGCGTCACCATTTGCCCCTGCGGGATGGTGAGATTGATATTATCGATAACCGTGTTGCTGCCGAATCGTTTGGTGACGTTGCGCAGTTCAACAAAATTTTTCTGACTCATAGTGCGCTCCATTACGCCTGGTTTTTGGCTTTTGAACGGGAGATACGCGCTTCCCCGATCAGCCAGTCAAAGATGAAAATAATCGCCAGCATCACCACGATCAGAATCGAGCCGTAGGCGATCGCCACGCCGTATTCGCCGTCTTCCACGCGGTTGAGGATGTAGGCCGTCGCCACGCGGGTGTCTGGCGTGACGAGGAATACAATGGCGCTGACGGTGGTAATGGCGCGCACAAAGCTGTAGATCAGCGCCGAGAGGATCGCCGGGCGCAGCAGCGGCAGCAGGATGTGCGTAATGGTGCGTAAGCTCCCGGCGCGCAGGCTGAGCGACGCTTCATCCAGCGATTTATCGATCTGGCCTAATCCGGCGATCCCGGCGCGAATCCCAACCGGCACGTTACGCATCACCATCGAAATAATCACAATCGCCGCCGTTCCGGTGAGGTACACCGGGGCGCTGTTAAAGGCGAGGATGTACGACACGCCCGCCACGGTGCCCGGTACGGCGAAGCACAGCATGGTGGTGAACTCGATAGTCTTTTTGCCTTTGAACTGCTGGCGTACCACAATCCAGGCGATCAGCAGACCGAAGATGGCGGTGATCGGCGCGGCAATTCCGGCGTAGAGCAACGTATCAAGCAGGGAAGGCCACGCGCCGTCGCTCATTCCCTGGCCGAACAGCTTGATAAAGTTCGCCAGCGTCAGGGTGTAATCCACGCCCCAGTTGACGGTGAAGCTACCGTAGAAAATGCTGCCGTAGAGCAGGGCGTTGAAGGCTATCCACACGGCCAGAATGGCGATGACGCTCCACACCAGGGTGACAGGCAGCGGCTGGACGTCGCCACGGTACGATTTCCCGGAGACCGTGACGTAAGAGCGCTTACCGATCCACATATACTGCACACAGAACACCAGCAGTGAGAACAGCAGCAGGAACGCGCCCAGCGTACTGGCGGCCTGATAATCAAGCTGCGAACCGGTGATATAGAAATAGATCTGCGTCGCCAGCACGTCGAAGTTACCGCCGAGCACTAACGGGTTACTGAAGTCGGCCAGCGACTGCACCACCACGATCAGGAAGGCGTTCGCCAGCGCCGGTTTCAGCAGCGGGACAAACACGCCGTTAAAGGTCTGCCAGCGGCTGGCGCGCAGGGTGTACGAGGCTTCTTCCAGCGATGGATGGATAGTTTTGATCGCCCCGTCGAGGATCATAAACGCCATCGGGGTAAAGGCCAGCACCTGCGCCAGCCAGATGCCGGTAAACCCGTACAGCCAGTTGGTGTTGGTCAGCCCGAACCACTCGACCATAAATTCGGTGACGTAGCCGGAGCGTCCCATCATCAGCGTAACGCCTAAACCCACTACGAACGGCGGCGTGACGATTGGCAAAATCGAGAAGATGCGGCCAATAATGGCGCTGCGTTTGGCAATGCGGGTGGTGTAAATCGCCAGTACCAGGCCGAAGAAGGTACAGCCCACGCCCACCGCAATCGACAGGGCGATGGAGTTGAGGATCACCTGGATGATATGCGCCTGCGACAGCACCGTCATAAACGCCAGCGGCGCGAACTCCCCGGCGTCGTTGGTGAACATCGGGATGAAAATCGCGATACTCGGCCAGACGATAAAGATGCCGATCAGCGCCACAATGGCGGTAAGTGAGCCGATCACGAAGCGGTCGCCGCCCAGCCATTCCAGACGGGTCAACGCCAGCGTCATGATCGCGCCCAGCGCGACGAACAGCACGATAGTGGCGTAGCCTAAACCACGGCCTTCAACGGTGGCGCTGATGACGATAAAGGCCATACACAACAGCGCCCAGCCCGCATCAAGGTAATGGCGGCTGCGCTGTTCGCGCCTGGCTTCATGGAACGGGCGAATCAGCAGCAGGCTTGGCAGCAGATACCACAGCCAACTGATATTGAGCTGTGACCAGCCGTAGGACTCAAGGATTTCATCGCCCGTGGACTCCAGCAGGCCGTAATCCAGGCTCCAGCTCGGCAGCAGGGCAAACGCCAGCCAGCCCAGCAGAACCCAAAAGAATATCGCATCCCGTTTTTTCACGGGATGGTGTGCAAGTGTGTGTGACATAGCGGTTCCGGTATTGTGGGCCGGGTACGGCGTTACGCCGCCACCCGGCAAATGAACGCAATGTGGGCTTATTTACCCATCTTCACTTCGCTAACCCACTTATTGATAAGCTGCTTACGGACGTCGGTAGAACCGTATTTATCCATGTCGTAATTGATGAGCTTCAGGTCGTCGAGCTTCAGCGAGTTCGGTGACGTTTCCGCTGTGGTGTTGGTCAGGATCTGATAAGACTTGCCTTTCTTCCACGCCAGTTCTTGTGCTTCTTTTGACAGCACCCAGTCCACGAACAGTTTGGCGTTGTCGAGGTTGCGTGCGCCTTTCAGGATGCTGACGCCGCCAATTTCATAGCCGGTGCCTTCGCACGGAGAGATCAGCTCCAGCGGCGCGCCCTGTTCTTTTTCCAGCGAATAGTCGTGCAGGAAGCCAATGCCGATAGCGGTTTCGCCACGGGCGGCGTTACGTGCCGGGGCAATACCGGATTTGGTGTACTGAGACACGTTGGCGTTGAGCTGTTTCAGGTAATCAAAGGCCTGATCTTCGCCCCACAGCTGGGCGAAGGTCGCCAGTGCGGTATACGCAGTGCCTGAACTTTGCGGGTCGGCAATCTGAATCTCGCCTTTGTATTCCGGTTTGGTCAGGTCTTTCCAGCATTTTGGCACCGGCAGATTTTTCTCTTTCAGGCGCTGGGTATTGACGCCAAAACCGAGAATACCGACATACACCGCTGAAGAGAGGTTGCCTTTTACTTTCGCCGGATCGCGGAATTTCTCCATGACCTGCTCAAGGTTGGGAGACTTGTAGGGTTGCAGCAGCCCCATTTCACCCGCCTGAGACTGAGGATCCAGCGTCCCGCCGTACCAGACGTCCGCCTGCGGGTTTTTCTTCTCGGCATCCACTTTCGCCAGCGTACTGCCGGAGCCGTTGCGAATGAACGAGGTTTTGACGTCATATTTGTCGCCAAACGCTTTGGTTTCTGCTTCGCACATTTCATTGGTGGCGCTGCAATAAACCACCAGGCGGCCTTTGGCCTGCGCGGCGCCGGTTAAGGTTGCCAGCGCAATGCCGGATGCAATCAGGGTAGAGGTAAGCGTCAATTTCATTGTTTTATCCTTTGACTGAGTGAGGTGGTGATGCCCGCCATCAGCAGCGGCATCAGCAATAAACCCATAAGTACCGCGGCGACCGAGAGCAAACTGAACATGCCCGACCAGCCGTAGCGTTCAATGACCAGCGACAGAGGCCAGCCCGCCAGCGCTGCCCCCAGATAGGCGAACAGGCCGAGAAACCCGGTGATGGAACCGGCCGCCGCTTTGTGCCCGCACTCGACGGCGGCAAGGCCAATCAACATTTGCGGGCCAAAAACGAAAAAGCCCACCGTAAAGAAACAGACCGCCAGCAGTGCGTAATGGTGTACCGGCGCTAACCACAACGCGGCGACGGACACCATCAGCCCCAGCGTGAACAGCAAAATCATCGGCGCGCGCTGGCCGCTGAACAGCAAATCCGACCCCCAACCGGCGAACAACGCGCCGAGCAGACCGCCAACTTCAAACAGCATCACCGTGGCGTTGGCGCTGAGCAGATTGACGCCGTGGCTTTCCGTGAGCCAGATGTTGCCCCAGTCGTTGAGGGCGATGCGAATCAGATAGACCAGCACATATGAGACGCCCAGCAGCCAGATCATCGGGTTTTTCAGCATCGTGGTGCGCAGCATCTGCCACAGCCCCATCGGCGGGCTTTGCTGCTCCTGGCGCAGCTCCAGCGGGTCATGACGCCATGCGCCGACCGTTGGCAATCCCTCTTCCTGCGGCGTGCCTTTCAGCTGTAGCGTGAGCCAGATACCTAATGCCATGCTGATGATCCCCGGCGCCAGCATCGCCGCCTGCCAGCCCCACCAGTGGGCGGCGAAAGCGCTAATCAGTGGGATAATCGCCCCGCCGATGTTGATCGACATATTCCAGCAGCCCCACCAGAAGCCGCGCTCGTTGCGCGAATACCAGTGGGTCAGCAGTCGGGCGCAGGGCGGCCATCCCCAGCCCTGAAAGAAACCGTTCAGCGTCCAGACCGCCAGCAGCAGCGTCAGCGACTCGCCAAAGGCGAACACCACATTCAGCAGGCCGGTGGCGAACAGGCCAACGCCCATAAACCAGCGATGCCCGTGGCTGTCGTGCCACAGCCCGGCGGTAAACTTCGACAGGCCGTAGGTCAGGTAAAACAGTGAACCCAACAGGCCGATATCGCCTTTATCGAGTCCCAGATCCGTTTGCAGCGCCGGAAGTACGTAATTCACGCTTTTTCGCGTCAGGTAAAACGCGGCATACCCAATGACCATGCACATCAGCAACCGCAGGCGTAGCGCCCGGTATCGTTGGTCTGTTTCGTTTACTGGGCGTGGGTGCATGGCCGTCTCCGTTTGTGCTGACTATAGGAAAGTGAAAACCAAAGGGGATGAGAGAAAGTCCGCAGTGACTAAGACTTTTTCCTGGTCAGGACGTGGTTTGTTGCAAAATTGTGGGCAAGTTAACAATTACCCGCGTGCCGTGCAGCGATTCGAGCGTCAGTTCGCCGCCCAGCGCGCTGACCCGTTCGCGCATCCCCTGAATACCGAATCCCGGCATTTTTTCAGGCTGGATGCCGGTGCCGTTGTCCCGAACTTCCAGATGGAGGGTCTGTTTCTGCTGGCTTAACAGAATCGTGACCTCGCTGGCTTCGGCATGTTTACAGACGTTGTTCAGCAGTTCCTGCAACAGGCGGTAGAGGGTAAACCTGACGGTTTCATTTTCCGGGGTAAGCGTAAGGCGATACTCAAACTGGCAGCGAATCCCACGTTCGGGGAACGCGAATTCGTTGACCAGATGATGCAGCGCCTCTTTAAACGACAGCTCATCCAGCGCGGGGGGACGTAGCTGGCGTAACAGCTGGCGGGTAGAGTGGTGAATACGGCGGGCGAGATCGTTTATCTGGCTGGCGGCGGCCTGCGTCTGCGCCGGATCGCGCGCGCGTTTCACGAGCTGTGACTGGATCTGAATGGCGGTGATGTTCTGCCCGATCTCGTCGTGCAGCTCGCGCGCCAGGTTTTTGCGCGTATCCTCTTCGGTATGGATCAGCTTTTCGGTCAGCGCCCGGCGCGCCGCCAGCTCCGCCTCCAGACGCTGGCGATAGTGGTGCAGGTTTTGCGCCAGATGCTGCTGGCGGCTGATGGCGATCCCAAGACCTATACCGAGTAGCGCCTGGGTGGCGAGGAAAATCTCCAGTTCGACCAGGTTGTTAAACCCGACGCCGACCTGGCGGGCGATGGTGATCATCATGCTGCCCAGCAGGCCGGAGAGCACGCCGCCCTGCCAGCCAAACTTCCACGCCATCACCACGTTAGGCAGGAACACCACGATCAGCAGCAGGCGTTCAATTTCCGGCGATAGCACCATTTGCGTGCCGATGCCGATAATAAAGAACAGGCTGCACCAGATGATCAGCGAAGTGCGCAGCGGCGGGTTGTTGGTATCCAGCCCCAACAGGTGATAACGGTGCTGCTGGCGTAAAAATTCAAATACCAGATAAACAAAGGGGGTGAGCAGCACGCCGCCGGTAAACGACGCCAGGCCAGTCAGCATTGCCGGGCTTTTTATAAAGGGCGACAGCAGGGCGGTATTCAGCAGCGAGGCCAGCGTGACGGCGGCCAGCAGCAGCGTGAGGCGCTGCCAGTACAGGGGAAAACGGTGCCAGAATTTTTGTCCGATGCTGGCCGGGATCAGGCAGATCAGCGGCGCCGCCAGCAGGACGTAGCCGCTGAGCAATTGCTCGCTATGGAGCCATAACGGCATCAGCACTGGCGGCAGTATCAGCGCGGGCCAGTAACGGCGGGAGAGTAAAATCAACAGCGCAAGATAAACGCCGTGCGGCAAAAAGAGCGCCGCCTGTTGGCCGTTATGGGTCAGGTAAAAGCCCAGCGTCCATAGCATCAGCCAACCTGTTCCCCA
The DNA here is from genome assembly GCF_030333565.1 of Citrobacter sp. CK185. Lineage (NCBI taxonomy): Bacteria > Pseudomonadati > Pseudomonadota > Gammaproteobacteria > Enterobacterales > Enterobacteriaceae > Citrobacter > Citrobacter sp. CK185. The sequence continues at coordinate 586,592 of NZ_JAOWFR010000023.1, read as the reverse complement.
GGCCAGCAGGATAAACAGTGAGATCACCCAGTAACGCACGCCGCGAGACATCAGTGCCCCGTCAGCAACTGGTGGTCGAGGGCGAAATGCACCAGCTCGATGGTACTGTGGCACTGCAATTTACCCAGTACGTTAGCACGGTGGACGTGAACGGTTTTATGGCTGAGGTCGAGCTTAAATGCGATCTCTTTGACGCTGTCGCCTTTGACCAGTAAATCAAAAACTTCTCGCTCACGGGGGGTTAACACCTCCAGCACCTGCGCCGGCTGTTCGCCGCCGCGCAGCGCCCGCAACGCATCGGCGCACAGATAGTGGCCGCCCATACCGACGGAACGCACCGCCTGAACCAGCTCTTCCGGCCCGCAGCGTTTAGTCAGATAGCCGCTGGCGCCTGCATCCAGCGCGCTTTGCACAAACGCTGGCGTGTCGTAAATGCTGAGGACGATGGCGCGAAACGTGGGTTTTTGCGCGCGTAGCCGCTTTAACAGACTCAGCCCGTTTTCGTCCGGCATCGCGATATCCAGCACCGCGACGTTAACGTCATCGCGCAATAATGCGGGCCAGGCTTCCGCCGCGCTGCTGTACTGGCCTGCTACGTCCAGATCGTCTTCAAGACTTAATAATTGCGCAAAGCCGGAACGCACCACCACATGGTCATCAACCAGCACCACACGAATCATATGCTTACTCTCTTGCCGAATAATGCCTCTATGATGCCTGCCCCCGCTGCGCTGGCAATCATCCGGGTGTGGTTATGGAATGAATGTAACAAAATCGCAATAATTTGCAGGGTGTTGTTGTCGTGGTAGGCCTGATAAGCGCAGCGCCATCAGGCATGGATTGCCGGATGGCGGCGCAAACGCCTGATCCGGCCTGCAACTCAATGCTAAATACATTTCCACACTAACCATTCCCGTTTTTTTTCTAAAAACGCTTTGCTATTAGCAAGAATTTTTAATTCCTTTATCAAACTCGGCCGCAACGAAATACTGCCCCCATAACAAGACAGGGGAGCAGACAATAATGGGTATTTCATCGCGTAACACACTTCTCGCCGCACTGGCGTTTATTGCATTCCAGGCGCAGGCGGTTAACGTCACCGTCGCGTATCAGACATCCGCCGAACCGGCGAAAGTGGCGCAGGCGGATAACACCTTCGCCAAAGAGAGCGGGGCGACCGTTGACTGGCGTAAATTCGACAGCGGCGCGAGCATCGTGCGCGCGCTGGCTTCCGGTGATGTACAGATCGGCAACCTTGGCTCCAGCCCACTGGCGGTCGCCGCCAGCCAACAGGTGCCGATTGAGGTTTTCCTGCTGGCGTCAAAACTGGGGGAATCCGAAGCGCTGGTGGTGAAGAAAACGATCGCTAAGCCGGAGGATCTCATCGGCAAACGCATTGCGGTGCCGTTTATCTCCACCACTCATTACAGCCTGCTGGCCGCGCTGAAACACTGGGGCATTAAGCCCGGGCAGGTCGAGATCATCAATCTGCAACCACCGGCGATCATTGCCGCCTGGCAGCGTGGCGATATTGACGGCGCTTACGTCTGGGCACCCGCCGTTAACGCGCTGGAAAAAGACGGGAACGTGCTGACAGACTCGGGGAAAGTCGGCGAATGGGGTTCGCCGACGCTGGATGTGTGGGTAGTGCGTAAAGACTTCGCGGAAAAACATCCAGAGGTGGTCAAAGCATTCGCGAAAAGCGCCATCGACGCGCAGCAACCCTATATCGCCAATCCTGAGTCGTGGCTTCAGCAGCCGGATAACATCAGCAAACTGTCGCGCTTAAGCGGCGTGCCGGAAACGGACGTGCCGGGGCTGGTGAAAGGCAATACCTACCTGACGGCGCAACAGCAGGCCGTTGAGCTGAACGGGCCGGTCAATAAAGCGATTATCGACACCGCGCAGTTCCTGAAAGAGCAGGGTAAAGTGCCCGCCGTCGCGACGGATTACAGCCAGTACGTCACCGATCGCTTTGTGCAATAAGGAGGCGCGGATGCTGCAAGTTTCCCATCTCTTTGCCGATTACGCCGGTAAACCGGCGCTGGAAGATATCAATCTGACGCTCGACAGCGGTGAGCTGTTAGTGGTGCTGGGCCCGTCAGGGTGTGGGAAAACCACGTTGCTGAATCTGATCGCCGGTTTTCTGCCTTATCAGCACGGCACGATCCAACTGGCGGGCAAACGGGTCGATGGGCCGGGTGCGGAGCGCGGCGTCGTCTTTCAGAACGAAGGACTGCTGCCCTGGCGCAACGTGCAGGATAACGTCGGACTTGGCCTGCAACTGGCGGGAGCGGACAAAACCCGGCGTCGGCACGTAGCGCAGCAGATGCTGAAAAAAGTCGGGCTGGAAGGGGCGGGAAAACGCTTTATCTGGCAGCTTTCCGGCGGGCAGCGCCAGCGTGTCGGCATCGCCCGCGCGCTGGCGGCAAATCCTCAACTCCTGCTGCTGGATGAGCCTTTCGGCGCGCTGGACGCTTTCACCCGTGAGCAGATGCAAACGCTGTTGCTGAAACTCTGGCATGAGACCGGCAAGCAGGTATTGCTCATTACGCATGATATTGAAGAGGCTGTGTTTATGGCGACGGAGCTGGTGCTGCTTTCTCCTGGCCCCGGTCGCGTGCAGGAGCGGCTGTCGCTTGATTTCGCCCGCCGCTTTGTGGGGGGCGAATCCTGCCGCAGCATTAAATCCGATCCGCAGTTTATCGAGACGCGGGAGTATGTGTTAAGCCGCGTCTTTGAACAACGGGAGGCCTTCTCATGAGCGTGGTCATCAACGATAAGCTGCGTCAACGCGGGTTGAAATGGCGCTGGCCGTTCTCTCGTCGCATTACCCTGAGTATCAGCACATTAGCGGTGATTCTGGCCGTGTGGTGGAGCGTAGCGGCGTTGCAGTTAATCAGCCCGCTGTTTCTGCCGCCGCCGGGGCAGGTGCTGCAAAAACTGATCGCCATCGCCGGGCCGCAAGGGTTTATGGACGCCACGCTGTGGCAGCATCTGGCGGCGAGCCTGACGCGCATTCTGCTGGCGCTGCTGGCCGCCGTGATTATCGGCATTCCGGTGGGCATTGCGATGGGGCTAAGCCCAACGATACGCGGCATTCTCGATCCGATCATTGAACTCTACCGACCTGTTCCGCCGCTTGCGTATTTACCGCTGATGGTGATCTGGTTCGGGATTGGCGAGACCTCCAAGATCCTGCTGATCTATCTGGCGATTTTCGCCCCGGTCGCCATGTCGGCGCTGGCGGGCGTCAAAAGCGCGCAGCAGGTTCGCATTCGTGCGGCGCAGTCGTTAGGCGCCGGACGAGTACAGGTATTGTGGTTTGTGATTCTGCCCGGCGCGCTGCCGGAGATCCTCACCGGGTTACGCATTGGCCTGGGCGTGGGCTGGTCGACGCTGGTGGCGGCTGAGCTGATTGCCGCCACCCGGGGTTTAGGGTTTATGGTGCAGTCCGCCGGGGAATTTCTGGCAACCGACGTGGTGCTGGCGGGGATCGCGGTGATTGCGGTGATCGCGTTTATTTTAGAACTGGGTCTGCGTGCGCTTCAGCGCCGCCTGACGCCCTGGCATGGAGAAGTACAATGAGTGAACGTCTGAGCATTACCCCGCTGGGGCCGTATATTGGCGCGCTGGTTTCCGGCGCGGATCTGACCCGCCCGCTGAGCGATAATCAATTCGAACAGCTGTATCACGCGGTGCTGCGCCACCAGGTGGTTTTTCTGCGTGAACAAGCCATTACGCCGCAGCAACAGCGCGCGCTGGCACAGCGTTTTGGCGATCTGCATATTCATCCGGTCTATCCCCACGCCGAAGGCGTCGAAGAGATTATCGTGCTGGATACCCATAACGATAACCCGCCGGATAACGATAACTGGCACACCGATGTGACCTTTATTGAGACGCCGCCAGCAGGGGCGATTCTGGCGGCAAAGGAACTGCCCTCTACCGGCGGGGATACGCTATGGACCAGCGGCATTGCCGCATATGACGCGCTTTCCGAACCGTTTCGCCAGTTGCTGAGCGGTTTGCGAGCGGAGCATGATTTCCGTAAATCGTTCCCGGAATACAAATACCGCAAAACTGACGAGGAGCATCAGCGCTGGCTTGAGGCGGTAGCAAAACATCCGCCTTTGCTGCATCCGGTGGTGCGTACCCATCCGGTGAGCGGCAAACAGGCGCTGTTTGTGAATGAAGGCTTTACCACGCGGATTGTCGATGTGACGGAGAAAGAGAGCGAGGCGCTGCTTGGATTCTTGTTTGCGCACATCACAAAACCGGAGTTTCAGGTGCGCTGGCGCTGGCAGCCTGATGACGTAGCCATCTGGGATAACCGCGTCACCCAGCATTATGCCAACGCTGATTACCTGCCGCAGCGGCGCATTATGCACCGGGCGACGATTCTGGGAGATAAGCCGTTTTATCGCGCACCGTAATAGATAACCACACTATTCGGTTAGGGAAATTCAGGCCTGGTAAGCGCAGCGCCATCAGGCACGATGTGGCACCGCGCCGGATGGCGGCGTAAACGCCTTATCCTGCCTGGAAACCCAAATGCGCGCCAATATAGCGCTGATACCTGTTTGCCTTCAGATAGGTTAAATCGACCAGCACCAGACCATCCACGCAGTTGCTGAACGCCGGATCGTTACCGAAATCAATAAACTGTACGCCGCCGGGGTCGCAAAGTTCGGAGTACTGTTTGTAGAGCGGGGGAATACCGCAGCCCAGATTGCCGAGCAGCGATTTCAGCCGCGTCAGATCGTCGTTGTAGCTTTTGCCTTCAAACTGCGCCAGTACGTCCGGCAATGACGCGGGGTAGGGCTGGCGTGATATCGCCAGCGGGTGCGTCGGCGGGAACCACAGGCGATAAAAGGCCACCAGTAAATCCCGCGCATCCGCAGGCAGACCGCCGGAAATAGACACCGGGCCGAACAGGTATCGGTATTGCGGATAGCGCGCCAGATAAGCGCCAATGCCAGACCAGAGATAGTCCAGCCCGCGACGTCCCCAGTAACGCGGCTGGATAAAACTGCGACCCAGCTCAATGCCGTGCTGCATCACTTGCGCCATCTGCTCGTCGTAATGGAACAAACTGTAGCTGTAAAGCCCTTCTATGCCATGTTTTTCCTGCTGCTGCGCGCAGGGAATGAACCGATAGGCGCCAACAATTTCCAGATCGTCTTCGTCCCATAAAATCAGGTGCAGATAGTCGTCATCATAGCGGTCGGTGTCCCGACGCTTTCCGCTGCCTTCGCCAACCGCGCGAAAGGCGATTTCACGCAGCCGCCCCAGTTCCCGCAGGATGGGGACATCCTCTTTGCCGTTGCGCTGCCAGAGGTAAATGTGCTTCCCGTCGGCGGTGTGCCCAAGGCATTCCGCCTGGGCGAGATCGCGTTTGAGGTGCGCTCTGTCTTCTGCGCGGGCTATCGTACTTTCGGTGGTGAATAACCCAGGGCGTCCTTTACCTAATGCCGCGACGTGCTGACGGCATTTTTCGGCCTGCTCGCGGACGTTGGTTTTCGTGGCGGACCACTGTGTCCAGGCGATTTGTTGGCCGATGCGGAGCGGCAGGCTGCTGCGACGCCGACGAAACATCTGCTGCATCAGGAGCAGCAATGCGAAGGTGGGGGACACCAGGCTGCTGGCGTAAAACAGCGAGCTGTTACGCGCGTTGATATGTACGGGAAGCAGCGGCGTGCGGTATTTCTCCGCCACCCGGATAAACCCGGAATGCCATCGGCCTTCCCTGATTCCCTGCGATGTGAAGCGCGCCACTTCGCCCGCCGGAAAGAAAATTAACGCTCCGCCGGCCTGTAAATGCGCATCTATCTGTTGTAGCGATGATTTTGGCGTGCGCCCGCCGATGTTGTCCACGGGAATGAAAAGTGAGCTGAGCGGTTGCAGATGCGAGAGCAGGCGGTTGGTCACTACTTTCACGTCACGGCGCACACGCGAGATGGCATACAGCAGGGCCAGCCCATCAAGCGTGCCTGTCGGGTGGTTGGCAATGATGACCAGCGGGCCATGTGCGGGGATGTTTTCGAGGTCGTGTGCGGGGATATCGCAGCGTATTTCAAGGTGTTCGAGAACTTGTTCCACCATGTCCACCCCTTTCAGATGGGGATGGCGGGATGCAAATTGCTGAAATTCTTCTTCATACAGCAACCGCCTGAGCAGATTTTTTTGCCAGGGTGTCGGCCTCGCCTGAGGCCACAGGTCGTCGAGTACGTTATCGAGACTAAACATAGCGGCTCCTCCTCCCGTCCTGTGCTGACAGTAGAAGGTACAAATGTCGTTTGTATGACGATGAGGTGACGTTTTGTGACAGTGCCAGATGGCGGCACCCGGCCTACAGATGTCAATCCCGTAGGCCGGATAAGCGCAGTACCAGCAGGCACTGCATCTCAGAAAGGATTAACGCAGGATTTTTTTCTCCGCCAGATTCAGCGCGAAGTAGCTGAAGATCAGATCCGCGCCCGCGCGTTTGATCGAGCCTAAGCTTTCCAGCACCACTTTCTCTTCGTCGATCGCGCCCGCCATCGCGGCGAATTTGATCATGGCGTATTCGCCGCTGACCTGATACGCGCCGAGCGGTAATTCGGTACGATCGCGGATATCACGCAGAATATCCAGATAAGCGCCAGCGGGTTTCACCATCAGGCAGTCCGCGCCCTGCGCTTCGTCGAGCAACGACTCGCGAATCGCTTCACGGCGGTTCATCGGATTCATTTGATAGGTCTTACGATCGCCTTTCAGTGCCGTACCGGCCGCTTCACGGAACGGGCCGTAGAAAGAGGAGGCGAACTTGGTGGAGTAGGACATGATGGCCGTATCCGTAAAACCGGCGGCATCCAGCGCCTGGCGAATCGCCTGCACCTGACCGTCCATCGCGGCGGAAGGGGCAATAAAATCAGCGCCCGCAGCGGCGGCGACCACCGCTTGTTTACCGAGGTTCGCCAGGGTTGCATCGTTGTCGACGCCGTGTTCGCACAGCACGCCGCAGTGACCGTGGGAGGTGTACTCACAGAAACAGGTGTCAGACATCACGATCATTTCTGGCACGGTTTGCTTGCAGATGCGCGACATGCGCGCCACCAGGCCGTCTTCTTTCCAGGCATCGCTGCCGGTGTCGTCGGTATGGTGGGAAATGCCGAAGGTCATCACTGAACGAATGCCGGCGTTGGCGATGCGTTCAATCTCGCGCGCCAGGTGTTTTTCAGGAATGCGCATGACGCCAGGCATGGCGTCGATCGCTTTGTAGTCGTCGAGTTCTTCTTCAACAAAAATCGGCAACACCAGGTCGTTTAAACTGAGTGTTGTCTCTTCAAACATGGCGCGCAGCGCAGCGGATTTGCGCAGGCGACGGGGGCGTTGGATTAGGTCTGTCATGGTATGCCTGATGTTTGTGGAATCGAAACGTCGAGTATACCTGAACCTGCCGCGAGGTGTTTTACGAAAGTTGTCCTTATGTGAAGTATTGCGGGTTGCTGTTAATGAAGCGATTAAATATTCGCAATTAGTATTTCTATGAATAAGATTATTTTTGTTAGTGATACATTTATTTCTGGTTTTAATTTTATTAAATGTTGTTTTAAGCTCTTCTGTCCTTTATTTATTGGTGATTTCTTTATTTCTTCATCATATATCATTCAGTTAAATAAGTAACTTCCATTTCCCTTTCTAATTTATTGAAAACTGGCGATTTAAAAAATATCTGTGATTTTGCTGGTGATTTTTTAATTGTCCGCTTTCGGACATTAAACAAAGAATAATTGAACCTTTCAATGCTGACGCCGCATAATCGACCTGCGAAACATAAAATGTTTTCTATGCATTGATAATTGATGGATCAACTATATTACGTCCCTGAGGAGGGATGACAAATGCACTCCTGGAAAAAGAAACTTGTAGTCTCACAATTAGCACTGGCCTGCACTCTGGCAATCACCTCTCAGGCAAATGCTTCTACGGATATTTCTGGAACCACCTACACAACATTCAACCACTATAACGACGCAACCTACGCTGATGGTGTTTATTATGATGGTTACGTAGGCTGGAACAACTACGCGACCGATAGCGTTTATAACGGTGATATTTATCCGGTTATCAACAACGCTACCGTTAACGGCGTAATCTCAACCTACTATCTGGATGATGGTCTTTCTACCAACACCAACAGTAATAGTCTGACAATCAAAAACAGCACCATTCACGGGATGATCACCTCTGAGTGCATGACCACCGATTGCGTGGGTCGCGATGCGACCGGTTATGTTTATGACCGTCTGGCGCTGACTGTTGATAACTCAACCATCGATGATAACTACGAGCATTATACCTATAATGGCACGTACACTGATGGTACGGCGGATACGCATGTTGTTGACGTTTACAACCTGGGTACTGCGATTACGCTGGATCAGGAAGTTGACCTGGTCATCAAAAATAATTCCCACGTTGCGGGTATTACGCTGACTCAGGGTTATGAGTGGGAAGACATTGACGATAATACCGTTAGCACCGGCGTCAACAGCGCTGAAGTGTTCAACAACACCGTCACGGTGACTGACTCTACGGTGACCTCTGGCTCATGGTCAGATGAAGGGACTTCCGGTTGGTTCGGTAACACCAACAACGCGAGCGATTACAGCGATTCTTATACTGCTGATGACGTGGCGATTGCGGCGATTGCGCATCCGAATGCGGATAACGCAATGCAGACCACTGTTAACCTCAGCAATTCTACCCTGATGGGCGACGTTGTTTTCTCCAGCAACTTTGACGAAAACTTCTTCCCGAACGGGGCGGATACTTATCGCGATACGGACGCTGACCTGGACACCAACGGTTGGGATGGCACTGACCGTATGGATGTTACGCTGAACAACGGCAGCAAGTGGGTTGGCGCGGCAATGTCCGTACATCAGGTTGATTCTGATGGCGATGGCGTGTACGACAGCTTTGCTGCGGGCACCGATGCCACTGCGACGCTGATCGACATTGCGGCTAACAGCCTGTGGCCTTCCTCTACTTACGGCATTGACAATAATGACACCGCGTATGGCGAAGATGGTCATGTTGTTGGTAACGAAGTCTATCAAAGCGGCCTGTTCAATGTGACGCTGAACGGTGGTTCACAGTGGGATACCACGAAAACCTCGCTGATTGATACGCTGAGCATCAACAGCGGTTCCGTCGTGAATGTGGCAGACTCTGATCTGGTTTCTGACAGCATCTCCCTGACCGGCGGCGCGGCCTTGAATATCAATGAAGATGGTCATGTTGCAACTGATGAACTGACAATCAACAACAGTACCGTCACGATTGCTGATGATGTGTCTGCTGGCTGGGGCGTGTACGATGCCGCACTGTATGCAAACACCATCAACGTCACCAACAACGGCGTTCTGGATGTGGGCAACAGCACCGCGTATGCGCTGCAAGCTGATACCCTGAATCTGACCAGCTACACCGATGCTAACGGTAACGTGAATGCAGGTGTCTTCAACGTTCACAGCAACAGCTTTGTGCTGGATGCCGATCTGACTAACGATCGTACTAACGACATCACTAAGTCTAACTACGGCTACGGTGTGATCGCGATGAACTCTGATGGTCACCTGACCATCAACGGTAATGGCGATGCCTGGACTGGCGATCAATCTGAAGTCGATAACGTGGGTGATAACGTTGCTGCGGCAACCGGTAACTACAAAGTGCGTATCGATAACGCGACCGGTGAAGGTTCTGTCGCTGATTACAAAGGCAAAGAGCTGATCTACGTTAACGACAAGAACAGCAAAGCCACCTTCTCCGCAGCGAACAAAGCTGACCTGGGGGCATACACCTATCAGGCTCAGCAGGAAGGCAACACTGTTGTTATGCAACAGATGGAACTGACCGACTACGCGAACATGGCGCTGAGCATCCCGTCTGCAAACACCAATATCTGGAACCTGGAACAAGACACCGTTGGTACTCGTCTGACCAACTCTCGTCATGGTCTGGCTGATAACGGCGGCGCATGGGTGAGCTACTTTGGCGGTAGCTTCGATGGCGACAACGGCACCATTAACTACGATCAGGATGTGAACGGCATCATGGTCGGTGTTGATACCAAAATTGACGGTAACAATGCTAAATGGATTGTCGGTGCGGCGGCTGGCTTTGCGAAAGGTGACGTGAGCGACCGTACCGGTCAGGTGGATCAGGACAGCCAGTCTGCCTATATCTACTCTTCTGCTCGCTTTGCCAACAATGTCTTTGTTGATGGTAGCCTGAGCTATTCTCACTTCAACAACGATCTGTCTGCCAACATGAGCAACGGCCAGTACGTTGATGGCAACACCTCTGCGGATGCGTGGGGCTTTGGTCTGAAACTGGGTTATGACTGGAAACTGGGCGACGCTGGCTATGTCACGCCGTACGGTAGCGTATCCGGCCTGTTCCAGTCCGGCGACGATTATCAGCTCAGCAACGACATGAAAGTTGACGGTCAGTCTTATGACAGCATGCGTTATGAACTGGGTGTTGATGCAGGTTATACCTTCACCTACAGCGAAGATCAGGCGCTGACGCCTTACTTCAAGCTGGCCTATGTTTATGACGACGCGAATAACGACGCCGACGTAAATGGCGATTCCATCGATAACGGCGTAGAAGGTTCTGCGGTACGTGTTGGTCTGGGCACTCAGTTCAGCTTCACCAAAAACTTCAGCGCTTATACCGATGCCAACTACCTCGGTGGTGGTGATGTCGATCAAGACTGGTCCGCGAATGTGGGCGTTAAATACACCTGGTAATTGTTTTTCATGATGAAAACACAGGTGATTTAATCAAAGGAAATGCCCGTCATGGATATGGCGGGCATTAATGCAAGGATGCGCATATGCTGTCTCTGAATAAACCACTTCAGGAATTTAGTAAGCTCGATAAGTGCCTGTCTAAATACGGCACGTACTTTGAATACGCCGATGAAAAGCAGGTTGTCTATTCGAATGATGCCAATCAAGGCGATACGTTTGTCATTTTAGACGGTCTCATCTCTTTGCGCAGAGGGGAGAACGTGCTTATGGGGATAACGCAGGCTCCCTTTATTATGGGTATTGCTGATGGCGTGATGAAAAATGATATCGAATATAAATTAGTCACGGAAAGTCGTTGTACCGGTTATTTTCTTCCTTCTTCCCACGCGATAAAAATCCTTGAGCAACACCAGTTATGGCGTGAAGCCTTTTGCTGGCTGGCATGGGAAAACAGAACTCTGGAACTGCGCGATCTGCAATTAATTGGCAACAACTCGTATGATCAAATTCGGGCGACGTTGATCGCGATGGTTGACTGGGATGAGGGCCTGCGAGCGCGTATTGGCGTGATGAACTACATTCATCAGAGAACGCGAATTTCCCGTTCCGTAGTGGCTGAAGTGCTCGCCGCGTTACGCAAAGGGAACTACATCGAAATGAAAAAAGGCAAACTGGTCAATATCAACCATTTGCCTTCAGAGTATTGATCAGGATGCGGGCACGATCAGCGGTTTATTTCCGCTCAATTCTGTTACCAGGTCGTTGATGCCATCGCTCATATTAGTAAATCGCGTAAGCGGTGAGCGAGTGACGACCACAAAAGCGCCAACGTTGTGTTGCGGAATCATCGCCATATAGGTGATGAAACCACCGCCGCCGCCGGTTTTTTGAATAATCCCCGGACGTCCGTTTTTAGGCGCCATATAGACCCAGCCTAAGCCCAGCGCATCGGCTTTGCCCGGCACGTCCATACCTGTCACCCGTGTGAGCTGAGTTCGCTGATAAATCAGCGTCTGCATACGATCGGCCTGATTACTGCGATGATAAAAGTCGGATGAGAGATATTGCTGCATCCAGCGCATCATATCTCCCGGCGTGGAATAGACGCCGCCGCTGCCAATTGCTGCCAGCGTGTTGTTACAGGGACTGGCCCCTTTCTCCGCCACCATCAGGCGCTTGCACTGATCGGGGGAGGGGGTAAAGGTTGTGTCTTTCATCCCCAATGGGCGCGTAATCTGTTCTTCAAATAACTGCGTGTAGGGTTTGCCGGATGCGGTTGCCAGCGCGTCAGCCAGCAGGTCAAACGCAAGGTTGGAATAAGACGCCTGCGAGCCAGGAGCCGCTTTTAGCGTTGCGGTAGAGAGGTAGCTCCAGCGCTGTTCGCGGGTTGGCCAGACAAATACCGGGCGATGCGGCGCGCCGCCGGGTTGCTCACGCGGCAGGGCGCTGGTATGGGTCGCCAGATTCACCAGGGTGATAGGCGTTCCGTTGTAGGTCGGTACACGCGCACCGGGCGGGGCATACTTGCTCAGCGGGTCGTGTAATTTCACCGTCCCCTGATCGAGCAGTTTGACCAGCATCTCGCTGGTCATGAGTTTCGTGATAGACGCAATGCGAATAACGGAGTCCAGTTGAGGATGTACGTTATTGCCGGGGCGAGTCTCCCCGAAACTGCGGAACACGCGTTGATTACCATCAATCACCACCAGCGCCATTCCCGTCGCGCCGCTGCCGTAAAAGATATGGTTGGCATAACGATCAACGATATCGGAAGCGAAAACCGGATCGGTGATTGGCTGTGCCGCCTGGACAGATGTCAATGACGCCGCGCACAGCACGGCAGAAAAAAGCAGACTACGTTTCAACGGTTGTGTCCATCAGTTAAATGAAAAAACTATGCGTATTTATACTACCTGGCGGCGCGTTGCAAAGCGCTAAAAAGACAATAATAGTGTGAAAAACGTAACGACGAGTAAACAGGGCATTTTTTCCCAATCGCGAATGTCCGCTTTTGTGATCCCGCGCTTGTGGTAACCTTGGTCGGTTTTTGGGTTTCGCCTTCCTGTTGCCGTTGAAGGGAGCCGAAACTCGCTGAAACAATTCTGAAAAAACGATGTGCGAACTAAGCTGGCGAATACGGGTCACAATGCTCGGTTTCCGTCGCGGTTTTGTTGGGTCAGGCCCGTCTTGTCGCGCTCAGCGCTGCGGCAAAAGCACAGCAGTCGTCATAACGATAAGAAGTTAGCAGGAGAGCATCATGTTTAAGTCTTTTTTCCCAAAGCCGGGGCCGTTTTTTATCTCGGCGTTTTTTTGGGCGCTTGTCGCCGTCATTTTCTGGCAAGCGGGCGGAGGCGCCTGGGTTGCGCATCTTACTGGCGCTTCCGGTGATGTTCCCATCAGTGCCGCACGCTTCTGGTCGCTGGACTACCTGATTTTCTACGCGTATTACGTCCTTTGCGTCGGATTGTTTGCGATGTTCTGGTTTATTTATAGCCCGCATCGCTGGCAATACTGGTCGATTCTGGGCACTTCGTTGATCATTTTTGTGACCTGGTTTTTGGTGGAAGTGGGCGTGGCGGTCAACGCCTGGTACGCGCCGTTTTACGACCTGATCCAGACGGCGCTGAGCTCGCCGCATAAGGTCACTATCGAACAGTTTTACCGTGAAGTCGGCGTGTTCCTCGGAATAGCGCTGATTGCCGTAGTGATTGGCGTGATGAACAATTTCTTCGTCAGCCATTATGTGTTTCGCTGGCGTACCGCGATGAACGAGCACTACATGGCGCACTGGCAGCATTTGCGCCATATTGAAGGCGCCGCGCAGCGTGTGCAGGAAGATACGATGCGTTTTGCCTCTACGCTGGAGAATATGGGCGTAAGCTTTATCAATGCCATCATGACGTTGATCGCCTTTTTACCCGTACTGGTTACGCTGTCTGCGCACGTACCGGACCTGCCGATCGTCGGGCATATTCCTTATGGGCTGGTTATCGCGGCTATCATCTGGTCGCTGATGGGAACAGGATTGCTGGCCGTGGTGGGGATCAAACTGCCGGGGCTGGAGTTTAAAAACCAGCGGGTTGAGGCCGCTTACCGTAAAGAGCTGGTCTACGGTGAAGACGACGCCAGCCGCGCTACGCCGCCCACAGTACGTGAGTTGTTCAGCGCGGTGCGCCGGAACTATTTCCGCCTCTACTTCCACTATATGTACTTCAACATTGCGCGCATTCTCTATCTACAGGTGGATAACGTTTTCGGTCTGTTCCTGCTGTTTCCGTCGATTGTTGCCGGTACGATTACGCTGGGCCTGATGACGCAGATTACCAACGTGTTTGGTCAGGTGCGCGGTTCCTTCCAGTATCTGATTAACTCCTGGACCACGCTGGTGGAACTGATGTCCATCTATAAACGTCTGCGCAGCTTTGAGCGCGAACTGGATGGACAGGATATCCAGGAAGTGACGAATACATTTAGCTAACAAACAAAAGGAAACGTTATGTCGGCGGCGTCCCGTCTTTACCCTTTGTCATTCCTGGCTGCATTGGTGCTGGCAGGGTGTAGTAGCCAGCCTTCGCAACCGCTGAAAAAAGGGGAAAAACCTGTCGATGTGGCAAGCGTGGTGCGCCAGAAAATGCCCGCCAGCGTAAAAGACAGGGACGCGTGGGCGCAGGACATCGCAAAGGCCTTCGAAAGCCAGGGGCTGGCGCCAACGGTTGAGAATGTCTGCTCGGTTCTGGCGGTGGCGCAGCAGGAGTCTAACTATCAGGCGGACCCGGTGGTGCCGGGGTTGAGCAAAATCGCCTGGCAGGAGATTGACAGGCGTGCTGAGCGGATGCATATCCCTGTTTTTCTGGTGCATACCGCGCTGAAAATTAACTCCCCGAACGGAAAAAGCTACAGCGAACGTCTGGACGCGGTGAAAACGGAAAAACAGCTCAGCGCGATTTTTGATGATTTTATTAATATGGTGCCGATGGGGCAGACGCTGTTCGGTTCGCTTAATCCGGTGCATACCGGCGGGCCGATGCAGGTCAGCATCGCCTTTGCTGAACAGCACACAAAAGGTTATCCGTGGACCATGAACGGGACGGTTCGCCAGGAGGTCTTTAGCCGCCGTGGCGGACTGTGGTTTGGAACCTGGCATCTGTTGAACTATCCGGCGAATTACAGCGCGCCTGTATTCCGTTTTGCTGATTTTAATGCCGGTTGGTACGCCAGTCGTAATGCGGCATTTCAGAATGCGGTCAGTAAAGCCAGCGGCGTTAAGCTGGCGCTGGACGGCGACTTGATTCGTTATGACAGCAAAGAGGCCGGGAAAACGGAACAGGCAATCCGTAAGCTGGCGGGCAAACTGGACATGAGCGACAGCGCGATTCGACGTCAACTGGAAAAGGGAGACAGCCTCGCTTTTGAGGAGACGGCGTTGTACGAGAAAGTGTATAAGCTGGCGGAAGCCAAAACCGGTAAGGCATTACCGCGCGAGATGTTGCCAGGTATTCAACTGGAAAGTCCGAAGATCACCCGTAATCTCACTACCGCGTGGTTTGCTAAACGTGTGGATGAGCGTCGGGCGCGTTGTATGAATTTGTAGGCCGGATAAACCTGGCGTCATCCGGCACAGGGAGGGTTACTGATGACGGTGACGCCAGCGCAAAATTACGGCAATGACGCCAAAAATCAGGCAACCTGTCAGGAAAGGCACCAGTCCGAAAATGGTGCCGACGCCTAATCCAATTTCCACGCGGGGGCGTCCGGTCTCTTGCATCTGCATCAGATGTTCATAAACGCCAGGCGCGTGAACCAGAAGGTTCAGGATCTGCGCCCCTGCCCAAAAGCAAAACAGCACAAACACGGCATAGGCGATATTACCTGGCGTGGAGGAGGTATCTCGATGTTTCCCGCTAAACAGGGATTTTGAGAGGGTAAAGTCAGCCATAAAGACCTCCGGGATAGTCTTCTGCACGAATCTGGCGTCATGCCAGCGGCTTATCGTGAAGTCTGACAGGTCATCGTGTTTGTCAATATCAGAATGATGGTAATTTCACTCAGGGATGACTCCAGGATTGCGGATTTTTTGTCTTATGTCACAATTTTGTTACCTTAATCTAAATTGATTAACATTTGAGAAATTCCGCACAGGCCACAGACGCTCAGGCAGAAATGTGCGAGGATGATTTTTTATTGTTTTAGCGTCGGAGCTGTCATGAACCTGCCTGTAAAAATTCGCCGTGACTGGCACTATTATGCTTTCGCCATTGGGCTGATCTTTATTTTGAATGGCGTGGTGGGGTTGTTGGGCTTTGAAGCAAAAGGATGGCAAACCTACGCGGTAGGCCTGGTGACGTGGGTATTCAGTTTCTGGCTTGCCGGACTGATTATTCGTCGCCGTGAGGATGATAAAACCGAAGAAGCTTAATGCGGTAGTGTGCCGGATAGCGGTATCGGCCTACGGGCGTAAAACGTCGTAGGCCTGATAAGCCACAGCGCCATCAGGCGATCAACACCAGATGGCGCATCGTCATCATGACATGCTGGTTTTCAGGGCGTTATCCGCCGCATGACGTTCCAGCGCCAGTTCAATCAGACGGGTAATCAAATCGGTATACCCTAAGCCACTTGCCTGCCAGAGTTTCGGGTACATGCTGATGTTGGTGAATCCCGGCAGCGTATTGATCTCGTTAATCACCACCTCGTTTTCCGCCGTTAAGAAGACGTCCACGCGCGCCATTCCCGCACAACCTAACGTCTGGTACGCCTGAATGGCGATCTGGCGGATCTTGTCGTTCACCTCTTGCGGGATTTGGGCGGGAACCACGACCTGCGCCCCGTTGTCGTCGATATATTTGGTGTCGTAAGCGTAAAAATCACTGTTCAGGACGATCTCGCCGCAGGTGCTGGCCTGCGGGTGATCGTTGCCCAGCACGGCGCACTCGATCTCACGGCCTTTGATCCCTTGCTCAACAACCACTTTGTGATCGAATTCGAACGCCAGCGCAACGGCCTGTTCATATTGCGCTTCGCTGGTGACTTTGCTGACGCCCACAGAGGAGCCCTGATTTGCGGGTTTCACAAACAGCGGCAGACCCAGCCGGGACGCCACTTCCGCAAAACGGATCGCATCGCGATTCGCGCGAGTCAGCGTAATAAACGGCGCGATGTTCAGCCCGGCATCGCGCAGCAGACGTTTGGTGACGTCTTTATCCATGCAGGCGGCGGAACCCAGCACATCGGAGCCGACAAACGGTAAATTCGCTACGCGCAGCATCCCTTGCAGCGAGCCGTCTTCCCCCAGCGTGCCGTGTACGATCGGGAAAATGACGTCCACCGTCGGCAACGGCTGGCCGTTCTGTGCGTCAATTAACTGGTGTTCGTGTTTGCCCGGAACCTGCGCCAGGCTGGTAGAAGAGGGGCGCAGCGTAATGTGCGCGGGGTCGTTTGCATTCAGCAGATAGTTTTCGGCATCGCTGACATGCCATTGCCCTTGTTTATCAATGCCTAACAGCACAACGTCAAAGCGGGCTTTGTCGATGGCATCGACAATATTTTTTGCCGATTGCAAAGACACTTCATGTTCCGCTGATTTACCACCAAATACGATACCTACCCGCAATTTTGCCATCTTAAAAACCCATTCCATCGAACGCAAAGCGTATACATTACCACGACAAAACGTCGGATTCGCGGGCTTCTGCCATAATGTTTAAGGGAATCAGAGAGGAGGGGGCGTGAAAGGTAAGGGTTGGCTTGCGATTGTGCTGCTGGGGGCCGTGGGTGTGGTGGGTTACCGCTCTCTTCCGTCGCATTACAATCCTTTTGTTCCTCTGCGACTGTCCGACCCTCCGGGCTGGCTCACCAAATTCAAACTACAGCGTCTGACGCCGCAACAGTGCCAGGGATTACTTGAGCAGGCCAATCGCCAGGGAATGATCTCGTCGCAACCCGTTGCCGACAGCGCGGGCGAATGTCCGCTGTCAGACGTGGTACGGGTCAGGCATTTTGGCTCCGTGGCGTTGAGCAGCAGTTTCCTGGCCTCTTGCCCGCTGGCGCTGAGTTCTGCGCTGTTTGTGGCGCGCCAGGCGAAACCGCTAACCCAGTCGTTTATGGGCAGTCAACTGACCCGTATTGAGCACCTTGGCAGCTATGCCTGTCGCAATATCTATCACCGGGCGGATGCGCGTCGCAGTGAACATGCCAGCGCACAGGCGTGGGATATCAGCGGTTTTCAACTGGCGGACGGTCGAAAAGTTACGGTTCTGCGGGGATGGAAGGATGAGAAAACCGCCCCCTGGCTGCGCGCGATGCTTAACGCCAGTTGCACTTATTATGGCAATGGACTGGGGCCGGAGTACAACGCCGCGCACGCCAACCATTTCCATCTCGGTATGCGCGGATACGGGCTTTGTCGTTGAAGCATAAATCCCTGTTCTGAACGGATATATAATGTGACATATTTCACAAATCTGATGAACGGGGAGATAAAATAGCAAAATAGAGGTTACCGCATCTCTGGAACCGCTTCTGCTGACGCAACTTGCTAAGCTGGTGAGCGTTTTCAGCTATTTATCGTTATGAGCACTTATGGAATCCTGGAAGGTTAATCTTATCTCCGTCTGGTTCGGCTGCTTTTTTACCGGGCTGGCGATCAGTCAGATCCTGCCATTTTTACCGCTGTATATCTCGCAAATGGGCGTCACTTCGCATGAAGCGCTCTCCATGTGGTCTGGCTTAACCTTCAGTATTACCTTTCTCATCTCCGCGATTGTTTCGCCCATGTGGGGCAGTCTGGCTGACCGTAAAGGCCGCAAACTGATGCTACTGCGCGCATCGCTCGGCATGGCGATCGCGATTTTACTTCAGGCGTTTGCGACCAATGTCTGGCAACTGTTTCTTTTGCGCGGCGTCATGGGGCTCACCTCCGGGTACATTCCTAACGCGATGGCGCTGGTGGCTTCGCAGGTGCCGAGAGAGCGTAGCGGCTGGGCGCTCAGCACGCTTTCCACCGCCCAGATCAGCGGGGTGATCGGCGGGCCGTTAATGGGCGGAGTTATTGCCGATCATATCGGGCTGCGGGCGGTCTTTTTTATTACCGCCACGCTGTTGATGGTGAGCTTTCTGGTAACGCTGTTTTTAATTAAAGAGGGCGTTCGTCCGACTCTCAAAAAGAGTGAACGACTGAGCGGCAAAGCGGTTTTTGCCTCATTGCCCTATCCGGGTCTGGTGATTAGCCTGTTTTTCACGACGATGGTGATACAGCTCTGTAACGGTTCGATCAGCCCCATCCTGGCGCTGTTTATCAAATCCATGCTGCCGGACAGCACGAACATTGCCTTTTTGAGCGGATTAATTGCGTCGGTGCCCGGCGTTTCAGCGCTCATTTCCGCCCCCCGCCTTGGCAAACTTGGCGACAGGATCGGGACGGAAAGGATTCTGATGGCGACGCTGGTCTGTGCCGTGGTGCTGTTTTTCGCCATGTCGTGGGTGACGACGCCGTTCCAGTTGGGGGTTCTGCGTTTTCTGTTAGGTTTTGCCGATGGCGCGATGCTGCCTGCCGTACAGACCTTATTGGTGAAGTATTCCAGCGATCGAATAACCGGCCGTATCTTTGGTTATAACCAGTCGTTTATGTATCTCGGAAATGTGGCCGGGCCGCTGATGGGGGCATCCGTATCGGCGATG
The DNA here is from genome assembly GCF_030333565.1 of Citrobacter sp. CK185. Classification (NCBI taxonomy): domain Bacteria; kingdom Pseudomonadati; phylum Pseudomonadota; class Gammaproteobacteria; order Enterobacterales; family Enterobacteriaceae; genus Citrobacter; species Citrobacter sp. CK185. Next base: position 567,105 of record NZ_JAOWFR010000023.1, on the reverse strand, counting down.
GCGGGCTTTCGCTGGGTATTTGTCGCGACGGCGCTCATTGTGCTGGTGAATATCTGGCAACTGGCGATTGCGTTGCGCCGCCGTCACGCAGCCTGAGATCCGCTGTTAATCGTGATCATGTGCAGAAAGCATTCTGTACATGATCCTTTCTTTGCTGCCAAATCCAATGTAGATCACAAATTGACCATTAGTTGTGTAAGAGAACTTCTTTTTTCTGCTGTTACGCGTATACAGTTACGCGTAACAGTTATCGAAAAAGAGGTTTTTGATGAAAAGTATTTTTAGTCTTGCAGGTAAACGCGCATTGATTACGGGGTCAGCGCAGGGAATCGGTAATTTGCTGGCAAGGGGGCTGGCAGAGCATGGCGCCAGCCTGGTGATTAACGACATTACGCAGCAGCGGGCGGAACAGGCCGCGAGCACACTGACGGCTCTGGGTTATGACGCCGTGGGTTATGGGTTTGATGTCACTCACGCGGCGGAGGTGGAAAAAGCGATTGCGCATATTGAGCAGGAAATTGGGGCGATTGATATTCTCATCAATAATGCCGGTATCCAGCGTCGTTACCCCCTGACGGAATTTCCTGAAGCAGAGTGGGATCGCGTTATTGATGTCAATCAGAAATCCGTCTTCCTTGTTTCTCAACAGGTGGCCAAATATATGATGGCGCGCCGGGAAGGGAAGATTATTAATATTTGTTCCATGCAGAGTGAATTAGGCCGGAAAACAATTACACCCTACGCTGCTTCAAAAGGCGCGGTGAAAATGTTGACGCGAGGAATGTGCGTGGAACTGGCGGAATATAATATTCAGGTTAACGGTATTGCGCCGGGCTATTTTGCCACAGAGATGACGGAAGCGCTGGTGAACGACGACGCCTTTTCCGCCTGGCTGTACCAGCGTACGCCCGCCGCGCGTTGGGGAAAGCCGGAGGAGTTGATTGGCGCGGCGGTTTATCTTGCGGCCCCGGCCTCGAATTTTGTTAACGGTCATATTCTCTTCGTCGACGGCGGAATGTTAGCTGCGGTATAGACTCATTATCAAAAGGAATGTGTATGAACGCTCTTGCTAAATTACCAGCCCGGCGCTGGTGGTATTTAATGCCGATTATTTTTATTACTTACAGCTTAGCGTATCTCGATCGCGCCAATTATGGTTTTGCCGCCGCGGCAGGTATTGAAACCGATCTGGGTATTACGAAAGGAACCGCATCCTTAATTGGCGCGCTTTTTTTCCTCGGGTATTTCTTTTTTCAGGTGCCGGGAGCTTTGTACGCCGTTAAACGCAGCGTACGGAAAATGATCTTTTTCAGCCTGATCCTGTGGGGAATATGTGCCGCCGCGACGGGGTTTGTCAGTAATATTCCCATGCTGATGGCGATCCGTTTTACTCTTGGCGTGGTTGAGGCGGCGGTGATGCCAGCCATGCTGATTTATATCAGCAACTGGTTTACGAAAACCGAGCGCTCGCGGGCGAATACCTTTTTGATTCTGGGTAATCCGGTCACCGTGTTGTGGATGTCGATTGTCTCCGGTTATCTGATTCAGGCCTGGGGATGGCGCGAGATGTTCATTATTGAGGGCATCCCGGCGGTACTGTGGGCATTTTGTTGGTGGGTGCTGGTTCGTGATAAACCGGCCGATGCCAGCTGGCTGACGGCGGAGGAAAAAGAGACGCTGCAACAGGCGATGGATCGTGAGCAAACCCATATTAAACCGGTACGTAACTACGGGGAAGCCATGCGCTCGCGTAACGTTGTCATGCTGTGCGCGGTACATGCTTTGTGGAGTATCGGCGTGTACGGATTCATGATGTGGATGCCATCCATCCTGAAATCAGCGGCCCAAATGGATATCGTATCCGTCGGCTGGCTGGCCGCCGTGCCTTATCTGGCGGCGATCTGTCTGATGCTTACCGTATCGTGGTTATCGGATAAGTTTCAGAACCGTAAGCTGTTTATCTGGCCGTTGCTGCTGATTGCCGCCATCGCTTTCTTATGTTCCTGGCTGTTGGGGAGCAACGCTTTCTGGCTCTCTTATGGATTGCTGGTGATTGCCGCAGCCTGCATGTATGCGCCTTACGGCCCGTTTTTTGCCTTAATTCCTGAACTGTTGCCGCGTAATGTGGCGGGCGTGTCGATGGGCTTAATCAACAGTTTCGGCGCGTTAGGGGCATTCCTCGGCGCATGGCTGGTGGGGTATCTCAATGGCCTGACGGGCGGGCCGGGCGTTTCGTACACCTTTATGGCGATTTCCCTGCTGGCCTCGGTGGTATTGATGTATAACGTGCGCGCTAACCAGGCGCCGTCGTCCACATCCTTACAAACCGGGAAAGCGGTGGGCTAATCCGGTCGGATAAGATGCAGTCCCTCGCTGGCTGTGTTAAGGTTCTCTGCGAATTGATCACGCTGTCTTTCGCAGAGAACTTCATGAAAAACAATCGGATGACCTTGCAGGATATCGCCACGCTGGCTGGGCTAAATAAGATGACGGTAAGCCGTTATCTTCGCGATCCCAGTCAGGTCTCGCAGCGTAGCCGCGAGCTGATTTCGAAGATCATGGAGGAGAATAATTATATTCCCAATCGCGCCCCCGAGATTTTGCTTAATGCGCGCAGTAAAACGATCGGGGTGCTGATTCCCTCCTTTCGCAACCAGATTTTTGCCGATGTCCTGGCGGGGATTGAGTCGGTGACTTCCGCTCATCAATACCAGACGCTGATCGCTAACTATGAATATGACCCGGAGCGGGAAGAGCGCGAAGTGCTTAACCTGCTCTCCTACAACATTGATGCGCTGATTCTGACCGGAAAACAACATACTGAACGTATGGTGCAGTATGTGCGCGCCAGCGGTATCCCCGTGGCGGAGTTAATGGATATCACCGAGCATTGTCTGGATATGCAGGTTGGTATTGATAACGAAAAAGCCGCATGGGATATGACTCAGGCGTTTCTGGAGGCGGGAAAACGCGCCGTGGCGTTTTTCGGCTCTATGGACGACCCGCGTGATGTCAGTCGCTATCGCGGCGTTGAGCGTGCGCTGAGCGAGCAGGGGTTACAGCCTTACCATGTGGTGCCAAAAGCCATTTCGTCACTGGCCTTAGGTCGTCAGTTGTTTTTGCAGACGATGCACGACAGACCGGATATTAACGCGATTTTTTGCACCAATGACGACTTAGCCGTTGGCGCGCTGCTGGAGTGTCAGTCGCAGCAGATCCCCGTTCCGCAACAGGTTGCTATTGCCGGATTTCATGGCCTGGAAATCGGCCGCGCACGTTTGCAAAAAATAGCGAGCGTGATTACCCCCCGCTACGATATGGGAAGCGTAGCCGCAGATATGCTGATTAAACGTCTGGGCGGAAAAGAGACGCTGGACAGGGTCAATCTGGGATATCAAATATATTATGGCGATACGCTTTAAGTTAAATTCTGGCGTATTTACTATAACTTTAATTTATGCAATGGCGTGACTATTTATACCCTGATTTTTTACGGTTGAATTATTTTCTTGCGAGAAACGTTTCGCTCCATTTTGTCAGCGCATTATTTACAGAAAGTCTTTCCTTTATCATAAAAATACTACTTTTACCCTCTAGGCAGTCGTGAACCATAATGATAACGTCAGCATTCCTCGGATAAGGAAATACGGTCATGAAAAATCTCATTTCAGAGTTGTTGCTGAGGCTCGCCCAAAAAGAAGAAGAGTCGAAAGAACTGGTTGCTCAGGTAGAAGCGTTAGAGATTATTGTCACGGCGATGCTGCGTAATATGGCGCAAAATGAGCAGCAGAAGCTCATTCATCAGGTTGAGGATGCGCTCGATGGCGTAAAGCCGGATGCCAGCGTTCCAGATTACGATACGGAATTGCTGCGCCAGTATGTAAAAAAGTTACTGAGGCATCCTCGTAGCTGATCGTATTCAGAGTAAACACTGTCATAACCTTGTCACGTCAGTTACCTATAGTCGCTTTGTTTTTATTTTACTGTATTTATACCCGTTGTACTTCAGGTTGCATATGTATTGGCTTTCTGTAACCCGAATTATTTAGGGTAGGCACATGGAGAAAATAAAGTGAAACAAAGCGCTATTGCTATTGCCCTGTTACCTCTGCTGTTTACCCCCATTACACATGCCAGGACGTCCGCGATGACGGTGCTGGATAATCGTGCTGCACAGGGAGATATTACCACGCCGGGCGGGGCGCGCCGATTAGCGGGCGATCAAACGGCGGCGCTGCGAGATTCGTTGAGCGATAAACCGGCCAAAAATATTATCCTGCTGATCGGCGACGGTATGGGTGACTCTGAAATCACTGCGGCGCGAAATTATGCGCAAGGGGCCGGCGGCTTTTTTAAAGGAATTGATGCTTTACCGTTGACCGGGCAATACACCCATTACGCGCTGGATAAAGAAACGGGCAAACCGGATTACGTCACAGACTCCGCCGCGTCGGCAACAGCGTGGTCTACGGGAGTAAAAACCTATAACGGCGCGTTAGGCGTCGATATCCACGAAAAAGATCACACCACGATCCTGGAGATGGCCAAAGCGGCAGGTCTGGCGACGGGCAACGTCTCGACCGCAGAATTACAGGATGCGACACCCGCCGCGTTAGTCTCCCATGTAACCTCACGCAAATGCTACGGCCCCAGCCTTACCAGCACTCTTTGCCCGACAAACGCGCTGGAGAAGGGTGGAAAAGGGTCGATCACCGAGCAATTGCTGAATGCGCGGGCGGACGTTACGCTTGGCGGCGGTGCGGCCACCTTTGCTGAAATGGCGACAGCAGGCGAATGGCAGGGGAAAACGCTGCGTGAGCAGGCGCTGGCGCGTGGATATCAGCTGGTGAATGATGCCGCCTCGCTGAAGGCGGTAACGGCGGCAAATCAGGATAAGCCGCTGCTGGGCTTGTTCTCCGACGGCAACATGCCGGTTCGCTGGGAAGGCCCGAAAGCCTCTTATCACGGCAACCTTGAACAACCTGCGGTGACCTGCAAGGCAAACCCGCAGCGCGATGATACCGTGCCTACGCTGGCGCAAATGACGGATAAAGCGATTGAGCTGTTGAGTAAGAATGAAAAAGGTTTCTTCTTGCAGGTTGAAGGCGCGTCCATCGATAAACAGGATCACGCCGCCAACCCATGCGGGCAGATTGGTGAAACGGTCGATCTGGACGAAGCCGTACAGCGTGCGCTCGCATTCGCTAAAAAAGAGGGCAATACCCTGGTTGTGGTGACTGCCGATCATGCGCATTCCAGCCAGATTATCGCACCGGAAAGCAAAGCGCCGGGACTGACGCAGGCGTTAAATACCAAAGATGGCGCGGTGATGGTCATCAGCTACGGCAACTCGGAAGAGGAGTCGCAGGAACATACCGGCAGCCAGTTGCGCATTGCCGCATACGGCCCGCATGCGGCGAATGTCGTCGGATTAACGGACCAGACCGATCTGTTCTACACCATGAAAGCGGCGTTGGGACTGAAGTAAACGGACTCCTGACGGCAATACTTTTGCCGTCAGGTGGTATTTTCGTCGTCAGCAGCCAGACTTAGAGTTAGCCTCCTTCGGTTACGGCGCACGTAACCAGAAGGATGACGTGTAGTGTCAACACTCACAGAAGGATGGTGCTATGAAAATAACATTACTGGTTACCCTGCTGTTTGGGCTGGTTTTTTTAACCGCCGTCGGCGCTGCCGAGAAGACATTAACCCCGCAACAACAGCGTATGACGAGCTGCAATCAGCAGGCGACGGCGCAGGCGTTAAAAGGGGATGCGCGTAAGACCTACATGAGCGATTGCCTGAAAAACAGTAAATCCGCCCCTGGTGAGAAAAGCCTGACGCCGCAGCAACAGAGAATGCGTGAGTGCAACCAGCAGGCGACGGATCAGTCGCTGAAAGGCGACGATCGCAGCAAGTTTATGAGTGCCTGTCTGAAAAAATCCGCATAGTGCTAACGGGTGAGCTGAGAAAATCACTCACCCGAAATTTCATACTTCCTTCACAATCCCCCTCTCTATAATTTGGGAAAATTGTTTCAGAATGTTCCCAAAAAATAATGAATGATGAAAACTTTTACAAAAAAGCGGTCGCACAGAGTGAGCCACCTCACTCTCCTCAAAATGACCATCAACGCTCCGGGCTGCGATTCGCCAGGCGGGTGAGACTGCCGCGTGCGGTAGGACTGGGATGGATGTTTCTCCCGATCGCCGCCGTACTGGCTTCACAACCGATTGCAGGAGGATGGTGGTTGTTTCTGGTCGGCTGGTCTTTCGTCTGGCCGCACCTGGCGTGGCAACTGGCGAGTAAAGCCATCGATCCCTTAAGCCGGGAAATATACAACTTAAAGGCGGACGCCATTCTTGCTGGCGTCTGGGTTGGGGTGATGGGCGTCAACGTGCTGCCCTCCACGGCTCTGCTGATGATGATGTGTATGAATTTGATGGGCGCGGGAGGGCTGCGGCTCTTTATTGCCGGTATGGTGTTAATGGTTGTGTCATGTCTGGTGACGTTACAGCTGACCGGAATTACCGTGGCTTTTCGCAGCGCGCCGCTGGAGTGGTGGTTCTCCCTGCCGGTGATTGTGATTTATCCCTTGCTGTTTGCCTGGGTGAGTTACCAGACGGCGACCAAACTGGCGGAACATAAACGCAGGCTACAGGTGATGAGCATGCGGGATGGCATGACCGGCGTCTATAACCGGCGTCACTGGGAAATATTGTTGCGTAATGAATTTGATAACTGTCGCCGCTACCACCGGGACGCCACGTTGCTCATCATCGATATCGATCACTTTAAGAGCATAAACGATACCTGGGGGCACGATGTCGGAGATGAGGCGATCATTGCCCTGACGCGCCAGTTGCAGATGACGCTGCGCGGCAGCGATGTGATAGGACGTTTTGGCGGCGACGAGTTTGCGGTGATCATGTGCGGTACGCCAGCGGATAACGCGATTGCCGCGATGTCGCGGGTTCATGAGCGATTAAACGCGTTACGCCTGCCGTGCGCGCCACAGGTTATTTTGCGCATCAGCGTGGGCGTTGCGCCATTGACCACGCAAATCGGACACTACCGGGAATGGCTGAAATCGGCGGATATGGCGCTTTATAAAGCAAAGAACGCCGGACGTAACCGTACCGAAGTGGCGGCCTGACGTCCGGCAACTGGCTCAGGACTTACTGAGTTTCTCTGATTTTTCCATACACTTCGCCATCGCTTCGATAATCGACGCCCGGAACCCTCGCTCCTCCAGCACGCGAACGGCTTCAATGGTCGTCCCGCCAGGCGAGCACACCATATCTTTCAGTTCACCCGGATGTTTACCCGTTTCGAGCACCATTTTGGCGGAGCCCATTACGGCCTGCGCGGCGAATTTATAGGCCTGCGCGCGCGGCATTCCACCCAGCACTGCGGCATCGGCCATCGCCTCAATAAACATGAAGACGTAAGCCGGAGCGGAACCACTGACTCCAACGACGGGGTGGATCATCGACTCGGCAATCACTTCCGCTTCGCCAAAGCAGCGGAAAATGTTCAGCACGTCAGCGGTATCTTCCGGCGTGACCAGCGCATTTGGCGTTATGGAGGTCATGCCCGCGTTGACTAAAGACGGCGTGTTTGGCATCGCGCGAACAATTTTGCGATCGTGCCCCAGCGCGCGCGCCAGCTGATCGAGCGTGACCCCCGCAGCGATAGAGACGACTAATGAGTCCTTGTTCAGGCTGGAGCTGATTTCGCTCAGCACTTTAATCATGATGCCCGGCTTCACGGCGCCGAAAACGATATCCGCAACCTGCGCGACGTCCTGCGCACTCTGCGCCGCATTGATGCCGTACCGATCGTGCAGCGCGGCGACGTTATCCGGGGAAGGGGTATAGACCCAGATTTGCCCGGGGAGAACCTGACCGCTGGCAATCAGGCCGCCCAGAATGGCTTTTCCCATATTACCGCAACCGATAAAACCGATTTTCTTCTCCATTTCGTCACTCCCTATGCGTATTTTTAGTTGGGGTTATTAGCTTAACGTGGATTGAAAGTCTCATGAAGGAGAAACAGCACTTTGACGGAAGACAAAAGCACGAGACAATAGACGATTGCACATGAGCCTGGAGCGGTTATGACAATATGGGTGGATGCGGATGCGTGTCCGAATGTGATTAAAGAGATTCTGTACCGTGCGTCTGAACGTATGCAGATGCCGCTTATTCTGGTGGCAAACCAGAATTTACGCGTACCGCCTTCGCGTTTTATCCGCACACTGCGCGTACCCGCCGGATTTGATGTCGCTGACAACGAGATTGTGCGTCAGTGCGAAGCCGGAGATTTGGTCATTACGGCGGATATCCCGCTGGCCTCTGAAGTGCTGGAAAAAGGGGCGGCGGCGCTGAATCCACGCGGCGAACGCTATACGGAGTCAACGATCCGCGAACGCCTGACAATGCGTGACTTTATGGATACCCTGCGCGCCAGCGGGATTCAGACGGGCGGGCCGGACAGCCTTTCTCCGCGCGATCGTCAGCATTTCGCCGCCGAGCTGGATAAGTGGTGGCTGGAAGTCCAGCGCAGAACGCGCTAAATGTAATGTTATTTTTACACTTTGCTGCTGATGATTTCTTGTTATAGTAAGCGCGTACAATCTTTCACGGTTTTTGTGGAATGATTTATTTACATTTAACGATGTACTAGTTTGGTGGTATGATTATTACTTTGATGACATCAGATCCCGCACCTTTGCGGCTCTCTGGGGAAAGCCCGCTATGACGCAACCTCTCTTTCTTGTTGGCCCTCGCGGCTGTGGTAAAACAACAACCGGTATGGCGCTTGCGCAGGCAGTGGATTTCCAGTTTGTCGATACCGATCGGTGGTTGCAATCGCACGTCCAGATGACGGTTGCGGAAATTGTTGACCGGGAAGGGTGGGACAGCTTTCGCGCCAGAGAAACAGCAGCGCTGAAGGCGGTTACCGCGCCGTCAACGGTGGTTGCGACGGGGGGAGGGATCATCCTCACCGAATACAATCGTCGCTATATGCGAGAAAATGGCATTGTGATTTATTTAAGCGCGCCAGTGTCCACGCTGGTGAACCGGCTGGAGGCCGCGCCAGAAGAGGGACTGCGCCCGACGCTAACCGGCAAGCCCTTAAGTGAAGAGGTACAGGAAGTGCTCGAACAGCGCGACGCGCTGTATCGTGAAGCCGCGCATTACATCATCGATGCGAGCCATGCCCCTGACCAGGTTGTTTCTGAAATTCTTGCCGCGTTGTCGCAGGCGGCGCAACGATTGCAGGGCGGCGTCTATAATTAAAGTTCATCCAGTAAAAAGGAAGAACTATGCCAACAAAACCGCCTTATCCCCGGGAAGCGTATATCGTCACCGTTGAGAAAGGAACGCCAGGTCAGACGGTGACCTGGTATCAGCTTCGCGCCGACTATCCCGAACCTAACGCACTGATCAGCGAGCATCCTTCCGCGCAGGAAGCGATGGATGCCAAAACGCGCTATGAAGATCCTGATAAAAGCTGATAAATCCTGACGTGTGGAACGCCCGGCAAGGCGCCTGAGTCACGTCACAACGTACTTGCATCACACTTTTCACTCATTGCCGCATTCTGCTAAAACTGAAAATTAAGCGATAACAATATACTACTGGAGTGATTTGGAATCTTTACACAATGCATTGCCGATCTCCTGCTACGCTTTTCTGCATTTGTAGCGCAGGGCAGGTAAGTGTTCAGGCATTTACCCGGGAATTAACGACGAAGTAAAAAGAAGGTGGAACAGAAAATGAGTGCGTCGTTGGCTATCCTCACGATCGGCGTTGTGCCAATGAGCGAAGTGCTGCCGCTTCTGACGGAGTATATCGATGAGCAACATATTACCCATCATAGTCTGTTGGGTGAGATCAGCCGTGAAGAGGTGTTGGCGGAGTACGCCGTCGAGGCCGGAGACGATCCGCTATTAACGTTGCTCAGTGATAACCAAATCGTCCATGTTTCGCGCCAGAAAGTGGAGCGCGACCTGCAAAGTATTATCGAAGTGCTGGATAACCAGGGCTACGATGTCATTTTATTGATGAATACCGCCGCGATTAACAGTATGACCGCGCGTAACACGATCCTGCTGGAGCCGTTGCGTATTATCCCGCCGTTAGTGGCGTCGATTGTTGATGGCCACCAGGTGGGCGTGATTGTGCCGGTTGAAGAGTTACTGGATGTACAGGCGAGAAAATGGCAGGTCTTACAACGTCCTCCGGTCTTTTCTTTGGCGAATCCCGTGCAGGGATCGGAACAACAACTGATTGATGCCGGTAAAGATTTGCTGGAACAGGGCGCGGATGTGATCATGCTGGATTCCATTGGATTTAATCAGCGTCATCGTGATTTATTGCAAAGAGCGCTGGATGTTCCGGTCTTGCTCTCTAATGTATTGATTGCACGGCTGGCTTCGGAATTACTCGGTTAATTTTGCGTGACAGGCAGAAGGTCGCGACCCTATATTGGTGCTTAACGTAACCATGAGAAAGGGCCAGTTTATGCTACAAAGTAACGAATACTTTTCCGGCAAAGTGAAATCGATCGGCTTTACCAGCAGCAGTACTGGTCGCGCCAGTGTCGGCGTGATGGCGGAAGGCGAATATGCCTTTAGCACTGCCGCGCCGGAGGAGATGACGGTGGTCAGTGGCGCGTTGAACGTACTGCTTCCGGGGGAAACCGAGTGGAAAGTCTACGCAGCGGGCGAGGTGTTTAACGTCCCCGGCCAAAGTGAGTTCCATTTGCAGGTGGCTGAACCGACGTCCTATCTTTGCCGCTATTTATAATGGCGCTTCCCTCTCCCGGCGGAGAGGGAATATTCACTTAGCGTTGCGCTTCGCCGCCCAGACCTTCAACCAGGCTTTGAATTAACGCCGCCAACTCACCCGTCATCAGAATGAAATCGGCATCAAAACGCTGAGCGTAGTCTTCGCGATCGATATCTTCGTTTTGATCGCGCAGTTCATCGCTGAACTTCAGGCGTTTGATCGAACCGTCATCGCAGATCAAAAACTGAATGCGCTGCTGCCAGTCGAGCGCCAGTTTCGTGACCACTTTACCCGCTTCAATGTGCACGGCGATCTCGTCGCTGACCAGATCCTGTTTCTTCGCGCGGATCACGCCGCCGTCTTCCAGCATTGCTTTCAGCTCTGCTTCGTCCAGCAACTGGAATCCCTGCGCCACCGTACCGGAACGCACCCATTCGGTGAGCGTCAGCTCGATAGGATTTTCCAGCGCCAGCGGAACCACCGGCAGCGAGCCGAGGCTTTTACGCAGCAACGCCAGCGTATCCTCCGCTTTTTTAGCGCTTGCGCAATCGACCATGATCAGACCGTTAACGGTGTCGATCCACATCATTGTCTGACTAAAACGGCTAAAGGCGCGCGGCAGCAGTGAGTGCAGCACTTCATCTTTCAGCGAGTCTTTTTCCGTTTTTTTTAGCTTGCGCCCCTGGTCAGCTTCCAGTTTGGCGATTTTCGCTTCCAGCGCTTGCTTGATCACCGGCGACGGCAGAATCTTCTCTTCTTTGCGCGCGCAGATAATAATTTGGCCATTGGCGGTATGCGTTAACGCATCGCTGTGCGATCCCATTGGCGGAACCCAGCCCATTTTTGCCATATCCTGGCTGCCACAAGGGGTAAACGTCATCGAGGCTAGCTGTTTTTCCATCTCCTCGGCGCGCAACGAAATATCGCGGCTAAGACGGTAAACCATTAAATTTTTGAACCACAGCATGATAATTTCCACGGCCTTGTCGTTAAATCCAGCGGGTATAATAACGAATTGTCGGCGGGCTTGCATTGCCAACCAGAACACCCGCCTCTACTCTGTTGATATTCCCTAAAAATGAGGAGCGATGTGTGCGTATAGGTATCGATTTAGGCGGCACGAAAACGGAAGTGATTGCGCTCGGCGATGCGGGGGAACAGCTGTTTCGCCATCGTCTGCCTACGCCGCGGGATGATTATCGACAAACGATAGAGACCATCGCTTCGCTGGTCGAAATGGCGGAAAAGGCGACGGGCCAGACGGGTACGGTAGGGATGGGTATTCCCGGTTCGATCTCGCCTTATACCGGCGTGGTAAAGAACGCCAACTCAACCTGGCTTAACGGTCAGCCGTTCGATAAAGATTTGAGTGCGCGTTTGCAGCGGGAAGTGCGCCTGGCGAACGACGCTAACTGTCTGGCGGTGTCCGAAGCGGTGGATGGCGCGGCGGCCGGAGCGCAGACTGTTTTTGCGGTGATCATCGGCACCGGGTGCGGGGCTGGCGTGGCGCTGAACGGTCGGGCGCATACCGGCGGCAACGGTACAGCAGGCGAGTGGGGACACAATCCCTTGCCGTGGATGGATGAAGATGAACTGCGCTACCGTGAAGAAGTGCCCTGCTACTGCGGCAAACAAGGCTGCATTGAAACCTTTATCTCAGGAACCGGGTTTGCCACGGATTACCATCGTCTGAGTGGTCATCCGCTGAAAGGGAATGACATTATCCGTCTGGTTAACGAGCAGGACGCGCTGGCGGAACGGGCGCTTAGCCGTTATGAACTGCGTCTGGCGAAATCGTTAGCCCATGTGGTCAACATCCTCGACCCGGACGTTATCGTGTTAGGCGGCGGGATGAGCAATGTCGATCGGTTGTACAACACCGTGCCATCGTTGATTAAACCGTTTGTTTTTGGCGGCGAATGCGAAACGCCGGTTCGTAAGGCGTTACATGGCGATTCCAGCGGCGTTCGCGGCGCGGCATGGTTGTGGCCGCAGGAGTAAATCGTTTTTTGCCGGATAAGGCGTAATGCCCGGTGGCGCTACGCTTACCGGGCCTACAATGTGCTCCCTGTAGGCCGGATAAGGCGGTTACGCCGCCATCCGGCAAAACAACCGTCATTCCACAGCAAACATCTTATCCAGTTTGCTGTAACCCAGCCCGTTGATTTTCTTCACCTTAATTTGCACAGGAATGCGTTCTTTCATCGCTTCCACATGGCTTATTACGCCAATCGTCTTACCGGTGGCATTCAGCGCGTCCAGGGCATCCAGCGCGGTATCCAGCGTCTCGCTGTCCAGCGTGCCGAACCCTTCATCAAGGAACAGAGAGTCGATGCGCGTTTTGTGGCTGACCAGATCGGACAACGCCAGCGCCAGCGCCAGACTGACTAGGAAACTTTCGCCGCCGGACAGCGTGCGGGTATCGCGAACGGCATCCGCTTGCCAGGTATCGACCACCTCCAGTTCCAGCGCTTCGCTGGCCTTGCGCTGGAGCAGGTAACGACCATGCAGGCGAGTCAGCTGATTGTTCGCCAGCCAGACCAGGTTATCCAGCGTCAGTCCCTGAGCAAATTTGCGGAATTTATCGCCCTCTTTAGAACCGATTAACGCGTTCAGATAACCCCAGTCCTCCAACTGCTGCGAGGCGTTTTCAATCTCCAGCATCAGAGACTGCTGCTGTTGGCGGTTATCCGCATCCTGTTTGAGCTGCTGGCGGATCTCCCCCTGACGCGTCGTATTGTCCCGCAGTTGTCCGGTTAATTGCGCCACGGCCTGCTGAACGTGTTCAGGCGTGAGCGTGAGATCCAGCCCTTCGGGCGGATGTTGTTGATGTTCTGCCAGTACCTGGTTCGCCTGAGCGACTAAGGCCTGCGCCTGCTGTAACTGGTTTTCCAGCGCCTGGCGATGTTGTTCGAGGTGGGCGATGGCCTCATCATCCAGTAGCGCGGCAAGGAAGGCGGCGCGATCGTCAAATACGCTGGCCTTGAGCGCGGCCTCAAAGTGCGCCTGCGCCTGTGCTACCCGCTGCATTTCCTGCGCTTCCTGCTGCTGCAAGGTCTGCCACTGGCTCTGTAGCGAAACGCAATCATCATGTACCTGCCGCCAGTTATTCAGCGCCACGCGCTCATCGCTCTCCGGGAGAATATCTGTTTCCGGTAGTGTTTCCAGCAGGGGAACCAACTGCGCGATGCGCGTTTGTAGCTCGCCCAGTTCCGTCTGGCGCTGTTGCCATGTTTGCGCGTCATCCGCGCGGGCGTTTAACCACGACGCTTCTTCTCCGTCGGCGGGCAGGGATAACCCGTAGCGGCGCAGTTCAGACAGCAGCGTAGTTTGACGCTGGTCGATTTGCTGCTGAAATTGCGTAACCTGCCCGGTATGGGCGGCGATCTGTGCCTGCCACATATGGCGCTGGCTGAGCTGATACAGCTGTTGTTCATAGTCCTGCCGGGCGGTAAGCCACGGTGAAATATCGTCCTGAGGGTGCAGCGTAACGTTCAGCGCGTCACACAGCGTCTGCCATTCTTGAGTGAGCGCTTGCTCCTCTTTTACCAGTGCCTGCGCTTCGCTTTCGTCGCGGTGTAGCTGCTGCGTTAATGTTTCCAGTTGCCCGCGTAAGGCGGCGCCTTCTTCCGCCAGCGTCTTGACCTCTTTTTCCAGTGCATCGCGCCGCGCCTGATTCACGCCGGGTTCGAGTGCCTGATAGGATGCAATCGCCGGATGCGAGGTCGATCCGCAGAGCGGGCATGGCTGACCGGATTGCAGCAGCGCTCGCTGGCTTTCCAGATCTTTGATGCGCGCCTCCTGCTCGCAAATCGTTTTCACATCCATGAACTGCTGATTTTTTTCTTTATATTTCTGCCGCTTATCCTCCAGCGCCGCATTGCGTCGGGCCAACTCCTGCTGACTATTCTGGATAGCGGTTTGCAGTTGTTCCCGTCGTTTTTGCTTAGGCGCTATCTGCCCATGCAGGCTGGCGAGACGCTGACGCAGCGGCTGCTGCTGCGTATGCTGCGCCAGCGCTGCCGTGGCCTCTTCTGGCGTAAGCGTCAGAGGATTCGGTGGAAGCGCGTCACGCTTGCGGATATCGCTTGCACACTGCTGCTGCCATTTAAGCAACTGCGCTTTATCGCTGGACTGTTGAGCAAACAGCGCACGCCAGCCTGCCAGTTCACTGCTCCACAAGCGGAAGCGTTCATGTTCGGTGAGCCACCCGGTCAGCGTCTGCATGGTGGCATGCAGTTCGGCGGATTGTTGTTGAGCGCTGTGTCGAATGCGGCTGCGCAGGTGTAATACGCTTTGTAAGCGAGTATTCACTTCCTGAATTTGCTGGCGTGTGCGCCCGGCGGCAGCGGTTTGTTCCTCAATGCGTTCCCAGTGTGGGCGTAACTGCCGGGCAGGATGCGCCAGCTTCAGCGCGGCCAGCTGCGGCTGCGCGTTTTCCTGTTCTTCCTGGGCGACCCGCAGCGCCTGCTGGCGGCGATTCATTTCAGCCTGCAACTCATTCTGACGGGTCAGCCAGTGCAGATGTTGCTGGTGAAGCTGCTGGCGGGCGAGCAGCTGTTTTTCTTCGTCAGTGAGCGCCTGCAAACTTTCATTGAGGGAATGCTGCTGCTCCGGCGCTAACAGCGAGACGCCGCTGGCCTGCGCCTGAAGCTTTTCCAGGTCGGTACGGGCGGTCTTGTGCTTTTCAAACACCAGCGCGGAGATCTGCCCGTAGATTTCTGTTCCGGTCAGCTCTTCCAGAAGCTCGGCGCGTTCTTTCGGCTTCGCATTGAGAAACGCAGCGAACTGCCCCTGCGACAGCAGCATGGAGCGGGTAAAGCGTCCGTAATCCAGCCCGGTGAGCGATGCCGTCATCTCCAGCTTATCTTTGACCTTATCGGCGAGGATTTTTCCGTCGGCGCAGCGCGCCAGCTCCACGCGCGGCACTTGCAGGTTTCCGTCCGGCTGATTGCGGGCGCGGTTCTGGCTCCAGAAAGCGCGGTAAGACTCGCCTTTAACCTCGAACTCCACTTCGGCAAGGCATTCGGCCGTATCGCGGGTCATCAGATCGTTTTGCGATTGCGAAACGGTGCTCAGGCGCGGCGTCTCGTGATAGAGCGCAAGACAGATGGCGTCGAGCAGCGTGGTTTTCCCCGCGCCGGTCGGCCCGGTGATGGCAAACAGCCCGTTGCTGGCAAAAGGTTCTGCCGTGAAATCGACTTTCCATTCTCCCTTCAGGGAGTTGAGGTTTTTCAGGCGCAGGCTGAGAATCTTCATGCGTCATGCTCCCCGGACAGCGAATGTAGGGTGGTGGTAAAAAGCTGCGTCAGACGTTCACGCTGGGGCTCATCCAGCTCTTCCAGCGCCAGACGGCGGGTAAAAACGTCTTCCACGCGCAGTTCGCTCAGGGTTTCACGTCGTTCGTTAGCCATAATGCGTTCGCGATTTTCCCGACTGCGGCGCACCAGTAAAACCTCAACGGGCAGCGACTCCGTTAATGCCTGAATTTTGCGCTGCATATCGTGAAGGTATTCGTCGGTGGTGATTTCAATATCCAGCCAGACGGGGGGCTCCTGGTGAGCATCTCGCCATTGCTCAAGTTGTTCGGTGATGGAGGCCAGATCGCCTTTCAGCACCGCCAGCGGTTGAGTGACGGGAACGGTGAGGTTCTCTACTTGATGTAATTTGCCGTTTGCAAAACTGACCAGATGGACGCATTTGCTTTTGCCGCACTCATCAAAGCTCAGCGCGATCGGAGAGCCACAGTAGCGGATGTGTTCCGTGCCGCCAATGATCTGCGCCCGGTGAATGTGTCCCAGCGCGATATAATCGGCAGGAGGGAAGTTTTGCGCCGGGAAGGCGTCCAGCGTGCCGATATAGATGTCACGTACCGCGTCACTTTTACTGGCGCCGACGGTGGTCAGGTGCCCGGTGGCGATAACCGGCAGAGTTTGATCGCCGTCGCCGCGCAGCTTACAGGCTTCCTGATACTGTTGTTGGTAATAATCAGTGATCGCCCCGAGCAGATGCTGCTGTTTTTCATTGCCCGAAAGCCCCGCCTGGCTGGTGATGATGTCGCGCGGGCGTAAAAACGGAATCGGGCAAAGCACGGCGCCCGGCGTGCCGTCGCGACGGTAAAGGTACTGCGGCGCGTGGCCTGCGCTGGCGACCACGGTGGTGTTGAGAAACGCCAGAATATCGCGGGATTCGTTGAGCGTGGCGACGGAATCATGGTTTCCGGCCAGCACCACCAGATGACAGCCGGTTTGCTGTAAATTGACAACAAACCGGTTATACAACTCGCGGGCATAGCTTGGCGGTGATCCTGTATCAAAAATGTCACCCGCGACAATAATCGCATCCACCTGGTGAGATTGCGCGGTTTCCAGCAGCCAGTCGAGAAACGCCTGGTGCTCGGCGGCGCGGCTTTTGCTGTAGAAGTTTTGTCCCAGATGCCAGTCAGAGGTGTGAAGGATGCGCATAACGGTTCCATGACGAAAAAGCGTGGGCAGGATTATAACCCGTCGGGAACGGTAATATCTTGTTTCGTGACTGTCATAAATCAATAACCTGAGCCGAATGTCGACTATCTTTTTCATAAATCTGTCATAAATCTGACGCATAATGGCGCCGCATTGATGACAACGACTTATTTAAACAGGGCAAATCATGGCGAGACGTATTCTGGTCGTAGAAGATGAAGCTCCAATTCGTGAAATGGTCTGCTTCGTGCTCGAGCAAAATGGCTTTCAGCCAGTAGAAGCCGAAGATTATGACAGTGCTGTGAACCAACTGAATGAACCCTGGCCGGATTTAATCCTCCTTGACTGGATGTTGCCCGGCGGGTCGGGCCTTCAGTTTATTAAACACCTCAAGCGTGAAGCGATGACCCGGGATATCCCTGTGGTTATGCTGACGGCAAGAGGCGAAGAGGAAGACCGCGTGCGCGGGCTGGAAACCGGGGCGGATGACTATGTCACCAAGCCGTTTTCCCCTAAAGAGCTGGTGGCGCGTATCAAAGCTGTGATGCGCCGCATTTCGCCGATGGCGGTAGAAGAGGTGATTGAGATGCAGGGGCTTAGCCTCGATCCAACTTCGCACCGCGTGATGACCGGGGAAAATCCGCTCGATATGGGGCCGACCGAATTTAAATTGTTACACTTCTTTATGACGCACCCTGAGCGCGTCTACAGTCGCGAGCAGCTCCTCAACCATGTCTGGGGAACGAATGTGTATGTTGAAGACCGTACGGTCGATGTGCATATTCGTCGTTTGCGTAAAGCGCTGGAGCACAGCGGTCACGATCGTATGGTGCAAACGGTACGCGGAACCGGGTATCGCTTTTCGACCCGTTTTTAATACCTTGCCGCCAGACCGGCATCTCGGTGTGGCGGGCGGGTTTACTATTCTGAAGGGAGTGTGACGCGTGCTGGAACGGCTGTCATGGAAAAGGCTGGTGCTGGAGCTGATCCTCTGCTGCATCCCCGCTTTTATCCTCAGTGCTTTTTTTGGTTATCTGCCCTGGTTTTTACTGGCGTCGGTAACGGGATTGCTGATCTGGCATTTCTGGAATTTATTGCGCCTCTCCTGGTGGCTGTGGGTCGATATGAGTATGACGCCGCCGCCGGGACGCGGGAGCTGGGAGCCGCTGCTGTACGGTCTGCACCAGATGCAGTTGCGTAATAAAAAGCGGCGTCGCGAACTGGGAAACCTGATTAAACGCTTTCGCAGTGGGGCGGAATCCCTCCCCGACGCGGTGGTGCTGACAACCGAAGACGGCGGGATTTTCTGGTGTAACGGACTGGCACAACAGGTGCTTGGGCTGCGCTGGCCGGACGACAACGGGCAAAACATTCTGAACCTGCTGCGCTACCCGGAATTTACGCAGTATCTCAAAACACGCGATTTTATCCGGCCGCTCAACCTGGTACTCAACACCGGGCGGCATCTGGAGATCCGCGTGATGCCCTATACCGATCAGCAACTGTTGATGGTCGCGCGCGACGTGACGCAGATGCACCAGCTTGAAGGCGCGCGGCGCAATTTCTTCGCGAACGTCAGCCATGAACTACGCACGCCGCTCACCGTCTTGCAGGGCTATCTGGAGATGATGCAGGAGCAGCCTCTGGAAGGCGCGACGCGGGAGAAGGCGCTGCATACGATGCGTGAGCAAACGCACCGGATGGAAGGGCTGGTGAAACAACTGCTGACGCTGTCGAAAATTGAGGCGGCGCCCGCGCTGCTGTTGAACGAAAGGGTGGACGTGCCGATGATGCTGCGCGTTGTTGAGCGTGAGGCGCAGGCGCTCAGCCAGCAGAAACACACCTTTACGTTTGAAGTGGATGCCCGGCTGAGCGTATTGGGCAACGAAGAACAGTTGCGCAGCGCGATTTCGAACCTGGTCTATAACGCGGTAAATCATACGCCTGCGGGAACGCATATTACCGTGCGCTGGCAGCATGTGACCCACGGTGCGGAGTTCAGCGTGGAAGATAACGGGCCGGGGATTGCGCCTGAGCATATTCCGCGTCTGACGGAGCGTTTCTACCGTGTGGACAAAGCGCGGTCGCGGCAAACCGGGGGAAGCGGATTAGGTCTGGCGATTGTGAAACATGCGCTGAATCATCACGAGAGTCGATTGATTATCGACAGTTCGCCGGGTAAAGGGACGCGCTTCAGCTTTGTGCTGCCGGAACGATTAATTGCCAAAAATTGCGCTTAATTGTGGTTCGTAAGGTTAGCTTTCCATAAGCCAGCGGATGCTGGCTTATTTTCTTTGCAGTAAAGAAGACTCTGCTGAATTTTTCAACGTCTGATGCTTTTTTGTTCGCATGATTAGCCATGACTTTTTCTTATGGATAGCGTTTTGTACTGGTTGCTAATTTCATATCGCTATATTCTTCTGGTTTTTGGATCTCACCTTGCTTTAAAACGTTATAAGCGTTTAAATTGCGCTCCAGATGCTGTCATACCGACTGCATTTACGCGGTAAATCGAAAAACTATTCTTCGCCGCGCCAGCCCAGGAGCATATCCCGCTGGAATTGCTTAAAAATGCCGCTGTATCGTCCCGCAGGGAAGGGCAGAAAATTTAACGTTTTCAACACCACATCCACAGGCAGTAAAACTTTATGACCCATCAGTTAAAATCGCGCGATATTATCGCTCTGGGCTTTATGACATTTGCGCTGTTCGTTGGCGCAGGCAATATTATCTTTCCGCCGATGGTCGGTTTGCAGGCAGGCGAACACGTCTGGACGGCGGCGTTCGGCTTTCTGATTACTGCCGTTGGTCTTCCGGTACTTACCGTTGTGGCGCTGGCGAAAGTCGGCGGCGGCGTTGATAGCCTGAGCACCCCGATTGGTAAAGTAGCTGGCGTTCTGCTGGCGACCGTCTGTTATCTGGCGGTGGGGCCGTTATTCGCAACGCCGCGTACGGCGACCGTCTCCTTTGAAGTCGGGATTGCGCCGCTGACCGGCGATTCCGCACTGCCGCTGTTTATCTACAGCCTGGTGTATTTCGCCATTGTGATTCTGGTATCGCTCTATCCGGGCAAACTGCTGGACACGGTGGGTAACTTCCTGGCGCCGCTGAAAATCATCGCGCTGATTATTCTCTCCGTTGCGGCAATCATCTGGCCTGCCGGTCCGATTAGCGACGCGATGGACGCCTACCAGAACGCGGCGTTCTCTAATGGCTTTGTGAATGGCTATCTGACGATGGATACGCTGGGCGCAATGGTGTTTGGTATCGTTATCGTCAATGCGGCGCGCGCGCGCGGCGTTAAAGAAGCGCGTCTGCTGACCCGTTATACCGTCTGGGCGGGCCTGATGGCGGGTGTGGGTTTGACGCTGCTGTACCTTGCGCTGTTCCGTCTGGGATCGGATAGCGCGACGCTGGTCGATCAATCTGCTAACGGCGCGGCAATCCTGCACGCTTACGTTCAGCATACCTTCGGCGGCGCGGGTAGCCTGCTGCTGGCGGCGCTGATTTTCATCGCCTGTCTGGTGACGGCGGTTGGCCTGACCTGCGCATGTGCGGAGTTCTTTGCGCAGTACGTCCCACTCTCTTATCGCACGCTGGTGTTTATTCTGGGCGGCTTCTCAATGGTGGTATCGAATCTGGGTCTGAGCCATCTGATTCAGATTTCTATTCCGGTGCTGACAGCCATCTATCCGCCGTGTATCGCACTGGTTGTATTAAGCTTTACCCGCTCATGGTGGCATAATTCTTCCCGCGTCATTGCTCCGGCGATGTTTATCAGCCTGGTTTTTGGTATCCTTGACGGGATTAAAGCCTCTGCGATTGGTGACATCTTACCGGCCTGGACCCAGCGTTTACCGCTGGCGGAACAGGGGCTGGCGTGGTTGATGCCAACAGTGGTGATGGTTGTTCTGGCAATTATCTGGGATCGCGCCGCAGGTCGACAAGTGACCTCCAGCGCTCACTAAGATCACTGACAGTATGTTTTAACCACGGGGCTACAGGCCCCGTGGTTTTTTTATTATTTTGATGGGTTCGGAATTGATGGAAAGCAATAACAAGCTAAAGCGTGGGCTGAGCACCCGGCACATTCGCTTTATGGCATTGGGTTCGGCAATTGGCACCGGATTATTTTATGGCTCGGCAGACGCCATCAAAATGGCCGGGCCAAGCGTGTTGCTGGCCTACATTATCGGCGGGGTCGCGGCGTACATTATTATGCGCGCGCTGGGCGAAATGTCCGTGCATAACCCCGCCGCCAGCTCGTTCTCGCGCTATGCGCAGGAAAACCTCGGCCCGCTCGCGGGTTACATTACCGGCTGGACTTACTGTTTTGAAATTCTGATTGTCGCCATTGCCGACGTGACCGCCTTCGGTATCTATATGGGAGTCTGGTTCCCTGCGGTGCCGCACTGGATCTGGGTGCTGAGCGTGGTGCTGCTTATCTGCGCCATCAACCTGATGAGCGTGAAGGTATTCGGCGAGCTGGAATTCTGGTTCTCGTTCTTTAAAGTCGCCACTATCATCATCATGATTGTCGCCGGCTTCGGCATCATTATCTGGGGGATTGGCAACGGCGGGCAGCCGACCGGGGTCCACAACCTGTGGAGCAACGGTGGGTTCTTCAGCAACGGCTGGCTGGGGATGGTGATGTCGCTGCAAATGGTGATGTTCGCTTACGGCGGGATTGAAATTATCGGCATCACCGCCGGAGAAGCGAAAGACCCGGAAAAATCTATTCCGCGCGCCATCAATTCCGTGCCGATGCGTATTCTGGTGTTCTACGTGGGCACGCTGTTCGTCATCATGTCTATCTACCCGTGGAACCAGGTGGGCACTAACGGCAGCCCGTTCGTCCTGACCTTCCAGCATCTTGGCATTACGTTTGCCGCCAGCATCCTGAATTTTGTGGTGCTGACCGCTTCGCTGTCGGCGATTAACTCCGATGTGTTCGGCGTGGGGCGTATGCTGCACGGTATGGCGGAGCAGGGCAGTGCGCCGAAAGTGTTCGCTAAAACGTCGCGTCGCGGTATTCCGTGGGTGACGGTTATGGTGATGACCATTGCGCTGCTGTTCGCGGTTTACCTGAACTACATCATGCCGGAAAACGTCTTCCTGGTGATTGCTTCGCTGGCGACCTTTGCCACGGTATGGGTATGGATTATGATCCTGCTGTCGCAGATTGCGTTCCGCCGCCGTCTGCCGCCGGATGAGGTGAAGGCGCTGAAATTTAAAGTGCCGGGCGGCGTGGCGACAACCGTTACGGGCCTGATCTTCCTGGTCTTTATTATCGCGCTTATCGGCTACCATCCAGATACCCGTATTTCGCTGTACGTCGGTTTCGCCTGGATCGCACTGCTGCTGGTCGGCTGGATGTTTAAACGCCGCCGCGACCGCCAACTGGCTGAAGTGGGGTGATTCCCCGCCGGATGGCGCTAACGCTTATCCGGCCTACAGGCAACCGTAGGCCGGGTCAGGCGAAGTCGCCGCCCGGCAGTATCAAACAATATCCTCCCCCGGACTCCTCCCCCAATAAACATTAAGATGATGAGTTATCCTTGATGTCGCTATGGCAAGGTGGCTTCATTTTCATCAAAGGGGATACGTGATGTTGAACGCCTGGCACCTTCCGGTTGCCCCATTTGTTAAGCAAAACAAAGAACAACTGACCATTACGTTATGGCTGAGCGGGGAAATCCTGCCCCAGCGTGTGACGCTACGCGCTGAGAACGATAATGAAGAAATCTCGCTGGCGATGCATCGGCTGCGCAGTCAACCGCAACCGGGCGTCACGGCGTGGCGGGCGGCGATCGATCTCGCCAGCGGACAGCCGCGCCGTCGCTACAGCTTTAAGCTGCTCTGGCACGATCGCCAGCTGTGGTTCACGCCGCAGGGATTTAGCCGTTTCCCGCCCGCGCGGCTGGAGCAGTTTGCCGTCGATGTGCCGGACAATGGCCCGCAATGGGTCGCCGATCAGATTTTCTATCAAATCTTCCCGGATCGCTTTGCCCGCAGCCAGCCGCGCGAAGCGGAACAGGATAATGTCTATTACCATCATGCCGCCGGTCAGGATATCGTCTTGCACGACTGGGACGAACCGGTGACTGCGCAGGCCGGGGGATCGACGTTCTACGGCGGCGATCTGGACGGGATCAGCGAGAAACTGCCGTACCTGAAAAAACTGGGGGTGACGGCGCTGTACCTGAACCCGGTCTTTAGCGCGCCAAGCGTCCATAAATACGATACGGAAGATTATCGTCACGTTGATCCGCAGTTTGGCGGCGATCGGGCGCTGTTGCGCCTGCGGCAGCATACGCAGCAGCAGGGAATGCGCCTGGTGCTGGACGGCGTCTTTAACCATAGCGGCGACTCGCACGCCTGGTTTGACAGGCACAATCGGGGAAGCGGCGGCGCATGCCACAACCCGGATTCGCCCTGGCGTGACTGGTACTCTTTCTCCCCGGAGGGCGTGGCGCTGGACTGGCTGGGGTATCCGAGTCTGCCCAAGCTGGATTTCCAGTCGGAAAGCCTGGTCAATGAAATCTACCGCGGTGAAGACAGCATTGTGCGTCACTGGCTGAAAGCGCCGTGGCATATGGACGGCTGGCGGCTTGATGTGGTGCATATGCTGGGCGAGGCCGGAGGTGCGCGCAATAACCTGCAACACGTTGCCGGTATTACGCAGGCGGCAAAAGAGACGCAGCCTGACGCCTATATCGTTGGCGAGCATTTTGGCGATGCGCGGCAATGGCTCCAGGCGGATGCGGAAGACGCCGCTATGAACTATCGCGGCTTCACTTTCCCGCTGTGGGGATTTCTCGCCAATACCGATATCTCTTACGATCCGCAGCACATTGACGCGCAAACCTGCATCGCCTGGATGGATAACTACCGCGCCGGCCTGTCGCATCAGCAGCAGTTACGGATGTTTAACCAACTGGACAGCCACGATACCGCCCGTTTTAAATCGCTGCTGGGCAAAGACGTGGCTCGTTTGCCGCTGGCGGTCGTCTGGCTGTTTACCTGGCCAGGCGTTCCCTGCATCTATTACGGCGATGAAGTGGGGCTGGACGGCAATAACGATCCGTTCTGTCGTAAGCCGTTCCCGTGGCAGGTTGAAAAACAGGATGCCACGCTGTTGGCGCTGTACCAGCGTCTGGGGAAACTTCGCCAGCGCACGCAGGCGCTACGTCACGGCGGTTGCCAGGTGATTTATGCCGAAGAAGATGTGGTGGTCTTTGTGCGAGTCTATCACCAGCAGCGCGTACTGGTGGCGATCAACCGGGGCGAGGCCTGTGAGGTCGTATTGCCTGCCTCACCGTTGCTTAACGTCAGCGAGTGGCGAGGCAAAGAGGGGAAAGGCCAACTGGCTGAGGGCGTTCTCAGCCTGCCCGCCATTTCCGCTACGGTCTGGGTGAATCACTGATAGAGCTGCGCGACTTCCGGGCTGGCGAGCAGGGCTTCTCGCCACCAGCGCTGCGCCAGACCGTCGCTGTGGTTGCGCCATGCCATATAGGCGACATCTTTCTGCCGAAAAGAGATGACGGATTTTTCCACCAGCTCGCCGGTGGCAAGCCACGGTCTGACAATATGGCGGGGGAGGAATCCGCACCCTAAACCGGCGCGCAGCAGCGTCACTTTGCTGTCGAAGTCATCCACGCGAATTTGCGGCTGCTCATCCATTAAATTGGATTGCAGGGGATGGCAGAAGCGGGCGCTGTCGCTGATCACCACCGCCCGGTGCAGACAGAGTTGCTCATTGGTCAGGCCGTCCGTGGCGGCGGCCAGCGGGTGCGAAGGCGCGACCACAAATACGTTGTCCAGGGTGCCGAGCATTTTATATGACCAGGCGGCGGAGGTCGGAGGCTCGTTAATTGCGCCGAGAATGATGTCCGCGCCGTTGTGCGTCAGCTCTTCCCACGATCCCGCCAGCGTATGGTGTGTAAAATTGAGGCGCGTTTGCTTATTCAGCGCATAAAACGCATCAATAACGGGCAGCAGCGTCTCGAAAGGGAAGGAATCATCCAGCGCTATCGCCAGCTCTTTTTCCCAGCCAGAGCTTAACTGCACGGCTTGTTTCTCCAGGTCTTTTGCGGCGTTGAGCAGCAGACGCCCTTTTTCCAGCATCATCCGTCCGGTATCGGTAAATTTCGCCCGGTGGCCAGAGCGATCGAGAAGCTCAATATCGAGATCGTTTTCCAGTTTCTGAATCATATAGCTAAGCGCCGCGGGGGTTTTAAACAGCGACCCGGCCGCAGCGGCAAACGAGCCGTGTTTGTCGATAGCATCAAGAATGAGCAGAACGTCCAGATTGATTCGCATGATCTGAAAATATCCTGAAAATGAAATAAGTACGTTGTACAGACTGTCGAAAAACAATGCCAGTGAATAATTTAGACCAAAGCATGGCATTTTTTTGAGGGTGTCTGTTATGCAAAATAAGATGAAATAACCACGTTATTAGCATGGTTCATTTCCTCAATAATGCATTAAAAATGGTCGGCTCTATTCGCCCCGAAGCCGCGTTCTGGTTTACGCTGCGATCCGGCATTTTCACCTTCAGGGATGGCAAAAATGTAATAATCTATGTCATTCTGGTCTGTCCTTGTACAGTGAAGGTGGAAACATGGATGAGCTTTTAATCCTTGGCTGCATTGTTTTATTCTTCGCGCTGGTGGTGGTTCCCATTCTCGCGATTGTCGCGCTCAACCGCAGCGCGGCGGTTCGCTTTGAGCTGGCGGTGTTGCGCCGACGGGTTGAGCAACTTGAACAGCAGCGTGCGGGAGAAGCGCCTGCGGTACAGGTGACGGCGGAACCTTCGCTACCTGCGAAAGAGCGTGTCGCGCCATCGCCGCCTGATGCCATCGAAGCGGCCATACCTGAGCCGGAAAATCCCTGGGCTGCGCAGGAAACCCTCGCAAAACCGCTCCCGGCGCCTGCGAAAACGGCGAAACCTTCCGCGTTCGGCGGCGTTTTCACCTCGCTGGCGCGCTGGTTTATGCAGGGAAATCCGCTGGCGAAGCTGGGCATTCTGCTCCTCTTTTTCGGTTTATCCTTCCTGTTGCGTTATACGGTTGAACACGCGCTGTTTCCGCTTGAACTGCGTCTTGTCACTGCGGCGCTGTGTGCCGTAGTGCTGCTCGCGACAGGCTGGCGTTTGCGACGCAAACAGCCGGTCTATGCGTTGATCCTGCAAGGCGGCGCGACAGGCGCGCTCTATCTGACCGTCTTTGGCGCATTCCGGCTGTGGCAAATGCTGCCGATGACGCTGGCGTTTGCGCTGCTGGTGCTGATTTGCGCCGCAAGCGTAGGGCTGGCTATTTTGCAAAAAGCGCTTAGCCTGGCGATGCTGGCCAGCCTGGGCGGCTATCTTGCGCCGCTGCTGCTGTCGACGGGCGGCGGGAACTATGTGGCGCTGTTCTCGTTCTATCTCCTGCTGTCGGCAGGCATTCTTGCCATAAGCGTCTGGCAGCACTGGCGTGAGCTTAATCTGCTGGGGTTATTATTCACTTTCGGGGTCGGCGGCCTGTGGGGCGTCAGTGACTACCGGCCTGAATACTGGCTCAACTGCCAGCTTTTCCTGATTGCCAATATCATTATTTTCGGCGTGCTGAGCGTGGCGCTGTCGCTGCGGGCGCAGGAAAAAGGCAAACATATTGTTGATGGCGTGCTGTTGTTTGCGCCGCCGCTGGTTGGGTTTGGCATGCAGTACGCCATTACCCAACATATGGATTATGGTCCGGCGCTCAGTGCGCTGGGCTACGGCGCGTTCTATATGGCGCTGGCGTGGCTGGCGCTGCGCCGCTACCCGTCGATGGGAAGGCCGCTGGTGCTGGCGGCGCTCGCGTTGGGCGGCGCGTTTACCACCCTCGCCATCCCGCTGGCGCTTTCGGCGCGCTGGACGGCAATGGCCTGGGCGCTGGAGGGGCTTGGCGTATTGTGGCTGGGTATGCAGCAACAGCAGCGGCGGATGAGCTATAGCGGCACTGCGCTAATGCTACTGGCTGTGGGCAGCGCGCTGTGGGCGCTGGCCGATGACGCCGCGCCGCTGACGGTGATGATGATCTTCGCCGTGCTGAGTTTGTGCTGGCTGGGCGGCGCGTGGCTGTGGCGCAGCGAGAAGAAGGAGGTCAGTTGGGCGCTGCTGGCGGGCGGCATCGCCTTCTGGATAGTCGCGCTGACGGGCGCCTCGCAACTGGCGCTGGCGCGTTATGCTGCCGAATGGTCTGGCGTGCTGGCGCTACTCG
The DNA here is from genome assembly GCF_030333565.1 of Citrobacter sp. CK185. NCBI lineage: Bacteria > Pseudomonadati > Pseudomonadota > Gammaproteobacteria > Enterobacterales > Enterobacteriaceae > Citrobacter > Citrobacter sp. CK185. The sequence goes on along the minus strand of NZ_JAOWFR010000023.1, from coordinate 539,595 downwards.
CCGCGTCCGCCTGGCTCTGGCGTTATCTGAGCGGGCGGCTTGCCTGGCGGGCGTTAGGTTACAGCCCCTGGCTGCTGTGGCCTGCGATGCTGCTGGCATTGCTGTACCAGATTGAAGAACGGCAGATTTTCGCCGCAGGCTGGCAAAATCTGGCGTGGTGCGTGGCGCTGCCTTGTGCGGTGCTCATGCTTTATCGTGATGATGCGCATCTGCCGCCGCGCATCTCCCGGACGCTGCATTTATCCTTGTTCTGGATGGTGCTTTTAGCGCTCGGGATGGAGCTGTTCTGGTTTGTGCAGTCGTTGCCGTGGGGAATGGACGCCTGGCGCAGCGGGTTGATGATGGCGGCGGGAGGAATCGTCATACTGCTGGTACACGCCGCGCTGCGCCGCGATTTGTGGCCGTTCAAATGCTGGCCTGCGTTGTACGGCGCGCTGGCGCTGGCGCCCGTGGCAGCGATCCTGCTGTTGCTTCTGGTGCTGGCGAATTTACAGGATGGCGTGGTTTTCCAACAGCGCTATCTGCCAGTGGTGAACCCGCTTGAGGAGGGAGCCGCTTTCGCCTTGCTGGGATTGTTCCTCCTTGCGCGTTTCTCTCGTCGTTTTCTGCCGTCGCCGTTAGCGAAATATCGCGCATGGGCGCCTGTGGTGCTCGCGGCGCTCGCATTCTGGTGGTTGAACGGAGGGCTGATGCGGGCGCTGGCGTGGTATGGCGAGGTGGCGTGGAGCATGGAGACATTGTGGCATTCGCGGTTGATCCAGACCTGCTTCGCCCTGTTCTGGATGCTGACGGCGTTAATTATGATGTTGCTCGCGACCCGTCGCCGTTCGCGGCGGGAATGGTTATGCGGCGCGGTGCTTTTGGGGACCGTCATTGTTAAGCTGATGCTGGTGGATAGCGCGCGCGGCGGCGGGCTGGCGCGTGCCATCGCTTTTATCGGCGTGGCGATCCTGGTACTTATCGTCGGGTATTTCTCACCGTTACCGCCCAAAGCAGGAGAAGAAAAATGAAATGGATGAAAGCGGTAGTCTGGAGCGCGTTGCTGAGTACGGCGTGGCCGGCGTTCAGCCGTGATGAAGCCCCGGAAACGCCGCAGGATTACGCCACCGGCATGATGCTGGAAGCGACGGGTTCATCGCCGTGGTATCGCGTTTCGCTGCCGCTGGCGCTTTACCAACAAAGCGCCTGGCCGGATTTACGCGATGTGCGGGTTTTTAACCGCCAGGGCGATACGGTGCCCTTTGCGCTGACGGCGCAAAAAACGCCGTCTGTCACGCCAGAGACGGTGGCGCTGCGGCTTTTTCCTCTGGATATGTCGCCAGTATCACCGCGGGAAGGGGAGCGCCGTGGAAGCGAATCCTTTGTCTTGCGTTCAAAGACCGGCGTGGAAATTCATCTGGAAAGCGATGATGTTAACGCGATTGGGCAGAGCTATTTACTGACTCTGCCGGAAGAGATGACGGCGGCCTTTTCGCTGGCGCAACTGCGCCTGAACTGGAACACGCCTGCGGGCAACTGGCAGGGGAAGGCGTCCGTTTATGCCAGCCGTGATTTACGTTACTGGCAACTCGTGCAAGAAGACGCGCCGCTGATGGATCTGACGCGCGATAACGATCGGCTGAAAATGGACACCATCAGCGCCAGCCTGACGCTCTCTGCGGAAGGCCGTCGCTACCTGCTGGTGATTCTCGATTCGCAAAGTCCGCCGCTGACCTTAAATAGCGTAAGCGCCATTGCGGACAGCGGAGAACCGGCATCGGAGCGTATTGCGCTGGAGGCCCACGCAAAGAAAGTGTCAGAAACAGAAGCCGTATGGCGCTGGAATCAGCCGCAGCCGCTGACGTCGCTCAGAATTGCGCTGGAAAACGAGGGCGTTTTACCGGTTGAGCTGGCATGGCGCGGCGGGGAAAAGGAGGCGTGGCGTCCACTGACGAAAACGATCCTGTACCGCCTCGACGGGAAGCGTTCGGAGGATATTCTTCTTTCAGGTCAACAGGTTGAAGCTATCCGTATGACCACCATCAACGCCCGATTGCCGGAAACGTTGCCTGCGCTGAGCGGCGCGCGGGACAGTTATCAACTGGTGTTCAATACGCAAGGGAAAGGCCCGTATATGCTGGCCTGGGGAAACCGGGCGGCGGAAAAAGCCGATGTTGAGCTGGATATGCTGATCCCGGCGTCGCTGCGCAAAACGCAGGATGTTAACGATCTGCCCTGGGCGATGACGCAGCAGCGCGTAACGCTGGGCGGTGAGGCGCGGCTGACGGCAACGTCGGCTGCGGAGCAGCAAAGCCGCTGGAAAACGTTACTGGTGTGGGGAGCGTTGATTGCTGGCGTCGCGGTACTGTTGGTGATGGCGTGGCGAATCTGGCGCGAGGTGAAAAAGGACGGCGCGGCGTAAACGCGACATGTTTGTAGGCCTGAGAAGCGCAATAAAAAAGCTCGCCATAGCGAGCTTTTTTTCAATTCGAGCCGATTACAGGCTGGCGACGTTTTCAGTCAGGTATTTTGCCACGCCGTCTGGAGAAGCGTTCATCCCTTCTTTGCCTTTTTCCCACTGTGCCGGGCACACTTCGCCGTGCTCTTCGTGGAACTGCAACGCGTCAACCATACGCAGCATTTCGTCGATGTTACGGCCCAGCGGCAGGTCGTTAACCACCTGGTGACGAACCACGCCGTTGGCGTCGATCAGGAAAGAACCGCGCAGGGCAACGCCCGCTTCCGGGTGTTCGATACCGTAGGCTTTCTGGATTTCACGCTTCACGTCAGCAACCATTGCGTATTTCACTGCACCGATGCCGCCTTTATCGACAGGGGTGTTACGCCATGCGTTGTGGACGAATTCAGAGTCAAAAGAAACGCCGACAACTTCTACGCCACGCGCCTGGAACTCTTCATAACGTTTGTCGAAAGCAATCAGTTCAGACGGGCAAACGAAGGTGAAGTCCATCGGCCAGAAGAACAGAACGGTTGCTTTGCCGTTGGTGTGCTGTTTGAAGTTGAAGTTTTCAACGATCTCACCGCTACCCAGTACGGCGGCTGCTGTGAAGTCCGGGGCCTGACGAGTAACCAGTACCATATAAATACTCCTGCAAAGTTAAGGGGTTTGGAACGCAACGCGGGCAAGTATAGGGAGGGGAAGAGGGCAACTCAACGCGGTGCTGACAATCAATGAGACAGGTTTCACCTATCAATTTTTTGCCTGATGGCGTTACGCTTATCAGGCAACTAAAGCGATTTCTGACGCGCCTGTGCCATCATGCGCGGGTAGAAGCGCCAGAAGCGCGCTTCTAACGCATCGTAGTGCGCATCCAGATCATACCAGGAGTCGCGCAGGGCATCGAGGCGTGGGCGGCGATTCGCCATCCCGTTGAGGACATTCTGGATAAAATCCATATCGCGATAACGCTCCAGCCACTTTTCCGACCACAGATAATCGTTCAGATTCACAAAACGCGGCGGCGAGTCGGGCAAAATAGTGCTGACCTGCGCATGGGCGTAGCCCACGAACGCCTGCAACGGGAAATCGGGAGATATTGTCGCCCAGTGGCGCGACAGGAAGTGGTCCCACATCACATCCAGAGTGATGGGGGCTACACGACGGGTTTCGCTGCGAAACCATTCCCGCGCTTCACGCACTTCCGGCAGATTATCGGTCATGACGTCAATCCGTCGATGCATATAAATCCCTTCCACCACGTCAGGGGGAAAATTCGCCTCCGGGTTTCCCCGAACAAAATCGGCCAGTAAATTGCCGGAAAGCGAGCTGTCGGCGAGATGCGCTAAGTGCAGGTGTGCAAGAAAATTCATATCCACTTCATCCTTCAAACTGCCTCTTTGTTGGCTGCGAGTTACTCGGCCCATCCCCGGGCCTCACCCCAGCGACTTACTTGAGTAAGCGCCTGGGGACTTATTCAGTTGCCGCCTCGATGCATCCTGAATGATTTTGTCTATAGCTTATATCTCTTAACTTGAGGGGTAACGGTTGCAGGGAGCGCGCCCCGGCACTAGACTACCCGCCTCTTATTTTAGTCTGAGTCAGTGTCATGCGCGTTACCGATTTTTCCTTTGAATTACCCGAATCCCTGATTGCCCACTATCCGCAGCCTGAGCGCAGTCGTTGCCGCTTGCTGTCACTGGACGGGCCGACGGGCGCGCTGACGCACGGTACTTTCACCGATCTGCTCGATAAGCTCAACCCTGGCGATCTGCTGGTCTTTAATAATACCCGCGTCATCCCGGCGCGTCTGTTTGGCCGTAAAGCCAGCGGCGGCAAGATTGAAGTGCTGGTTGAGCGGATGCTGGATGACAAACGCATTCTGGCGCATATTCGCGCTTCCAAAGCGCCGAAACCGGGCGCGGAACTGCTGTTGGGCGATGACGAAAGCATTAACGCCACCATGACCGCACGTCATGGCGCGCTGTTTGAAGTTGAGTTCAACGACGCGCGCCCGGTTCTGGAGATCCTCAACGCGATCGGCCATATGCCGCTGCCGCCATACATCGACCGCCCGGATGAAGATGCCGACCGTGAGTTGTATCAGACGGTCTACAGTGAAAAACCGGGAGCCGTTGCCGCGCCAACCGCAGGTTTGCACTTTGACGATCCGCTGCTGGCCGCGCTGCGCGAAAAAGGCATTGAGATGGCGTTTGTGACGCTGCACGTCGGCGCGGGGACGTTCCAGCCGGTGCGTGTGGAGACCATTGAAGATCACATCATGCACTCGGAGTACGCCGAAGTCCCGCAGGAGGTGGTTGATGCGGTGCTGGCGGCAAAAGCGCGGGGCAATCGGATCATCGCGGTAGGCACCACCTCGGTACGCTCGCTGGAGAGTGCGGCGCAGGCGGCGAAAAACGACCTGATCGAACCGTTCTTCGGCGATACGCAAATCTTCATCTACCCAGGTTATCAATACAAAGTGATTGATGCGCTGGTGACCAATTTCCATCTGCCGGAATCGACGCTGATTATGCTGGTGTCCGCTTTTGCGGGTTATCAGCACACGATGAATGCGTACAAGGCTGCGGTAGAACAAAATTATCGCTTTTTTAGCTACGGGGACGCGATGTTTATCACGTACAATCCGCAGGCTTTGAATGAGCGTGTCGGGAAGTAGGTTCGCGGCACAGGTTTAAACGTCAGACTGTTTTTCTGGCGTATGGAGAGAAAATGAAATTCGAACTGGATACTACCGACGGACGCGCTCGCCGTGGCCGCCTGGTGTTTGATCGTGGCGTAGTGGAAACGCCTGCTTTTATGCCCGTCGGTACGTATGGCACCGTTAAAGGCATGACGCCGGAAGAAGTTGAAGCTACCGGCGCACAAATTATTCTCGGCAACACCTTCCACCTGTGGCTGCGTCCGGGTCAGGAAATCATGAAACTGCATGGCGATCTGCATGATTTCATGCAGTGGAAAGGCCCGATCCTGACGGACTCCGGCGGTTTCCAGGTGTTCAGCCTCGGCGATATTCGCAAGATCACCGAGCAGGGCGTGCATTTCCGCAACCCGATCAACGGCGATCCGATTTTCCTCGATCCTGAAAAATCTATGGAGATTCAGTACGATCTCGGTTCCGATATCGTCATGATTTTCGACGAATGTACGCCGTATCCGGCGGACTGGGACTATGCTAAACGCTCTATGGAGATGTCTTTACGCTGGGCGAAGCGTAGCCGCGACCGTTTTGATGGTTTGGGCAACAAAAATGCGCTTTTTGGCATCATTCAGGGCAGCGTTTACGAAGATTTACGCGATATCTCCGTCAAAGGTCTGGTAGAGATTGGCTTTGATGGCTACGCTGTCGGCGGTCTGGCTGTGGGTGAGCCGAAGGAAGACATGCACCGCATTCTGGAGCATGTCTGCCCGCAAATCCCGGCGGACAAACCTCGTTACCTGATGGGCGTCGGCAAACCGGAAGATCTGGTGGAAGGCGTGCGTCGCGGTATCGATATGTTTGACTGTGTTATGCCAACACGCAATGCCCGTAATGGTCACCTGTTCGTGACTGACGGCGTGGTGAAAATTCGTAATGCGAAGCATAAAAGCGACACCAGCCCGCTCGATGCCGAGTGTGATTGCTACACCTGTCGCAATTATTCGCGTGCCTACTTGCATCATCTCGACCGTTGCAACGAAATATTGGGCGCGCGACTCAACACGATTCATAACCTGCGTTACTACCAGCGTTTGATGGCGGGTTTACGCAAGGCTATTGAAGAGGGTAAATTAGAGAGCTTCGTGACCGATTTTTACCAACGTCAGGGTCGACCTGTTCCACCTTTGAACGTTGATTAATTTTAATAATGAGGGAAATTTAATGAGCTTTTTTATTTCTGATGCGGTAGCGGCAACAGGTGCTCCGGCGCAGGGCAGCCCGATGTCTCTGATTTTGATGCTGGTGGTGTTTGGTCTGATTTTCTACTTCATGATCCTGCGTCCACAGCAGAAGCGCACCAAAGAACACAAAAACCTGATGAGCTCCATCGCAAAAGGCGATGAAGTGCTGACTAACGGTGGCCTGGTGGGTCGCGTAACGAAAGTAGCGGAATCCGGCTACATCGTTATCGCGCTGAATGACACCACTGAAGTGGTTATCAAACGTGACTTCGTAGCTGCCGTTCTGCCGAAAGGCACTATGAAGGCGCTGTAATCTATTGTTTTCCCAAAGGGAACTGCCGTGTTAAACCGTTATCCTTTGTGGAAGTACATCATGCTGGTCGTCGTGATTGTCGTCGGCCTGCTTTACGCACTTCCCAACCTGTATGGTGAGGATCCGGCTGTTCAAATCACTGGCGCGCGCGGCGTCGCCGCCAGTGAGCAAACGCTGATCCAGGTCCAGAAAACGTTACAAGAAGAAAAAATTACCGCTAAGTCTGTGGCTCTGGAAGAGGGCGCTATTCTTGCGCGCTTCGACACCACCGACATCCAGCTGCGCGCCCGTGAAGCGCTGGTTGGCGTGCTGGGTGATAAATACGTCGTGGCGCTTAACCTTGCTCCGGCAACGCCTCGTTGGCTGGCGGCCATTAAAGCCGAGCCGATGAAACTTGGCCTTGACCTGCGTGGCGGCGTTCACTTCCTGATGGAAGTGGATATGGACACCGCGTTAGGTAAGCTTCAGGAGCAAAATATCGATAGCCTGCGCAGCGACCTGCGTGAAAAAGGCATTCCTTATACCACTGTTCGCAAAGAAGATAACTACGGTCTGAGCATCACGTTCCGCGATAACAAAGCGCGTGATGAAGCGATCTCTTATCTGAGCGGGCGTCACCGCGATCTGGTGATTACCAGCCAGGGCAATACGGTGCTGCGTGCGGTCATGTCTGATGCGCGTCTGAGCGAAGCGCGTGAATATGCCGTTCAGCAGAACATCAACATTCTGCGTAACCGTGTAAACCAATTGGGCGTGGCTGAGCCGGTTGTCCAGCGTCAGGGTGCGGATCGCATCGTCGTTGAGCTGCCGGGTATTCAGGATACCGCGCGTGCGAAAGAGATTCTGGGCGCTACCGCGACCCTCGAATTCCGTCTGGTAAACACCAACGTTGACCAGTCTGCGGCGGCATCCGGGCGCGTACCGGGTGACTCGGAAGTGAAACAGACGCGCGAAGGCCAGCCGGTTGTGCTGTACAAACGCGTGATCCTGACCGGTGACCATATCACCGACTCCACTTCCAGCCAGGACGAATACAACCAACCGCAGGTTAACATCTCGCTGGATAGCGCAGGTGGCAACATCATGTCTAACTTCACCAAAGACAATATCGGCAAGCCGATGGCGACCTTGTTTGTGGAGTACAAAGACAGCGGTAAGAAAGATGCCAATGGTCGTGCGGTACTGGTGAAGCAGGAAGAGGTGATTAACATCGCCAACATCCAGTCTCGCCTGGGCAACAGCTTCCGTATTACCGGTATCAACAACCCGAACGAAGCCCGCCAGCTCTCTCTGCTGCTGCGCGCCGGTGCGCTGATTGCGCCGATTCAGATTGTTGAAGAACGGACTATCGGCCCGACGCTGGGTATGCAGAACATCAAACAGGGCCTGGAAGCGTGTCTGGCCGGTCTGGTGGTCTCCATCCTGTTCATGATCTTCTTCTACAAGAAGTTCGGTCTGATTGCGACAAGCGCGCTGGTGGCCAACCTGGTATTGATTGTCGGTATCATGTCGCTGCTGCCGGGGGCCACGCTGAGTATGCCGGGGATTGCCGGTATCGTGCTAACCCTTGCGGTGGCGGTCGACGCCAACGTACTGATCAACGAACGTATTAAAGAAGAGTTGAGCAACGGGCGTACGGTTCAGCAGGCGATTGATGAAGGTTATAAAGGCGCGTTTAGTTCCATCTTCGATGCGAACATCACCACGCTGATTAAAGTCATCATCCTGTACGCAGTCGGCACCGGGGCAATTAAAGGGTTCGCGATTACTACCGGTATCGGTGTGGCGACGTCGATGTTTACCGCGATTGTCGGTACGCGTGCCATCGTAAACCTGTTGTATGGCGGCAAACGCATCAACAAGCTGTCAATCTGAGGAGTGCGATGTGGCACAGGAATATACTGTTGAACAATTGAACCACGGCCGTAAAGTCTATGACTTTATGCGCTGGGACTACTGGGCTTTCGGCATCTCTGGCTTCCTGCTGATTGCGGCCATCGTGGTGATGGGCGTGCGCGGTTTTAACTGGGGTCTCGATTTTACCGGTGGTACGGTTATCGAAATCACGCTGGAAAAACCGGCCGAAATGGACGTGATGCGCGATGCGCTGGAAAAAGCGGGCTTTGCCGAGCCGCTGTTGCAGAACTTCGGTAGCAGCCACGACATTATGGTGCGTATGCCGCCGACGGAAGGTGAAGACGGCGGTCAGGTGCTGGGTAGCAAGGTGCTGAGTGTTATTAACGAAGCCACCAGCCAGAACGCCGCCGTGAAGCGTATTGAGTTTGTCGGGCCGAGCGTGGGCGCCGATCTGGCGCAAACCGGTGCGATGGCGCTGATTGTCGCGCTGATCTCTATCCTCATTTATGTCGGTTTCCGCTTTGAGTGGCGACTGGCTGCGGGGGTGGTTATCGCGCTGGCGCACGACGTGATTATCACCTTAGGGATTCTGTCGTTGTTCCATATTGAGATCGACCTGACGATCGTTGCATCGTTGATGTCGGTTATCGGTTACTCGCTGAACGACAGTATCGTGGTATCTGACCGTATTCGTGAAAACTTCCGCAAAATTCGTCGCGGGACGCCTTACGAAATCTTTAACGTGTCGTTGACCCAGACGCTGCACCGTACGTTGATCACCTCCGGGACGACGTTAGTGGTGATTCTGATGCTGTACCTCTTCGGTGGTCCGGTACTGGAAGGCTTCTCTCTGACCATGCTGATCGGTGTTTCTATCGGTACGGCATCGTCGATCTACGTGGCCTCGGCGTTGGCGCTGAAGCTGGGCATGAAGCGCGAGCATATGTTGCAGCAGAAAGTTGAGAAAGAAGGGGCGGATCAGCCGTCTATTCTGCCTTAATCACGCAGTCACGTTATTACTGGAATCCCGGTCGTATGGCCGGGATTTTTTTATCGCTAAAAAAGCCTGCGGTTAAGCGGGCTTCTGCATCCTTCACGGGCAATGGGGTACGCAGAGTGTTAAACTTGCTCATAACCCTACATTCAACGCAGATACAGAGTCACTATGGCGATTATCCCTAAAAACTATACGCGGCTGGAAAACGGCTATCGTGAAAAGGCGCTCAAATTATTTCCGTGGGTATGCGGGCGATGCTCTCGCGAATTTGTTTATTCTAACCTGCGCGAATTAACCGTCCATCATATCGATCACGACCACACCAATAACCCGGAAGACGGCAGTAACTGGGAGTTGCTGTGTCTGTACTGTCACGATCATGAGCATTCGAAATATACCGAAGCCGATCAGTATGGCTCAACCGTTATTGCCGGGGAGGATGCGCAGAAAGATGTCGGTGCTGCGATGCATAACCCTTTCGCTAATTTGAAAGCGATGATGGATCAGAAGAAATAAAAAAGCACCGGCGCGTTGCGCGTTCGGTGCTCTTTCTGTGCCCGGCGTTGTACTGGCCGGGCGGCAAATAAACAGCTTAGAAGTTGTAACCGACAACCAGGTAGCCACCCCAACCGGTAGCTTTAACCGTTTCGGATTGCCATACCGGCTGAGCGCCGTTTTCCCACTGTCCGCCGTTATGGAAGTAACGAGCCACCACAGAGTAGTGCCAGTGATCGTAATTCAGCGCCAGGATGTGGCTGGATGCGATAGAGTTGCTGGTACGGTACTGAGAGTCGCCCAGATCGGAGCCCCAGTCAAAGTTAGTGAAACCGATGTAGCTCAGGTTACCGCCCCACAGCTCGGTGAGTGGCACGAAGTATTTCACTTTGAAACGGTAGCCATCCCACTCGTTTTCGTTATCAGCCAGGTAGTTCTGCCACTGGTACTTCGCATAGACGTTCAGGGACAGGCTCATCGGCAGACCGGTTTCGATGTCAGTACCCAGACCCATGTACCAGGTGCTCTGACGGCCAGACTTGTTACGACCCATGTCATAGATGTAGTTGTTAGCGAAATACCACTCTTTGAACGGGCCAAAGCTCAGGTCGGCTCCGGTCAGTTTGTCGATAGAGAAACGCGGTTCAATTTCCATGAACAGCGGGGAACCGTGGTTCCAGATACCCTTCGCGTTGGTGTTACCGCCGAAGAATACCGGCGCATCCATATAGCCGTAGAAATCGAACCAGTCTTTTTTCGCGAATGCTTCATATTCCAGATAGGTATCGTTACGGAGCTGCGGCCCGAAACGGGTATGGTAGCTGCCTACGACGTTAACGCTCTGGTGCCACCAGTCTGAAAGGTATTGCGGTTTGTCATTTTCTGCTGCGTTAACAGTAAAGGACGATGAGAGCGCCAGCACTGCACCGGCTGCAAGTAATGTTTTTTTCATATTGTATGCCACTGTTTGAAATCCCTTGAAGGGAATGAAAAAGGCGCAATTTGCGTTTCTAAATATTTCGTGTTTCTGCGGAGCCTATTATAGAAATCATTGCTCACAAAAATATGTCTTGTTTCACAGATCTATCATCTACGTAATCGATTGCGTTCACGTTTGCGTACTTTAAGCGCGGCGATTGTACTGACTTTCATGAATGTTGCCAACTTTTAGCAAAAATTGCGGTGATGTCAGAGGAGTAACAAAAAGCCGGGGAGGGATGTTGCGGAACGCACAAAACGCTCCGCCGGAGGTTTATTGATTAACAGGCTGGATATCGTGAACGCGGACAAAACCTAACTGGTCGGGCGTCAATCCGTTTAATTGTAACGGGATGTCCACATCGCTCGGCGCCAGGATGCTGGCCGGAGCGTTAATCAGTTGATTCTGGACATTCACTTCCTGATAGTTATCCGTGGTGCCCTGAATCTGCCCGTATTCGACAGTACCGCTAAACGCCGGTAACGGATCGTTGGACTCACCCTGAATGCGCAGCGTCACGCGTGTGCCGTCGGCATTGGGCGCAATATTCACCAGGGACATACGCAGCGTACCGATCTGGCTGTTCAGGCGGGCAGGCGTTTTTGAACCCGGCAGCAGATAGACCCCGCTGGTGGATTTCGCATTCAACATATTTTGCTGAGTAATCTTCACGGTTTCCTGGTTTAACTGCGCCATTTCCGTATTCAGCGTGCTGACGCTTTGGTTCATCTGGCGAACTTCGCTCTGCTGCGCGCAGGCGCTCAGGCTAAAGAGGCTTCCCACCAGGAGAATTCTTAGGTAACGTCTTGTCATGTAGATTATTTCCTTCATGGTCGCGATACCCTAATGGTAGATCGCAAAGGGGTGTAAGGTATCGATCCTTTGTCTCAAAAGTGCTCCGCCTTTGTTGTCGCGCCAGTTCAGGGTAAAATAGATTTCTGTTAACCACCTGGTCAGGACGCCGTATGCATTGCCCATTCTGTTTCGCCGTAGACACTAAGGTTATTGACTCTCGTCTCGTGGGTGAGGGCTCTTCCGTACGCCGCCGTCGGCAGTGTCTGGTCTGTAATGAACGTTTCACTACCTTTGAAGTGGCAGAGCTTGTTATGCCGCGCGTAGTGAAAAGTAACGATGTGCGTGAACCTTTCAACGAAGAGAAGTTGCGCAGCGGTATGCTAAGAGCGCTGGAAAAACGCCCTGTCAGCTCTGATGACGTCGAAATGGCGTTGAATCACATCAAATCACAATTGCGAGCCACCGGGGAACGCGAAGTTCCCAGCAAAATGATTGGCAACCTGGTGATGGAGCAACTGAAAAAGCTCGATAAAGTGGCTTACATCCGCTTTGCCTCCGTCTATCGGAGTTTCGAAGACATCAAAGAATTCGGCGAAGAGATTGCTCGCCTACAGGATTAAGCCATGCTGGATGAGTTTTACATGGCGCGTGCGCTGAAGCTGGCGCAGCGCGGGCGTTTCACCACGCACCCGAACCCGAATGTAGGCTGTGTGATCGTCAAAGATGGCGAAATCGTTGGCGAAGGCTACCATCATCGCGCGGGTGAATCGCATGCTGAAGTCCATGCGCTGCGTATGGCGGGAGACAAAGCCAAAGGCGCGACCGCGTATGTCACGCTTGAACCGTGCAGCCATCATGGCCGTACGCCGCCGTGCTGCGATGCGTTGATTGCCGCTGGCGTGGCGCGGGTCGTTGCGGCGATGCAGGACCCCAATCCGCAGGTCGCGGGACGTGGGCTGTACCGTTTGCAGCAGGCGGGGATCGACGTCAGCCACGGGCTCATGATGAGCGAAACGGAACAGCTGAACAAAGGTTTCCTCAAGCGGATGCGCACTGGCTTCCCGTATGTGCAGCTCAAGCTCGGCGCATCGCTGGATGGCCGCACGGCGATGGCCAGCGGTGAAAGCCAGTGGATTACCTCCCCGCAGGCGCGGCGCGATGTGCAGCGTTTACGGGCGCAAAGCCATGCGATTCTGACCAGCAGCGCGACGGTGCTGGCCGACGACCCGGCGTTAACGGTTCGCTGGCCTGAACTGGATGCCTCAACCCAGACTCTCTATCCGCAGGAAAACCTGCGTCAGCCGATTCGCATTGTCCTCGACAGCCAAAACCGCGTGACGCCGGAGCACCGTATTGTGCAGCAGCCGGGAGATACCTGGTTTGCCCGTACACAGGACGATTCCCGCATCTGGCCTGAGACGGTTCGCAGCCTGCGGGTGCCGGAGCATAACGGTCATCTGGATCTGGTGGTGCTGATGATGCTGTTGGGTAAACAGCAGATTAACAGCATCTGGGTGGAGGCCGGGCCGGTGCTTGCGGGCGCGCTGTTGCAGGCGGGCGTGGTGGACGAGCTTATCGTCTATGTTGCGCCTAAACTGTTAGGAAGTGATGCGCGAGGATTATGTGTGCTGCCGGGGCTTGAGAAACTGAGCGAGGCACCCCATTTTAAATTCAACGAGATACGCCATGTAGGCCCGGATGTTTGCCTGCATTTGATTCCCGCGTAAAGGCTTCGAAATAGAGAAGCGGCGCGTCGAGTATTATGATAAAATCCGCCCCCCTGCGGGGCCATATCGAACCCGAAGGAAGAATATGAACATTATTGAAGCTAACGTTGCTACCCCGGACGCTCGCGTCGCCATCACCATTGCGCGTTTCAACAATTTTATCAATGACAGTCTGCTGGAAGGCGCGATTGACGCCCTGAAGCGTATTGGTCAGGTAAAAGATGAAAATATTACCGTGGTTTGGGTTCCTGGCGCGTATGAACTGCCGCTGGCGGCTGGCGCATTGGCAAAAACCGGTAAATATGACGCGGTGATTGCGCTGGGTACAGTGATTCGTGGCGGTACCGCGCACTTTGAATATGTGGCTGGCGGTGCAAGCAACGGCCTGGCGCACGTCGCCCAGGACAGCGAAATCCCGGTAGCCTTTGGTGTTCTGACCACTGAAAGTATTGAACAAGCCATCGAACGTGCTGGCACTAAAGCTGGCAACAAAGGTGCGGAAGCCGCACTGACCGCGCTTGAAATGATTAATGTATTGAAAGCCATCAAGGCCTGATTTTTGTAAGGGGAAATCCGTGAAACCTGCTGCTCGTCGCCGCGCTCGTGAGTGTGCCGTTCAGGCGCTCTACTCCTGGCAGTTGTCCCAGAACGACATCGCTGATGTTGAATACCAGTTCCTGGCGGAACAGGACGTAAAAGATGTCGACGTTCTGTATTTCCGTGAACTGCTGTCCGGGGTGGCGACTAACAGCGCGTACCTGGACGGATTGATGAAACCGTACCTGTCTCGTCTGCTGGAAGAGCTGGGTCAGGTAGAAAAAGCTGTGCTGCGTATTGCGCTGTTTGAACTGTCTAAACGTAGCGATGTGCCATATAAAGTGGCCATCAACGAAGCGATTGAACTGGCGAAGACCTTCGGCGCCGAAGACAGCCACAAGTTCGTCAACGGCGTACTGGACAAAGCAGCACCTGTGATTCGCCCCAACAAAAAGTAATCTCCAGGTCGGCTGGTGGCGGGATGTATTCCCGCTATCTCCGGCCTTTTCTTTTTTTCTGCTGAGGCATAACGTATGGCATGCGGCGAGTTCTCCCTGATTGCCCGTTATTTTGACCGTGTTAGAAGCTCTCGTCTCGACGTCGAAACCGGTATCGGTGACGATTGCGCTCTCCTGAATATTCCTGAAAAACAGACGCTGGCGATCAGTACCGATACGCTGGTGGCGGGCAACCATTTCCTGACTGATATCGATCCTGCCGATCTGGCCTGGAAAGCGCTGGCGGTTAACTTAAGCGATCTGGCGGCGATGGGGGCCGATCCGGCCTGGCTGACGCTGGCCCTGACGTTGCCGGACGTTGACGAAGCGTGGCTGGAAGCGTTTAGCGACAGCCTGTTTGACCTGCTGAATTACTACGATATGCAGCTGATTGGCGGCGACACCACGCGTGGGCCGCTGTCAATGACGCTGGGCATTCATGGCTATGTGCCCGTGGGACGCGCGCTCAAGCGTTCCGGGGCAAAACCTGGCGACAGGATTTACATCACCGGCACGCCGGGGGACAGCGCCGCTGGGCTGGCGATTTTACAACATCGCTTACAGGTGGCGGATGCGAAAGACGCAGACTACTTGATTAAGCGGCACCTGCGCCCGACGCCGCGTATTTTGCAGGGGCAAGCTCTGCGCGACCTGGCGAATGCGGCGATCGATCTTTCCGATGGCCTGATTTCTGATTTGCGGCATATCGTTAACGCCAGCGGCTGTGGTGCGCGGGTGGATGTGGATGCGCTGCGGTATTCTGAGGCGGTTACCCGTCATGTTGATCCCGGGCAGGCGCTGCGCTGGGCGCTTTCCGGCGGTGAAGATTATGAATTATGCTTCACTGTACCGGAGTTGAACCGTGGCGCGCTGGATGTGGCGCTGGGGAATCTTGGCGTACCGTTTACCTGCATCGGACAAATGAGTGCGGATGTGGAAGGCATCAGCTTCATGCGTGACGGAAAGCCTGTCACTTTTGACTGGAAAGGATATGACCATTTTGCCACGCCATAAAGATGTTGCCAAAAGTCGGCTGAGCCTGCGTAATCCGTGGCACTTACTGGCTACCGGGTTTGGCAGCGGCCTCAGCCCGATTATTCCGGGAACAATGGGGTCGTTAGCGGCGATCCCATTCTGGTATCTGATGACATTTCTGCCCTGGCAGCTCTACTCGCTGGTGGTGATGTTGGGGATCTGTATTGGCGTTTATCTTTGCCACCGAACGGCGAAGGATATGGGCGTTCACGATCACGGCAGTATTGTCTGGGATGAGTTTATCGGGATGTGGATCACTCTGATGGCGCTCCCTACGATGGACTGGCAGTGGGTTGCCGCCGGATTTGTGATTTTCCGTATTCTGGATATGTGGAAACCCTGGCCGATTCGCTGGTTCGACCGTAACGTACACGGCGGAATGGGGATAATGGTTGACGATATCGTCGCAGGGGTTATTTCCGCCGGTCTGCTTTATTTCATTGGGCACCATTGGCCCATCGGGTTGTTTTAAACCTGTAGGCCCGCCCGATAAGCGTAGCGCCATCGAGCGTGGTATGGCCGGATGGCGACATACATGCCTTATCCGGCCTACATGCTCATCGGGCAATATTATTTAAATCCGACCACCGGGTGCTGTTTATATGGCGTTTCCAGCTCGGCAATCTGCTCTGGCTTCAACGTCAAATCCACCGCTCCGAGCAACTCATCCAGCTGTTCTTCCCGCGATGTACCGATAATCGGCGCAGCGATGCCTGGTTTACTCAATAGCCATGCCAGCGCCACCTGCGCACGCGTTGCGCCAAGATCCTCACTGACGCCCGTCAGACGCTCTGCAATCCGTGCGTCATTCTCATCGCTCTCGCTGTACAGCGTCTTGCCGAACTCATCGGATACCGAACGTGCGGTGGTTTCTCCCCACGGGCGCGTCAGTCGTCCTCGTGCCAGCGGGCTCCACGGAATCACCGCGATCCCTTCGTGATAGCACAGCGGCAGCATTTCGCGCTCTTCTTCGCGATAGATGAGATTGTAATGATCCTGCATACTGACAAACTGCGCCCAGCCGTGCTGTTTTTGCAGCGCCAGCGCCTGGGCAAACTGCGCGGCGTGCATGGAGGAGGCGCCGATATAGCGCGCCTTACCGGCCTTCACCACATCATTCAGCGCTTCCAGCGTCTCTTCTATCGGCGTGTTGTAATCCCAGCGGTGAATTTGCAGGATATCCACATAGTCCATACCCAGACGTTTCAGGCTGTCATCAATGGAACGCAGGATTTGCGCGCGGGATAATCCTTCTGGCAGGTCGCCGACGCGATGAAAAACTTTGGTGGCGACCACCACCTCTTCGCGGCGGGCGAAATCACGCAGCGCGCGACCCACAATCTCTTCGCTGCTGCCTGCGGAATAGCTATTGGCGGTATCGAAAAAGTTAATACCGCCTTCAAGCGCGCGCTTAATGATGGGGCGGCTGCTTTCTTCCGGTAGCGTCCAGGCGTGATTGCCGCGATCCGGTTCACCGAACGTCATGCAGCCCAGACAAAGGCGAGAAACCCGTAGATCTGTTTTTCCTAAGGTGTTGTATTGCATTGTTCCGCTCCTGTTATACCCGTTATTGATTAAGCATAGCAGGAGCGAGGAGGGGATTATGCCAGCCAGTCCTTGATTTTGGCCTCAATTCCGGCGGCATCCAGACCGAGTTCCGCGCGAGCCTCGTCCTGTGTACCCTGCGGGATAAAGAAGTCCGGCAGGCCGATATTCAGTACCGGAACGACTTTACGATGCGCCATCAGCACTTCGTTAACGCCGCTGCCCGCGCCGCCCATAATGGCGTTCTCTTCAAGCGTGATCAGCACTTCGTGACGTTCAGCCATCTCCAGAATCAACGTTTCATCCAGCGGCTTCACAAAGCGCATGTCGACTAAGGTCGCGTTCAGGGACTCGGCGACTTTTGCCGCTTCCGGCAGTAGCGTACCGAAGTTCAGAATTGCCAGTTTTTCACCCTGACGTTTGACGAGTCCTTTGCCGATCGGCAGTTTTTCCAGCGGCGTCAGTTCCACGCCAACGGCGTTGCCACGCGGATAACGCACTGCCGTTGGGCCATCGTTATAGTGATAGCCGGTGTACAGCATCTGGCGGCACTCGTTTTCATCGCCCGGCGTCATAATGACCATTTCCGGGATGCAGCGCAGGTAAGAGAGATCGAACGCGCCCTGGTGCGTCTGCCCGTCAGCGCCGACGATACCGGCGCGGTCGATAGCAAACATTACCGGCAGTTTTTGGATCGCGACGTCATGCAGCACCTGATCGTAGGCGCGTTGCAGGAAGGTGGAGTAGATCGCCACGATCGGCTTATAACCACCGATCGCCAGACCGGCGGCAAAGGTCACTGCATGCTGCTCGGCAATCGCCACGTCAAAGTAGCGGTCGGGGAATTTACGTGAAAACTCCACCATGCCGGAACCTTCGCGCATTGCCGGGGTGATCGCCATCAGCTTGCTGTCTTTGGCGGCGGTTTCGCACAGCCAGTCGCCAAAGATCTTTGAATAGCTCGGCAGGCCGCCGCTGCTTTTTGGCAGGCAGCCGCTGGACGGGTCGAATTTTGGCACCGCGTGGAAGGTGATTGGATCTTTTTCCGCCGGTTCATAGCCACGACCTTTTTTGGTCATGATATGCAGGAACTGCGGGCCTTTCAGATCGCGCATGTTCTTCAGCGTGGTAATCAGCCCCAGCACGTCGTGACCATCGACCGGGCCGATATAATTAAAGCCCAGCTCTTCAAACAGCGTGCCTGGCACGACCATGCCTTTGATATGTTCTTCGGTGCGTTTGAGCAGCTCTTTGATTGGCGGCACGCCGGAGAACACTTTCTTCCCGCCTTCACGCAGGGACGAGTAGAGCTTGCCGGAAAGCAGCTGCGCCAGGTGGTTGTTCAGCGCGCCGACGTTTTCCGAGATCGACATTTCGTTGTCGTTGAGAATGACCAGCATGTCCGGCTTGATATCGCCCGCGTGGTTCATCGCTTCGAACGCCATCCCGGCGGTGATCGCCCCGTCGCCAATGACGCAAACGGTGCGACGGTCTTTGCCTTCTTTTTCTGCGGCGACCGCAATGCCAATACCTGCGCTAATGGAGGTAGAGGAGTGGCCGACGCTCAGTACGTCGTATTCGCTTTCACCGCGCCACGGGAAGGGGTGCAAACCGCCTTTCTGACGAATGGTGCCTATTTTATCCCGACGCCCGGTGAGAATTTTGTGCGGATAAGCCTGATGCCCCACGTCCCAGATTAACTGGTCAAACGGGGTGTTATAGACATAGTGCAGCGCCACGGTGAGCTCCACCGTGCCCAGCCCGGAGGCGAAATGTCCGCTGGAACGACTGACGCTGTCGAGTAAATAGCGGCGCAGTTCGTCGCAGAGTTTCGGCAGACTCTCTTTTGGTAGCAGGCGTAACTCCGAAGTGGAGTCGACCAGTGCCAGGGTCGGGTATTTGGCTATATCAAAACTCATCAGAGGCCTATTAAGTAAGACTTGTTGTTTGTTTATTTATCACGCTGGATTATGTAGTCCGCTAGCGCTTCCAGTGCCGAGGTATCGAGTGAGAGGTCTGCCAGCTGCGTTAACGACTGACGGGCGTCTTCGATCAGATCCCGGGCTTTATTCCGGGCTTGCTCAAGGCCCAGAAGTGCAGGGTAGGTACTTTTGCCAAGTTGCTGGTCAGCACCCTGACGTTTACCCAACGTTGCAGTATCGCCCACCACATCCAGAATGTCATCCTGGACCTGGAAGGCAAGGCCGATACTTTCTGCGTACTTATCGAGTATCGGCAAGGCGTTTCGTCCGTTTTCTCCGGCACTTAGCGCGCCAAGACGAACCGCAGCGCGAATCAGCGCGCCCGTTTTATGACGATGGATACGCTCCAGCGCCTCCAGCGGCACCTGTTTCCCTTCGGCAGCAAGATCCAACGCCTGGCCACCGCACATTCCGGCGATGCCGCTGGCGTTCGCCAGTTCAGAAATCATAGCAATGCGGTCGCGGTCGGCCACTTCCGGCATCGGGGCATCACTGATGATAGAAAACGCCAGCGTTTGCAGGGCATCTCCGGCCAGAATGGCATTCGCTTCGCCAAATTTGACGTGGCAGGTCGGCAGACCGCGACGCAGGTCGTCGTCGTCCATCGCGGGTAAATCGTCATGAATCAACGAATAAGCGTGAATGCATTCAACGGCGGCTGCCGGAGCATCCAGCGTGGACAGGCTTACGCCAAACATCCTGCCCGTTGCGTAAACCAGGAACGGGCGCAGACGTTTACCGCCTAATAATGCGCCATACTGCATGGTTTCGACCACGGGAGTGTTCTGAAAGGGCAGTGGTGCGATAAAACGGCTCAGCGCCTGGTTGGCCTGCTCGACGCAGGCCTGTAGCTGCTGCGAAAAATCCATTTACTCATTATCCGGTGTAAAAGGCTCAGGAGATGCATCTTCATTGTCAGACAGCAGAATCTGCACACGCTGCTCGGCCTGTTGCAACTTTGCCTGCCCCTGACGCGCCAGCTGCACGCCACGTTCAAATTCGTTCAGCGCCTCTTCCAGCGGCAGGTCGCCGCTTTCCAGACGGGTAACAATCTGTTCCAGCTCGCTCAGCGCTGTTTCAAAGCTGGCGGGCGCCTCATTTTTCTTCGGCATAATGAATATCTGACTCTCAATATTTTCAGCTCTGATATGGTAACGGACTCAGAGCAATTATCAAATAACGCGCAATGTGCACAGGACGACCATGATGGTGGTATACTTCCGCGCCTGGATGCAGCTCCATGTATGGGCTGCTGTACTCTTTTCTCCACGACAAGCCTTGATGCTTGCTTAAGAACCATTGCCGCCATGAAGTTTATCATTAAATTGTTCCCGGAAATCACTATCAAAAGCCAATCTGTGCGTTTGCGCTTTATAAAAATTCTGACCGGGAACATCCGTAACGTGTTAAAGCACTACGATGAGACCCTCGCCGTTGTTCGCCACTGGGATAACATTGAAGTTCGCGCCAGAGATGAAAATCAACGCCTGGCGATTCGCGACGCGCTGACCCGTATTCCGGGCATCCACCATATTCTCGAAGTCGAAGATGTGCCGTTCACTGATATGCACGATATCTTTGAGAAAGCGCTGGTGCAGTATCGCGATCGGCTTGAGGGCAAAACCTTCTGTGTGCGCGTTAAACGTCGTGGTAAGCATGAGTTTAGCTCCATTGAGGTGGAACGTTACGTCGGCGGCGGTTTAAATCAGCATATTGAATCGGCGCGCGTGAAGCTGACCAACCCGGATGTGACGGTACATCTGGAAGTGGAAGACGATCGTCTGCTGCTGATTAAAGGCCGTTACGAAGGTATCGGCGGTTTCCCGATCGGCACCCAGGAAGATGTCCTGTCGCTGATCTCCGGCGGTTTTGACTCCGGCGTTTCCAGCTATATGCTGATGCGTCGCGGCTGCCGCGTACACTACTGCTTCTTTAACCTCGGCGGCGCGGCGCATGAAATCGGCGTTCGTCAGGTGGCGCATTACCTGTGGAACCGCTTTGGCAGTTCGCATCGCGTGCGTTTTGTCGCCATCAACTTTGAACCGGTGGTCGGCGAGATCCTCGAAAAAGTCGATGACGGTCAGATGGGCGTGGTGCTGAAGCGCATGATGGTGCGCGCGGCGTCGAAAGTGGCGGAGCGCTACGGCGTACAGGCGCTGGTGACGGGTGAAGCGCTGGGGCAGGTTTCCAGCCAGACGCTGACTAACCTGCGTCTTATCGACAACGTTTCCGATACGCTGATCCTGCGCCCGCTGATCTCTTACGACAAAGAGCACATCATCAACCTGGCGCGCCAGATTGGTACGGAAGATTTTGCCCGCACGATGCCGGAATACTGCGGCGTTATCTCGAAAAGCCCGACGGTGAAAGCGATCAAGGCGAAGATTGAAGCGGAAGAAGAGCACTTCGACTTTAGCATTCTCGATAAAGTGGTTGAGGAAGCGAGCAATGTCGATATTCGCGAAATCGCCCAACAGACCGGGCAGGACGTGGTGGAAGTGGAAACCGTCAGCGGCTTTGGCCCGAACGACGTGATTCTGGATATTCGCTCCGTTGATGAGCAGGATGACAAACCGCTGAAAATCGAAGGCGTGGATGTGGTTTCTCTGCCGTTCTACAAGCTGAGCACGAAGTTTGGCGATCTCGACCAGAGCAAAACCTGGCTGCTGTGGTGTGAGCGCGGCGTGATGAGCCGTTTGCAGGCGCTCTATCTGCGTGAGCAGGGCTTCCAGAATGTGAAGGTGTATCGTCCGTAATTGTTAGCACGATTGCAGGCCTGATAAGCATCGCGCTATCAGGCGCAACGTATTGCCGGATGACGGCGTAACCGCCTTATCCGGCCTACGCACCGCCATCCGGCGCTATTCGTAGTAATTATAAATTCCCGCCGCCATCACCAGCTGTGACGCCACTTCATGGGCTTTTTCACGGCCAACCAGCAGATCGATAATTTTCAGTCCGAAGTCAATCGACGTCCCTGGCGCCTGGCTGGTCAGCAGCTTCACGCGCGGGTCCCACACCACACGTTTATCCTGCCACTGTTCGGCGGGAATGTTGTCTTTCAACGCCGGGAAGCCGGTCATGTTGCCGATGGGAAAGATATCGTGCGGAACGAGAACCGTGGCGGCCGCTGCGCAAATCGCGGCGACAATACGCCCGGAACGGTGGAACTGCTTAACGGTTTCGACCAGCAACGGGCTGTCGCGAAAACACTCCGCGCCCTTAATGCCGCCAGGCAATACAATGATGTCGTAATCGCCGTCGGCCACCTCGACCAGCGGCGCATCCGCCAGCAGTTTTACGCCACGCGAACAGACTATGGTGAGATTTCCGTCGCTGGCGACGCTCGCGGTCGTGACCTGAATACCGCCACGAACCAGCAGATCGATAGTGGTGACTGCTTCGGTCTCTTCACTACCAGGGGCGAGGCATACCAGTGCCGATGCGCTCATACTCACTCTCCTTTCGCTTTACCATTTCAAACAGACGGGCATTTTCCGGGACGGCGATGCCATGCGCGCGGGCGCGTTTTAATAAATAACCCGTAATATAGTCGATCTCGGTATGACGCAGGGCACGCATGTCCTGCAACATAGACGAGATATTTTCTGCCGTACTCTCAATCACTTGATCGACATAATAACGTAAATCGTCCGCCGACGTATGGTGTCCTTCGCGCTCGATAACCGCAGCGACCTCCTGGCATATCGCCATTACCGCTTCCGGGTGGTGGCGTAATTCGCCGTTGGGGCAGTCCCATAGCGCGGTAAGGGGATTAATCACACAGTTTACCGCCAGTTTGCGCCACATCTCTGCGCGAATGTTGTTGTGCCAGGCGACGTCAGGCAGCACTCCCTGCAAAATATCGGCCAGATAGCTGTAGTCCCCGTCCTGCTCACGCGCCGGGCCAATATGGGTAGTGCCGTTGGCGACATGAATGATGACATTCCCGTCGCGTCTGGCGGCATGCGTCGTGGTACCCATCAGTAACGGCTGCGGGATGTTTTGCAACTCTTCGATTGTGCCCATCCCGTTGTGAATCAGCAGGATCGGCGTGGTTTCAGGCAGAATGGCGACCAGACCTCTTACGGCATCGTAGACCTGCCAGGCTTTCAGCGTGACCAGCAGCAGATCGCTGTTGGCCAGAAAATCAGGATCGTTCGCCGTCAGGGATTCGTTAAATATTGAACCGTCCGTCTCTATCAGATTCACGCTGCAATAGGGTTGCGGTACGCGCAGCCAACCCTGTACTTCATGTCCATGTTTGCACAGCGCTGTAAGCCAAAGTTGCCCTAAGGCTCCGCATCCCAGTACGGTAATTTTCATTGTTCCTCCTCACCTGCAACAGCGCCAGGTGTTATGGCCTAAGTATAGCGCCATCAGCTAAGCTTCTCGTTATGTCTCGTTACGGGTATTATGCTTCGCATCAAAAACGAAGGGAGAGGAAAAGATGCCATCTTTCGATATTGTCTCTGAAGTCGATCTTCAGGAAGCGCGTAACGCAGTAGATAATGCGACTCGCGAAGTTGAATCACGCTTTGATTTTCGTGGCGTTGAGGCCACGTTTGAATTAAACGACGCGAACAAAACCATCAAAGTACTGAGCGAATCGGATTTCCAGGTGAATCAGCTGCTGGATATTCTGCGCGCGAAGCTGCTCAAGCGCGGCATTGAAGGCAGTTCGCTGGATGTGCCGGAAGCATTTGTCCACAGCGGTAAAACCTGGTTTGTGGAAGCAAAGCTGAAGCAGGGCATTGAAAGCGCGGTTCAGAAGAAGATCGTGAAGCTGATTAAAGACAGCAAGCTGAAAGTGCAGGCGCAAATTCAGGGGGAAGAGATCCGTGTGACCGGAAAATCCCGTGACGATCTGCAATCCGTCATGGCGCTGGTGCGCGGCGGGGATTTGGGACAGCCGTTCCAGTTCAAAAACTTCCGCGATTAAGTTGTGATGCCTGATGGCGCTGCGCTTATCCGGCCTACGGACAATGCGGTCTTGTAGGCCGGATAAGGCGGTAGCCGCCATCCGGCACTTCTCACGCCAGCCTGATCGCCTGCTCAACCTCAAAACGGTTGGTCACTTTGCTGTCGATCTTCACATAGGCGGAATGCTCTTTCTCTGCGATCAGTACCTCACTCACACCTTCAGTCGCCAGCAAACGCTGTTTCAGCGCGTCATCGGCGGCAATCTCCGGCGGAATTTCCACGCGTAAGCTGCTGACATACGGCGGTTCTTTCATCGTACTTGCTACCGCCAGCCAGACGACGGTCAGCAATGCGCCAGCCAGAAATACCGCCTGACCGCCGAACAGACCATTCACCCAGCCGCCCAGCGAGCCGCCAATCGCGACGCCGAGGAACTGGCTGGTGGAGTAAACGCCCATCGCGGTGCCCTTATAACCGGCAGGAGACTCTTTGCTGATCAGCGAGGGGAGGAGGGCTTCCATCAGGTTAAAAGCGAGGAAGAACAGCTGTACCCCGGCAATTAATCCCCAGAAGTGCACGCCTGCGCCCCACAGCACGACTTCGGCAATCAATATCAACGCGACGCACAGCAGAAAGACCCGCTTCATCCGGCGTTTGACTTCGGCGTAGATAATGAACGGGACTACGGAGCCAAATGAGATCAGCATTGTGACCAGATAAATTTTCCAGTGCTCGGCGGCGGGGAAACCGGCAGCGGCAAGCTGGCCGGGGAGGGCGACGAAGGTCGACATCAGCAGAATATGCAGACACATGATGCCGAAGTTAAGCTTCAACAGCTTAGGTTCGGCCAGCACTTTGCTGAAACTGCCTTTCACCATGCCGGATTCACGGTTCAATACGTGGGTTGTGCTGTTGGGGACAACCCAAACGGTCAGGGCGATGCCGAGCGCGGCGAGTGCGGCAATCATCCAGAACAGGGCGTTCAGCCCCAGTTTGTGGGTGACGATCGGCCCAAGCACCATCGCAATGGCGAAGGTAATACCAAAACTGACGCCGATAAACGCCATCGCTTTGGTTCGGTTTTGCTCGCGGGTTAAGTCAGACAGCAGCGCCATGACGGCGGCGGCGATTGCGCCGGAGCCTTGCAGCGCGCGGCCAAGAATAATCCCCCAGATGGAGTCAGACAGCGCGGCGATCACGCTACCCAGCACGAACACGGCCAGACCGCCGATAATCAACGGCTTACGCCCGACACGGTCTGAGAGTAACCCAAAGGGGATCTGGAAAACGGCTTGCGCCAGGCCGTAAATACCGATAGCAATTCCGATCAAGGCTTCGCTGGCGCCCTGAAGCGCCATACCATAGGTGGTCAGAACCGGCAGGACCATAAACATGCCAAGCATGCGCAAAGAAAATACAGTCCCTAAACCCCAGGTGGCGCGCAACTCACCCGGCGTCATTTTGTAATCGTTCATTCCCACCTCTGTATAAAATCCGCGACTAGTGTAAAGCGGCGAGGTAACAGGGTAAACCACTACGGTATGTAGAATTGTGTTGAGACTTAAAAGAAATAGTTACCAGTGCAACTAATTTACTTGCGATAATTACAGTCGTAGTATTTTTGTGGTTATTTCTAATGGAAAGCGGGAAAAGGAAAATGGCGATTCCAGGCAATATGTGGATTTATGACGATGGCGGCGCGCTGATTAAGGGTGGCTGCGATGTAAAAGATAGGGAATACAGTATTGAATTTAAAGGCTTTCACCACAATTTATCTATTCCAACTGATAACGCAACAGGTAAGCCGACGGGCACACGCCAGCACTCACCGATGATGATCGTCAAAGAGTTCGATTACTCCAGCCCGTATTTATACAAAGCTGTTGCAACAGGCCAAAATCTTAAATCAGCAGAGATACGCTGGTACAAAATTAACGATGCGGGTCAGGAGGTCGAGTATTTTAATATGTTGCTCGAAGGTGTGCGGATTGTTTCTGTCTCTCCAACGATGGCAGGGCCAGAAGACAAGAACAACAACCATCTTGAAACCATAGAATTACGTTACGAGAAAATCACCTGGAAGCACTGTGATGGCAATATTATCTACAGTGATGCATGGAATGATCGGCAGTCCGTCTGAGGGAGGCGTCAATGGATACGACGGAAGAAGCGAATGGAACTTATTGGTATCATGGGCACGCTAATGTAACGCCTGGTGAACTATTTGATTTGATATTTATTGAGCAGTTAGCTGATTCATTAGGGATAACCACTGAAGCCGCTACGTTAGTGTTGATAGGTCAACCATTGATTCCCGTAAAAGGAAAATTATCAGCAGCCATGAACACACCGGGTACCAGCATTGCATCTATCTTATGCAGAAAACTTCTGAAAGGGGCTCGTTTCCCATTTGGATTAAGACCGCATGCGCCTATGGGGAAATTTTCTAAATTGAAGATGGTTCCCACAAACCAAATTGCAACTTATATAGGTCGATGGATTCCTTTTATCGGTCATGCTCAGCTAATCATGCTGCTGTTCATGGTTACAAAACATACGCGTGATAAATACAACCTTATCGCACGACCCAAAGATCGCATACAGTGGACATCTTTCTGATGAGAAATTATGAAGCTGAAGTAATTGAATACATCATGAAGAACTACCCAATCAGGGAACGTTGGTTTAGGCCTGGCCTTAAACAGGTTACTAAAGAGTGGACCCTGGAAGATGATTTTCAGTTTGTACCAGAAGATGCCGATGATTTTTTAGTCGATTTATTTGAACATTTTGATATTGAGTATTCAAACTTTGATGCGCGGAATTATATTGAATATGAATATCCATTCTGGCAAAAAAAGCTGCCTGAAATAGAGTTAAAGCCTTTGACAGTAGAGATGATTATAGAGTCAGCAAAGGCGGGTAAATGGCTTTATGACTGAATAACATCCCTCAGATAAAAAAGGGTGCCGAAGCACCCTTGTAGCATTCGCTGATTTTACCCGACCCAGGTCAGCAGGCTGTGCGAGTCCGGCACCATAAAGTCGACGGACATCATCACGCTTAACGCAGTGATGGCGATGATGGAAAAGCCGAACAGCTTACGCGCCCAGACTTTGTCATCTTCCACTTTGTAACCGCGCAGGGCCATTCCGAGCCACCAGACGCTCACGGCTGCCGCGACCACCAGATATTTATATCCGGCATAGCCGCCCAGGGAGAGCATCAGCGTCGCAACGGCAAAGGCGATGATGTACAGCGTGATATGGTTCTTCGCCACCGAGATGCCTTTCACCACCGGCAGAACCGGAATGTTGGCAGCCTGATAATCCTTGAAGCGGAAAATCGCGATGGCGTAAGAGTGCGGCATCTGCCACAGGCTAAAGATCGCCAGCAGAATCAGCGCGCCGCTGTCGAATTCGCCCGTTACGGCGCAGTAGCCAATCACCGGCGGCGCAGCGCCGGAGAGAGAACCAATCAGCGTGCCGTAAACGGAGTGGCGTTTCATGTACAGACTATAAATGCCGACATACACCACGAAGCCCATCACCCCCAGCCAGCAGGCCAGAGGATTCGCGCCAAACCACAGCAGCATAAAGCCAGCAATACCCAGCAAGGTGGCGTACACCAGCGAGACAGCAGGAGAAATCAGGCCTTTGACCAGCACCCGATTCTTGGTCCTTTCCATCTTCCTGTCGATATCCCTGTCGATGTAGTTGTTAAATACACAACCCGACGCCACAACCAGTGACACCCCGACCAGCGTATAGATAAACAGGGGATAGTCGATGCTGCCTTTAGAAGCCAGCAGGAATCCCCCAATCACCGAGATCAGGTTGCCAAAGATGATGCCTGGTTTCGTTACTTGCAGGTATTGCTTAAACATCATAACCGCCGCTCTTAGTGCATCATCATATTGTAGTTCAGGTTCCACATAATCCAGATGGAGCCCACCACCAGAATGGCAATGATCAGCACGGTAAAGACAAAGGCCGTCATGTTCCAGCCTTCGTCAGATTTCGTATTCATGTGCAGGAAGCACACCAGATGCACCAGAATCTGCACCACTGCCATCGCCAGGATAGTCCCCAGAATCACGGCCGGGGAACCTGTACCCGTCATCACCATCCAGAACGGAATGACCGTCAGGATGATCGACAGAATAAAACCTGTCATGTAAGTTTTTACGCTGCCGTGGGACGCGCCGCTGTGATCGGTAGAATGACTCATTACATCGCCCCCATCAGATAAACAACAGTGAACACACAGATCCACACCACATCCAGGAAGTGCCAGAACAGGCTCAGGCACATGATGCGGGTACGGTTAGTGCTGGTCAGGCCGCGACGGGCGATCTGCACCATCAGCACCGCCATCCAGATAAGACCGGAGGTGACGTGCAGACCGTGCGTACCGACCAGCGCGAAGAACGCAGACAGGAAGCCGCTGCGATCCGGGCCCATGCCTTCAACAATCAGGTGATGGAATTCGTAGATTTCCATCCCGATAAATCCGGCACCGAACAAGAAGGTCAACGCCAGCCAGGAGACAACCTGGCTCTTGTTGTTCTTGTGCATGGCGATAGCCGCCATGCCGTAGGTGATGGAGCTGAACAACAGCAGGAAAGTTTCAACCAGAACGAACGGCAGTTCAAAAATGTCCTTACCTGTCGGGCCGCCTGCGGTGCCGTTCACCAGAACGGCATAGGTTGCGAACAGAATAGAGAACAGAATGCAGTCGCTCATCAGGTAGATCCAAAATCCGAAGATTTTGGTCTGGCCTGCATCGTGGTGCCCGTGTTCGTGCGCGTGGGCAGTCGCGTGCGTTTGCGCTAAAGTATCAGTTGCCATTTTTCAGCCCTGCCTTAGAAATCTCATCGAAATGCTGGTTTTCCAGTTTTTCGACTTCCGGGACTGGTACGTAGTAGTCCACGTCCTCGTCAAAGCTCTTAACAATCCAGCTGATGATCATGCCTGCGAAGCTTGCAATCGCCAGCCACCAGATATGCCAGATCATGGCGAAACCAAAAATAGTGGAGAAGGCAGCGATAACGATGCCCGCACCGCTGTTTTTCGGCATATGAATTTCTTCATAATGCGCAGGCTGTTTGTACGCTTCGCCTTTTTCTTTCATTTCCCAGAAGGCATCACGCTCGTGAACGTGCGGCACAACGGCAAAGTTATAGAACGGAGGCGGAGAAGAGGTTGCCCACTCCAGCGTACGTGCGCCCCACGGGTCACCGGTCAGGTCGCGGTTCTGCTCGCGGTCGCGAATAGAAACGAAGATCTGAATCAGCTGGCACAGGATGCCCAGTGCAATCAGCGCGGCGCCACAGGCGGCAATCAGCAGCATTGGATGGAACTGCGGGTCAATCTGCTGGCTGAGACGACGGGTCATCCCCATGAAGCCCAGCACGTACAGCGGCATAAACGCCACGAAGAAGCCGATGATCCAGAACCAGAATGCGCGTTTACCCCAGGTCTCGTTCAGCGTGAAGCCGAACGCTTTTGGCCACCAGTAGGTCATACCGGCGAAGCACCCGAAGACCACACCGCCGATGATAACGTTATGGAAGTGCGCAATCAGGAACAGGCTGTTGTGCAGAACGAAGTCCGCGCCCGGAACTGCCAGCAGAACGCCAGTCATACCGCCGACCGAGAAGGTCACGATAAAGCCGATCGTCCACAGCATCGCTGAGTGGAAGACGATACGCCCCTGGTACATGGTGAACAGCCAGTTGAAGATCTTAACCCCGGTCGGGATTGCGATAATCATCGTGGTAATACCGAAGAAGGCGTTTACGTTCGCGCCCGCACCCATGGTGAAGAAGTGGTGCAGCCAAACGATGAACGACAGAACGGTGATACACACGGTCGCCCAAACCAGCGAGGTGTAACCAAACAGGCGTTTACGCGAGAAGGTTGCGGCGATTTCGGAGAACACCCCGAAGACCGGCAGAACCAGGATGTACACTTCCGGGTGGCCCCAGGCCCAAATCAGGTTGATGTACATCATCATGTTGCCGCCCATATCGTTGGTAAAGAAATGGGTGCCCAGATAGCGATCCAGGGTCAGCAGCGCGATGGTGACAGTCAGAATTGGGAAGGAGGCGATAATCAGGATGTTCGCGCACAGCGATGCCCAGGTAAATACCGGCATCTTGAACATGGTCATGCCCGGCGCACGCATCTTCAGAATCGTCACGAAGAAGTTGATACCTGTCAGCGTCGTACCGATACCGGATAGCTGGAGACTCCAGATCCAGTAATCGACCCCGACACTCGGACTGTACTCTATTCCCGAGAGCGGTGGATAAGCCAGCCAGCCGGTCTGTGCGAACTCACCAACGCCCAGAGACAGGTTAACCAGGATAACGCCGACAACGGTGAACCAGAAGCTCAGGTTGTTCAGGAACGGGAACGCAACGTCACGCGCGCCGATCTGCAACGGAACCACCAGGTTCATCAGACCGATAACGAATGGCATTGCCACGAAGAAGATCATGATCACGCCGTGAGCGGTGAAGATCTGATCGTAGTGATGCGGCGGCAGGAAGCCCGCTTCACCCGCAGAAGCCAGCGCCTGCTGGCTACGCATCATGATGGCGTCGGCAAAGCCGCGTATCAACATAACAATTGCGACGATGACATACATGATGCCAAGACGCTTGTGGTCAACCGAAGTAAGCCACTCTTTCCATAGGTAGGTCCACTTACCGAAGTAAGTGATCAAGGCTAAAAGCGCCAGACCCCCGACGATAATGGCAGCGATCGTAACCATGACGATAGGTTCATGGAACGGGACTGCATCCAGTGTCAATTTTCCGAACATCGTTTTCTTCCTCGGCCCCTTAGTGAGCGGATTCCGCGTGGCTCATGTCCATGCCTTCCATGCCTTCATGCGAGCTGTGCTCACCTTCCGGTTGGGTCATGTCCATGCTCTTACCGTGAGCCATAAATTTGTTAATGACGTCTTTAAACAAATCCGGTTTCACGTTGGAGAAATATTCCACCTGGTTGTATTCGCTTGGCGCAGCCACTTTCTCGAACGCAGCCATGTCGCTCATGGTGTTCGGTGACTGTTTAGCTTTAGCAACCCACTGGTCGAATGTGGCGCGGTCCGGCGTGGCGATAGCTTTGAACTTCATACCGGAGAAACCTGGGCCGCTATAGCTTGCGGAAATACCATCATAGGTACCGGCTTCGTTGGCGATCAGATGCAGTCGAGTCTGCATACCGGCCATGGCATAAATCTGGCTACCCAGACGCGGGATAAAGAAGGAGTTCATCACGGAGTTGGAGGTCACTTTGAAATAAACCGGAGTGTTCGCCGGGAAGGCGATTTCATTCACGGTTGCAATGCCCTGTTCCGGGTAGATGAAGAACCATTTCCAGTCCATGGAAACCACTTCGATGGTAATGGGCTTCTCGTCATGCGCCAGCGGCTTGCTTGGCTCAAGAGCGTGAGTGGTTTTCCAGGTAAGTACAGCAAGGAAAATGATGATCAGAATCGGCACCGTCCAGACCACAGCTTCCACTTTATTGGAGTGTGACCAGTTCGGGCTGTACTTCGCATCTTTATTGCTCGCACGGTACTTCCAGGCGAAACCAACAGCCATCAAGATGGCGGGAATCACGACAATCAACATCAGGCCAAAAGCCGTCAGTATCAGTGAACGTTGTTCCAGTCCAATCTGTCCTTTGGGGTCAAGAAGTGCAGAATTACAGCCACTGAGTAATGCAGTGCCTGCAATTAATGACAACCATCCCAAACTTTTATTGTATTTCCTGAGTCTCATTTAACGACCTCAATTCCACGGGACCTGGTGGCGTTTAAAGTGTGTGGGCATTTTACGGGAAGGTTACATTACTGTAAACATGATTGGATCTGTGTTACTGGGTTCTGCCGGGCATGTCACATATGTTGCAGGATATGTCGCGTTGACTTTAAGAACCTGTTGCAACATCACGTTATAACGAAAGAGGGCAGGAAGGCAGGGCTTACAGGGTAATTGGTATAACCAATGCGAAATTAAAACAATTGTTTAACAATTAATTATCAATAAAGAGACAAGTGGAAAACAAAAAATAAAACCATATTGGCTGAATCGAGTAAGGAAAATAAAATCTATAAAAGGCGTCAATAATTTCCAGATGCTATTGCGCACAAAACAACAAATATTATTTTTCGCAACTGCTGCTTATTTAGCCGTTATAATTTCGCTCTGTTATTACAACGGCAAATAACGTTGCCCGCTTACACAAGACGTGTTTTGCGTAGCGCCAGATAATCCAGCACCCCGCCGAACAAAATGCCGCATATCGCCACCATGACCCCCGCCTCAAGCAGTTCGGGCAGGAAGGAGAAGCGAGTGTAGTCCACGGCGTTCATCGTCAGCAGCAACAGCCATACCGCCAGCAGGCCGCAACCGATCATTAGCGTCAGCAGCGCCAGACCATACGCCCCGCGAAATTCCGTACGGGGGATGAAGCTTTCGCTTTCCCAACTGTGTTCAAGGGTTTGACGACAAACCAGCAGAAGCAGAAGGCCAGGCACGGCCGCTGCAACAGAAAAGAGATAAAACGTGGGCCAGCCATGCGCTTCGACAAACCATCCGGCAACGGGGCCGACATACACGCGTCCCACCGCAGAGAGCGCGGAGAGCAGGGCAAACTGGGTGGCGGAAAACGATTTGTTGCACAGCGTCATTAACAATGCGACAAAGGCCGCCGTTCCCATCCCGCCGCACAGGTTCTCGAAGAAGACCGCTGCGGCCATGCTGAACATATGCTTGTCCGTCACGGAAAGCAGCCAGTAACCGGCGTTGGAAACGCCTTGCAGAATGCCGAAAATTAGCAGCGCGCGGAAAAGGGAAAGGCGCTGCATCAGGATGCCACCGTACAGCGCGCCGACAATCGTCGCCAGCAGTCCCAGCGTTTTATTGACCACGCCGACTTCACCGGCATCAAAACCAACGCCGCGAATCAAAAAGGTGGTGGTCAGACTCATGGCGAACGCGTCGCCCAGCTTATACAGCACGATTAACAACAAGATCAGCCAGGCGTTGTTGCGGCCAAAAAAGTCGCGCAGCGGAGCGGCGACCGCCTGTTCCAGCGTTTTAGGCACTGGAATGGAATCTTCAGGTTCAGGGGCCAGGAGCGTGGCGATAATACAGGGCACAAGCAGCGCCGCCATCAGCCAGTACATCCCCTGCCAGCCGAGCCAGCGATCCGCCAGCCACAGCGCCAGCCCACCGGAGACCAGCATCCCTAGCCGATAGCCCAGTACGCTAATCGCCGCTCCGGTGCCGCGTTCTTCCGCAGGCAGAACATCCGTTTTCCACGCGTCAAAGACAATGTCCTGAGATGCGGAACAGAAGGCGATGATAACCGCCAGCGCCGCCATCCAGCGCAGCTGCGTGCCGGGTTCCAGAAAACCCATCGCCGCAATGGCGAGCAGCAGCAGAATCTGCGTGGTGACCAGCCAGCCGCGACGACGACCTAAAAAAGGCGGCGTGTAACGGTCCATGACTGGAGACCAGAGGAATTTAAAGACGTAGGCCTGGCCCACCAGAGAGAAGAAACCAATGGTTTTGAGATCGATATTCTCAACGGTCATCCAGGCCTGTAGCGTGCCGGAGGTGAGCGCGAGGGGTAAACCTGATGCAAACCCCAGAATCAACAGGATAGCTGAACGCGGTTGCTGAAAAATACGTAAATATTGGTTGGGCATGGGCATCTACAGGCCCGACAAGCGCCGGGCCATCTGGACAGAAATTAACGTGCGTTCTGCTTAATGAATTCGTGAATGCTGGTGTCCTGAGACATATCAGCGATGGTGTCGGTCAGGACGCTGTTAACCGCGTTGGCGATATTCTGGTTGGACGCCTGGAATGCGCCTTCAACAGAGTAGCTCGCACGGTAGTTTTTCGTCATCTTGTTGCCGTTTGCCGCCGTCGCGATGATGGCGATATCCGCTTTGGTGGCGATGTTGTAGCGAACGTTACCCTGAGATACATCGGCATACAGCTGATTTACGATGATTTGCAGGTTAACAGCGCCGTTCGGCCCCACCATATAACCGCGTGCGGTCATCTGTTTTTCCAGCACTTCTTGCAGCAGGAAGCGCAGATCGCGGGAGGCGGTCAGAGTAACCAGTTGGTTATTACGCGTAACTTTCGCCAGCGCCTGATCCTGACGCTGGTCGGCGCCGTTGATGCTCACAGTAACGCCCATCAGGCTTGGATCTTGTTGCGGCAGTGTGATTTTCGGCGATACGTCAATGGTTGTCGGCGGTGTTGCGCACCCTGCCAGCATAACCAGAGCAATTAATGGAAAGAGGATTTTCTTTAACATGTTCGGGCTCTCAGTGACTCTTAAGCGTGATAGATAAAAATTCCCGCCATCATAACATTGCCAACGGCGAGGGGAAGTGGTCAACGCATGTAAATTCATCGCGTTGTCTGTTTTCTGACCCTCGGTACACCTTACTTCGGGTTTTCGCAACCAAATGAATGGATAAGTCAGTAAACTTCATACGTTTGAATGAAAATATCAGACGAACGCTAAATTTTTGTTGTCATGATGTAATGTAAACGGTAAAAGCGGCTAGTATTTAAAGGGATGGGTGACATCTCAGCGTTGTCGGAGGAGATATTTCATGATGATACGTGAGCAAATAGAAGAAAAATTAAGGGCAGCGTTCGAACCCGTGTTCCTCGAAGTTGTGGATGAAAGCTATCGTCACAATGTTCCGGCAGGCTCTGAGAGCCACTTTAAGGTTGTGCTGGTCAGCGATCGCTTCACTGGCGAACGTTTTCTTAATCGCCACCGGATGATTTACGGTACGTTAACGGCAGAACTCTCCACAACCGTACATGCGCTGGCCCTGCATACCTATACCATTAAGGAGTGGGAAGGATTGCAGGATACGATCTTCGCATCGCCTCCTTGCCGTGGCGCAGGAAGCATCGCGTAGAAAAACGCATTTGCAACTGTTGGCGCTTTTCCAGTATGTTGCTACAGATTATGTGAAAACGGCCTGCGGGCCGTTTTGTTTTGTCTGAATTTTGAGCGAGATGTACAGTATTCAGACCAAAATTAGCCGGGAATTGTGAAAAAAGCCGCAGCAACGCGCGATAACCGTTCTCGACTCATAAAAGTGATGCCGCTATAATGCGGCGTCTTATTTTTCGGAATGTCTTCGGGATGATTCTGACGACAGGGAATGTGATTGATTATGAGAACATCCCGGTTCCGCGAAGCCAACAACCTGTGCTTGCGGAGTAGAGTTGACCGAGCACTGTGATTTTTTGAGGTAACAAGATGCAAGTTTCAGTTGAAACCACTCAAGGCCTTGGCCGCCGTGTAACGATTACTATCGCTGCTGACAGCATCGAGACCGCTGTGAAAAGCGAGCTGGTCAACGTAGCGAAGAAAGTGCGTATTGACGGCTTCCGCAAGGGCAAAGTACCGATGAATGTTGTTGCTCAGCGTTATGGCGCTTCTGTTCGCCAGGACGTTCTGGGTGACCTGATGAGCCGTAACTTCGTTGACGCGATCATCAAAGAAAAAATCAACCCGGCTGGCGCACCGAACTATGTTCCGGGCGAATACAAACTGGGCGAAGACTTCACCTACGCTGTAGAATTTGAAGTCTACCCGGAAGTTGAACTGACCGGTCTGGAATCCATCGAAGTTGAAAAACCGGTTGTTGAAGTGACCGACGCCGATGTTGACGTGATGCTGGACACCCTGCGTAAACAGCAGGCAACCTGGAAAGACAAAGACGGCGCTGCTGATGCAGAAGATCGTGTAACCATCGACTTCACCGGTTCTGTTGACGGTGAAGAGTTCGAAGGCGGCAAAGCGTCTGACTTCGTACTGGCGATGGGCCAGGGTCGTATGATCCCGGGCTTTGAAGACGGTATCAAAGGTCACAAAGCAGGCGAAGAGTTCACTATCGACGTGACCTTCCCGGAAGAATATCACGCTGAAAACCTGAAAGGTAAAGCCGCTAAATTCGCTATCAACCTGAAGAAAGTTGAAGAGCGCGAGCTGCCGGAACTGACCGAAGAATTCATCAAACGTTTCGGCGTTGAAGATGGTTCTGTTGCCGGTCTGCGTACTGAAGTGCGTAAAAACATGGAACGCGAACTGAAAGGCGCTGTGCGTAACCGCGTGAAGTCTCAGGCGATTGAAGGCCTGGTGAAAGCGAACGACATCGACGTTCCATCTGCGCTGATCGACAGCGAAGTTGACGTTCTGCGTCGTCAGGCTGCACAGCGTTTCGGCGGCAACGAGAAGCAAGCGCTGGAACTGCCGCGTGAACTGTTCGAAGAACAGGCTAAGCGTCGCGTTGTTGTCGGCCTGCTGCTGGGCGAAGTGATTCGCACTCAGGAGCTGAAAGCTGACGAAGAGCGCGTTAAAGGTCTGATCGAAGAGATGGCTTCTGCGTACGAAGATCCGAAAGAAGTTATCGAGTTCTACAGCAAAAACAAAGAGCTGATGGACAACATGCGTAACGTCGCTCTGGAAGAGCAGGCCGTTGAAGCCGTTCTGGCGAAAGCGAAAGTGACTGAAAAAGCCACTTCCTTCAACGAACTGATGAACCAGCAGGCGTAATTCGTCGCTTAATTAGCACGAAATTCGCACAAGAGCCCGTCACCTCCAGGTGGCGGGCTTTTTTTTGTCACGCATTTTGCATGGAAGAGTGCGAAAACAGCGTTTCAGTGTTAGCGTTACAACAAAAGATTGTTATGCTTGAATTATGGCGATGCCGTACCCATAACAGAGGGACTAGCTGATAATCCGTCCATAAGGTTACAATCGGTACAGCAGGTTTTTTCAATTTTTATCCAGGAGACGGAAATGTCATACAGCGGCGAACGAGATAACTTTGCACCCCATATGGCGCTGGTGCCGATGGTCATTGAACAGACCTCACGTGGTGAGCGCTCTTTTGATATCTATTCTCGTCTACTTAAGGAACGTGTCATTTTTCTGACCGGCCAGGTCGAAGACCATATGGCTAACCTGATTGTGGCGCAGATGCTGTTCCTGGAAGCGGAAAACCCGGAAAAAGATATCTACCTGTACATTAACTCCCCAGGCGGAGTTATTACCGCAGGGATGTCTATCTACGACACCATGCAGTTTATTAAGCCGGACGTTAGCACGATTTGTATGGGCCAGGCGGCTTCTATGGGCGCGTTCCTGCTGACTGCTGGCGCAAAAGGCAAACGTTTCTGCCTGCCTAACTCTCGCGTCATGATTCACCAGCCTCTCGGCGGTTATCAGGGCCAGGCGACAGATATTGAAATTCATGCCCGTGAAATCCTGAAGGTGAAAGGGCGCATGAATGAACTTATGGCGCACCATACGGGTCAGTCTCTTGAGCAGATTGAACGTGATACCGAGCGCGACCGCTTCCTCTCCGCGTCTGAAGCGGTGGAGTACGGTCTGGTCGACTCGATTTTGACCCATCGTAATTGATGCCCAGGGCGCAGGTGTGCCGCTATAATACTATCCAGGGGCGGCACAACGCTGACAAGCGACTTGCGCCTGAGAATGGCATTTGCGTCGTCGTGTGCGGCACAAAGAACAAAGAAGAGGTTTTGACTCATGACAGATAAACGCAAAGATGGCTCGGGCAAATTGTTGTACTGCTCTTTTTGCGGCAAAAGCCAGCATGAAGTGCGCAAGCTGATTGCCGGTCCATCCGTGTATATCTGCGACGAATGTGTTGATCTATGTAACGACATCATTCGCGAAGAGATTAAGGAAGTAGCACCGCACCGTGAACGCAGTGCGCTGCCGACGCCACATGAAATTCGCAACCATCTGGACGATTATGTTATCGGCCAGGAGCAGGCGAAAAAAGTGCTGGCGGTCGCGGTATACAACCACTACAAACGTCTGCGCAACGGCGACACCAGCAATGGTGTTGAGTTGGGCAAAAGTAACATTCTGCTGATCGGGCCGACCGGTTCCGGTAAAACGCTGCTGGCCGAAACGCTGGCGCGCCTGCTGGACGTACCGTTCACCATGGCGGATGCCACCACCCTGACCGAAGCCGGTTATGTGGGCGAAGATGTTGAGAACATCATTCAGAAGCTGTTGCAAAAATGCGATTATGATGTGCAGAAAGCGCAGCGCGGTATTGTCTACATCGATGAAATCGACAAGATTTCCCGTAAGTCTGACAACCCGTCCATTACCCGTGACGTTTCCGGTGAAGGCGTACAGCAGGCGCTGTTGAAACTGATCGAAGGGACGGTTGCCGCCGTTCCGCCGCAGGGAGGACGCAAGCATCCGCAGCAGGAGTTCTTGCAGGTTGATACCTCTAAGATCCTGTTTATCTGCGGCGGCGCGTTCGCTGGTCTGGATAAAGTGATTGCTAACCGTGTTGAAACCGGCTCCGGCATTGGTTTTGGCGCAACGGTCAAAGCGAAATCCGACAAGGCCAGCGAAGGCGAACTGCTGGCGCAGGTTGAGCCGGAAGATCTGATCAAATTTGGTCTGATTCCTGAGTTTATTGGTCGTCTGCCGGTTGTGGCGACGCTGAATGAGCTGAGTGAAGAAGCGCTGATCCAGATCCTGAAAGAGCCGAAAAACGCCCTGACCAAACAGTATCAGGCGCTGTTTAACCTGGAAGGCGTCGATCTGGAATTTCGTGACGAAGCGCTGGATGCTATCGCGAAGAAAGCGATGGCGCGTAAAACCGGCGCCCGTGGTCTGCGTTCCATCGTTGAAGCGGCGCTGCTTGATACCATGTACGATCTGCCTTCTATGGAAGACGTCGAAAAAGTGGTTATCGACGAGTCCGTCATCGGCGGTCAGAGCAAGCCGTTGCTGATTTACGGCAAGCCGGAAGCGCAGCAGGCATCTGGTGAATAATTAACCAACTCATACAATCAGTTAACGAAAAAGGGGGGATTTTATCCCCCCTTTTATTTTTCCGTAAACATGGCGTTGAATGTGTGGGAAACATCCCCATATACTGACATACATGTTAATGGCTGCGTGAAGCACAGTCGCGCAGTCTGATTACCTGGCGGACACTAAACTAAGAGAGAGCTCTATGAATCCTGAGCGTTCTGAACGCATTGAAATCCCCGTATTGCCGTTGCGCGATGTGGTGGTTTATCCGCACATGGTCATACCCTTATTTGTAGGGCGGGAAAAATCTATCCGTTGTCTGGAAGCGGCTATGGACCATGATAAAAAAATCATGCTGGTCGCCCAGAAAGAAGCATCAACGGATGAGCCGGGTGTAAACGATCTTTTCACCGTCGGGACCGTGGCCTCAATTTTGCAAATGCTGAAACTGCCTGACGGTACTGTCAAAGTGCTGGTTGAGGGGTTGCAGCGCGCGCGTATTTCTGCGCTGTCAGATAACGGCGAACACTTTTCCGCTAAGGCGGAATACCTTGAATCGCCGGCGATTGATGAGCGCGAGCAGGAAGTGCTGGTGCGCACTGCCATCAGTCAGTTCGAAGGCTACATCAAGCTGAACAAAAAAATCCCACCGGAAGTGCTGACGTCGCTCAATAGCATTGACGATCCTGCGCGTCTGGCGGACACCATCGCAGCCCATATGCCGCTGAAACTGGCGGATAAGCAGTCCGTGCTGGAGATGTCCGACGTTAACGAACGTCTGGAATATCTGATGGCGATGATGGAATCTGAAATCGATCTGTTGCAGGTTGAGAAGCGTATTCGCAACCGCGTTAAAAAGCAGATGGAGAAATCTCAGCGTGAGTACTATCTGAATGAACAAATGAAAGCCATTCAGAAAGAACTGGGCGAGATGGACGACGCGCCGGATGAAAACGAAGCGCTGAAGCGTAAAATCGACGCGGCGAAAATGCCGAAAGAAGCAAAAGAGAAAGCGGAAGCAGAATTGCAGAAGCTGAAAATGATGTCTCCGATGTCGGCGGAAGCGACGGTTGTACGCGGCTACATCGACTGGATGGTGCAGGTGCCGTGGAACGCGCGTAGCAAGGTCAAAAAAGACCTGCGTCAGGCGCAGGAAATTCTCGACACAGACCATTACGGTCTGGAGCGTGTGAAAGATCGCATCCTTGAATATCTCGCGGTACAAAGCCGTGTAAACAAAATCAAAGGGCCGATCCTGTGTCTGGTTGGGCCACCGGGGGTAGGTAAAACGTCTCTGGGCCAGTCCATCGCCAAGGCGACCGGGCGTAAATATATCCGTATGGCGCTCGGCGGCGTGCGTGATGAAGCAGAAATCCGCGGCCACCGCCGGACATACATCGGCTCTATGCCGGGTAAACTGATCCAGAAAATGGCTAAAGTGGGCGTTAAAAACCCACTGTTCCTGCTCGATGAGATCGACAAAATGTCTTCCGACATGCGTGGCGATCCTGCCTCTGCGCTGCTTGAGGTGCTGGACCCTGAGCAGAACGTGGCGTTCAGCGATCACTACCTGGAAGTGGATTACGATCTCAGCGACGTGATGTTCGTTGCCACCTCCAACTCCATGAACATTCCGGCGCCTCTGCTGGATCGTATGGAAGTGATTCGTCTGTCCGGTTATACCGAAGACGAGAAGCTGAACATTGCTAAACAGCACCTGCTGCCGAAACAGATCGAGCGTAACGCACTGAAGAAAGGCGAGCTGACGGTTGAGGATAGCGCCATTATCGGCATTATCCGTTACTACACCCGTGAAGCGGGCGTGCGTAGCCTGGAGCGTGAAATCTCCAAACTGTGCCGCAAAGCCGTGAAACAGCTGCTGCTGGATAAGTCGCTGAAACACATTGTGATCGATGGCGATAACCTGCATGACTACCTCGGCGTACAGCGCTTTGACTATGGCCGTGCGGACAACGAAAACCGTGTGGGTCAGGTAACGGGTCTGGCATGGACGGAAGTGGGCGGCGACCTGCTGACCATCGAAACCGCCTGTGTGCCGGGTAAAGGCAAACTGACTTACACCGGTTCTCTCGGTGAGGTTATGCAGGAATCTATTCAGGCTGCGCTGACCGTGGTGCGTGCGCGTGCGGAAAAACTGGGTATTAATCCAGACTTTTACGAAAAACGTGACATCCACGTTCACGTACCGGAAGGGGCGACGCCGAAAGACGGCCCGAGCGCCGGTATTGCGATGTGTACCGCGCTGGTCTCCTGCCTGACGGGTAATCCTGTTCGCGCTGATGTGGCGATGACCGGGGAAATTACCCTGCGAGGCCAGGTACTGCCTATCGGCGGCCTGAAAGAGAAACTGCTGGCGGCGCACCGTGGCGGGATCAAAACCGTGTTAATTCCGTTTGAGAATAAACGCGATCTGGAAGAGATTCCAGACAACGTTATTGCCGATCTGGACATTCATCCGGTGAAACGCATTGAGGAAGTTCTGACTCTTGCGTTGCAAAATGAGCCGTCCGGCATACAGGTTGTCACCGCAAAATAGTGACCTCGCGCAAATAGCGCTAAGAAAAACAGGGCTGGCAGGGCATTTCGTGCTTGCCAGCCTTTTTTTGTATAGCTAATTTAGATGACGGATCGGGCTTGCCATCATTAACGGGTGTTGTAAGGGCATGGCAGGCCTGATATAACTGCTGCGCGGTCGCACTTTGAAGGATTCCGGTGCGATATAAATTATAAAAGAGGAAGAGAAGAGTGAATAAATCTCAACTGATCGACAAAATTGCTGCAGGGGCTGATATCTCTAAGGCTGCGGCTGGACGTGCGTTAGATGCAATTATTGCTTCTGTCACTGAATCACTGAAAGAAGGTGATGATGTAGCGCTGGTAGGTTTTGGTACTTTTGCTGTTAAAGAGCGTGCTGCCCGTACTGGTCGCAACCCGCAAACAGGTAAAGAGATCACCATCGCCGCCGCTAAAGTGCCGGGTTTCCGTGCAGGTAAAGCGCTGAAAGACGCGGTAAACTAAGAGCTTCTCCCCCTGGGGATGTGACAAAGTACAAGGGCGCATCATCTGATGTGCCTTTTTTATTTGTCCAGTACTACTTTATTTGAGTTTATGCTGGTTGTGGGCTGACAATTACCCCGGTTTCTTGTCACAATACAGCTTTCCGCGCAGCGTTCAGAAAACGCTATGCTGCGTGAAGTATGAATACGCAAAACAGTCACCTACAGCGGAGTGTGGTTACACCATGATGGACAGCTTACGCACGGCTGCTAACAGTCTCGTGCTCAAGATTATTTTCGGTATCATTATCGTGTCGTTCATTTTGACCGGCGTGAGTGGTTACCTGATTGGCGGAAGCAATAACTACGCCGCAAAAGTGAATGACCAGGAAATCAGCCGCTCGCAGTTTGAGAATGCGTTTAACAGCGAACGTAATCGTATGCAGCAGCAACTGGGCGATCAGTATTCTGAACTGGCGGCGAATGAAGGCTACATGAAAACGCTGCGTCAGCAGGTACTGAATCGTCTTATCGATGAAGCCTTGCTGGATCAATACGCGCATGAGCTTAAACTCAGCATCAGCGACGAACAGGTTAAGCAGGCCATCTTTTCAACGGCGGCTTTCCAGGTTGACGGCAAATTTGATAACAACCGCTACAACGCGATTGTGAATCAGATGGGGATGACCGCCGATCAGTATGCTCAGGCATTGCGTAACCAGCTCACCACCCAGCAACTGATTGCTGGCGTTGCCGGTACTGATTTCATGCTGAAAGGTGAAACGGACGAGCTGGCGGCGTTAGTCGCGCAGCAGCGTGTGGTGCGTGAAGCGACGATTGACGTGAACGCACTGGCTGCGAAGCAGCAGGCTACCGATCAGGAAGTGTCCAGCTACTACGAGCAGAACAAGAACCGCTTTATGACCCCGGAGCAGTTCCGCGTGAGCTACATCAAGCTGGATGCGGCTGCCATGCAGGAAACGGTCAACGATGCAGATATCCAGTCTTACTATGACCAGCATCAGGATCAGTTCACCCAGCCGCAGCGTAACCGTTACAGCGTCATTCAGACCAAAACGGAAGATGAAGCGAAAGCGGTGCTGGACGCGCTGAACAAAGGCGGTGATTTTGCCGCGCTGGCGAAAGAGAAATCCGCAGATATTATCTCTGCGCGCAACGGCGGCGATATGGGCTGGCTGGAAGACGCCACCACGCCGGACGAACTGAAAAATGCCGGCCTGAAAGAAAAAGGCCAGCTGTCTGGCGTGATTAAATCCTCTGTTGGCTTCCTGGTCGCGCGTCTG
Source organism: Citrobacter sp. CK185 (assembly GCF_030333565.1). Classification (NCBI taxonomy): domain Bacteria; kingdom Pseudomonadati; phylum Pseudomonadota; class Gammaproteobacteria; order Enterobacterales; family Enterobacteriaceae; genus Citrobacter; species Citrobacter sp. CK185. Next base: position 496,373 of record NZ_JAOWFR010000023.1, on the reverse strand, counting down.
GATGATGTTCAGCCTGCGAAAGTGAAACCGCTGAGCGAAGCGCGTGATGACATTGCCGCGAAAGTGAAGCAGGAAAAAGCGCTGGATGCCTATTACGCGCTGCAACAAAAAGTCAGCGATGCGGCGAGCAACGATACCGAATCTCTGGCGGGCGCTGAACAGGCCGCTGGCGTGAAAGCGGTTGAAACCGGCTGGTTCAGCCATGACAACCTGCCAGAAGAGCTGAATTTTAAACCGGTTGCCGATGCTATCTTCAACGGTGGTCTGGTTGGCGAGAACGGTACGCCGGGCAGCAACTCCGATATCATCACCGTGGATGGCGACCGCGCATTCGTGCTGCGCATCAGCGAGCATAAACCTGAAGCGGTTAAGCCTCTGGCTGACGTGAAAGAGCAGGTGGCTGCGCTCGTTAAGCACAACAAAGCAGAGCAGCAGGCAAAACTGGATGCTGACAAACTGCTGGTTGAGCTGAAAGCGGGTAAAGGCGCAGAAGCGATGAAAGCGGCCGGTCTGAGCTTTGGCGAAGCGAAAACGCTGAGCCGTACCGGGCAGGACCCGGTAAGCCAGGCTGCGTTTGCGCTGGGTCTGCCAGAGAAAGATAAGCCGAGCTATGGCGTCGCTAACGATATGCAGGGCAACGTTGTGCTGCTGGCGCTGGACGACGTGAAAGCGGGCTCTATGCCGGAAGAGCAGAAAAAAGCGATGGTTCAAGGTATTACCCAGAATAACGCGCAGATTACCTTTGAAGCGCTGATGAGTAACCTGCGTAAAGCGGCGAAAATCAAAGTCGGCGATGCGCTGGAACAGCAGTAATCACCGAGACGCTTCGCAAAAAACTGCAAAAAGTTGTAACCCTCAAAGGCCGCCTTCGCGGCCTTTTCCATTTCTGATATTTGCTATTTGTTTGCCTTTCTCCGCCCCGCTATCGTGATGCCACTGTTAACACACAAGGAGAAAACAGTATGAAACATGGAATCAATGCACTGCTGGTCACGATGACTCTGGCCTGCGCAGGCATGACGCACAACGCGCTGGCTGCCGGAACGGTAGAGAAAAATCAGGTGGTACAAACAAAGGCGGATTCGTCTGCGTCCGCGCAGACTAAAGCCTCCGTGCCTGCAAAGGCCAGCGATGATGAAGGCGCGAGGGTCAGTATCAACACGGCTTCAGCGGAAGATCTGGCGCGGGTGATGAATGGCGTCGGGCTGAAAAAAGCGCAGGCGATAGTCAACTATCGGGAAGAGTATGGGCCGTTTAAAACGGTGGATGATTTAAAGCAGGTTCCGGGGATGGGGAGTTCGCTGGTGGAGCGCAATCTGGCGGTGTTGACGCTGTAATAACTTGCACTGTGGCAAAAGTTTGCCAGGATAATGAGGTCATACCAGTTATGGCCTCTGTTCCTATAACAACAACGTAAGGTTATTGCGCTATGCAAACACAAATCAAAGTCCGTGGTTATCACCTTGATGTTTATCAGCACGTTAATAATGCCCGCTATCTTGAGTTTCTTGAAGAAGCACGCTGGGATGGGCTGGAAAACAGTGACAGCTTTCAATGGATGACGGCCCGCAACATCGCTTTTGTGGTGGTGAATATTAATATTAACTACCGTCGCCCCGCCGTGCTGAGCGATCTGCTGACCGTCACCAGTCAGGTGCAGCAGTTAAACGGGAAGAGCGGCATTTTAAGCCAGGTCATTACGCTTGAGCCGGAAGGGCAAGTTGTGGTGGACGCGCAGATTACTTTTGTCTGTATTGATTTGAAAACGCAGAAAGCATTGCCGCTGGAAGGTGAGTTACGCGAGAAACTGGAGCAGATGGTGAAGTAACGGAAAGTTGCCTGATGGCGCTTCGCTTATCAGGCCTACGGGCGACATTGACCACGGTGAATGTCGCCATCCGGCAAAACGATCACTTTAACCCTGTTTTCTGCTTCATTGCCGCCATCACTGCCGGTTTATCCGTCAGATAATGCTTCAGGCCGTTGGCGCGCAGATTACAGGCGGCGCACTGCCCGCAACCGTCACCTTTGATGCCGTTATAACAGGTCAGCGTCTCTTCGCGCACCAGATCCAGCTTGCCCCAGTAATCGGCGAGTGCCCAGGTTTCGGCTTTATCAATCCACATCAGCGGGGTTTCAAAGCGAATATCCTTCGCCATACCCAGGGTGACGGCATGATTCAGCGCTTTGACAAACTCATCGCGGCAGTCCGGGTAGCCGGAGAAATCCGTCTCGCAAACGCCGGTGATCACCGCTTCGGCTTTCACCTGATAAGCGTAAATCGCCGCCAGAGTCAGAAACAGAATATTACGCCCAGGGACAAACGTATTCGGAATACCGTCGGCATCCGGTTCATAGTCCGGTACGGGAATGTTATCGCGCGTCAGGCTACTGACCGCCAGTTCGCTCAGCAGCGTTACGTCCAGCACCTTATGCGCACGCGCGCCGAGTTTTAAGGCCAGATTACGTGCAACATCAATCTCAGCGCGATGGCGCTGACCATAATCAAAGGTGACGCAGTGCACTTCATCATACTGATGCAGCGCTTGCGCCAGACAGGTTGTGGAGTCCTGGCCTCCACTGAATACAACGACGGCACGTTTCATAACTTATCCTGACAAAAATGAAAAACGCTATGGTAGCGCCTGCGGATGGCCGCGACCAGCTTCTTCACCGCGTGGCGGCGGAAGCCATGCTTTCTCAAACTCAAACCAGCCGCGTGGATTGAGTTGAACGCCATTGACGCCCGGCGGCGCGCTAATACGGTAGTGATAGTTAAAAAGCGGCGTAAGCGTGGCGTCATTCATCAGACTCGTGAATACTTGTTGTAACGCAGTATAGCGGTCGTCTTCACCGGGCTGCGTTTGTAAGGCATCCAGCGTGGCCTGAAGATGGGCGAAAGCAGGGGCATCCAGCACATGCGGCCAGAGTTGATCGCAGCGTAGCCACTGCTCAAGCGTATATTCCGGCGCTTCGCCAATCAGCCTGTCGCCCATCATGAGATCCGCTTTTGCCAGCGAAGGGCAGTTATCCCAGTTTTTCGCGTTGTGGAAAATCAACGTTAATTCACAGCCGAGCGTTGCCAGATATTGCTGGAGTTGCTCCGCCATGGTGTGCAATTCAACGGGAAGGTGATAGACCAGCGTCAGTTTTTTCGGTAATTCAACGGATTCCAGCCCCTTCCATTGCGGCATTACCCAGCCTGGCAGCAGCGCGTTGCTGGGCGTGATCAGATTTTCATCTACCGGCAGCGTCTGTAATAACGACGTATGATGAATGATGTCTACCAGGCGACGCGCCTGTTGCAGGCTGAGTTTCGAGCCTTTTTTAAGCGTCAGGTAGCAAAATCCCAGGCTAATACCGCTGCTCACCTGGCTAAGTGAGGCCAGTTCTTCAGGGTTGCCAATGGCAATCTGTACCGGATGACGGCAGCTGGTGCCTAAATCCTGGTCAAAAAGCTGAGGCGTGATCCAGTATTCAATCGCCTTTAGCAGCGGATGGCAAAGGTGGTAATTGTCGTGGCTTTCCAGGCGTACCAGCTCCGGCGTAAATAACGTCAGCCGAAAAGGTCCGGTGCCTGACAGCGGCTGATGCGGGTGCGCCAGGTGGCTACAGTAGCTTGCCAGACGGTGCGCCAGCCAGTAATCAGGGCGATGGAGAATGAACGTCAGGCATTGCGGATGGGTGACTTCAATACGCTTGACGCTGATAAACAATTTATTGAGGGCTGGCAGGTCAAGCAGCATCAGCAGGCGCGCGTGCAGCTGCGCAGTTTCTACCGTATCGCCATTATGCCAGTGCAGGGTAGAGCGAATATAAAAATCCCAGCGCATACCGTCGGCGGAGATATCCCAGTGATGTGCTAAATCCCCGCATGGGCGCTGGCTGGCGTTGTCAAAGCGGGTGAGGCCGGAGAAAATTTGTCCTGCAAGATGCTGTTCTGCGCGACCGGGCAGAAATCCCGGATGCAACGGGTCCAGCGGACGATAGTAGGGAATACGCAGGGTCGGCGTGTCGTTTTGCCACTGCCCGCCCATAAACGGTTGCAGCATGGTACGCAGTTCGCCTGGCGCCAGCTGTGCCAGCTCCAGCACATTAAGCTGCTGACCTTTTTCCAGCGCTTGTTCCATCATGGTATTGCGCAGTGACTCCGGCGTGACCAGAAATTGCAGTTTACCGCGCTTACCCCGCCCGGATTGCGCCTCCCATGTTAACCAGCCAGCTTCCTGCGCCTGACGTAGTAGCGTACGGACGTGGCGTTCGCTACAAAAACAGCGCTCCGCCAGTTCCCCAACGGTGACCGACTGAGGTTCTCCGGCCGAGGGCTGCCAGAGACGTTGATATTGTTTTAAACGGTTGAGAAGTCGCATTAAAACCCGGAACAATTCATTTTATCTATTCACTATTACTTCCGTATATCTCAGGTGATACTCAATCACAAGTTAATTGCGTCACGGTGTGGAGAAAGAGATGGCTCGTCTGGCTGCATTTGATATGGATGGCACGCTTTTGATGCCAAACCACCATCTGGGTCATGAGACCCTTGCAACGCTGGCGCGCCTGCGTGAACGCGATATCACTTTGACGTTTGCGACCGGTCGGCATGTGCTGGAAATGCGGCATATTCTGGGGGCCATCTCAATGGATGCGTTTTTGATAACCGGCAACGGGACGCGCATTCATTCGCAGGAAGGCGATATGCTGCATCGCCAGGATCTGGACCCCGCCATTGCGGATCGCGTATTGCACCAGGCGTGGGATACCCGGGCCAGTATGCACGTATTCAACGATAACGGCTGGTTTACGGGGAGTGCGATCCCCGCGCTATTACAGGCGCATGTCTACAGCGGGTTCCACTATCAGATCGTGGATGTCAAACGTATCCCGGCCCACCAGGTCACTAAGATCTGTTTTTGTGGCGATCACGACGATCTGATCCGGCTGCGTATTCAACTGAATGAGGCGCTGGGCGAGCGGGCGAATCTCTGCTTTTCCGCTGTGGATTGCCTGGAAGTGCTGCCGCTCGGCTGTAATAAAGGTTCCGCGCTGGCGGTATTAAGCGACCATTTGGGGCTGTCGCTGACGGAATGCATGGCGTTTGGCGATGCGATGAACGATCGCGAAATGCTGGAGAGCGTGGGACGTGGTTTGATTATGGGCAACGCGATGCCGCAACTGATCGCTGAACTGCCGCATCTTTCAGTGATTGGCCATTGTCGTAATCAGGCGGTCTCTCACTTTTTAACGCATTGGCTGGATAATCCGCATCTACCTTATTCCCCCGAATGAGCGATCCTTTCCAGCAAGCCAGGCCCGTAAAGCCTGGCTTTTTTTATGCCGCTTAACGGACGTTCAGCAGTTGGGCAATTTCCGCCTGCCACGGCGCTAAATCGCCAATGTGATCGTTAACCCACTGGGGATTGTAATAGGTGTCGAGATAGCGTTCGCCGCTGTCACACAGCAGCGTGACGAGAGAACCTGTCTCTCCGGCGTCGCGCATTCTGGCTGCGATCTGCAACGTTCCCCACATATTAGTGCCGGTGGAGGCGCCCACTTTACGGCCCAACTGCGTTTCCAGCCAGTGCGCGGTCGCGACGCTGGCGGCGTCGGGTACGCGCAGCATTTCGTCCACCACATCCGGGATGAAGGAAGGTTCCACGCGCGGACGGCCAATCCCCTCAATTTTGCTGCCCACCGGGCTGCGCAATGTGGCGTCGCGATCCTGCCAGTAGGGCAGGAAGACCGAGTTTTCCGGGTCAACCACCATCAGGCGCGTGTCATACCCATGACAGCGAATATAGCGGCCAATTGTCGCTGACGTGCCGCCTGTCCCCGCGCTCATCACGATATGCTTCGGCACCGGATTAGGCTCACGCTGCATCTGATGGAAAATACTGTCGGCGATATTATTATTGCCGCGCCAGTCGGTGGCGCGTTCGGCATAGGTGAACTGATCCATATAGTGACCGTTCAGTTCGTGCGCCAGCTGCTCAGAGGCGGCGTAAATCTCGCTGGCGCTTTCGACAAAGTGGCAGCGACCGCCATAAAACGCAATTTGTTCAATTTTGCGTTTTGCCGTGCAGGAAGGCATTACCGCGATAAACGGCAGGCCGAGCAGTCGGGCGAACCAGGCTTCGGAAACCGCCGTTGAACCGGAGGAGGATTCAATAATGGTCGTGTTTTCTTTAATCCAGCCGTTACACAACCCATACAGGAACAATGAACGCGCCAGACGGTGCTTCAGGCTGCCGGTCGGATGGGTGCTTTCATCCTTCAGGTAGATCTGGATGCCCGGAAACGCCGGTAGCGACAACCGGATCAGATGCGTGTCGGCTGAACGCTGATAGTCAGCGTTAATTTCATTAATGGCGTTTTTAACCCAGGTGCTATTCATCATTAATTTCCATTTGTCATTTTGTGCCCAGATTAGCGAAAAGCACGGAAAAAATTGTTGCCATTTCACCTTTAAAATAGAATGTAGGGAGAAAAATCTTCTCTGTGGGGTGGGTATGTTAGATAAAATTGACCGTAAGCTGCTGCTTTTGTTGCAGCAGGACTGCACCCTCTCTTTGCAGGCGCTGGCCGATGCCGTTAATCTGACCACCACACCCTGCTGGAAACGGCTGAAACGTCTGGAAGACGACGGCATTCTCCTCGGTAAAGTCGCGCTGCTGGACCCAGAGAAATTGGGTCTGGGGTTAACGGCGTTCGTACTGATCAAAACCCAGCATCACAGCAGTGAATGGTACAGCCGCTTCGTGACGGTGGTCACCGAAATGCCGGAAGTGCTGGGGTTCTGGCGTATGGCCGGGGAATACGACTATCTGATGCGGGTTCAGGTAGCAGATATGAAGCGTTATGACGACTTCTACAAACGTCTGGTGAACAGTGTTCCGGGATTGTCAGACGTAACGTCGAGCTTTGCGATGGAACAGATTAAGTACACAACCGCTCTGCCTATTGAATAATTCTCCCGGAAAATATTGCCGGAAATCATGTCAGGATATAACGCGTGCGATTATTTGCTCAATTAAGCTGGTACTTCCGTCGGGAGTGGCGTCGCTATCTCGGCGCCGTGGCCTTGCTTATCATTATCGCTGTCCTTCAGCTGATCCCGCCCAAAGTGGTCGGGATCGTTGTGGATGGCGTCACTGCGCAACATTTCACTACCGGTCAGGTATTGATGTGGGTGGGCACGATGGCCATGATTGCGGTAATCGTCTATTTGTTGCGCTATGTCTGGCGCGTGCTGCTGTTCGGCGCCTCTTATCAACTGGCGGTTGAACTGCGTGAAGATTACTACCGCCAGCTCAGTCGTCAGCACCCGGAATTTTATCTGCGACACCGCACCGGCGACTTAATGGCGCGCGCGACTAACGACGTCGATCGTGTCGTCTTTGCCGCCGGGGAAGGGGTGCTCACGCTGGTGGATTCGCTGGTGATGGGCTGCGCTGTGCTGATCGTGATGTCAACGCAGCTCAGTTGGCAACTGACGCTGTTCGCGCTGCTGCCTATGCCGATTATGGCGCTGATGATCAAGCGCTACGGCGACCGTCTGCATAACCGCTTCAAACTGGCGCAGGCGGCGTTTTCCAGCCTGAACGATCGTACCCAGGAGAGCCTGACCAGCATCCGCATGATCAAAGCTTTTGGCCTTGAAGATCGACAGTCGTCGCTGTTTGCGGCGGACGCGGAAGACACCGGGAAGAAAAACATGCGGGTAGCGCGTATCGACGCCCGTTTTGATCCCACGATTTATATTGCCATCGGCATGGCTAATCTGCTCGCCATCGGCGGCGGAAGCTGGATGGTAGTGCACGGTACGCTGACGCTTGGGGAACTGACCAGCTTTATGATGTACCTCGGGCTGATGATCTGGCCTATGTTAGCGCTGGCCTGGATGTTTAACATTGTGGAACGCGGTAGCGCAGCGTACAGCCGTATCCGCGCGATGCTGGCGGAAGCGCCGGTCGTCAACGACGGAACGGAGACGGTGCCGGAAGGTCGGGGAGCGCTGACGGTCTCCATTCGTGAATTCAGCTACCCGCAAACCGCGCATCCGGCGCTGGAAAATGTACAATTCCAGCTTGAGCCAGGGCAGATGCTGGGGATCTGCGGGCCGACGGGCGCGGGGAAAAGCACTCTTCTTTCGCTTATTCAGCGCCATTTCGATATTACGCAGGGGGATATCCGTTTTCATGATATTCCGCTGACGCGCTTGCAGCTTGATAGCTGGCGCAGTCGCCTGGCGGTCGTCAGCCAGACGCCGTTCCTGTTCTCCGACACGGTCGGCAATAACATCGCGCTGGGGCGCCCAAACGCGACGCAGGAAGAGATTGAACAGGTGGCGCGGCTGGCCAGCGTGCATGAGGATATTTTGCGTCTGCCTCAAGGATATGACACCGAAGTGGGCGAACGCGGCGTCATGCTGTCCGGCGGGCAAAAACAGCGCATTTCTATTGCGCGCGCGTTACTGCTCAATGCGGAAATCCTGATTCTGGATGATGCGCTGTCGGCGGTGGATGGCCGTACCGAACACCAGATTCTGCATAATTTACGCCAGTGGGGAGAGGGGCGCACCGTGATTATTAGCGCGCACCGCTTATCCGCTCTGACGGAAGCCAACGAGATTATCGTGATGCAGCATGGCCATATCGCCCAGCGTGGCGATCACGATGAATTAGTGCTGCAAACGGGCTGGTATCGCGATATGTATCGCTATCAGCAACTGGAGGCGGCGCTGACTGACGCTCCTGAAATCAACGAGGAGACGGCAGATGCGTAGTTTTGGACAGTTATGGCCGACCCTGAAAAGGCTGCTGGCGTATGGTTCGCCGTGGCGTAAACCGCTTGCCATCGCCGTGGTGATGCTGTGGATCGCGGCGGCGGCGGAAGTCAGCGGCCCGTTACTTATCAGCTACTTTATCGACAATATGGTCGCGAAGAGCCACCTGCCGCTGGGCATGGTCGCGGGTCTGGTGGCGGCGTACATTGGCTTACAGTTTCTGGCGGCGGGGCTGCATTATGCGCAGTCGCTGTTGTTTAATCAGGCGGCCGTCGGCGTAGTGCAACAGCTGCGTACCGATGTGATGGATGCCGCTTTGCGCCAGCCACTGAGCGCCTTTGACACGCAGCCGGTGGGGCAACTGATCTCTCGCGTGACCAATGATACGGAAGTCATCCGCGACCTTTACGTCACGGTCGTGGCGACGGTGCTGCGTAGCGCGGCGTTAATTGGCGCGATGCTGGTCGCCATGTTCAGCCTCGACTGGCGGATGGCACTGGTCGCGATGGCGATTTTCCCGGCGGTGCTGGTGGTGATGGTGATTTACCAGCGCTATAGTACGCCGATTGTGCGCCGCGTGCGGGCATATCTGGCGGACATCAATGATGGCTTCAATGAAGTCATTAACGGCATGAGCGTCATTCAGCAGTTCCGCCAGCAGGCGCGGTTCGGCGAGAGAATGGGGGAGGCCAGCCGCTCGCACTATATGGCGCGGATGCAGACCCTGCGACTGGACGGCTTTTTATTGCGCCCGCTGCTCAGTCTTTTTTCCGCGCTGATCCTCTGCGGATTACTGATGCTGTTTAGCTTTACCTCGCGCGGCACCATTGAAGTCGGGGTGTTGTACGCCTTTATCAGCTATCTGGGGCGTCTGAACGAGCCATTGATTGAACTGACGACCCAACAGTCGATGTTGCAACAGGCTGCGGTGGCGGGGGAGCGCGTATTCGAACTGATGGACGGCCCACGCCAGGATTATGGTCGGGATGAGCGCCCGTTGCAGTCGGGCAGGATTGACGTTGATGATGTCTCCTTCGCCTACCGTGACGACAATCTGGTGCTGCAAAACATTACGCTCTCCGTTCCGTCGCGCAGCTTTGTGGCGCTGGTCGGGCATACCGGCAGCGGCAAGAGTACCCTCGCCAGCCTGCTGATGGGATATTACCCGCTTACACAGGGAGACATTCGCCTTGACGGTCGTTCGCTGTCAACGCTGAGCCACGGGGTTTTACGTCAGGGAGTTGCGATGGTGCAACAGGACCCGGTGGTGATGGCGGATACGTTCCTGGCAAACGTCACGCTGGGGCGCGATATTTCGGAGGAACAGGTCTGGCAGGCGCTGGAAACCGTGCAACTGGCGGAGCTGGCGCGTAGTCTGAGCGAGGGTATCCACACCCGGCTGGGCGAGCAGGGTAATAATCTGTCCGTCGGGCAGAAACAACTGCTGGCGCTGGCGCGGGTGCTGGTTGATACGCCGCAGGTTCTGATTCTGGATGAAGCAACCGCCAGCATTGACTCCGGTACTGAGCAGGCGATTCAGCAAGCGCTGGCGGCAGTGCGTGAACACACCACGCTGGTGGTGATTGCACACCGCCTGTCAACCATTGTTGATGCGGACACCATTCTGGTGCTGCATCGCGGGCAGGCGGTCGAGCGCGGTACGCATCAACAACTGCTCGAAGCGCAAGGGCGTTACTGGCAGATGTACCAACTACAGCTTGCCGGTGAAGAGCTGGCGGCCAGCGCGCGTGAGGAATCGCTCAGCGCATGATGGCGCTGCGCTTATCAGGCCTACGGACAATGCGCTCTTGTAGGCCGAATAAGGTGCTTACGCCGCCAACCGGCAATCAACAATCTGGTGCAAAAATGTAACGTACCATGCACCGTTATAGTGCGTTTTTTCTTTTCCTTCCCCTGCCGCACCCTACAAGCCTGAATTATCCCGCGTTTTTCATTTCTGGCACACCCCTTGCAATATCCCTGTCGTGAAGCGGCAGACATTATCGAATTCTGACAGGAGGGGATCTATGAAGCTGGTTACCGTGGTAATCAAACCGTTCAAACTGGAAGACGTCCGTGAAGCACTGTCTTCGATTGGTATTCAAGGGCTGACAGTCACCGAAGTGAAAGGCTTCGGGCGTCAGAAAGGTCATGCCGAGCTGTACCGCGGTGCGGAATACAGCGTCAACTTCCTGCCCAAAGTGAAGATTGATGTGGCGATTGCCGACGACCAGCTTGATGAAGTCATTGAGGTCATCAGCAAGGCGGCCTACACCGGAAAAATTGGCGACGGCAAAATTTTTGTCGCTGAGCTGCAACGTGTCATTCGTATTCGTACCGGCGAAGCCGACGAAGCGGCACTGTAACTCCTGGCACACAGTGATAGGGAACGAAAAGATGAAGATAGCAACGATGAAAACTGGCCTTGCTTCACTGGCTTTGCTTCCAGGTCTGGCAATGGCGGCTCCGGCGGTTGTGGATAAAGCCGACAATGCCTTTATGATGATTTGCACCGCGCTGGTGCTGTTCATGACCATTCCGGGCATTGCTCTGTTCTATGGCGGATTGATCCGTGGAAAGAACGTGCTGTCGATGTTGACGCAGGTTGCCGTCACCTTCGCGCTGGTCTGTATTTTATGGGTTGTTTACGGTTATTCGCTGGCCTTTGGCGAGGGGAACAACTTCTTTGGCGACTTCAACTGGGTGATGCTGAAAAATATTGAGCTCACGGCAGTGATGGGCAGTTTCTACCAGTATATTCACGTTGCTTTCCAGGGCTCTTTCGCCTGCATTACCGTCGGGCTGATCGTGGGGGCGCTGGCTGAACGTATCCGCTTCTCTGCGGTACTGATTTTCGTGGTGGTGTGGCTGACGCTCTCCTATATCCCGATTGCGCATATGGTCTGGGGCGGCGGTTTGCTGGCTTCTCACGGCGCGCTGGATTTTGCGGGCGGTACGGTCGTGCATATCAATGCGGCGATTGCTGGTCTTGTGGGCGCTTATCTGATTGGCAAGCGTGTCGGCTTTGGTAAAGAGGCGTTCAAACCCCATAACCTGCCGATGGTTTTCACCGGCACCGCGATCCTCTATATCGGCTGGTTTGGCTTTAACGCCGGGTCGGCGGGCATGGCGAACGAGATTGCTGCACTGGCCTTTGTTAATACCGTGGTGGCAACGGCTGCCGCTATTCTGGGGTGGATTTTCGGCGAGTGGGCGCTGCGCGGTAAACCGTCTCTGCTGGGCGCCTGCTCCGGCGCTATCGCGGGACTGGTCGGCATAACGCCAGCCTGTGGTTACATTGGCGTTGGCGGCGCGTTGATTCTCGGTGTCGTTGCGGGGCTGGCGGGTCTGTGGGGCGTGACGATGCTTAAACGTCTGCTGCGTGTGGACGATCCTTGCGATGTGTTTGGCATCCACGGCGTTTGCGGCATCGTTGGGTGTATCCTGACCGGGATCTTTGCATCCACCACGCTCGGCGGTGTAGGGTTTGCCGAAGGCGTAACGATGGGGCATCAGCTGCTGGTGCAGCTGGAGAGTATCGCTATCACCATCGTCTGGTCTGGCGTAGTGGCGTTTATCGGCTACAAACTGGCGGATATCACCGTTGGGCTGCGCGTACCGGAAGAGCAGGAGCGCGAAGGTCTGGACGTCAACAGCCACGGCGAGAATGCGTATAACGCCTGATCATCAACAGGCCGGAGGCGACGCTTTTGCGTCGCCATTCGGCCATTTTCAATTGCGATTGCGCATCACGCCTTCCTGAACGGTTGATGCGACCATCACGCCATCCCGCGTGTAAAACTCTCCACGAACAAAACCACGGGCGCTGGAAGCCGAGGTGCTCTCTACGCTGTACAGCAACCATTCGTTCATGTTGAAAGGACGATGGAACCACATTGAATGGTCGATCGTGGCAATTTGCAGACCTTTCTCCAGGAAGCCGATGCCGTAGGGTTGCAGCGCGACGGGCAGGAAATTCAGATCGGAAGCATAACCCAGCAGATACTGATGAATGCGGATATCATCCGGTATCGTACCGTTGGCGCGGATCCAGACCTGGCGAGTCGGGTTCGCAACGTGGCCTTTTAACGGGTTGTGGAACTCCACCGGGCGGATCTCCAGCGGGCGGTCGCTGATAAATTTCTCTTTCAGCACGGGCGGTAGCAGATGCGCCAATGAGCGGGCGATCTCCGTCTCCGATTGCAGCGTTTCCGGCGCAGGGGCGTCCGGCATGGTTTTCTGATGCTCAAATCCCTCTTCCGGCGCCTGGAAGGAGGCTGTCATATAGAAAATAGGCTTCCCGTTCTGGATGGCGGCGACGCGACGCGCGCTGAAACTGTTGCCGTCGCGCAGAACTTCCACATCGTAAATAATGGGCTTCAGGCTGTCGCCGGGGCGCAGAAAGTAGCTGTGAAAAGAGTGAACCAGACGTTGTTCAGGTACGGTCTCTTTGGCGGCATACAGCGCCTGACCGACCACCTGACCACCAAAAACCTGACGTAATCCTAAGTCTTCACTTTGGCCCCGAAAGAGTCCTTCTTCAATTTTTTCCAGATCTAACAATGACAGCAAATTATTCAGTGCCTGACTCATACGTGCTCTCCAGGTAACAACGGCGCCGAAGCGAGGTAGGCAGAGTATAACGCAATTTTGAAAGTGGTCCGATGGGTGCAATAGTCTGAATTACGGACTAATTCCAGGCAAAAATAAGTGAGATATGCCACACTTAGTCACGTTATGTCTTTGTTAACCACTCTTCCGGCGGGTAAAGCACCTCCCGCTGATGCATTGATGATAAGGAGAATTTAATGAAACTCGTGCACATGGTAAGTGGTTTAGCGGTTGCGGTTGCTCTGGCAGCCTGCGCAGACAGAAGCGCAGATATCCAGACGCCTGCGCCTGACCCGAATACTTCTGGCGTGGCTACACAGTCAACTATTCAGCAACCTAATGTCTCCGGTACCGTCTGGATCCGTCAGAAAGTGGCTCTGCCACCGGATGCCGTACTGACCGTGACGCTGTCTGATGCCTCACTGGCGGATGCGCCGTCGAAAGTGCTGTCGCAGAAAGCGGTGCGCACCGAGGGGAAACAGTCGCCATTTAGCTTTGTACTGCCGTTTAACCCGGCTGACATCCAGCCAAATGCGCGGATTCTGTTGAGCGCCGCCGTGACGATTAATGACAAACTGGTCTTTATCACCGATACCGTACAGCCAGTCATTAATCAGGGCGGCACGAAAGCGGATCTGACGCTGGTGCCGGTTCAGCAAACGGCAGTGCCTGTTCAGGCCAGCGGCGGCGCAGCGACAACCGTACCGTCAACGTCACCGACGCAGGTGAACCCGTCTTCCGCCGTACCGGCGCCGACACAGTACTAAGCTCTCACAGGACAACCCTCTCCGGCTGGAGAGGGTTAATAAATCCAGCGATATCGTTGCATATCGATTTGCCCACTCCCCGAGACCACCACGCCTTCTGACAGTAACGCCTGACGTTGGCGTTGCAGGTCTGGCCCGGTCAGGGAGATGGCGCCATGACGATTCACGACCCGATGCCAGGGGAGGGTGCTGCCTTCCGGCAATCGTTTTAATACGCCGCCGACCTGACGCGCGGCACGAGGTGAACCGGCGAGGCGGGCGACGTCGCCATAAGTCGTGACAAACCCTTCGGGGATTGAGGCCACGATTTGCCAGACGCGTTGGGGGAAAGTGTCTTGTCTGTCCATCATTCATTCCTGCGATAATCTCCCAGCATAATCGTGAACCGCCGGGGAGTGAAGTCTCATTGCGCAAGAAAACAGCATCCGATGTTGGATGGGTTGCATTTACAGGGGCCAGCAGTGATAATGCGCCTGCGCGTTGGTTAACAACGCTCTCAATGGGGGCTCTGTTGGTTCTCCCGCAACGCTACTCTGTTTACCAGGTCAGGTCCGGAAGGAAGCAGCCAGAGCAGATGACGTGTGTGCCGGGATGTAGCTGGCAGGGCCCCCACCCAATTCTGCCGTCCGGCAACCTCTTCATTTTCCTCCTCTTGTCATATTAACGTCATTATTTTGTCATCAAATGCTGGCAGAGTGTTATCGGGACGTTATTAATCAGTTTGTGCCCTGATATTCACGCGGTGACGATAGCTGTGTCGCACACGACGTGTTTTGCCTGTTTACAAGGACTCTTTACGATGGCTACTGCTGTACTAAATGTCAAAATCGATGAGACGTTAAAAGAGAAGCTTCGCCATTATGCCGAAGCAAATAATGAGAACTTAAGTATCACCACAGAAAAACTGCTGCTGATTGCATTTGAGGCCGCAGAAGAGGCGGGAGTCTCGGCGAGTGATATCGACAGTCAGCATACGGAAGAATCCGTAGATGAGCCGCTTACTCCTAAAGAAATCAAAGCATTACGCAGATTACTCAAGAAGAAAAAATGAAACAACAACTCTCAATCGCCAGTAATTATGGCGAAGCCTGCGAATTACTGCGTTCCGGCTATGTGAAGCATGTTCGTCTTAACTGGAATGTTGGTAGCGATGAATTCTTTCGTATTGCCTCCGACTGGTGCGATGCCGGGGCAAAAATAAAGAAAGACGGCGAGAACTTCATTATTTCCCTGAAAGGTTTCCCCGTCCCACGCCAGCAATAAAACGACGATGACAGGCCATATTAGATAATTTTGCGTATTTTCCCTGCGCTGTTTTGTGAGCGCAGGTTGTCCCATATCGGCTGTAATGTCTGAAAAGCCGATCGCAGTGTTTCATCCGGCAGGGTGAACGGCATACGTAAGAAACGATCAAACGCACCCGCGAGACCAAAACGCGTACCGGTGCCCAGTTGAATCCCTTCGCTTTCGGCGCGCGTTGCAAAGAGCGTGGCCAGCGTGTCGGGTAACTCCACCCAAAAAGAGAGTCCGCCCTGCGGCTGCCTGAAGCGCCATTCAGGAAAATGCGCGTGCATCAGTTCACAACACAAGTTGCGTCGTTGGGACAGCAACTGCCGTCTGTCAGGAAGAAAACTGGCGGCATTATCAAGCAGCCAGCTGGTCGCTAGCTGCTCCAGTACCGGCGATCCTAAATCAAACGTATCCCGGGTTTGTACCAGCGCGGCGATTGTCCGTGATGAGGCGCGAACCCACCCCAGACGCAACCCGCCCCAGAAACTTTTTCCTGCCGATCCCAGCATAATAATCGGCGCGTCGGCATTGTAATGCGCGAGTGGGGGCGGCGGCGGGGCGTTGTACCACAAATTAACCATCGTCTCGTCCACAACCAGCGTGGTATGCGTTCTGGCGGCAATATCCGCGACCGCTTGCCGCGTGGCGGCATCCATACAGCGTCCGGTGGGATTATGGAAATCCGGCATCAGATAAGCCATTCTCGGCGCGGTCTGCGCAATGGTCGCCATCAGACCGGCGGTGTCCCAACCCTGTTCGGGCAATGAGACGCCAACGGGGCGACAGGAGGCTCCCTGAATCGCGGCGATTGCGAGCGGGTAGGTCGGGTGATCCACCACCACGCGATCGCCCGGGCCCGTCAGGAGTCGCAGGAGCAGCGCCAGCCCGCTCACGGCGCCATTGACCACCATGATTTCATCAGGGCGGGTTGGCAAGCCGCGCTCGCAATAGTGCCGGGCGATAGATTCACGTAAAGAGAGCAGACCTTGCGGCAGATACCCGGAACTCAGCAGATGCTGCGGCATTGCGCAAAGCGCCTGCTGGTAAGCCTGGTGAATTTCAGGGCCTGCGCTGAGCGCGGCGGTAGAGAGATCCAATGCCATATTGGCTCCGCCGCGCGTGGGCACAGGGTGGATGGCATCCGGTAAGATCACCCGCGAGCCGCTACCCTGACGGCTTTCCAGATAGCCTTCTTCCCGAAGTTGCGCCATTGCGCTGGCGACGGTGGTTCGGCTGATCTTCAATACGGCGGCCAGTTCGCGTTCGCCGGGCAGTCGGCTATCGAGCGCCAGTCGGCCATCAAGAATCAGCAGACGCAGGGCCTCCGCCAGCTGACGCCAGACAGGAGTACGTGAGGGGGTCTCCTGCCAGTGCCCAAGCAGGCGCTGAAGAGACTGACTTCCATAGCGGCGTGATGACATAGCAGTCCACTTTTTTAAAACTGGACATTAATCATAGTGCCAATTGCGGTGAAGATGAAAGGTATCTGAACGGGGAGAATGGAAGAATGCTGCGTCGTCTGATTCAACTGTATACCGGTCTGGCTCTTTATGGCGTATCGACCGCAATGTTTGTGCGTGCGGACTTAGGGGCCGATCCGTGGAACGTTTTCCACCTTGGCGTGGCGAATTTACTGTCAATGAACATTGGCATGGTGATTATCGCCGTTGGCGTGCTGGTGTTATTACTGTGGATTCCGCTGCGTCAACGCCCGGGCCTTGGCACCATCAGCAACGTGATCGTTATTGGACTGGCGGCGGATGTTGCGCTGGCCGTATTGCCCGCTTTTGAGTCGTTGCTTGTCCGCAGTGTTCTGTTGATCTCCGCTGTAGTGGTCAACGCGCTGGCGACCAGCATGTATATTGGGGCCGGTTTCGGCGCAGGCCCGCGAGATGGCCTGATGACCGGGATTCACGCGCGCACCGGTTGGTCGATACGCGCCATCCGTACGGCGATTGAAGTTTCGGTATTGCTGAGCGGCTGGTTGCTGGGGGGGACGCTGGGCGTCGGTACGGTATTGTATGCGCTGGCTATCGGGCCGCTGATTCAGATCTGCTTGCCGTGGTTTCGCTATCAACCCCGGGCACGCATTCGGGTTCGTCATTCGCCCACAGCAGAGTAACGCGATGGCGACTAGACTTAACAACGACTGACGCGGCCAGAACTGGCTTGCCGCGCAGTACGCTTCGGAGGTTTTTCTCATGAAGTATGTTGATGGTTTTGTGGTTGCCGTACCTGCTGAAAACAAGGAGGCGTATCGGGAAATGGCGGCAAAAGCGGCTCCTCTCTTTAAAGAGTTTGGGGCATTACGCGTCGTTGAGTGTTGGGCTGATGATGTGCCGGACGGCAAATTGACCGACTTTCGCATGGCGGTGAAAGCGGAAGATCACGAAGAGGTGGTGTTTAGCTGGATTGAATACCCTTCGAAAGAGGTTCGCGACGCGGCGAATCAGAAAATGATGTCAGACCCACGAATGAAAGAGTTTGGCGATGCCATGCCTTTTGATGGCAAGCGCATGATTTACGGCGGATTCTCTCCCATTCTGGATGACTGAAGCGACAGGCTGTGCGGCGTGCCGCCAGCCGTCCCCATTCTAAATCCGTTTTTCCGCCCACAAAATAAATTCTGCGGCGGGCAGCGCTTTGCTGTAAAGCCATCCCTGACCATACTGCACGCCGTGCTGGCGTAACCAGTCCTCCTGATGCGTCGTTTCAATACCTTCCGCCACCATTTTCAGCTTCAGCGTTTTCGCCATTTCAATAATATGCGGCGTCACATTTTTGTAGGCCAGCGCATCAACAAAGGACTTGTCGATCTTCAGAATATCCACGTCCAGATTCTGTAAGTAGCAAAGACTGGAATAGCCGGTGCCAAAGTCATCAAGATAAATCGCGTGACCGGCTTTGCGGTATCTGGCAATGACTGGCGCGCTGGTTTTGGGATCGGCAAACTCACGCTCGGTCAACTCCAGCGCGATTTGCGACGGTGAAATCTGACTCCGGTTAAGCAACTGGCTGAGATGTACCGGAAGTTTCTCTGACGCAAGGGTCGTTGCCTCAATATTGATAGAAATGTGCTGCTCAGGGTGTTGTCGCAGCCATGTTCCCATCTCCTCAAAAACGGTCTCTAAAATCAGGTGGGTGAGCGGTTCGGAAAGCCCCGTTTGTTCTGCGAGGGGAATAAACATTTCCGGCGAAAGGTAGCTGCCGTCGGTTTGTGGCCAGCGAGCCAGCGCTTCCGCGCCTGCTATCTTCCCGCTACTCAGCGAAATAATCGGCTGATAATGCACCTTAATATCACGGTTATGGATGGCGTCCAGTAAACGGTGGCGTGGTGATTGTAAGCGGCGAAGAATGCGCAGAATAAACGCCGCCGCCAGCAGGCTCGCCATCATCCCCAGCGGTAGCCAGATAAAAGCCTGGCGATACCAGTTCTTTTGTAGCGGCAGCGTGGAGGCCCAGGTCACGATGGCGATGTTCATTTCAGGAGAGCGCTGAATCGTGTAGACACTGTTGCGATCTTCCCGGTATTGACCGGGCGACTGCTGCAATTGTCGAATAATGTCGGGATCGAGCCGATTGCTACTGGCGGCCACGATGTTATTTGCTTCGCCAATAATAGCGGCATCAATATGCCATGAACTAAATGGGATCACATCAATGAAGGAGGCGGGGTCCATCATGACCACATAGTGTCCTTTACCCACTGCGACCATAAAGCGCTTGAGCCCTAAATCATTTTGCGAGGTAAGCCATATGCGGTAGCCGTCCAGGGTGATCTTTTCCGGTTTGGGGAAAACGAAGGGGGCGCTTTTTTGCTCCAGCGATGAGCAAACAGGCATATTTTGGTCGAGGTATAGCACTTCCTGAATGTAGCGCAGACTGTAAGATATTCGTCGCATTGTCAGTAAATGCGCATTACTACAAGGCGTACCGCGAAAGGCGTTTAGCTGGCCTAACGCCAGTTTGCTCTGGGAGGCAACTTTGTCAGCGCGTAAGGCTACGCGTGATGAATAGACGTTAAGTTCCTCAATAAATTTCTTTTCAACCTGGCGATGAGCGAGCCAGAGGCTTAATCCCACAGGGGCAAGGACAGACAGAATGAGCACCCCTGCGACCAGGCTGACCAAATGTCGTGTTGTCACGGTGATATCCTTATTGATGCAGCATATGGCGAGTATATCTGAACGTAAAAAAGCCCTTCGTTTAATCACGTTATTCTAACTGCTTTTGCTCTTTCTGGCTCAATAAGGGCTTGTTTCGACTTAAAACGTACAATGTTGAAGGATAACCACATCATTATGAGGGTTGAAAAGCGGCAATTTGCGGCGTATTTTATTGTTACGTTATAACATAATATTGAGGCTGTCATGAAACCGAATATCCATCCTGCCTATCGCACCGTGGTGTTCCACGATACCAGTGCGAATGAATACTTTAAGGTGGGGTCAACGATCAAAACCGAGCGTGAGATTGAGCTTGAGGGCGTGACCTATCCGTATGTCACCATTGAGGTGTCTTCTAAATCACACCCTTATTACACCGGAAAACAAAAAACCTTTGATAACGAAGGCAGCGCAGCACGTTTCCAGAAACGTTTCGGAAATTTTATTGGCGCTAAGCGAGGATAAGATGCAGGTACTGAATTCATTGCGTAGCGCAAAGCAGCGGCACCCGGACTGCCAGATAGTTAAACGCAAAGGGCGTTTATATGTGATCTGCAAATCCAATCCACGTTTTAAAGCGGTGCAGGGTCGTAAAAAAAGACGTTAATGATTTGCCAACATTGCAGGGACTACAGTGCGTGCCAGGGACGGTACGCACTTTTTACATCTGCAACAGTGAGAAAACTAGTGGCTTGTTTCTGTGCGAGTGAGCGTGAAAACATCGTAGAAAGAGAGTTCGCCTTTACGCGTTATCATCTTCTGTAATTGTGCTTTCTGGTCGCTGCCAACATGCGGTGACTGAAGAATAGCGTGGATCAGCGTAGGGGGAACGAAGCGCGTGTTATACCATTCTCCGTTATAGCAAACCCTGAAATCCAGCACGTCGATATCCTCGTAGCGATAACGCGGGGCGACATCAAAAAAGAAAAAACCATTCAACAGGACGAATAATACGACCAGCAGCCACACTGAATCCACCAGCGTGTCTGATTGCAGCATGACGGCCAGCGTGGCAAACCAGGCGATATACATGCCAATAAACAGCCCCGGATGTTTGCGAATAAAACTAATACTGAAACGCGGTCTGTTGTCGCGTTTCTCGCGAGCATTGAGATCGTCAATCGTTTCCGTCAGCAGGCGCTGTATTTCTGTCATCATTTGCCTTTGTGATTTCTGTAACATTCAGGGAACAGCCCATTTTAGAAGGGCGAACTTCATGAAAAAAGTAACAGATTAACCACAATTTATCATAACAGTTACAATTTGCTTTACAGCGTTTTAATGATTCGCGCGGGATTTCCACCGACCACAACGTTGGCCGGAACGCTTTTGGTCACGACGGCGCCTGATGCGATAACGGCGTTATCGCCAATGGTGACGCCAGGGTTAATCACGGCGCGACCGCCGATCCAGACATTATTCCCGATGGTTACAGGTTTACCCAGTTCCTTACCGCTATTGCGTTCTGTGGCATCCAGCGGGTGCGTCGCCGTATAGATATGCACGCCAGGCGCGAGCATACAATTGTCGCCGATATGAATCGGGCAGACATCCAGCATCACACAGTCGAAGTTAGCGTAAAATGCTTTGCCGAGGTAAATATTGTAACCGTAATCACAGCGGAAGGAGGGCTCAATATACGCACCGTCGCTCTGGCCTAGCAGGTCGCTCAGAATAGCCTGTCGCGCATTCTTCTCGTCCGGTGCGGAGTGGTTGTATCGATGAAGCAACTGGCGCGCCCGCAGGCGGTCGTTGCGCAATGTCTCATCGGCCGGGCAATATAACTCACCGGCAATCATCTTCTGCTTTTCTTCGCTCATTATGCACTCTTCTGTTTGTGGATTAACTGCCGCAGTACAGTAAAGCGCAACGCCTTTTAAGGGAACGTTCCCGTTACCTTGATGTGATCTAAATCACGAGACGTAAAATAGGAATTAACGGTAAATACAGGGAAGCCCTCGGTCAGGCAGAACGAACGTATTCTCCATAGCGTTATGCAAAAATTAGCGAATGAATTTCCACACGGAGGTGGGAATCTTGTCGTAGAGCTTATTCATCGTCAATTCTGCAAGACGGTGATCTGCTGCTGAGTAAAATACAGCCAATTCATTGTCAGACAATTCATATTTATTTTTCTCTATTACACGTTCCAGCGTGTCTATTGTCTGGCAGCGTCGTAAACGCATCAAATAATCTGTTTTCGTTAATGGTTTATCGGACATAAATCTTACCTATGATTGTAATAATTTTTAACATGACAAGCTAACAGGATTCGCCCTGGTGGCATTGACGAAGCAGCGAAACAGGCGGTTTCCTGATTTTCGCCATTTTTGCAGATCCTGCGCATTAATGCCGTAACTGCTGAACAACATAAAGGTGTCATCCAGATATTCATCTATCTGTGCAATCAGCTTATTGTCCTCATTATACTTAATTTTATAATTAAGTGCGAAGGTTGCAATATGCTCTATCAGTTCATTGAGCTGAAGATTGATTGCCGAAGTAGGGTCATTAACCCAACCGTGGTTGCTTTCTTCAAGGTTTGCAAGACAGTCATGATACAGGGTTTCACAGAGAAATTTAAGCTGTGCGATATCATGTCTTTTGGGTGAGTACTCATCCATAACGCATCCCCTTCTTAGTGGCTTGAACTAACCGAACACCTTTCGGGATGGATACAACTAACTGACCTGGAACTTGCGCTCTTCTCCTGATGTTTTAACTATAATCCACTCTAAAAAAGATTTCATCGTCCTATTACGAAAAATTACAATTAGGTAAAAGTATGTTGCCCCAACGCAATTTTACATTTTAACCGTAAAAGACGATGCCTGAAATGAGGCGATCTTTTTATTGTTTTTGCAATCATTGAGTTATCGTCATTTGTGCTAACAACGATTGTTAAGAAGGCTGTTACACTCACGATATACCAGGAATAATCTTAATGATTTCTTAATTAACGGAAAAAATAAGAAATGACCAGACTCTCTAAGAATAGCCTTTAGCACGCTGGGGATTATATGTCTTATTTATTCTACGGTGAATAAACAAACTAACAATAAGCGCTTTTTATGATTTTTATCCAGAAAAAAGGCCGCTTGCGCGGCCTTTTCACAGGAGATGAATCAATGATGCTCTACCGAATGGCTGTGCTCAATGTCTTCGCTCTTGCGGCTAAAGCGGCGGCGTACCACCACAAAGAAGACCGGAACGAAGAAGATAGCCAGAACCGTTGCGGTGACCATCCCGCCCATTACGCCGGTACCCACAGCATTCTGCGCGCCGGAACCTGCGCCAGAGCTGATAACCAGCGGCATAACACCGAGGATAAACGCCAGAGACGTCATCAGGATCGGGCGTAAACGCATACGTACCGCTTCCAGCGTTGCTTCTATCAGACCTTTGCCTTCTTTATCCATCAAGTCTTTGGCGAATTCGACGATAAGTATCGCGTTCTTCGCCGACAACCCAATGGTTGTGAGCAGGCCCACCTGGAAGTAAACGTCGTTGGTCAGGCCACGGAAGGTTGCCGCCAGCAGCGCGCCGATAACCCCGAGCGGCACCACCAGCATAACGGAGAACGGAATAGACCAGCTCTCATACAGCGCCGCCAGACACAGGAAGACCACGATCAGTGAAATGGCGTACAGGGCAGGCGCCTGGTTGCCGGACAGTCGTTCCTGATAAGACATCCCGGTCCAGTCGTAGCCGATGCCGGATGGCAGTTTGCTTGCCAGCTCTTCCATCATCGCCATTGCTTCACCGGTACTCTTACCTGGTGCCGCCTGGCCGAGGATTTCCATTGAAGGCAGACCGTTATAGCGTTCCAGACGCGGTGAACCGTATTCCCAGCGCGAGGAGGAGAAGGCCGAGAACGGCACCATCTGACCATCGCTACCGCGCACATACCAGTTTCCGATATCTTCCGGCAACATACGGTATTTCGCTTCAGACATGACGTAAACTTTCTTCACACGACCACGGTCGATGAAGTCGTTCACATAGCTGCCGCCCCATGCTGCGCCCAGCGTCGTGTTAATATCGCTAATGGAAACACCCAGCGCCTGCGCTTTTTCCTGATCGATATCGACCTTGAACTGCGGCGTATCTTCCAGACCGTTCGGACGAACGCCGACCAGCAGATCCGGGTGTTTTGCAACTTCGCCAAACAGCTGGTTACGCGCCTGCGTCAGTTTTTCATGACCGAGGCCGCCCTGGTCAATCAACTGGAAGTCGAAGCCCGTTGCCGTACCCAGTTCGACAATCGCTGGCAGGTTAAAGGCGAACACCATCGCATCTTTAATCTGGGAGAATGCGCCCATCGCGCGACCGGTGATCGCATCGACTTTATTCTCATCCCCCGGACGGTCGGCCCAGTCTTTCAACGAGACGAACGCGATACCGGTGTTCTGACCACGACCAGCAAAACCAAAGCCGTTAACCGCAAAGACGGATTCAACGTTATCTTTCTCTTTGGTGAGATAATAGTCGGTCATCTCATCGAGAACTTTCTGCGTACGCTCCTGGGTTGCGCCCGCTGGCAGCTGCGCCATGCTCAGGAAGACCCCCTGGTCCTCGTCCGGCAAGAAGGAGCTTGGCAGACGAACGAACAGGTAAGCCATGCCGACAACGATGATCAGATAGAGCAGCAGATAACGACCGGTGCTGCGCAGGATGTTGCCTACGCTGTCGGTGTAGTGGTGCGTGCTCTTCTCGAACATGTTGTTGAACCAGCCAAAGAAACCTTTGGTTGACCCGTGGCTGCCTTTGGCAACTGGCTTAAGCATGGTGGCGCACAGGGCTGGCGTCAGGATTAGTGCCACCAGCACTGACAGCGCCATTGCGGACACAATGGTGATGGAGAACTGACGATAAATAGCCCCTGTAGACCCGCCGAAGAAGGCCATCGGGATAAATACCGCTGACAGCACCATCGCGATCCCCACCAGCGCGCCCTGAATCTGACCCATTGATTTTCGCGTGGCTTCTTTCGGCGGCAATCCTTCTTCGGACATTACACGCTCGACGTTCTCTACCACCACGATGGCGTCATCCACCAACAGGCCGATGGCGAGCACCATCCCGAACATTGTTAGCGTGTTTATCGAGAAACCGAATGCCGAAAGCACGGCGAATGTCCCCAACAGCACCACCGGCACCGCGATTGTCGGAATCAACGTCGCGCGGAAGTTTTGCAGGAACAGGTACATGACCAGGAACACGAGGATGATGGCTTCTACCAGCGTTTTCACCACTTCGTGAATGGAGATCGTCACGAACGGGGTGGTGTCATACGGGTAAACGATCTTCATCCCTGACGGGAAGAACGGTTCCATCTTCTTCAGTTCTGCACGGATGGCGTTTGCGGTATCCAGCGCGTTCGCACCGGTCGCCAGCTTGATCCCCAGACCAGACGCAGGCTGTCCGTTGAACTTCGCAATGATGTCGTAGTTCTCACCGCCCAGTTCAATTCTTGCTACATCGCGCAGGCGAACCTGGGAGCCGTCCTGGTTCACTTTCAGCAGAATTTTACCGAACTCTTCCGTAGAGGTCAGACGCGTTTGTGCGATGATGGAGGCGTTCAGTTGCTGGCCTTTCACCGGCGGCGTACCGCCAAGCTGACCGGCCGCAACCTGGGCGTTCTGCGCTTTGATCGCGTTAATCACATCCACTGGCGTGAGCTGGAAGTTGTTCAGCTTCGTTGGGTCCATCCAGATACGCATCGCGTACTGCGAACCAAACAGCTGCACGTCACCCACACCTGACGTACGGCTGATGGCGTCTTTCATGTTCGCCGCAACGTAGTCAGAGATATCCTCCTGGGTCATGGTGCCGTCGGTGTTAATGACGCCCACAACCATCAGGAAGCTGCTGGATGATTTCTCAACGCTCACACCCTGCTGTTGAACCTCCTGAGGAAGCAGCGGCATGGCCAGTTGCAGTTTGTTCTGCACCTGAACCTGCGCGATATCTGCATCCGTACCGGATTCGAAGGTCAGGGTGATCTGCACGGTACCCGTGGAGTCACTGTTTGAGGACATGTACATCAGGTTATCGATACCGTTCATGTTCTGTTCGATAACCTGCGTCACCGTGTCCTGCACGGTTTTCGCATCAGCGCCAGGGTAAGTCGCGGAGATCGTCACTGCGGGCGGCGCAATCGTTGGATATTGCGCTACCGGCAGTTTGAGGATCGCGAGGCCCCCTGCCAACATGATGATAATGGCGATCACCCACGCAAATATAGGGCGATCGATAAAGAAATTAGGCATGTCTTAACGGCTCCTGTTTAAGTTAAGACTTAGACTGTTCAGACGGGTTAGCGCTTGCGGCTTGCTGTTCATTATCCGCGGTGACTTCCTGCGCTTTAACCTGCGCGCCAGGACGCACTTTTTGCAGCCCGGTAACAATCACGCGATCGCCCGATTTGAGTCCATCAGTGACTAACCACTTATCGCCAATCGCCTGGTTTGCGACGATCTGACGGGTTTCCACTTTGTCATCGGCGCCGACAACCAATGCACTGGCATCACCGCGTGGCGTACGGGTAACGCCCTGCTGGGGAACCAGCAATGCATCAGGATTGGTGCCTTCTTCCAGACGTGCGCGAACAAACATACCAGGCAGTAAGGTATGGTCCGGGTTAGGGAAGATTGCGCGTAACGTAATAGAACCGGTGGTTTGGTCGACGGTGACGTCAGAAAACTCAAGCGTACCGGATTGCGGATAGGTAATGCCGTCGCTGGTGACCAGCTCGACTTTCGCTTTGCCGTTCTCTTGCTTCAGTTTGCCGCTCGCCAGCTCCTGTTTCAGGCGCAGGAAGTCGTTGCTTGACTGCGTTACATCCACATAGATCGGGTCGAGTTGCTGTACTGTCGCGAGGGCGGTAGCCTGGCCGTTTTGTACCAGCGCGCCTTCCGTTACGGATGATTTACCGATCCGGCCGTTAATCGGGGAGGTCACTTTGGTATACGCCAGATTAATGCGTGCGGTTTCAACGGCCGCTTTTGCCGCCACAACGGACGCATTCGCCTGTTGCGCATCTGCCAGCGCGCTATCGTAGTCTTGTTGGCTGATGTATTTCGTACCCAACAGTTTCTGATAACGTTTAACCGTTAACTGAGTGATATTTGCAGCCGCCTGCGCTTTAGCGAGATCGCCTTTGGCGCTTTCGTAAGCCGCCTGGTAAGTCGCAGGATCAATCTGATAGAGAGACACACCCGCTTCAATGTCGCCGCCTTCCGTAAAGTTACGTTTCAGGATAATTCCGCTTACCTGAGGACGAACTTCCGCAATACGGTATGCATTGGTGCGACCCGGGAGTTCAGTAGTGATCTGTAGAGGTTCAGTTTTGAGCGTCACAACCCCAACTTCTGGCATCTGCTGACCACCTTGTTGGGCCTGTTTGTCGTCACATCCTGTTAGCGCTAAGCTGCCTGAGAGCATCAGAACGACCGCCAGAGGCGTAAACCCTCTGTTTTTGTTCATATGTAAACCTCGAGTGTCCGATTTCAAATTGATCAATGGTCAAAAGTCCACAAACCCATTGCTGCGTTTATATTATCGTCGTGCTATGGTACATACATCCACAAATGTATGTAAATCTAACGCCTGTAAATTCACCGACATATGGCACGAAAAACCAAACAACAAGCACAGGAAACTCGGCAACACATCCTGGATGTAGCTCTGCGTTTGTTCTCGCGACAAGGGGTATCATCCACTTCGCTCGCGGAGATTGCAAAAGCCGCTGGCGTCACACGCGGTGCAATCTATTGGCACTTCAAAAACAAGTCGGATTTATTCAGTGAAATCTGGGAGCTATCAGAATCCAATATTGGTGAGCTTGAGATTGAGTATCAGGCAAAATTCCCCGACGATCCACTATCAGTATTAAGAGAAATTTTAGTCCATCTTCTTGAAGCAACCGTGACGGAAGAGCGTCGACGTTTATTGATGGAAATTATATTCCACAAATGCGAATTCGTGGGTGAAATGGCGGTAGTGCAACAGGCGCAGCGAAGCATCTGCGTGGAAAGCTATGATCGCATTGAACAAACGCTAACACATTGTATTAAAGCAAAAATGCTCCCGGGAAACCTGATGACGCGCCGTGCGGCAATATTAATGCGCGGCTATATTTCCGGCATCATGGAAAACTGGCTCTTTGCGCCGCAATCCTTTGATCTGAAAAAAGAAGCGCGAGATTACGTCGCCATCTTGTTGGAAATGTATCTGCTTTGCCCGACGCTGAGATCGGCGCCTGCCCTCGAAAGCCCCTGATATCATTCCAGGAATTATCCTGGACATTTTCCGTTCCGCTATTCTGTCCGTCACCGCCGTGATATTCTTGCGGCTTGACTATTTCCGGTCATTCTTCCGGTTCAGAAACCTTCACTCCCATGACTATGTTGCAGCTCTATAAACGTTCATCGCATCTTGTTTTTATCTCAATCATTTTCTTTGTGTTATTGCTGTGTGGTCAGTCGTCGGCGTTTGCCCGTGCGCAAACGAATAGCGATCTGCCGTCGAAAGCGGACGTGCAAAGCCAGCTGGATGCGCTGGGTAAACAGAAAGACCTCTCGGCGCTGGATAAACTGGTTCAGCAGGATCTCATCGATACGCTCGCCACGCTTGATAAAATCGATCGGGTAAAAGAGGAGACCACGCAATTACGTCAGAAAGTCGCGCAGGCGCCGGAAAAAATGCGTCAGGCGACGGACGCGCTGAATGCCCTCAGCGATGTGGATAATGACGACGAAACGCGAAAAACGTTGAGCACGCTTTCGCTGCGCCAGCTGGAACTTCGGGTTGCGCAGGTGCTGGACGATTTGCAGAACTCGCAAAACGATCTGGCGACTTACAATAGTCAGCTGGTTTCGCTCCAGACGCAGCCTGAGCGTGTACAAAACGCGATGTATACCGCGTCGCAGCAAATGCAGCAAATCCGTAATCGACTGGACGGCACCAGTGTCGGGGACGGCGCATTGCGCCCGAGTCAACAGGCTCTGCTACAGGCGCAACAGGCGTTGCTTAACGCGCAAATCGATCAGCAGCGCAAAAGTCTGGAAGGCAATACGGTTTTGCAGGATACCCTGCAAAAGCAACGCGATTACGTCACGGCGAACACCAATCGACTGGAACACCAGCTCCAGCTTTTGCAGGAAGCGGTCAACAGCAAACGTCTGACGCTAACCGAGAAGACGGCGCAGGAGGCGATCTCGCCGGATGAAACGGCGCGTATTCAGGCTAACCCTCTTGTGAAGCAGGAGCTGGATGTCAATCATCAACTGAGCCAGCGCCTGATCACGGCAACCGAAAACGGCAACGCGCTCATGCAGCAGAACATCAAAGTCAAAAACTGGCTTGATCGCGCGCTGCAATCAGAGCGCAATATCAAAGAGCAGATTGCGGTGCTGAGAGGCAGTTTGCTGTTGTCGCGTATCTTGTATCAGCAGCAGCAAACGCTGCCGTCGGCAGATGAACTTGTCGATATGACCAACCGGATTGCGGATTTGCGTCTGGAGCAGTTTGAAGTTAACCAGCAGCGTGACGCTTTGTTCCAGAACGACGCCTTTGTGGCCAAACTGGAAGAAGGGCACACTGACGAGGTTAATGACGAAGTGCATGATGCGCTGCTGCAAGTGGTTGATATGCGCAGGGAATTGCTGGATCAGTTGAATAAGCAACTGGGCAATCAGCTGATGATGGCCATTAACCTGCAAATCAATCAACAGCAGCTGATGAGCGTCTCGAAAAACCTTAAAGAGATCCTGACTCAGCAAATCTTTTGGGTTAACAGTAACCGCCCGATGGACTGGGACTGGATTAAAGCCTTCCCGCAAACGCTGAAAGATCAGTTCAGGTCGATGAAAATTACGGTGAACTGGGAAAAGGCCTGGCCTGCGGTATTCATCGCATTCCTCGCGGGACTGCCTTTGCTGCTGATCGCCGGGGTGATTCGCTGGCGACTGAAATGGCTTAAAGCGTACCAGGAGAAGCTGGCGGCCGCTGTGGGATCATTGCGTAACGACAGCCAGCTCAATACGCCGAAAGCGATTTTCATCGATCTGATTCGCGCCTTGCCGGTTTGTCTGATAATCCTTGCGGTGGGGCTGATCCTCCTCACCATGCAGTTGAATATTAGCGACCTGTTATGGGCGTTCAGTAAAAAGCTGGCGTTGTTCTGGCTGGTATTCGGTCTGTGCTGGAAGGTGCTGGAGAAAGAGGGCGTTGCCATTCGGCACTTCGGCATGCCGGCGAAATTGACCAGCCACTGGCGCCGCCAGATTGTGCGCATCAGTCTGGCGCTACTGCCGCTGCATTTCTGGTCGGTGGTCGCTGAACTTTCTCCGCTGCATCTGATGGATGATGTCCTGGGGCAGGTGGTGATTTTCCTCAACCTTCTGCTTATTACTCTGCTGGTGTGGCCAATGTGCCGCGATAGCTGGCGTGATAAGGAGTCGCATGGTTTACGTCTGATCACGATTACCGTGCTCTCCATCATTCCCGTCGCGTTGATGGTGTTGACCGCGACGGGCTATTTCTATACCACGCTACGCCTGTCCGGGCGCTGGATTGAAACCGTCTATCTGGTGATTATCTGGAACCTGCTGTATCAGACCGTGTTACGCGGCCTGAGCGTCGCGGCGCGTCGTATTGCCTGGCGCCGTGCGCTGGCGCGTCGTCAGAATCTGGTGAAAGAGGGGGCAGAAGGCGCGGAGCCGCAGGAAGAACCGACCATTGCGCTGGAACAGGTTAACCAGCAAACGCTGCGCATCACCATGCTGCTGATGATTGCCCTGTTCGGGGTGATGTTCTGGGCGATTTGGTCCGATCTGATCACCGTGTTCAGCTATCTCGACAGCATCACGCTCTGGCACTACAACGGCACGGAAGCGGGCGCCGCGGTGGTTAAAAACGTTACGATGGGCAGCCTGCTGTTTGCCATTATTGTGTCAATGGTGGCCTGGGCGCTGATCCGTAACTTACCTGGCCTGCTGGAAGTTCTGGTACTTTCCAGACTGAAAATGCGCCAGGGGGCTTCGTATGCGATCACCACGATCCTCAACTACATCATCATTGCCGTTGGCGCGATGACGGTATTCGGATCGCTTGGCGTATCGTGGGACAAACTACAGTGGCTGGCGGCGGCGTTATCGGTCGGTCTTGGTTTCGGCTTGCAGGAGATTTTCGGTAACTTCGTCTCTGGCATTATTATCCTGTTTGAACGCCCGGTACGCATTGGCGATACGGTGACTATCGGCACCTTCTCCGGGACGGTCAGCAAGATCCGTATTCGTGCGACCACCATTACCGACTTCGATCGTAAAGAGGTGATCATTCCGAACAAAGCCTTCGTGACCGAACGATTGATCAACTGGTCGCTGTCCGACACCACCACCCGGCTGGTGATCCGCCTTGGCGTCGCCTATGGCTCGGATCTGGACAAAGTGAAAAAAGTGCTGTTGCAGGCGGCGACGGAGCACCCGAAAGTGATGCGTGAGCCAGAACCTGCGGTGTTCTTTACCACGTTTGGCGCCAGTACGCTCGATCATGAACTGCGTCTGTACGTGCGTGAACTGCGCGATCGCAGCCATACGGTGGATGAGCTGAACCGGACCATCGATCGTTTGTGTCGTGAAAATAACATCGACATCGCTTTTAACCAGCTTGAAGTGCATCTGCGCAATGAGAAAGGTGACGAAGTGACGGAAGTTAAACGCGAAATCAAAGGCGACGATCCGACGCCGTCGGTGGGCTAAGTTCTGTTCAGGGCGGCCAGGCCGCCCTGAGTGCCTCTAATGGGAGAGCGCAGACAGCTCTTCTGGCGAGAGTCCGGTTAGGTGGGTGATCAGATCGGGGGCCAGACCGCTGTCGAGCATTTTGAGAGCGATGCTGCGCGCTTCGGCCTGACGACCTTCTTCTAAACCCTTCTGCCGTCCTTGTTGCATTCCTTTTTGCAGTCCGTCTGCTCTGCCTTTCTCTTCCAGCCATTCGGCAATGCTCATCAGTTGCTCCTTATACTGGGGGGCGCGGCTGGCCAGTTTGCGGATCAACGCGCCGGGGTCCGTGGTATTCCCAACCTGCAACATATAGTGTATCAGCACGCTGATTTGGCTACGGGTAAGGTGTTCCTGCGTTAATAGCGTGATTAATTGATCCTGTAATTCGGCCAGATCGCGTCGGCGTATATGCTTTTGCAGTAGCTCCAGCATCGCCATTCGCCGATGCCGCATGATCTGATTATCCGGCATTACGGTCAGGTCCACCAGCGCAAATTCATTGCTGTAAAGGCTATTGGCAAGCGCGGGCTCACAAAACATATTCTGCCAGTTCAGGCTGTAGGGCCACGGGCTAATTGACCCGTGGTAGAACAGTAAGGGAACCACTAACGGCAGCGTGTCGTGCCCGGCATCAAGATGCCGCTGCATGGCGGCGATGGCATAACGCATCAGGCGAAACGCCATGAATTTATCGGGTTTGCTTTGATGCTCAATCAGCGCATAAACGTAGCCTGGTCCATGCGTAGTTTGCAGGGAATAGAGGATATCTGAATAGCTGGCCCGTAAGTTCTCTTCGACAAAACTTCCTGACTCCAGCGTCAGGGAATCCAGATTGCAGATGCGAAGAAAGGTGTCAGGTAAATGGATCTGTAAAAAATCCCGCGCGATCGCTTTTTGCGTCAGCAGTTGCCGAAATACCGCATCATGCGGCGTGGTTGAAAGTCGTTCCATGAACTGTCCGTCGTCATTGTGTCCCGACGCAGACTCTGACATTGACGGTGGGGACGCACCAGCTCCCTTTTAATCGCTTTGCGAGGCGTCTTCCGCGTTTTTTAGTTTATTTTCATAATCACGCTTCACAATTTCCAGCGCGCGTAGCACGGTTTGCGCGGGCAACTGATTCTCTTCAAGCAGGACGATCAGATCGACGGCCAGTTTGACGTCGTCCGGGGCATTCTCAAGCGACATATTTTCTCCAGTGGTTAACGGGTCAGGCGCGCCAGTACGCGCTCTATTTTTTCCAGCGCATGACGACAGCGCGCCAGACGGCCTTCAAACGCCTCGATTTCCCGGTGCAGCGCCTGCTGCTCGGTGAAGCCGGTGACCTGCGCCAGACGGGCTTTACGCTCCTCGGTCATTTCCAGCAGACGACGCTCAAACTCCTGATGCTTTACGCGTTTACGTTGCCAGCGCGCCAGCCCCGGGGAGGCGCTGTCCCACTCCCTGAGCGACCAGGTCGCGGTTTCTCGTGTTATCGCCTCAATCTGTGAAACCAGGCGTTCCGCCAGCCAGGCAATCTGCGGCAGCGTCTGTTGTTCAACCGCATGGCGCAACGCGTCAAGGTTGGTTCCGGCTTCATCCAGATACGCCTTCAATAGCGTGCTGCGGGTGCGAAAAAGATGCCTGTCAAAGCGTGCGCTGAGCGTCGCATGCTGTGCCAGCGGCGCGCTCTGCTGGCGCAGACTGGCGAGCTGGCTTTCCAGCCTGTGTAACAGCATGGCGGTTTTCAATGTAACACTCCGATGAAAATGATAACTGTTATGCTACAGTAGCAGCCTTGTGTGCTACGTACTGTCATTATGAAACGTACTATTTTAATCATCATTGGCTGGCTGGCGGTAGTGTTAGGGACGCTGGGCGTCGTGTTGCCGCTATTGCCTACTACGCCGTTTATTTTACTGGCGGCCTGGTGTTTTGCCCGTTCGTCGCCGCGCTTTCATGACTGGCTGCTTTACCGCTCCTGGTTTGGCGGCTATTTGCGTCACTGGCAAAAGCATCGCGCGATGCCGCCGGGGGCGAAACCGCGCGCTATTGCGTTGATATTGATTACATTCGGTATCTCGCTTTGGCTGGTGCATATGATGTGGGTACGAATACTGCTGCTGGCGATCCTGGCCTGCCTGTTGATTTTTATGTGGCGGATACCGGTGATTGATGAAAAGCAACAAAAGCACTGAAGCGCAATAATCGCTGTTGCAATTGTCTTACGCAGCCAGTAAATTCGACCGTTTTCGAGCACAGGCGCAGACGGTTAAAGGTTAAACAATCGTTACTTTGACCCCCTTAATTCGCGCCGTGAGTAACACCGTAATAGCAGGCATATATCCATGACCGCGACTGCACAGCAGCTTGAGTTTCTCAAAAATAGCATTAAAAGCATTCACGATTACCCGAAACCGGGCATTCTTTTCCGTGATGTCACCAGCTTGCTGGAAGACCCGAAAGCCTATGCGCTCAGCATTGAATTGCTGGTTGAACGATACAAAAATGCAGGCATCACCAAAGTTGTCGGCACCGAAGCGCGTGGCTTCCTGTTTGGCGCGCCGGTCGCGCTGGGCCTGGGCGTCGGGTTTGTTCCGGTGCGTAAACCGCGCAAACTGCCGCGTGAAACGATCGCTGAAAGCTATGAGCTGGAGTACGGCACCGATCAACTGGAAATCCACGTTGATGCCATCAAACCGGGCGATAAAGTGCTGGTGGTGGACGATCTCCTGGCGACCGGCGGCACAATTGAAGCGACTGTGAAGCTGATCCGTCGTCTGGGTGGGGAAGTGACCGATGCCGCTTTCATCATCAATTTGTTCGATCTGGGTGGTGAGCAGCGTCTGGCAAAACAGGGGATTACCTGTTATAGCTTGGTTCCCTTCCCGGGGCACTGATTCAGGCTATCTTATTCGCCACTTTGGTTCCGGCCAGTGCCCGACAAAACGCATTTGCGTTTTGAACGCCGCTTGCGGCGGCTCAAAAGGGTGAGCGTCGCGAATAAAGCCTCACAACCTCGCTGTATTTGCGAGGTTGTGTTAGCATTCCCCCCATGAATCCACCTTCCAGCGTTTCAGAGCCAGCCAATGAGTTATCAGGTCTTAGCCCGAAAATGGCGCCCACAAACCTTTGCTGACGTCGTCGGCCAGGAACATGTGCTGACCGCACTGGCGAACGGCTTGTCGTTAGGGCGTATTCATCACGCATATCTTTTTTCCGGCACCCGTGGCGTCGGTAAAACCTCCATCGCCCGTCTGCTGGCGAAGGGACTGAACTGTGAAACCGGTATCACCGCCACGCCGTGCGGCGTATGTGACAACTGCCGGGAAATCGAGCAGGGGCGTTTTGTCGATCTGATTGAGATCGACGCCGCGTCGCGCACCAAAGTGGAAGATACCCGCGACCTGCTGGACAACGTCCAGTACGCGCCCGCGCGCGGCCGCTTTAAGGTCTATCTGATCGACGAAGTGCATATGCTCTCGCGGCACAGCTTCAACGCGTTGCTTAAAACGCTCGAAGAACCGCCTGCGCACGTCAAATTCCTGCTGGCGACCACCGATCCGCAGAAGCTGCCGGTGACGATTTTGTCGCGCTGCCTGCAATTC
Source organism: Citrobacter sp. CK185 (assembly GCF_030333565.1). Taxonomy (NCBI): domain Bacteria; kingdom Pseudomonadati; phylum Pseudomonadota; class Gammaproteobacteria; order Enterobacterales; family Enterobacteriaceae; genus Citrobacter; species Citrobacter sp. CK185. The sequence goes on along the minus strand of NZ_JAOWFR010000023.1, from coordinate 461,381 downwards.
CATCTCAAGGCGCTGGATGTCGAACAAATTCGCCATCAGCTTGAGCATATCCTTAACGAAGAACATATCGCGCATGAGCCGCGCGCGCTGCAACTGCTCTCCCGCGCAGCGGACGGCAGCCTGCGCGATGCGTTAAGCCTGACCGACCAGGCGATCGCCAGCGGTGACGGGCAGGTCTCCACCCTGGCGGTGAGTGCGATGCTCGGTACGCTGGATGATGACCAGGCGCTTTCGCTGGTCGAGGCGGTGGTTGCCGCCAATGGCGAGCGCGTGATGTCGCTGGTGAACGATGCCGCCGCGCGCGGTATTGAGTGGGAAGCGCTGCTGGTCGAAATGCTGGGGCTGTTGCACCGCATTGCGATGGTGCAGCTGTCGCCTGCCGCGCTGGGTAACGATATGGCGGCGATTGAGCAGCGCATGCGTGAACTGGCGCGAACCGTGCCGCCAGCGGACATACAGCTCTATTACCAGACGCTGTTGATTGGCCGCAAAGAGCTGCCTTACGCGCCGGACAGACGGATGGGCGTTGAAATGACGCTATTACGCGCGCTGGCATTCCACCCACGTATGCCGCTGCCGGAACCGGAAAGACCGCAGCAATCTTTTGCGCCGGTCGCGCCAACGGCGGTGATGACGCCGACGCAGGTGCCTTCGCAACAATCCGCTCCGGTACGCCAGGAGGTGCCGTTGCCAGATGCCACCAGCCAGGTGCTGGCGGCGCGCAACCAGCTTCAGCGTGCTCAGGGAGCAACCAAAACAAAAAAGAGTGAACCGGCAGCCGCTTCCCGCGCGCGGCCGGTAAATAACGCTGCGCTGGAAAGATTAGCCTCTGTCTCTGAACGCGTTCAGGCGCGTCCGGCGCCGTCTGCGCTGGAACAGACGCCGACGAAGAAAGAAGCCTACCGCTGGAAGGCGACCAATCCGGTGGTGGAAGTAAAAGAGGTTGTGGCCACGCCGAAAGCGCTGAAAAAGGCGCTGGAGCATGAAAAAACACCGGAACTGGCGACCAAACTGGCCGCGGAAGCGACTGAACGCGATCCGTGGGCGGCACAAATTAGCCAGCTATCCCTGCCGAAGCTGGTGGAACAGGTGGCGTTAAACGCCTGGAAAGAGGAGAACGGCAATACCATTTGCCTGCATCTGCGCTCCACGCAGCGACACCTTAACTCCACTGGCGCGCAGCAAAAGCTGGCGGAAGCATTGAGCGCCCTGACGGGAACGACGGTTGAACTGACCATCGTTGAAGATGATAATCCGGCGGTGCGAACGCCGCTGGAGTGGCGTCAGGCGATTTATGAAGAAAAACTTGCGCAGGCGCGTGAGTCGATTATTGCGGATAACAACATTCAGACGCTGCGTCGATTCTTTGACGCGGATCTGGATGAAGAGAGTATTCGCCCCATTTGATCGTAAGCCCGGCTTGCGATTGTAAACCATCAAGAGAGAGAGCTTATGTTTGGAAAAGGCGGTCTGGGCAACCTGATGAAGCAAGCCCAGCAGATGCAAGAAAAAATGCAGCAGATGCAGGAAGAAATCGCCAAACTGGAAGTCACCGGCGAGTCTGGCGCAGGTCTGGTGAAAGTGACCATTAACGGTGCGCACAACTGCCGTCGCGTGGAAATCGACCCAAGCCTGCTGGAAGACGACAAAGAGATGCTGGAAGATCTGGTCGCTGCGGCGTTCAACGATGCGGCGCGTCGCATTGAAGAGACCCAGAAAGAGAAGATGGCGTCTGTCTCCTCCGGTATGCAACTGCCGCCTGGCTTTAAGATGCCGTTCTGATGCAAACCAGCCCGCTGTTAACTCAGCTTATGGAAGCACTGCGCTGTCTGCCGGGCGTTGGCCCGAAGTCAGCGCAGCGCATGGCGTTTACGCTGCTTCAGCGTGACCGCAGCGGCGGGATGCGTCTGGCGCAAGCGCTCACCCGGGCGATGTCGGAAATCGGCCACTGCGCCGATTGCCGCACCTTCACTGAGCAGGACGTGTGCAATATCTGTTCGAATCCGCGTCGTCAGGAAAACGGTCAAATCTGCGTGGTGGAGAGTCCGGCGGACATCTACGCCATTGAGCAGACCGGGCAATTCTCTGGCCGCTACTTCGTGCTGATGGGGCATCTGTCGCCGCTCGACGGCATCGGGCCGGACGATATCGGTCTCGATCGTCTGGAGCAGCGTCTGGCGTCAGAACAGCTCAGCGAAGTGATCCTCGCGACCAACCCGACGGTCGAAGGGGAGGCTACCGCGAACTATATTGCCGAACTTTGCGCGCAATATGGCGTTGAAGCCAGCCGTATCGCCCACGGCGTACCGGTGGGCGGCGAACTGGAAATGGTCGACGGCACCACGCTGTCCCACTCGCTTGCCGGGCGTCATAAGATTCGTTTTTAATCAATCGGGAGAACATTCGCGTTCTCCCGCTTGAAAACTCATTTCCCGTCCCCATTTCTCCCTCAACGCATTTTGACCTTGTAAATGGCATTGTTGAGGTATTTATCCAATGAAAGGACAAGAAACTCGTGGTTTTCAGTCAGAAGTAAAACAGCTTCTGCACCTGATGATCCATTCTCTGTACTCCAATAAAGAAATTTTCCTGCGTGAGCTTATCTCTAACGCCTCAGATGCGGCGGACAAGCTGCGTTTTCGCGCGCTGTCGAACCCGGATCTGTATGAAGGCGACGGCGAGCTGCGCGTGCGTGTCTCCTTCGATAAAGATAAGCGTACGCTGACCATCGCCGATAATGGCGTGGGGATGAACCGTGATGACGTTATCGATCATCTGGGGACCATTGCGAAGTCCGGCACTAAATCTTTCCTTGAATCCATGGGTTCCGATCAGGCGAAAGACAGCCAGTTGATCGGCCAGTTCGGGGTCGGCTTCTACTCTGCGTTTATCGTCGCGGATAAAGTGACCGTGCGTACCCGCGCGGCGGGCGATAAGCCGGAAAACGGCGTGTTCTGGGAATCGGCGGGCGAAGGTGAGTACACCGTTGCGGATATCACTAAAGACGATCGCGGTACGGAAATAACCCTGCACCTGCGTGAAGGCGAAGACGAGTTCCTTGATGACTGGCGCGTACGCTCCATCATCAGCAAATATTCCGACCATATCGCACTGCCGGTAGAGATTGAAAAACAGGAAGAAAAAGACGGTGAAACGATCGTCTCCTGGGAGAAAATCAACAAAGCGCAGGCGCTGTGGACGCGTAACAAGTCAGAAATCAAAGACGACGAGTACAACGAGTTCTACAAGCACATTGCTCACGACTTCACCGACCCGCTGACCTGGAGCCACAACCGCGTGGAAGGTAAGCAGGAGTACACCAGCCTGCTGTACATCCCGTCTCAGGCGCCGTGGGATATGTGGAACCGCGATCACAAACATGGGCTGAAACTGTACGTACAGCGCGTCTTTATCATGGACGACGCCGAGCAGTTTATGCCGAACTATCTGCGCTTCGTGCGTGGTCTGATTGATTCCAACGATCTGCCGCTGAACGTTTCCCGCGAAATCCTTCAGGACAGCACCGTTACCCGCAACCTGCGCAGCGCGTTGACCAAACGTGTTCTGCAAATGCTGGAAAAACTGGCGAAAGACGATGCGGAAAAATACCAGACCTTCTGGAAACAGTTTGGTCTGGTGCTGAAAGAAGGCCCGGCGGAAGATCATGCCAACCAGGAAGCCATCGCGAAACTGATGCGCTTTGCCTCAACGCATACGGACTCTTCCGCACAAACCGTCTCTCTGGAAGACTATATCTCCCGCATGAAAGAAGGGCAGGAGAAGATCTACTACATCACGGCAGACAGCTACGCGGCGGCGAAGAGCAGCCCGCACCTGGAGCTGCTGCGTAAGAAAGGCATCGAAGTGCTGCTGCTTTCCGATCGCATTGATGAGTGGATGATGAATTACCTGACCGAGTTCGACGGTAAGGCGTTCCAGTCCGTGTCTAAAGTTGACGAATCGCTGGAAAAACTGGCGGATGAAGTCGATGAAAGCGCAAAAGAAGCGGAAAAAGCGCTGACGCCGTTCGTTGAGCGCGTGAAAACCCTGCTGGGCGATCGTGTGAAAGAGGTGCGTCTGACGCATCGTCTGACCGATACTCCGGCCATTGTCACCACCGACGCTGATGAGATGAGTACCCAGATGGCGAAGCTGTTTGCCGCTGCCGGTCAGGCCGTGCCGGAAGTGAAATACATCTTTGAACTCAACCCGGATCACGTACTGGTGAAACGCACGGCGGATACCCAGGACGAAGCGCAGTTTAACGAGTGGGTAGAGCTGCTGTTGGATCAGGCGCTGTTTGCCGAACGCGGTACGCTGGAAGATCCGAACCAGTTTATCCGTCGTATGAACCAGTTGCTGGTGTCTTAATCGGCACCGCGTCATGCCGGATGGCGCTAATGCTTATCCGGCCTACGAGCAGGTTGCTTATGTAGGCCCGATAAGCGCAGCGCCATTGGGCATTTTTTATTTTATCCTCTCTTTTTCTTCATTTTCCCGCCGTTAACCGTTTCAGCGCAGGGCGCCTTCCTTGAGCGAATTGCGTGATGGTGGTATCGTTTAGCGCTTTTTTAAAAAATATCGACAACCTTTAAGGGGATTTTCGTAATGCGTATCATTCTGCTTGGCGCTCCGGGCGCGGGTAAAGGAACTCAGGCTCAGTTCATCATGGAGAAATATGGTATTGTGCAAATCTCCACTGGCGACATGCTGCGTGCCGCCGTGAAATCTGGCTCCGAGCTGGGTAAACAAGCGAAAGACATCATGGACGCCGGCAAGCTGGTGACCGATGAGCTGGTGATTGCGCTGGTAAAAGAGCGTATCGCGCAGGACGATTGCCGCAACGGTTTCCTGCTGGACGGCTTCCCGCGTACAATTCCGCAGGCCGACGCCATGAAAGAAGCGGGCATTGCGGTTGACTATGTTCTCGAATTCGACGTACCGGACGAGCTGATCGTTGACCGCATCGTGGGCCGTCGCGTGCATGCGGCGTCTGGCCGTGTTTATCACATCAAATTCAATCCGCCGAAAGTGGAAGGCAAGGACGATGTGACCGGCGAAGAGCTGACCACCCGTAAAGACGATCAGGAAGAGACCGTTCGTAAGCGTCTGGTGGAATACCATCAGATGACTGCGCCGCTGATTGGTTACTACCAGAAAGAAGCGGAAGCGGGTAACACTAAATACGCGAAAGTGGACGGTACTCAGGCCGTTGCCGATGTGCGTGCCGACCTTGAAAAAATCCTCGGTTAATCCGTAAATTGCCCGATGGCGCTACGCTTATCGGGCCTACGGCCTACGATTTTCTTGTAGGCCTGATAAGCGTAGCGCCATCAGGCAAATTCTCATCTTACCTCTCGCAGCAATTAGTTCTTCTTCCTCGCTTTTCCGCTACAATTATCAACAATTTGAATCAATAAGAGGCGGTAATGCGTCAGACGAAAACCGGTATCCTGCTGGCTAACCTCGGCACTCCCGATGCCCCAACTCCTGAAGCGGTTAAACGCTATCTGAAGCAATTTTTAAGCGATGAGCGCGTGGTGGATACTTCCCGCCTGCTGTGGTGGCCGCTTTTACGTGGTGTGATTTTGCCGCTGCGCGCGCCGCGTGTCGCAAAACTGTACCAGTCTATCTGGCAGGAAGGCGGATCGCCGTTGCTGGTTTACAGCAGGGAGCAACAGCAGGCGCTGGCAGAGCGTCTCCCGGATACGCCCGTTGCGCTGGGGATGAGCTACGGTTCGCCGTCGCTGGAAAGCGCGGTCGATGAACTGCTGGCGAACCACGTCGATCACATCGTGGTGCTGCCGCTCTACCCGCAATACTCCTGTTCGACGGTGGCGGCCGTCTGGGACGAACTGGCGCGTATTCTGGCGCGTAAACGCAGTATTCCAGGCGTCTCGTTTATTCGTGACTACGCTGATGACAATAGCTATATCACCGCCCTGGCAAATAGCGCCCGTGCCTCGTTTGCTCAACATGGCGAGCCGGACTTGCTGCTGCTCTCGTATCACGGCATCCCGCAGCGTTACGCTGACGAAGGCGACGACTACCCGCAACGCTGTCGCGATACTACCCGTGAACTGGTCTCCGCGCTTGGTCTGGCGCCAGAAAAAGTGATGATGACCTTCCAGTCTCGCTTTGGCCGCGAGCCGTGGCTGACGCCGTATACTGACGAAACGCTGAAAATGCTGGGCGAAAAAGGCACCGGGCATATTCAGGTGATGTGTCCGGGTTTTGCGGCGGATTGTCTGGAAACGCTGGAGGAGATCGCGTTGCAAAACCGGGAAATCTTCCTTGAGGCGGGTGGTAAAAAATACGAATACATTCCGGCGCTCAATGCCGCGCCGGAACACATCGATATGATGCTGAAGCTGACCGCGCCGTACCTCTGAGGCTATTTTAACTGCGCCATAAAGAAACGCGCGCCATCCTGTAGCGCATCGTCAGCGGTTTTCATCATGCGTGAATAGTGCAGGAAGGCGTGCAGCGTGCCGGGGTACATCCGGTACTCACTGGGCTGATTATGCGCCTGGAGCGTCTGGTGCAGTAGACGGCTGTCATCAAGTAACGGATCGAACTCCGCGCTGGCAATAAAGCAGGGCGGCACATTGCGGGTCAGATCGTTATTGAACAGGCAATACCAGGGGGATTCGCGATCCTGCTCGTCACGCAGATAGGCGTTTTCATATCTCTCCAGATCCTGACGGGTTAAGCCGTCCCATTCTCCGCCAAATAAACGGCGGCTGGGCGAATCCTGTAACCCGTAGAGACCATACCACAGCAGCGTGGCGACCACGTTCCCGCATACAATCTGCTTATCGCGCAGCCACAGTGCGCTGGCGAGCGCCAGCATAGCGCCTGCGGAATCCCCGGCAAAACCGATTTGCGCCATGTTCAATGCGTATTCATCGGCGCGTTGATGAAAGAACCGACATGCCGCGACGGTCTCCTCAATCGCCTGTGGGAAACGCGCCTCGGGAGAGAGCGTATAGTCGATGCCGACGACCGTACACCGCGTATAGCTCGCCAGCAGCCGCATAATGCGGTCGTGGGTATCCAGATTGCCGAGAATAAATCCGCCGCCGTGCAGATAAAACAGCGTTGCCCTGCTGTTGTGCTGTGGATAATACAGACGCGTGGCGACCTCGCCGTAGGGTGTGGGAACCGCCGCCGTCCGCGTTGCCATCTGCGGCGCTCCGGCGTTCCAGAACCGGCGCTCGCGGGTGTAGTGCTGGCGCTGCGCCGCAATGTCATCCGCAGGCCACGGCGGCAGCTCCGCCTGATGAACGTTGATGACGGCCCTCATCTGCGCAGAAATAAGATCGATAACGGGAATTTTGTTTTCTGGCTTCATAACGCGCTCCTTGTGAAATGCCTCCATTGTAGAAAGCGATCGCCAATAAACTGCGATCTCACCGTCCGATATTGAAACTCCGCGCCTCGTCGCGCGGGCAGGGGGGAATGTGCTACCATGCACCGCTCAGTTATCCACCTGTAAACACAATCATGAAATTTCCCGGTAAACGTAAATCCAAACACTATTTCCCCGTTAATGCCCGTGACCCGCTGTTGCAACAAATTCAGGCTGAAAATGAAACCAGCGCGTCATGGGTGGTCGGTATCGATCAGACGCTGGTGGATATTGAAGCGAAAGTCGATGATGACTTTGTGACACGTTATGGATTGAGCGCCGGGCATTCTCTGGTGATTGAGGATGATGTCGCAGAAGCGTTGTATCAGGAGCTGGTGCGTGAAAACCTGATCACCCACCAGTTTGCCGGTGGCACCATTGGTAACACTATGCACAACTACTCGGTGCTGGCGGACGATCGCTCCGTTCTGCTGGGCGTGATGTGCAGCAACATTGAGATTGGCAGCTACGCCTACCGCTATTTATGTAACACATCGAGCCGTACCGACCTCAACCACCTGCAAGGGGTTGATGGCCCCATTGGCCGCTGCTTTACGCTGATTGGCGAATCCGGCGAGCGTACCTTCGCCATCAGTCCCGGCCACATGAACCAGCTTCGGGCGGAGAGCATCCCGGAATCGGTGATTGCGGGCGCATCTGCGCTGGTGCTGACCTCCTATCTGGTGCGCTGTAAACCGGGCGAGCCGATGCCGGAAGCGACCATGAAAGCCATTGAGTACGCGAAAAAGCATAATGTGCCGGTGGTGCTGACCCTGGGGACGAAGTTTGTTATCGCCGATAATCCGCAGTGGTGGCAGGCGTTCCTCAAAGAGCATGTCTCCATTCTGGCGATGAATGAAGAAGAGGCGGAAGCGCTAACCGGCGAGAACGATCCGCTGCTGGCGTCTGATAAGGCGCTGGACTGGGTGGATTTGGTGCTGTGTACCGCCGGGCCAATTGGGTTGTATATGGCGGGCTTTACCGAAGATGAAGCGAAACGCAAAACCCAGCACCCGCTGCTGCCGGGGGCGATTGCCGAGTTTAATCAGTATGAGTTCAGCCGTGCGATGCGGCATAAAGATTGTCTCCATCCGCTGCGGGTCTACTCTCACATCGCCCCGTACATGGGCGGGCCGGAAAAAATCATGAATACCAATGGCGCGGGAGACGGCGCGCTGGCGGCGCTGTTACATGATATTACCGCCAATAATTATCACCGCACCAATGTGCCTAACTCCAGCAAGCATAAATTCACCTGGCTGACCTATTCGTCTTTGGCGCAGGTGTGTAAGTATGCGAACCGTGTGAGTTATCAGGTATTGAACCAGCATTCCCCACGGTTGACGCGCGGTCTGCCGGAACGGGAAGACAGCCTCGAAGAGTCTTACTGGGATCGCTGAGTTATTGCCGGATGGCGCAGCGCTTATCGGGCCTACAAGAAAATCGTAGGCCGGATAAGATTACACCGCCATCCGGCATCACGCCGTTTAACCCGTTACCACTTCGCCTGCGGGTGGGGTTTCCAGCAGCTCCAGCATGGTGCGGGCAATTTCACGCTCGCCCATTACCACCTGATTCGCCCCGCGCTCGGTGATGTATTCCACCTCATCGTCATAATGCGCGCGCGCGATAATCTCAATATGCGGGCATTTCTCGCGGGCGGAGGCCACGATTTCACCGGCTTCGTAACCGTTTGGAATGGTCAGCAACAGCCAGCGAGCGCAGTCCAGATGCGCCAGGTTCATGATCTCTTCGTTAGCGGCATTCCCCAGTACGGCGCGAATACCGCGTTCACGCAACTCATCCACGCGGGTACGTGAGGTTTCAATGACCACCAGCGGAATGCCTGCCGCCATCAGTTTTTCGCCCAGCAGACTACCGACGCGGCCAAAACCGACCAGCAGCGCGTGGTTGCAGATATCCACCGGAATCTGCTTCTCTTCTTCGATCGCTTCTTCCAGCGTCTGCTCTTCCAGCGTTTCCGTTTTGGCGAGGTATTTCTCTAACAACGCAAACAGCACCGGGTTGAGCATAATCGACAGAATCGCGCCCGCCAGCACCAGGTTCTGCCCTGCCTGCGGCAGCAGATCCAACGCCATGCCCAGACCTGCCAGAATAAAGGCAAATTCACCAATCTGCGCCAGGCTGGCGGCGATGGTCAGCGCGGTGCGCGGCGAGTGCCCGAACAGGCGAACCAGGAAGAAAGCGGCAACCGATTTACCGAAGATAATAATGGCCAGCGTAGCCAGTACCGCCATCGGCTGTTGAATCAGGATTAACGGGTCAAACAGCATCCCGACGGAGACAAAGAACAGGACCGCAAAGGCGTCGCGAAGCGGCAGCGTATCGTGCGCGGCGCGGTGGCTCAATTCTGATTCGTTTAACACCATCCCGGCAAAGAAAGCGCCCAGCGCAAAGGAGACATCGAACAGCTCGACGGCGCCAAAGGCGATGCCCAGCGCCAGCGCCAGCACGGAAAGGGTAAACAGTTCACGGGAGCCGGTAGCGGCGCTGCGCGCCATAATCCACGGCACCAGACGGCGCCCAACCAGCATCATAATGGCGATAAACGCCACCACTTTACCAATGGTGATTCCCATATCAACTGCCAGCGACGCGAAGCCGACATCGCCTTTTTCCAGCATTCCCGCCACGGCGGGCAGAAGAACCAGCGTCAGAACCATCACCAGATCTTCCACAATCAGCCAGCCGATGGCGATTTGCCCGCGCTGACTGTCAATAAGCTGTCTCTCTTCAAGCGCGCGCAGCAGCACCACGGTACTGGCGGTTGAAAGACATAACCCGAAGACGATACCGGTCATGAGCGACCAGCCCAACACCGCTGAAAGCGCCATACCCAGCAACGTCGCCACGGCTATCTGGGCGATCGCGCCGGGAATGGCGATGGCCTTTACCGCCATCAGATCCTTCAATGAAAAGTGCAACCCGACGCCGAACATCAGCAGGATTACGCCAAGCTCCGCCAGTTCAGGCGCAAGTTTGGTATCCGCGACAAAACCCGGAGTAAATGGCCCCGCAAGAACGCCCGCTAACAGATATCCCACCAGAGGAGAAATACGCAGTTTATTGGCAAGCATGCCGAGTATAAAAGCGAGCACGAGGCCGCCAACAATGGTGGTAATAAGCGGGGTGGCGTGATGCATTCCGTCTCCTTTGGTCGTTATGTTGATCCATTTTTGGTCGCCCTGGCGTCATCGCTCGCACAGCCTCACAAACGATGGCGCCAGAGAAACCAAAATTCCAGGTAATAGTTTATGACAATTTCGATGTTTATGTTTATGAATAATTGTTGAAATTTGATGAAAAGTGGAATTTAGAATAAAAAAGGCACGGATTGGAAAACTGGCGGGGTGTCTGTGAGCTAAAGGCTTACGGTGACTGGAAGAGAGTGCGACCAAAGTTTACCTTTGGCCGCAGGAAAATCAGGCTTTATGTCGGTTGTCAGGCAAGAATATGGTCAGTATCCCCAGAAGTGGCAGGAAAGCACATATTTTGTAGACCAAATCAATACTGGTGTGGTCGGCGAGCAGGCCTAATACCGCAGCGCCAAGGCCTCCCATACCGAACGCGAAACCGAAAAAGAGCCCAGAAACCATACCGATACGCCCCGGAAGCAGTTCCTGCGCATACACCAGGATGGCAGAAAAGGCCGATGCGAGGATAAAACCAATTATCACGGTTAAAATCCCCGTCCAGTGCAGGGTTGCATAGGGTAAAACGAGAGTAAACGGCGCTACACCCAGAATTGAGCCCCAAATAACATATTTTCGGCCTATTTTATCACCCAGAGGCCCGCCGATTACCGTTCCAGCCGCAACGGCAAACAGGAAGGCAAACAGATGAAACTGTGCGTTTTGTACCGATAATCCGAATTTTTGCATCAGATAAAAGGTGTAATAGCTGCTGATGCTCGCCATATAGAAGTATTTGGAGAAAATCAGGACTAACAGCACGCTGACGGCAAGTATCACTTTATTGCGCGGCAGCGGATTGACGATGGTCGCCTTCGGTTTTCCTTTACTTATCCGGTGTTGCGCGGCATACCAGCGGCTGATCTGCGCCAGCACAATAATGGCCAGCAACGCGGCCAATACAAACCAGGCCACATTACCTTTGCCATATGGCGCGATGATGACAGCAGCCAGTAGCGGCCCCAGCGAACTGCCGAAGTTGCCGCCAACCTGGAAGATGGATTGCGCCAGCCCGTGGCGCCCGCCGGAGGCCATACGCGCCACGCGGGAAGATTCTGGATGAAATACCGAAGAACCGGTGCCGACCAGCGCCGCCGCCAGCAGTACGGCGCCAAAACTGCCCGCCAGCGCCAGCAGTACCAGACCGCTCAGCGTAAAGCACATCCCAATGGGGAGCGACCACGGCATGGGATATTTATCCGTCCAGTATCCGACGACCGGCTGGAGCAGGGAGGAGGCGAGCTGGAAGGTCAGGGTAATCATCCCTATCTGCATAAAGGTCAGGGAAAACTCTGATTGCAGCAGCGGGTAAATCGCTAAAATTAGCGACTGGATCATATCGTTCAACAAATGAGACAGGCTGATCGCGCCTAAGATGCCAAACGAGGTGCGTGCTTTAGTCGCCGCAGCAGAGGCGCCCGCTAACGGCTGGGTTGGTTCACTCATTGCCATAGAATGTCACTTCTGTTTTGTTTGCGATGTTGGGGATAATCGAATTTGTAATTATTACTCGACTAACATACCTGTGGACGGTGTTTGAAGGAAGTCTCAATTCTGAAAACATTTTCGACTATTATTTCAGATCATTGTAATTTCAGCGGTTGATATTGAGTCAGGGAGAGAAGCATGAAATTTTTGAAACGGGGTGTGGCGCTGGCATTGTTTGCCGCGTTTACGCTGGCAAGCCAGCCTGTTCAGGCTTATGAAAAAGATAAAACCTATAAAATCACCATCCTGCATACTAACGATCACCACGGCCATTTCTGGCGCAGCGAATACGGCGAGTACGGTTTATCGGCGCAAAAAACGCTGGTGGACGGCATTCGCAAAGAGGTTGCGGCTGAAGGCGGCAGCGTGCTGCTGCTTTCCGGCGGCGACATTAACACTGGCGTACCGGAATCCGACTTGCAGGACGCGGAACCTGACTTTCGTGGTATGAACCTGATTGGCTACGATGCGATGGCCGTCGGTAATCATGAGTTTGATAATCCGCTCAGCGTGCTGCGTCAGCAGGAAAAGTGGGCCAAATTCCCCTTCCTCTCTGCCAATATCTACCAAAAGAGTACCGGAGAACGCCTGTTCAAGCCCTGGGCTATTTTTAAACGCCAGGATCTGAAAATCGCCGTCCTCGGATTGACGACGGACGACACCGCGAAGATCGGTAACCCGGAATTCTTCACCGATATCGAGTTCCGTAAACCGGCCGAAGAGGCGAAGGTGGTGATTCAGGAACTGCAAGTGAATGAAAAGCCGGACATCATTATCGCCACTACCCACATGGGGCACTATGACAACGGCGATCACGGTTCGAACGCGCCGGGCGATGTTGAAATGGCGCGTAGTCTGCCAAAAGGCTCGCTGGCGATGATTGTGGGTGGTCACTCACAGGACCCGGTGTGCATGGCGTCCGAAAACAAAAAGCAGGTTGATTATGTGCCGGGTACGCCTTGCGCGCCGGATAAGCAGAACGGCATCTGGATTGTGCAGGCGCATGAGTGGGGGAAATACGTTGGCCGCGCGGACTTTGAGTTCCGTAACGGCGAGATGAAAATGGTCAACTATCAGCTCATTCCGGTAAACCTGAAGAAGAAAGTCACCTGGGATAACGGGAAAAGTGAGCGCGTACTTTACACCCCGGAAATTTCAGAAAATCAGCAAATGCTCTCGCTTCTGACGCCATTCCAGAACAAAGGTAAAGCGCAACTGGACGTGAGAATTGGCAGCGTCAATGGTCGTCTTGAAGGTGATCGCAACAAAGTTCGCTTTGTGCAGACTAATATGGGCCATCTGATTCTGGCCGCGCAAATCGCGCGCACCAGCGCCGATTTCGGCGTGATGAGCGGCGGGGGGATTCGCGACTCCATTGAAGGCGGCAACATTACCTATAAAAGCGTGCTCAAGGTGCAGCCGTTTGGCAACGTAGTGGTCTATGTCGACATGAGCGGTAAAGAGGTGATTGATTACCTGACCGCCGTCGCACAGATGAAGCCGGATTCCGGGGCGTATCCGCAGTTTGCGAACGTCAGTTTTGTGGCGAAAGACGGCAAACTTCATGACCTGAAAATTAAAGGCGAGCCTGTTGACCCGGCGAAAACCTACCGGATGGCGACGCTGAGCTTCAATGCGACGGGCGGCGACGGGTATCCGCAAATTGATAATAAACCGGGATACGTGAATACCGGGTTTATTGATGCGGAAGTGCTGAAAGAGTACGTGCAGAAGAACTCACCGCTGGATGCCAGCGCGTATGAGCCGAAGGGCGAAGTCAGCTGGCAGTAACAGGGCGTAGTGCCGGTACGGGTCAATGCGGTTTGTAGGCCTGATAAGCGTAGAGCCATCAGGCAATCATTCTAAAATCGCTTAATCCCGGCGAGCGATATCGGCGAATTTCGCATCCAGAATTTTGGCTAAATCGCCCGCCGCCAGCTCGATGTCCAGCCCGCGTTTGCCGCCGGAAACATAAATGGTGGCGAACGTTTGGGCCGGCGCGTCAATCAGCGTCGGCAGCCGTTTTTTCTGCCCCAGCGGGCTGATGCCGCCGACCAGATAACCTGTCGTCCGTTGGGCGACCATCGGATCGGCCATATCGACCTTTTTAGCCCCCAGCGCTTTCGCTACTTTTTTCAGATCCAGCTGTCCGGCAACGGGCGTTACCGCGACCGCCAGGTGCTTCATATCGCCGTTTACGGCAACCAGCAGCGTCTTGTAAACCTGATCAGGATTCAGGCCTAATTTGCGCACCACTTCATCGCCAAAATTGGTTTCTGACGGATCGTGATCGTAGGCGTGGATCTGAAAAGTAATGTTGTTTTTTTCGAGTAATTTTACGGCGGGTGTCATAGCAATTATTCCTGGCCCAGACAAAATACCCTTAAAGCATACGCCTGATGGTGGTCTAAAAAATAGTACCATCTTGCGCAATAGTATTGGCAGGATGGTGACTTTGAGCGACAATCGACATAACCAGGGCGCTACGTCCTGGCATAATAATAACGATGAAATTCCTCTTTGACGGGCCAATAGAAATATTGGCCATTTTTTTAACGCATTAGCGCAGGCAAATTGCCTTCCCCGTAAAGATGAAGCGCGCCGACTGCCACGACGTACCGCCCTGGCGGCATGGCATGCAGACGCTCCCGCCAGGCGACATTTCGCTGATGCATCAGCACATCATACAGCGACTGACTGAAGGTATTCGGCAACGAAATAGCATTATTCTGCGGGGGCGATTTCAGCCACCAGCTCATCATCTGTTGCAGCAGTCTGGCGTTGGTATGCCAGTGCGTCAGGGTATCATCCAGTAGCGCCAGTCCGTTATCAGGGAGCTGGCACAGCAGATCGATCTGGCTGGAAGCGCCTTCCAGTTCGATGATCGGTTTTTGCGCCTGTTTTGCCGTTTTCAGCAACTGGTAATCAATACCGTATTCCGGTCGCAGCCCCAGTTGTTGCGCCTGAGTCGCCTGCAATATCATGGCGATTTGCCATAACGGCTGGGTCGAAAAGAGAGAAGGGGAAATGCCCAGTTCATGGGTGATTTTATGCAGGCGCTGACGTAACTCGTCGCTAATTCGCTCATCCAGGTCGGCAAAGGCAGGCAGGTCGGTAAAAGGCGAATCGTTGCCTGAAACATCGGCTTCAACAATCAGCGCGTCCGCCTGCCTGAGCTTTTTAAGCAGTTTTGCCGGAAGGGGGGCCATATCGCGCGTTCCCATGTGAATACTGCCCACAAGATGAAAACAGCGATCGCCGGGTAACATGATGTCGATGGCAGGCCAGGTATAATGGTTGCCGCGCAGTGCAGCCCATAACGCTTTTACCCGGTATAACAGATCCATACGCCCTCCCTTAGTGGAAAACCATGCTAGCGTGTGGCTCTGGAAGGTGCAATGCGTGAAATGCCGGATGGCGACGCAAAAGCGTCTTATCCGGCCTACGATGAGAGTGCTGCGTAGGCCGGATAAGCGTTAGCGCAGGCGCCTTATTCTTTTGGTTTAAAGCGCAACAACCGGTTGGCGTTGCTCACCACGGTAATTGAGGAAAGCGCCATTGCCGCGCCTGCCACAACCGGGTTAAGCAGCGTGCCGGTGAACGGCCACAGAATCCCGGCGGCAACGGGGATGC
Source organism: Citrobacter sp. CK185 (assembly GCF_030333565.1). Lineage (NCBI taxonomy): Bacteria > Pseudomonadati > Pseudomonadota > Gammaproteobacteria > Enterobacterales > Enterobacteriaceae > Citrobacter > Citrobacter sp. CK185. The sequence goes on along the minus strand of NZ_JAOWFR010000023.1, from coordinate 445,637 downwards.
CGATGCTGTTATAGATAAACGCGCCGAGCAGGTTCTGCTTCATGTTTCGCAGGGTCGCCCGTGAGATGGCCAGCGCGTCAGCTACGCCCATCAGGCTATGGCGCATCAGGGTTATCGCCGCAGTTTCAATCGCCACGTCGCTGCCGCCGCCCATCGCGATGCCGACATCCGCCTGCGCCAGCGCCGGTGCGTCGTTGATGCCATCGCCGACCATTGCGACCTGACGTCCCTGACTTTGCAGACGCTTAATCGCATCGGCTTTACCGTCCGGCAGCACGCCCGCGATCACCTCATCAATCCCGGCCTCTTTGGCAATGGCGTTGGCGGTGGTCGGGTTATCCCCGGTTAACATCACCAGACGATACCCGGCGCGGTGCAGGCGCTGAAGCGCTGCGACGCTGTCGTTACGCAGCGGATCGCGGATCGCCAGCAGCGCCGCGGCTTTTCCGTCAATCGCCAGCAATACGGGCGTTGCCCCCTGAGAAGCCTGTGCTGAAATTTCAGCGTCCATTGCGGTCGTGACAACCTGTTGTTCATTCAGCAGCGCCTGATTGCCTAACAGCAACGTATGCCCGTCCGCTTCGCCGCTAACGCCTAAGCCACGTAACGTCCGAAAGTTATTCACCTGAGGCAGGGCGGCGTCGGCGGCTTTTTCCAGGATAGCGTGCGCCAGCGGGTGGCTGGAGCCTTGTTCCAGCGCGGCCGCCAGACGTAAGGCGCTCGTCTCATCGGTATCGCCAAATGTCCTGATGGCGACGACCTGCGGTTTACCTTCCGTCAACGTACCTGTTTTATCAAATATCACGGTGTCCAGCGTGCTGGCGCGTTGCAGCGCGTCGGCGTCGCGTACCAGGACGCCAAATTCAGCGGCGCGTCCGACGCCCGAGATAATCGACATCGGTGTCGCCAGACCCAGCGCACACGGACAGGCGATAATCAGGACGGTGGTGGCGATCACCAGCGTGTAAACAATTTGCGGCGCCGGCCCAAAGATATACCAGATACCTGCGCTCACCAGGGCAATCACCACCACGACTGGCACGAACACCGAGGAGATTTTATCGGCAAGCTGACCGATTTCCGGTTTGCTGCTCTGTGCCTGGCGCACCATGCGAATAATGCGCGACAGGGTGGTATGGCTGCCGACTGCGCTTGCGCGAAACAGCACGCTGCCGTCCTGCACCACGGTTCCGGCGTGAACGCTGTCGCCTTCGCCTTTCTGCTGCGGGATGGGTTCGCCAGTGAGCATCGCTTCATCCAGCCAGGCTTCACCCTGAGTGATTTCACCGTCTACCGGTACACGGTCGCCGGTGGTCAGACGCAGCAACATGCCCGGCTGTACATCCGCCAGAGGTACGCTTTTTTCACCGTCATCAGTGACCACGCGCGCCGTCGGCGGGGTTAAGTCGAGCAATTTTTCCAGCGCTTTAGAAGAGCGCTGACGCGCGCGGGCTTCCAGCATGTGTCCGAGGTTGATCAGACCGATGATCATCGCACTGGCTTCATAATAGAGATGGCGCGCTTCCATCGGGAACCACTGCGGCCACAGGTTGACGCTCATCGAATAGAGCCAGGCCACCCCGGTGCCGAGCGCCACCAGCGTATCCATCGTGGCGGTGCCGTTCATCAGGCTTTTCCATGCGCTGCGGTAGAAGTGTCCACCCGCAAAAACCATCACGGCAAGGGTCGCCAGGCCGATTGCCAGCCACAGGCTGCGGTTATCGGCGGTGACCATCATGTTGTCGCCGAGCATCCCCCAGACCATCACCGGCACGCCGACCAGCAGCGCGACAATCGCCTGCCAGCGGAAGCGTTTCATGGTAGCGAGTGCGGTTTCCTGCTGGCGTTCGCGGCGTTTAACGTCATCTTCGATCGCTTCTGCGCCGTAGCCTGCTTTCTCTACCGCCTGCACTAAATCTGCGGCGGACGCGCTGCCCATTACCAGCGCAGTGCGTTCCGCCAGGTTTACCCGTGCCTGTGTGACGCCCGGTACGCTTTGCAACGCGTTTTGCACCCGGGAAACACAGCTGGCGCAGCTCATGCCGCTTAACAGCAGCTGTTGGCTTTCATCATCGGCCGTCGCTGCCGGAAGCTCAGGGGGAACCGCTGTCAGTGCTTCCGACGGGATTGATGACTCCGCCAGCGGTTTAGCCTTTGGGTGGCTTAACTCCGCGCCGTAACCGGCTTGTTTAATGGTTTCAATAAGCGCTTCGGCGCTGGCGCTGCCGGTAACGTGCGCTTCGGTTACCGTGACGTCCGCCTGTTCAACGTCAGGACGTTGTTCAAGACTTTCTTTCACGCGTTTGACGCAGTGACCACAAGACAGACCGTCCAGGGTCAGGTCGATAGTTTGAGACATAACACACTCCTTTATGACAGGATTAACTGACTGTGATAAAGGGTAAACCTTCCATCAAGGGGAAGGTCAAGAAGTTTGTTTTATACTCGTGTTTTTCAGTGTTCCAGCGCGATAGCGCAGACGTGTTCGAGCGTAGAAAGGTTGCTGTACAGTTCGGGCAAGGTTATTTTTTTTCTGATCACAACCTTAAGGTTGACCTCTATTTTTCCCTTTTTTACATCGCGGATAGTAATGGTCTCAATAATGCTTTTTTGCTGATTAATACTTTCTACCAGCGTTTGTAGCCCTGATTTTTCGTCAAGAATAATGCGGATTTTTACTTTGCCGGGGAGCTGGTTTTTTGTTTGTAAAAAGATCACAAAATAACTGAGCTTTATAGCCAGCAGAAATAACCCTGTGGCAAGCAGGGCATGAAGATAAAAACCGGCTCCGCTGGTAATTCCTATGCCAGCAGAAGCCCAGACGATAGCTGCGGTTGTTAGCCCGGATATCGCATCATCATGGCGATGGAGGATAACCCCGGCACCGAGAAAACCCACGCCACTGATGATTTGTGCGGCCAGGCGCATAGGATCGCTACGGATATTCATTGAAATCTCAGCGTAATACTCCGCAGATTGAATCGAAACAATGGTCAGGGCACAACTGGCTACTGAAATAATCACACATGTTTTAAACCCGACAGGCTTTCCCTTTGATTCTCTTTCAAGCCCGATGATTCCTCCCAGGAAAAAAGCGACGCAAATTTTGCATAATGTAATTAAAATTGATTCTCCTTCACCAGAGAGGATGGGTGCTAACGTATTCATTTTTCCTCCAGAAAAACATAACCTTACATACTGCGCGGCTACCTTCTTTTTCTGTGCAGCATCGCTATGCGCCGTAGCGATGGATGTAGTGTTCAATCAGCGAAAGAAGTTGATGGTTATCGATAGTCTGTAGAATTTTTATCATCGCGCCTTTGGGCTCGGGTATTCCCACGTCCAGGCGTAATGTGTCACGTCCATAACGACAGGTCATACCACGAGTAAGGCCTTCAAGCGAGACGTCCAGAAAGTCTTCTGTCGTTGCGGCGAGCGAGGGATCAAGCAACCAGGCGATCGTCAGAACATCGTGGATCCAGCAGCCAGGCAGATTGCGGGTCTGCATAGAGTAGGTGATCCACGGGCGAATGGTTTTCTCCAGATAGCGACCAAGAACGTTTTCTGCCGCAGCCAGACGATCCAAATCGGTATGAAGCATTTGGGTTTTTGTCGTGACATCCATCGGAACCAATGTGACCGGCGCACCGCTGGTGAGTACGGCATGAGCTGCTTCTGGATCAAGGCCAAAATTAGTGTCTTTCAGATAGCCAGGAACATTGAATACTCCGCCCATGATCACGATATTTTTCACCGCATGAACGAGCTGCGGATAGAGCTGTAGAGCAATGGCGACGTTGGTGAGTGGGCCTGTTGCAACCAGCGTTATCTCACCGGGGTTATTGCATATCAGCTCACCTATCGCCTCAGGCGCAAGAGGCTTCGTGGCCTGGTATGCCTGCGGAACGGGGACATCAGCCCAGAGTTGGCGTAAGCCATATTGGTCTACACCATGATCAAGCTTTTCCCGCCAGGGCTGCGGATCTTCTCTGAGCGCGCGTGCGGCGCCACGGTAGACAGAAACGGGTACACCTAATTGTTGGACGAAGTCTTTGGCTACTGCATATCCGATTTCTACCGGTGTATTACCAGCCACCGTTGTGATCATCTCCAGAGAGATTTGCGGCGCGGCAATGGCGAGTGCCAGCGCGAGGCCGTCATCGATATTGGCGCCGGGAATGCCATTACCCGGATCGCAGTCGATAATCACGCGCATAGATTTATTTTTATCTGGTTTCAGGTTGTACTTCATGTCCCTGGCAGCCACACGACTCTCCCACTCGTAAAAAAAACTCAAATTCAACGCGGCGAACTTCTCCATCCCAGTTTTTCAACATATCAATTGCCGCACGAGCCATTTTGTCGACAGGCTGTCGGACGGCGGTCAGGGAAGGTACGTTGTAAGCCGATTCTTGTGTTGCGTTAAAGCAGACCAGCGCCACATCCTGTGGAACGCGTAATCCTTGTTCTGCCAGAGCGCGTAAACAGCCAAGCGCCTGCTGTTCGTTGGTTGCGAACAGCGCGCGCGGTGGTTTACCTTGCAACATGCGTTTTGTCGCCTCGTAACCTCCGGCGCGGGTATAGTTAGTCGAAAAGATCCAGGAAGGGTTGATAATTAGCGATGACTCTTCCAGCGCTAGCTGCCATCCCCGGATACGATCCTGGGTGTTCAACATTTCACGCGGACCACAAATAATGCCAATATCGCGGTAACCGTGATCAATCAGATGCTTCGTCACCTGCCAGGCCGCCAGTTGTTCATCTACCTGAATAACACTGACATTCAACCCAGGGTCCACGCGATCCAGCATGACGCAGGGGGTTCCGCTCTCCTGAATCAGCTCAATATAGGGATGCCGGTCAACACTGGTATAGATAAGCCCGTCGACCTGACGGTGTAGCATATTGTTGATCAGTTCACGCTCACGTCCGCTGTTGTCGCCCGCATCGCCCAGCAGGAGCACTTTCCCATCAGAAAATGCTTCACGTTGCAGGGCATGCGCCATTGAGGCGATAAACGGGTTAGAGATGTCTGGCGCAATGAGTCCATAGGTTTGCGTGCTGCCTGAAGCCAGGGCGCGCGCTATACCATTAGGTCGATAACCAGTTTTTTTTATGGCCTGCAATACGCGCTGTCGGGTTGCTTCGGCGACGGGGCGCGGACCGTTATTAATAACGTAACTGACAACAGCGACAGATGTTCCCGCTTCTTTTGCAACATCAGAACGTGTTACGCGTTGTGAATGTGATTGGGTCACAAGGCACCTACCTGATTGAGTTCAGAGTGATCTTTTTTCCTGACAGCATAAGGCGTTATGACCCAAAAATCTTTGGTAAAGAACGCGCAACTCACGTTCTCTGGCCTCAAATTGCATCCTCGGGCAAGTTGAGATCCCGCCCACGAGTCTCTGGCGCGAAGAAAGTCGTCACCAGCCCAATTGCGGCCATCAGGGTGAAATAGACGGCGATAGGCCACCAGTGTCCGTAAAATGAGAGCAGCGCCGAGGCGACAAGTGGTGCCGTACCGCCAGACATAATGGACCCCAGCTCTTTTGCGAAAGCCATTTTAGTATAACGGTTGGTCACACCGAAAAGCTCAACGCCCCATGCAGCCTGAACACCGAAAATGCCCAGTGAAGCGAGCCCCATTCCGGTAATGATCGTCGGGATAACAATCCACGGTTCACGAGAATCCAGCAGCATGAATGCCGGAAATGCGTACAGAATCAGTAGCAGACAGAACCAACGGTAAGTGATACGTCTGCCAAATCGGTCAGAAAGCCAACCCGCCAGCGGAATAATGGCAAATCCCAGAATAGAGGCGATAAATACCGCAACAGTGGGGACAGATTTATCAACCATCAGCACTTTGGCAACATAGCCAATGATGAATCCCTGGGCCAGATAGGAGGGGCCATTTTCGCCGATGCGTAATCCGACCATGGTCCAGAACGCTCTGGTGCGTTGCCAGAAGCTACGGGTGTCATACTGTTGCATCTCCTGACCCTGGCGAAGCGCGTTCTCTCGCTCGGCTTGCAGGAGTGCTTTTTGACGCTCAAAGACGGGCGTTTCACGCATATGGCGGCGAATAAACAGTGCTGTGGCGGCGATGAGGAAGCTGCAAAGAAAAGGGATGCGCCATCCCCAGCTTAGCAAGGCGTCTTTATCCATTTGCAGTACGATGAGCCAGACTAAAGAAGCCAGCAATGTTCCGCTATTTGAGCCCAGAGCGATAATCGAGGAGACCAGTCCGCGATGCTTAACTGGGGCATATTCACCGAGCATGACGGTGCCGCCTGAAAGCTCTGCCCCGGCGCCCAGCCCTTGGGAAAATCGTAAGATGACCAGGCATACCGGCGCCCAAACGCCAATCTGGGCGTAGCTGGGAATTAAACCGATCAACATGGTCGACATGCCCATTAACCCGATAGTGATAACCATGACAGTCTTCCGGCCATGACGGTCGCCTATCCAGCCGAACAACAGCGCGCCGATGGGGCGTGCTATAAACCCGACGGAATAGGCGGCGAAGCTGGAAAGTAGCGCCATAACTGGTGTGGCTTCAGGAAAAAAGACGTCGCCAAAGATAATGCCTGCGGCGAGGCCATACAGCGCAAAATCGGCATATTCCATTGTCGTGCCTAACCAGCAGGAAAATGTCGCTCGCCAGAATTCGCGGCGCCCCTCGGGGGTTTCCAGTCGTTCCTGAGCTGCCTGTTGGCCGTCCGTCAGGGGAACAGAGGATGAATGCGTGTTCATAAGAACTCCTTGAAGTTAGCTGTCGACATAAGTCGCAGGTTTATACTCTTCACGTTCTACTCGCGTAGATATTATATTTTTACCGCAGATTAATAAATCTACCCGCGTAGAATGACCAGTTGAAAGAGTCAGAATTGAGAAAGCGATCACTTATAACAGGCAATTGTTACAGAAAATGGAGCATCAGCATTCGATGCTCCGCAAGTTTTACCGATCGAGGACGATCAGCGGTGAGAGATTTGATGGATCGTTTAAAACCGTGATATCCGCGCCGTAAAGCGTTTTCAGCGCCTGTTGTTTCAGCACCTCCTGCGGCCTGCCGTTATCAATAAGGCGGCTGTTTGCCATCAGCACCACCCGGTCGGCATAGCGTGCGGCAAGATTGAGATCGTGCAGCACGCAGCAGACGTTGAACTGCCGTTCACGCACCAGTTGGCGCAGCAGACGGAAAAGATGCTGCTGGTGGTGAATATCCAGCGCGGAGGTGGGTTCATCCAGAAACAGCCATTTGGGCGAGGGCTCGGATTCCCAGAGCTGAACCAGCAGGCGCGCCAGCTGTACCCGCTGCTGTTCGCCGCCCGACAACTGCCGGTAATCACGCGAGGCCAGCTGGCTGCAATCGCACAACGCCATGATGTGCTCGGTTTCATCGCGTGGATTATGCGTCCGATGAGGATGCCTGCCCATGCGAATGACTTCCCGAACGCTGAACGGGAACGCCATGTGGCTATTCTGGCGCATCACCGCGCGGGTCTTCGCCAGTTCCGTCAGCGGCCATTCGGTCAGCGGCTTGCCCAGAAGCGTACAGCGACCAGAGTCGGGTTTCAGATACCCGGTAAGCTGGCGCAGCAGCGTGGATTTCCCGGCGCCATTCGGCCCTAGAATAGCGACGATTTCACCACCAGGCAGAGTCAGCGAAACATTGTCCGTTAAACGGCGTCCATGAATGCTGTAAACCAGATTTTGGGCATCAATCATACCACCCTCCGGCTGTTCAGAATGAGCCACAGGAACCAGGGGCCGCCAATCAGGCTGGTCAGAAGGCCGACCGGCATCTCCGCAGGCTGTACCAGCGTGCGTGCCAGCGTGTCGGCAACCAGGAGCAAACATGCCCCTGCAAGTGTAGAGCAGGGAATGAGCCAGCGATGGTCTGCGCCGATGATCATGCGAATTAAATGGGGAACCACCAGACCGATAAAGCCAATCACGCCGCTTACCGAAACGGCTGTGCCCACCAGCAGGGAGCTGAGCAACAACAGCTGCTGACGTTTACGCTTTACGTTTACCCCCAAATAGTGCGCCTCTTCATCCCCTAATTGCAGCAGGTTTAGCGTCCCGGAAAGACAGGCGGTGGCGGCGATGGCGGGCAGCGCGAACGAACTGGCCACCAGTAGCGTCGGCCACTGCGCCTGGCCGAGGCTGCCCATCATCCATAGCGTCAACTGACGTAATTGCTGTTCGTCGCCAACATAGCTCAGTATGCCGATAGCCGCCCCGCACAGCGCATTAATCGCAATCCCGGCCAGCAGCAGTTGCATCATACCGCCGTGAGCGTGGCGCAGGCTGATCAGAAAAATAACCGCGCAGACCACCACGCTGCCGGCGACGGCAAAGATCATCTGTTCATAGAGCGCCAGAACGACGGGCAACGAAAGAGGGAAAACGATCGCGACGCCGACCATTAACGCAGAGCCGCTGCTGACGCCGAGCAACCCCGGATCGGCCATCGGGTTGCGAAAAAGTCCCTGCATGATCACGCCCGCCGTCGCCAGCGCGCCGCCAACCAGCACGGCCAACAGAACGCGGGGCAAACGGATGTTCAGCCAGATATCCCGGTACTCTTGGTTAAACAGCGCGCTGAAGCTGATGTTCAACGCCCCCTGGCTGGCGCCGAACAGCACCAGTGCGATCAGCAAGAGTGAAAGCCCCGTCAATACACTGAGGGAAGAGAGTGAATCCTTGAACACTCGAATCTCCATAACGTCATTGCGGCGCGGATGTCCGCGCCGCGAGGGGATCACACCGGCTTTAGTTCAGGCTCAACCAGACTGTAGATCTGATTGTTAAGCGCAGGCGCGCAGGCCAGTTCATGAATATGGGCGGCGACATCCGCACGCATCACAAACCCGTGGCACTCCTGTCCCTGGTAGCGCTGCGCTTTACCTGTTGCATCGCCATTCAGTAAACCGCCAGGCCGCAGGATGGCATAATCCAGCTGACTGGTTTGCAGCCAACTTTCCGCCAGCGTTTTTTCCCGCACGGCCTGGCCGAATGCGGCTTTCGCGCGAGGGGATAAAAATGCCCAACTGTCGCCGCATCCCAGCGACGTCACCAGAATCATGCGTTTGATGCCCACTTTTTCCGCTTCATCAATAACGGTTCTGTGCGCCAGATAATCCTGGTTTCCCCCCATTGATGAAATGACAAGCGCCTGCGGCCCTGCGGCATGGCAGGCGCAGGACACGACGCTTGCGTCGCAGGCATCGCCAATAAATACCTGAACGCCTTTGCTTTGCAAAAGGGCCGCGGTTTCCGGGTGACGAATCACGGCAACGACCGGGCGCTGTTGCGTCAGCGCGAGTTCAAGCGTTCTGGCACCCACGCCCGTACCGCCGGCACCGAAAAGTAACCACGGCGTCATCAGGCGTTTTCCTTCAGAGAGGAGGCCAGTGTGCGGAAGGCGTCAACCTGTTCGCCCAGTAGCTGACGATGCTCGTCGCGACCGAGGAAGACTTTAAACATGGCGCTGCCCGCCTGGTTGAGGAACAGAATAGACGCAGTGTCCATGCCCATAAATTTGCGTTCCACTAAGGCGATGTGCGTGCAGTTTTCCGCTTTGATATGGCCGGTCATGCCTTTTTTACCGCGCAGATTGAAATAACCGTGACGATGGAAGCCGGAGGGCAGTTCACCGGTAAATTCGAGAATGACATCGGCGGTGTGCACCAGGGTTGTGACTTTGCCCCATTCGCTGACGGTGTCCCAGACGGTATCGAATTTATCGCCGCTGACCAGGGTATGAGAGGGCAGGTTTTTGACTACGTCTAAAAGCGTGGTGTTGTACTGTGCGGCGATCGCTTCCAGCGTTCCGTCCGGCTCAGTGCGCAAAAAATCCTGTAAAGAGACATGGCTCATAAGTTACTCCTTTTATGGTTTATCTACCGCGATGCGCGGTGCGTTAAGTTCCTGAATCAGCTCGTCAAGAGACTGCAAAATATTGCTTGCCCAGAAGCGTCCTTCGTTGGTCAGACGCAGGCAGGTTGACGCATCGCGGGTCAGCCCCGCGTTGTGCCATTGGGTCAGTAACGGAATCAGTTGCTCCGCGTGAGGCGTCAGCTCATCAAGCGGTACGCGCGCTGTTTCAATCCCCGCCTGTAACGTATGGCGCCACTGAAAGCCGCGTTCGGCGGTACGCATCATCATCATTAACGGCTTTTTCCCGGCGGCGATAGTTTCATGCCAGGTGGAAAGGTTTCTCTCCACCATCCAGGAGTAGCCGTTGACCGAACCGCCTGCGCCGGAGCCGAAGGCGAGGCAGTCAGCGCCTTGCTTGATCAGCAGGTTGTACAGGTTGCGTTCTCGGGTGGTACGCGCCCAGTGGCTGTTGCTGATGCAGCGCCAGCCCGCGCTATCCATAAAATCGCAGCCCTGAAGGTAGAGGTCGCGACGCGCTGAGGGGGAAGGAACGGTCGTCCGGCCACTTTCAACCGCTTTACCGAGCGGCGTATTGGGAAGCAAATTCAGCGCATACAGATCGATCCCATCCAGCCCGATATCGCGGGCTATCGCCAGATCTTCGCCCCACAGGGCGGCATCCTGACCGGGCAGGCCGAACAGCAGATCGCACACCACGGCGGCGCGATCCCGCCGCACCAGACCGTTCATAAAGGCGATGGCGGTTGGGCCGTCCGAGGTGCGCGCCATTTTCTTGCGGATCTTGCTGTTGAAAGACTGAATGCCGATAGAAAACCGATTGGCGCCCGCATCAAGACAGGCATCAACGCGGGCATCATCAAAGTTGAGCACCCGACCTTCGATGGTGATTTCGCAATCTGGCGCCAGCGGCAGTTTTTCACGCAGCGTGGTGATGATCCTGGCCAGATCCCTGGCCGACAGCGCAGACGGCGTTCCACCGCCGAAATACACCGCATGAATGGGCGCTGACTGGTGCAGCGTGCTGTCGGCTTCCATCTCTATTTCACGTAGCAGGGCGTCGGTATAGCGTGCGCAATGATCCTCTTCAAAGCGGTTCTGATAAAAACCGCAGAAAGTACAGTGGGTTGCGCAAAAAGGGATATGTAAATACACCAGTCTTTTGCGCGGTGGAACGGTCTGGCTGATGACGTTCTGCCAGGTTTGTGACAATTGCTCTTTTGCAACAGGAATTGCACCACGCCACGGCATCGTGGCCCGACGATCCTTAAAGGGCTGGTTCCCCTCCAGCGCGAAATGTGGAGTGAGATCCAGCGTGTGTTGAGTATTCATAATTGTAATGCCAAATCCATTTAATGAGGCCAGAGTTGCTGGTGCAGAGTTTCAACGGCGTCAGCGACGCGGGGACCCATCCCCAGAATCAACGCCTGATCAATGGCGATGATCCGCTGATTTTTCCAGGCGGAGGTATGGGTGATACCGGCAATGGCGCGCAGGCGATTGATGTCGCCCTCGACCATCTGTGATGTCACAACAATCACCTGCGGGTTTGCCGCAATCAGCGATTCCGCGCTGTAACTTTTATATTGCGCATGCTGGGCGACATTCTGCGCGCCTGCGAGGGTCAGAATCGCGTCAGCGACGCTGCCCTTACCGGCGATCTGCGGGGCGCTGCCCCCCGCAGAAAGAATAAACATCGCCTTAACCGGCGCGCCTTTCGCCTTCACGCTGTCCTGCACACGATCCAGCCGCTGGCGAATGTGGTTAACCAGCGCGTCGCCCTGCTCAGGAACCTGGAGTGTGTTCGCCAGGGCATGAATATTGGCATACATCTGGTCAACGGTGGCCGGAACGCGCGGCAGGGTGACAACGTTGACTTTTTGGGTGCGCAACTGCTCCAGCACAATATGCGGGCCCGCGTCCTGCCAGGTAATAAAGCTGTCCGGGCGCAGCGATAAAATGCCTTCACTGTTCAGTTGCTTCCAGTAGCCAATATGCGGCAGTGCAGCGGTTTCGGGGGGATAAGAGGTGGTTTCATCCACCCCGACAACGCGATCGCCGATGCCCATCGCAAAAATAAGCTCGCTGAGAGAACCGCCCGCCACCACCAGTCGTTCGGCCGCCTGCACGCTGAAGGCGCTAACCAGCGCCAGTAAGCCAATGACAAGTCTCTTCATCGTCAGAAATTCCACGCAAAACCAATCGCTGCGTTAAAGCCCGCCGCTGGAATGGATTCATGAGCGGTCTGGTAACGTTTATCGGTCAGGTTGTTCAGCGCCAGATTGACCTGATACTGATCCTGCGGACCAAACTCGGTATTAAAGGCGAGGTTAAGCGTCGCCCAGCCCGGATAGCGAATTTCAGTCTCTCCCGTGTTGTCTTTGGCGCTGGATGCCGCACGGATGAAGAGATCGGAAGTGATATTCGCGGCATTGAGCAGCAGCGTGTGTTTCAGACCTGCGCGGCCTGTCAGCATCGGTTCGCCGGTATCCCAGGTTTTCTGCACGTCACCTTCATACTGACGACGAATCAGGTTGCCGCTCAGATAAGGTGATACGGCCCAGGCGTTGTATTCCGCCGTCAGCTCCATCCCCCAGGTTTTGGCGCGGTCAATGTTGTCGTAGTAGTAGGATGAGGTGCTGCTGCCATTACAAATCGCTTGCCCTGAACAGGCGAGACTGGCGATATAGTCTTTGGCTTCGGAGTAGTAAATCGCCCCGTCAATCAGCCACATATTGCCTTTGTAACGCGCACCCAGTTCATAGTTATTGGAGTGCTCAGCCTTCAGGTCAGGATTGCCATAGGTGATTCTGCCGCCCGCAGACGTTTGCATAAACAACTGAACCAGCGTCGGGAAGACATATCCCTGAGCATAGGCTGCGCGTAGCTCAAGATTATCAAAACCGGAGTAACGCAGGCTGGTTGAGGTGACTAACTCATCGTCATGCGCTGACTTTCCACCGGATGACTGCCAGGTTGTGCCGCTCAGACTGTCGCTACGGTTCAGTTTAGAAGAGAGCCAGTACTGACGTGCGCCGACGGTCCAGGTCCAGTCATCGGCAAAACGCCAGTCGTTTTGCGCAAATATTGAGGCGTTACCTTGTTCAGCCTCAATATGTGACAGGGTATTGGTCTGGATATCGAAGACGCCGGTTGCCGCTGTCTGACGCGTGCTGCTATTGGTGTCCTGCTTCACTTTGTCGTGCTGATACTGCGTCCCGATAACCAGCTCGTTGTTCGCTGGCAGTGAGAAGTTGCTCTGTAACGTCACACCCTGCGTGTACTGTTTATCATTGGTGTTGGTCTGATTGCTGACTGTCAGCGCCTGAATCATCGGGCTTGGGATTACCTGGGTGGTTTTTACCCGATTCTCAAATTTACGCTCAATGGTCTGGCTGTAAGCGTCGAGGTGGATTTTTTTCAGGTAATCGCCATCGGCATCATAGTCATAGAAAACGCCAACCTTTTCGCGTTCCAGTTTCGGAATACGGACGCTGAATTCGTCATACTGGTTATCCGCATCGCTAATCCAGGTTTGGGTAGACGTTTTGTAGCGATCGAGTGATAGTCCAAATTTATGGCGATCGAGATTGTAGCCAAGCCAGACGCCCTGGCTGTTGTTGCGGAAATTGGTGTTGGGCAATCTGCCGTCAGGCGTGTCGCGGTTGCCCTGATCGGAATAACTGCCGTTAATGCGGTAGTCGAAGTTGCCGATGCTGCCCCAGGCGGCGGCCGACTCCTCCCAGCCTGCGGTCGCGGAGTTGTAAACGGCTTTGACGCTTCCGCCGAGCGGCTTATCGCCGCCTTTTTTCGTAATAAAGTTCACCACGCCGCCGATGGCCTGCGAGCCATAGAGCACCGAGTAGGGGCCTTTAACGATTTCAATACGCTCAAGCGACGATTCATCAATGAGCAAGCCGGCGCCGTAGTTTTGCCCGGCGCGCTGATAGCTGACGACCTGGCCGTCAATCAAAATTAATACGCGTGAAGAGGCTTCGCCGCGAATGCGGATCTGTTTGCGTCCTGCCAGAGAGTTATCAGTAACCTCAACGCCGGGGATGTCCTGTAGATCGTCCGCAATCGACACGCTGGTGGAATTCTGTATGGCCTGGCGGTCGATAACCTGAATCGTAGCCGGGCTTTCCCAAAGGCTACTTTCTGAGCGGTTAGCGGTGACGATTAACGTGTCGTCATCCGATACTTTATGATGTTGTGCTGTAGTTGTCGTGGCTGCTGAAACAGCACCTGAAACGCATAATGTCAGGGCCGAAAGAATAAATGGCCGTTGGCTAATCCGTGGCAACATGTGAGAACCTTTATGAGTATGTAAATGATCATCATTATCATTCGCGTTTATATAGAAGATGTATCCACAAGTTCAAGGTTTAAAGATGTATAATTAATGCACCTTTGATCTGTATCAATATGTTGCAAGCAAGACAGCCATAAGTGTGAGCGAGATCGCACATAACAGTAGGATTGCTAAGGATTTATTGCACAGGCGCCAGGGGCATTCCACCCCGTGATAGCATGGGGGCGATGTGGGTTATAATGAGCTTCGGCATCAACATGCTCTGCGGGGGGGGAGATGTGAATATTAGCGATGTTGCGAAAAAAACAGGCTTAACCAGCAAGGCTATTCGATTTTATGAAGAGAAAGGGCTGGTGACGCCGCCGCTGCGCAGTGAAAACGGATACCGCACTTACAGCCAGCAGCATTTAAACGAGTTAACGCTGTTGCGTCAGGCGCGTCAGGTCGGTTTTAACCTGGAAGAGTGCGGTGAACTGGTGAATTTGTTTAACGATCCGGGGCGCCATAGCGCAGATGTGAAAAAACGTACGCTGGAAAAGGTCGCTGAGATTGAACGCCACATCAGCGAATTGCAGGCTATGCGCACGCAATTACTGACCCTGGCGGAGTCATGCCCGGGTGATGACAGCGCCGATTGCCCGATCATTGATAATCTTTCCGGCTGCTGTCATCACAAAGGTAAAGCCCGCCGTTGATCACACGGCCTTAATGCGCAACGTTATCCCTTCGATGGCAATCACCTCCACCTGCGTTCCGGCGCTCAGATCCGCGTCGGCGCTGACGGGCCAGGAGCTGTCGCCGACGCGCATGTGGCCGCGTCCGTTGACCAGCGCGGTTTCCAGAATAAAGCGGTGGCCTACCAGCTGTTTCCCGCGTTGATTAAGGTGACTGTCAGCCGGTTTTTGCTCACGCACGCGCCGTGCCAGCCACTTCCACCACAGCCAGGCCGCCAGCAGCGTCAATACGGCGAACATAACGCCTTGCCACTCCCAGCCGAGCGGCACCAGCCAGACCACCAGGCCAGTAATCACGGCGGCGACACCGCTCCACAGCAGGTAGCCGTTCCCTCCCAGCATCTCGGCGGCCAGCAGTAGCCCACCAAGACTCAGCCAGAAAATATGCGGGTGAACCAGAATCATCGCTATCATGATTTGTTCCGTTCGCTGGTGCTGTCCTTGATAAGTTCGGTGATCCCGGCAATGGAGCCCATCAGACTGCTGGCGTCCAGCGGCATCATGACAACCTTACTGTTGCCTGACGAACCAATCTGCTGCAACGCTTCGGTGTATTTCTGCGCCACGAAGTAGTTCACCGCCTGAATATCCCCGGCGGCGATCGCTTCAGAGACCATCTGGGTGGCGCGGGCTTCCGCTTCGGCGGAACGTTCACGCGCTTCAGCCTGTAAGAAGGCAGACTGGCGTTCGCCTTCCGCTTTCAGGATCTGCGACTGTTTTTCACCCTCAGCTTTCAGAATTTCAGCCTGGCGCACCCCTTCCGCCTCCAGAATGTAGGCGCGTTTGGTACGTTCCGCTTTCATCTGGGCGTTCATGGATGAAATCAATTCCGCCGGTGGACGAACATCGCGGATCTCGATACGCGTAACCTTGACGCCCCAGGGATTGGTGGCCTCATCGACAATGTGCAGCAGGCGCGTGTTGATGCTGTCGCGCTGGGAAAGCATTTCATCCAGCTCCATTGACCCCAGTACGGTACGGATGTTGGTCATGGTGAGGTTGATAATGGCCAGCTCAAGATTGCTGACTTCATAGGCCGCGCGCGGAGCGTCGATAACCTGAATAAAGCACACTGCGTCAATGGTGACGTTGGCGTTATCTTTTGAGATAACCTCCTGCGACGGGATATCGAGTACCTGTTCCATCATGTTGATCTTGCGACCAATTCTGTCCATAAACGGCACCACCAGGCTCAGGCCTGGTTGCAGGGTTTTGGTGTAACGGCCAAAACGCTCCACGGTCCACTGGTATCCCTGTGGGACAATTTTGACGCCTGCGCCGACTATCACCAACGCCACGAAAATGAGAATAGGGATAAAAATAAGCATTGATAAACCTCCTGTCGTGCTGTCCATGTAAAAAAACGGTCTTTGCGGTCTGTTTAATCAAATTATACCCGATTAATCAAAGTGAGTTCCCCTCTTATAAATTACAGGGATACACTGTTTACTTTAAAGATGTGAAAAATGGATGTGAGATGAAAGAGAGCAGCCCTTTGCTCCAGCTAAGAAAGGTGGGATACCAGGCTGGCGCCACGAAAATTCTCAATAACATCAGTTTCATGCTGAATGCCGGGGAATTTAAACTGATTACCGGCCCATCCGGGTGCGGTAAAAGCACATTGCTAAAGATTGTGGCGTCATTAATCAGCCCGGATACCGGGGATATCCTGTTTGAAGGCGAAGAGATTGCCACGCTTAAGCCCGAAACTTACCGCCAGCAGGTCTCTTATTGCGCCCAGACGCCAGTGCTGTTTGGCGATACGGTGTATGACAACCTGATTTTCCCCTGGCAGATCCGCAACAAAACGCCGGAACCGAAGGCTTTTCTTGCCGATCTGGCGCAGTTTGAGCTACCGGAAACCATTTTACAGAAAAACATTACGGCGCTTTCCGGCGGGGAAAAACAACGTATCTCATTGATCCGTAATTTACAGTTTCTGCCGCAGGTTCTGCTGCTGGATGAGATCACCAGTGCGCTGGATGAGCGTAATAAAGAGAATGTGAATGACATTATTCATCGCTATGTTCGCGATAAAAATATTGCCGTGCTGTGGGTAACACATGATAAAGATGAAATTAATCATGCGGATAATGTGATTACGCTTCAGCCTCATGCCGGAGAAATGCAGGAAGCTACCTATGAACGAGCATAATATAACGAATGAGTCGCTGGCGTTATCGATGATGCTGGTGGTTGTGGCTATTCTGATTAGCCACAAAGAGAAACTGGCACTGGAAAAAGATATTCTCTGGAGCGTTGCCCGGGCGGTAATCCAGCTTGTTATCGTCGGCTATGTTCTGAAATACATTTTTGGCGTCAATCACGCCATCCTGACATTATTGATGGTGCTGTTTATCTGTTTTAACGCGGCGTATAACGCGCAAAAACGCAGTAAATATATTGATAAAGCGTTTACCTCGTCGTTTATTGCGATTACGACCGGAGCGGGGCTGACGCTGGCGGTACTGGTATTGTCAGGATCTATCGAGTTTACGCCGATGCAGGTGATCCCGATTTCCGGCATGATTGCGGGTAACGCGATGGTGGCGGTAGGGCTGTGCTACAACAATCTGGGCCAGCGATTCAGCAGCGAGCAGCAGCAAATTCAGGAGAAGCTCAGTCTGGGCGCAACGCCGAAAACGGCGTCTGCGGGGCTTATTCGCGACAGTATTCGCGCGTCGCTGATCCCGACCATTGATTCGGCAAAAACGGTTGGGCTGGTGAGCTTACCGGGGATGATGTCCGGGTTGATTTTTGCCGGTATCGATCCGGTAAAAGCGATTAAGTATCAGATAATGGTGACTTTTATGCTGCTATCCACAGCAAGCCTGTCGACCATTATCGCCTGCTATTTAACCTACCGGAAATTCTATAATTCGCGCCACCAACTGGTGGTTACGCATTTAAAGAAGATGTGATGCCAGGGGGATCGGTATTTTTAGCGTTTGTAGGCCCGATAAGCGTAGCGCCATCGGGCAAAATGCAGCGGATTAGTACAACAGCGCGTACAGCTGGCGGCGGAATTTCGACGCCAGCGCATCGCCGGTGCCTAACGCGGCGAGGATTTCCTGGAACGTTTTTCGTGCCTGACCGTCTGCGGCGGCGAGATCTTTCTTCAAATGGCTGAACAATAACTCCAGCGCCTCTTCGTTACGCCCGACCTGATGCAGTTGCAGCGCCAGTTGCGCCGCCAGCGCCGCATCTTCTGGATTGTCCGCAACCTGCTGTTGCAGTTGCTGGATTTCCGGGGTGTCGGCCGCCTGTTTCAGTAAATCAATCTGCGCGACCAGACCCTGATAGCGGGTGTCCTGATCCTGTAACGGAATGGTTTTCAGCACGGCTTCGGCGTCTTCCGTACGGTTGAGGGCAATCTGGGTTTCCGCCAGCAGCAGGCCGATCTCGCCGTTCTGATGAGAGAGCTGCCAGGCGTCTTTCAGCAGCGGCAGCGCTTCAATGTAGTTGCCCTCCTGCATCAGTTGCATCGCCTGCTGCGCTTTCAGCTCTTCTTCACGCGGCAGCACTTTGTCGAGCAGCGCGCGAATCGCTTCTTCCGGCTGCGGCCCCTGGAAGCCGTCGACCGGCTGACCGTTCTGGAACAGATACACGGTAGGAATAGCGCGCAAGCCAAACTGGGAGGCGATCATCTGCTCGGCGTCGCAGTCGAGCTTCGCGAGGATAAACTGGCCATTGTACTGTGCGGCAAGGCTTTCCAGCACTGGCGTCAGTTGCAGGCAATGCTGGCTGCGTTCAGACCAAAAATAGAACAGAACCGGGGTGGTCATCGACTGTTCGAGGGTCTGTTGCAGGTTAGATTCGTTAATATTGACAATATTTTGTACGGACATGGAGTCACTCTCTTTATGTCTGGTTCTCTTTTACATGGGGGCTGACGCGCGCGCTTCAACTCAACCCTGCAAAATTTTGTCCATCGCGCGTCCCGGCAGCACGCGCTTCAGCAGCGTGACCGCCCACGTCACCATCGTAACCGGGTAGCGTAATTTCGGTTTGTCGCTCTCAAAAGCATGGCGGACTTTAGCGACAACGGCTTCTGGCCCGAGCGTAAAACGCGCGGCAATCCCCGGATTTTCTACCGGTTTGTCGCTCTGGGTCTGGCTGACGTTATCGGTAAACCGGGTACGAATCGGGCCGGGTTCGATCAGGCTGACCTTAATACCCGTGTGACGCAGCTCCATGCGCAGCGCATCAGACCAGGCTTCCAGCGCATATTTGCTGGCGGCATAGGCGCCGCGCCCTGGCGTGGAGATCAGCCCCATTACGGATGAGGTCATCACAATACGCCCTTCGCCGTACGGCAGCATAGCAGGGAGCAGGCGCATAGTGAGCTGGTGCGCGCCAAAGAAATTGGCGGAAAACTGCTGCTCCATCTGCGCGCGGCTGATAGTGGTAAGCGGGCCATACACGCCGTATCCGGCATTGTTAAAGATCCCATATAAACGATTATCGGTCAGGGCGATCACGTCGTCTGCGGCGCGATCCACGCTTTCCGGCGAGTCGAGGTCGATCAGCACGCCGGTGAATCCCATGCTGTTCATCCGCGTGACGTCATCGGGTTTACGGCAACCTGCCAGAATTTGAAAACCCTGACGTTTCAGTTCAAGAGCGCTTTCCAGACCGATTCCGCTGGAACATCCTGTAATTAAGACCGATTTTTGCATAACTTTACCTGTCAGGATCTCCGTTGATTTACGAGTCGTGGTTAACTAATGGGGTTAGTTGTTGCGCCATCCAGTCAGCAATAAACGGCTGGGCGTCGCGATTAGGATGAATACCGTCGTCCTGCATCCATTGTGGTTTCAGATAAACCTCTTCCATAAAAAAGGGCAGAAGCGGAATATCAAACTCTTTGGCAAGCCGTGGGTAGATGGCGCTAAAGGTTTCATTATAACGGCGACCATAGTTTGCGGGCAGACGAATTTGCATGAGCAACGGCTCGGCGTTTGCGGCCTTCACATCCAGCAGGATTTTACGCAGGGTTTGCTCGGTTTGCTGAGGTTGAAAACCGCGCAGGCCGTCATTGCCGCCAAGCTCGACCAGAACCCAGCGGGGCTGATGCTGCTTCAGCAGCGCAGGCAGACGCGCCAGGCCTTGTTGCGAGGTGTCGCCGCTAATGCTGGCATTGATGACCGGCGTTTTATCCTGCCACTTGTCGTTAAGCAGCGCAGGCCAGGCCGCGCTGGCGGACATGCGGTATCCGGCGCTCAGGCTGTCACCCAGAATTAATAACGTGTCCGCTGCGGCGGCGCGGAACGTTAACAGGACCAGAAACAGGAAGGGCAAATGCCAGCGGAAAACATTGTTGAAGTTCATCGTCTTAAGAAGTCCGTCGGTCAGGGTGAGCATGAGCTTTCCATCCTTACCGGAGTTGAACTGGTTGTCAAACGCGCCGAGACCATTGCGCTGATCGGCGAGTCAGGATCGGGGAAATCGACGCTGCTGGCGATTCTGGCCGGGCTGGATGATGGCAGCAGCGGCGAGGTGAATCTGGTCGGGCAGTCTCTGCACACGATGGATGAAGAGGCGCGGGCGCAGCTGCGCGCGCAGCATGTCGGCTTTGTTTTCCAGTCTTTTATGTTGATTCCCACGCTGAATGCCCTGGAAAACGTTGAACTGCCCGCCTTGCTGCGGGGAGAGAACAGCGGGAAAAGTCGCGATGGCGCGAAAGCGTTGCTGGAACAGTTAGGCCTGGGGAAACGTCTTGATCATCTTCCGGCCCAGCTTTCCGGCGGCGAGCAGCAGCGTGTGGCGCTGGCGAGAGCGTTCAACGGGCGGCCAGACGTGCTGTTTGCCGATGAACCGACGGGAAACCTTGACCGGCAGACCGGGGATAAAATCGCCGACCTGCTGTTTTCGCTTAATCGCGAACATGGCACCACCCTGATTCTGGTGACGCACGACCCGCAGCTGGCGGCGCGTTGCGACCGACGATTACGCCTGGTGGATGGGCAGTTGCAGGAGGAGGCATGATTGCACGCTGGTTCTGGCGCGAATGGCGCTCACCTTCCTTACTGATTGTCTGGCTGGCGCTGAGTCTGGCGGTGGCCTGCGTGCTGGCGCTGGGCAATATCAGCGATCGCATGGAAAAGGGTTTAAGTCAGCAAAGCCGTGATTTTATGGCCGGAGACCGGGCGCTGCGCAGTTCGCGCGAGGTACCGCTGGCGTGGATCGATGAGGCGCGCAAACGCGGTCTGAAAGTGGGCGAACAGATGACCTTCGCCACCATGACCTTCGCGGACGATACGCCGCAGTTGGCCAGCGTCAAAGCGGTGGATGACGTTTATCCGATGTACGGTGAGCTGCAAACGAATCCGCCGGGGTTAAAACCGCAGCCGGGTTCCGTGTTGCTGGCGCCAAGACTGATGGCGCTCCTCAACCTGAAAACGGGTGACAGCATCGACGTCGGTGACGCCACGCTGCGTATTGCTGGCGAGGTGGTACAGGAGCCGGATTCCGGGTTTAACCCTTTCCAGATGGCTCCACGCCTGATGATGCACATTGCGGATGTTGAAAAAACGGGCGCAGTACAGCCGGGAAGCCGCGTGACGTGGCGTTATAAGTTTGGCGGTACGCCGCAGCAGTTGGACGGCTATGAAAAGTGGCTATTGCCGCAGCTTAAGCCTGAACATCGCTGGTATGGGCTGGAACAAGATGAAGGCGCGCTGGGCAAATCGCTTGAACGCTCGCAGCAGTTCCTGCTGCTGTCGGCGCTGTTAACGTTGCTGTTAGCAGTCGCGGCGGTGGCGGTGGCGATGAGCCACTACTGCCGCAGCCGCTACGATCTGATTGCGATCCTCAAAACGCTGGGGGCGGGCAGGGCGCAGCTGCGCAAGCTGATCGTCGGGCAGTGGGGGATGCTGCTGGCTCTTTCCGCCGTGACGGGAGGCGCCATTGGGTTATTGTTCGAGAACGTGCTAATGGTGCTTCTTAAACCGGTGTTACCCGCCGTTCTGCCGCCAGCCAGCCTCTGGCCGTGGCTGTGGGCGCTGGGAACGATGATCATCATTTCTTTGCTGGTTGGACTGCGTCCGTATCGTTTGCTGCTGGCGACGCAGCCGTTGCGTGTGCTGCGGCGTGATGTGGTTGCGCGTGTCTGGCCGCTGAAGGTGTATCTTCCGGTGGTCACGGTTGTCGTCGTCGCGCTGCTCGCGGGGTTGATGGGCGGCAGCATGTTGCTGTGGGCGGTGCTGGCCGGCGCGGTGGTGCTGGCGCTACTTTGCGGTGTGCTGGGCTGGATGCTGTTGAACGTGCTGCGTGGTATGACGTTGACATCGCTGCCTCTGCGCCTGGCCGTAAGCCGACTGCTGCGCCAGCCGTGGTCCACGTTAAGCCAGCTCTCGGCTTTTTCGCTCTCTTTTATGCTGCTGGCGCTTCTGCTGGTGCTGCGCGGCGATCTGCTGGATCGCTGGCAACAACAACTGCCGCCGGAAAGTCCGAACTATTTCCTCATCAATATCGCTTCTGAACAGGTGGTGCCGCTGAAAGCCTTCCTGTCTGAGCATCAGGTGATCCCGGAGGCATTCTTCCCGATCGTGCGGGCGCGACTGACGGAGATTAATGGTCTGCCGACCGAAGGAAATCAGGACGAAGCGCTTAACCGTGAGCTGAACCTGACGTGGCAGGATACGCGCCCGGATCATAACCCGATTACCGCCGGAAGCTGGCCGCCAAAAGCGGGAGAGGTCTCGATAGAGGAAGGGCTGGCGAAGCGGCTGAATATACAACTCGGCGATCGCGTGACCTTTATGGGCGATACCCAGGACTTTAGCGCGACGGTCAGCAGCCTGCGCAAAGTAGACTGGGAAAGTCTGCGGCCTAACTTCTTCTTTATCTTCCCCTCCGGCGCGCTGGACGGGCAGCCGCAGAGCTGGCTTACCAGCTTCCGTTGGGAAAATGGCAACGGCATGCTGACGCAGCTTAATCGCGAGTTCCCGACCATCAGCCTGCTGGATATCGGCGCGATCCTGAAACAGGTCGGTCAGGTGCTGGAGCAGGTCAGTCGGGCGCTGGAGGTGATGGTGGTGCTGGTCACGGCCTGCGGCATGCTGTTGTTACTGGCGCAGGTTCAGGTCGGAATGCGTCAACGTCATCAGGAACTGGTGGTCTGGCGCACCTTAGGCGCGGGCAAAAAACTGCTGCGCACCACGCTCTGGTGTGAATTTGCCATGCTGGGTATGGTCTCCGGGCTGGTGGCGGCGATCGGCGCGGAAACTGCGCTGGCGGTGCTGCAAAGTCAGGTGTTCGATTTTCCGTGGGAACCGGACTGGCGCGTGTGGATTATTTTGCCCGTCTGCGGCGCATTATTACTTTCATTATGCGGCGGATGGCTCGGCGCGCGTCTGTTAAAAGGCAAAGCGTTATTTCGCCAATTTAATAATTAATTTATAGATGTGATGATCACACACCGGTTTTTATACCGGTGTGTAGTTTTAATAATATAATTTATATACGTGATGATTACGCACCGGTGTTTATACTGGTGTGTACTCCCTATGTGGCACGAATTGTTAACCCCTCGATTTTTAGTAGCACAAAACATTAAAAACCCGCCAACACGACAGGATTAATACCAGTTAATATTTAATTGCTAAATAGTTAGCGGGCTATGCCCGTTGTTTTTTACGTTGCCGGTATTTTGCCGGCAGTGCGAATAATGACGGGTAAATCTATCAAGGAAAATATAATGACAATAAAAAAAACAGCGCTGGCGGCATCGATCGGCGCGGCAGTGGCATTAACGTCTTTCGCATCTCAGGCGGAAATCACTGTTCTGAAACAAGATCCACAGGCGGGTAATCCGCTGAGCCGTCTTAACTTCACCGTTGGCGGCAGTATTCGTCCTCAGTTCCAGAATATGGCTGGCGACGACGGTAAAAATGGTTACAAACGTAATGGCTTCGATGGCGGCACCCGTTTCCGTTTCGCGGCTGATTACTATCTGTTTGATGACATTAGCTGGGTCAGCTACTACGAGCTGGGCGTTAACTTCCCGGCGATGTTCAACTGGGATAATCACTACGCAGACGGCGCGAACGACACCACTCGCCGTATGCTGTACACCGGTCTGAAAAGCGATACCTGGGGTACGCTGACTTTCGGTCAACAGAACAGCGTTTATTATGATGTGGTTGGCGTGAAAACCGATATCTGGGACTATGACATGATTGGTCAGGCGCCAGGCAACGGTATCAACGGCGACTACGACGGTTCTTACCGTACCCGTAAATCCCTGAAGTATAAGAAAACAGTTGGCGACGTCGATCTCTACGCGTCTTATCTGTTCAGCGATGATTACAACCCGAACAACGGCCTGCGCTACAAGCGTAAAGGCGGCGGTTCTCTGGGTGCGGATTACCACATCACGGACGATCTGACCTGGGGTACGGCGTGGAACTATACGCGTGCGGAAATGCGCCCAGGTAACGGCGGCGACGGTAAAGACTACGATCAAAATATCGTTGGTACTGCGCTTAGCTGGACGCCGGATAACTGGACTTTCGCGCTGGGCGGCGGCTGGTATCAGAACTTCATGACCACCAAACGCGTAGACGCGCATGACTACTTTGCGGGCGACGCATGGGGTATTGAATACTTTGCCGGTTATAAATTCCCGATCAACCAGTATGCGGTGAAATCTATCCAGCCGTACTTTATGGGTGACCGTATTGAATATGTGAACGGCCGTAACTACCAGCGTATTGATAATGGCGTCGGTATTAGCTTCCAGCTGGATTATGGTTTCCGCGTGGATTACGAACACGTATTCACCTCCAGCACCGACGATCTGGGCGATATGAACCTGGTTCGTCTGCGTTACGACTTCTAATTGACGCCTGCCAAACCGAATGCCCGATGGCGCTTGCGCTAATCGGGCCTACGAGTGCAGCGCAATAATAGAGCGTCCAGGCCGGATAAGGCACTTATGCCGCTATCCGGCTTTTTCATTTCTGCCCATCCCCTTTCAACGACATACTCTGCAACATCATGAAATAATTTCAAGGACAACAGGTTGTGAACTGTGTCATGTTAACAAATAGCCTTGTATTCAGGCCCAAATGAACAACGTCGCATCGCACGGCGTACTGCACTGCATCACAACATTTAAAAGGGAGAAGTTATGGGACTGCGTCAGAGTTTACGCGTTGCCGCCGGGGCGCTTTTGCTGGCCTGCGGCCTGCAATTTGCTCATGCTAATAGCGATCCACAGACTATTGTATTCGGCGTTGCGCCGGGTCCGTATGGCGATATGGTTAAACAGGCCATCGCGCCAACGCTGAAAGAGAAAGGCTACAAGGTCGTGGTGCGCGAATTTAGCGACTATGTTCAGCCAAACATGGCGTTATCCAACGGCAGCATTGACGCTAACCTGTTCCAGCATACGCTCTATTTTGAAAAATTCACCGCCGATAAAGGGCTGAAACTGACGAAGCTGATCGTCGTGCCGACGGCCGGAATGGGGTTCTATTCCCGTAAAATCAACAGCCTGGACGAGCTGAAGAAAGGGGACATTATCACCCTGTCGAATGACCCGACCAATCTGGCGCGCGGTCTGCGTTTCCTGCAATCAATCGGTCTTATCACCATTAAAGACAATATCGACCCGACGAAAGCCTCTGAGCGTGATATCGCCAGCAACCCGAAAGGGCTGGTGTTTAAACCGCTGGAAGCGGCACAGCTGCCGCGCACGCTGGATGGCGTGACCGGCGCGCTGGTTAACGGTAATTTCGCCGTTGCGGCGGGGCTGGATCTTTCCAGCGCGCTAAAACAAGAGCAACTGGATGAAAACCTGAAAAATATCATTGCCGTACGCAGTGAGGATGCCGACAAGCCGTTCGCGAAAGATATTGTCGATGCGGTGAAATCTCCGGCCTACCGTGAGGTCATTGACGATCCGAAGAATATTTACAGCGCCTTCCAGAAACCGGAATGGATGACCGCAGACAAATAATCGCTGCGCAAGGGAATTAACGGGGCAGCGGCGACTGCCCTTTTCGCATTTCTGAGGTGAGCATGATTGAGATTGAAAAGGTCTGCGTGGATTTCACGGCAGGCCGTGGCGCATCGACCCGCGCGGTGGATGACGTCAGCCTGCGGATAGCGGCGGGCGAAATTTTTGGCATTGTCGGCACCAGCGGCGCGGGGAAAAGTACGCTGCTGCGTACCCTTAATGCCTTAACGCGCCCGAGTCAGGGAAGCGTGAAAGTGAACGGTGTGGCGATCTCTGCGCTGGAAGGGGCGAATCTACGTAAAGCCCGCCAGCGTATTGGGATGATTTTCCAGCACTTTAATCTGATGCATACCCGCACGGTGGCGCAAAACGTCGCTTTCAGCCTGAAATCCGCCGGATGGGAGCGCAGCAAGATCGCCCCGCGTGTCGCCGAAATTCTGGCGCTGGTCGGGCTGGCGGATAAGGCGAACCGCTTTCCGGTACAGCTTAGCGGTGGTCAAAAGCAGCGAGTGGGGATTGCCCGCGCGATCGCCAACCATCCAGATGTACTGCTCTGCGACGAACCGACTTCCGCGCTGGATCTGGAAACGTCAGCGACCATTCTGGCGCTGCTCAAACAGATTAACGAACAGCTGGGGATCACGATCGTGCTGATCACCCATGAAATGAATGTGATCAAGTCCATCTGCGATCGCGTGGCGGTGATGTCCGGCGGCAAAGTGGTGGAGTCGGGCGACGTGTTTGATGTTTTCGCTCATCCGCAGCACGCCTTCACGCAGCAGCTGGTGTCGCACACTCTCAATCTGACGCTACCGGAACGTCTGCGCCAGCATCTGCCCGGTCAGTTACTGAAAATTCTGTTTATCGGTGATTCGGCGGAGCAGCCGGTGTTGTCTGATGTGGCGGTAAAGTTCGGCGTAGCGGTGAACATTCTGCACGGCAAAATTGAATATATCGGCGAACGCGCGCTGGGGATTTTAGTGGTGCAACTGACTGCGCCGCACAACCCGTCAGCGGTGGATGCCGCGGTAGCACATATTCGGCAACGTACTGCGCAGGTGGAGGTGATCCGTGGATGATTTACTGCCGGATTTAACGCTGGCGTTCAATGAAACCTTTCAAATGCTGAGCATTTCAACGGTGCTGGCGGTTGTCGGCGGGCTGCCGCTCGGCTTCCTTATCTTTGTCACCGACCGGAATCTGTTCTGGCAGAATTGCTTCGTGTATCTGGTGAGTTCGGTTCTGGTGAACATTATCCGCTCGGTGCCGTTCGTGATTTTGCTGGTGCTGCTGTTGCCGCTCACGCAATTTTTGCTCGGCAATACCATCGGGCCGATTGCCGCCTCCGTCCCTCTCTCTGTTGCGGCGATAGCATTCTATGCGCGTCTGGTCGATAGCGCGCTGCGTGAGGTGGATAAAGGGATTATCGAAGCGGCAGAAGCGTTCGGCGCCAGCCCGATGCGCATTATCTGCACCGTACTGCTGCCAGAGGCCAGCGCCGGTCTGCTACGCGGGCTGACCATCACGCTGGTGAGTCTGATTGGCTATTCCGCGATGGCCGGGATTGTCGGCGGCGGCGGGGTCGGCGACCTGGCGATTCGCTACGGCTATTACCGTTACGAAACCCAGGTGATGATTGTCACCGTGGTCGCGTTGATTATTCTGGTGCAGGTTGTACAGATGCTCGGCGACTGGCTGGCGAAACGCGCCGATAAACGCGACAGACATTAGGGCATAATATTTGTAGGCCGGATAAGGCGTTAGCCGCCATCCGGCAGAATGCCCGCAATCGCTAGTTTTGAAGCCACTGTGCAACGTCCTGCCATATGCCGCGAAAGACGATTTTCGCGGCTTTCTTTTCCAGTTGATAGCGATACATCGGATCGTAGTATTCGTTTAGGAGCGGCACCAGCCAGGCCAGATGCCCGTCGGTACTGCCGCTGGCCTGCTGCATGGCCAGCGCAGCGTCTAGTTTTACCGTCAGCTCTTTAAAACGCTGCAAACCAAGGCGGCGCTGAATGGCGGAAAGCCCATGATGCAGATAGTCGCTGTACGCCAGCCAGCCGTCTTCTTCCCCGCAGGCATGGGTGAAGTCGCGAAGCATGCGGATAAAATACTCTTCGCGCAGCCGCTCCAGACGCAGCTCGAACGGATCGTCCACAACCGCAATGGGTGCCTGCGCCATGCGTTCGCGCAGACATTCGGGCAGATGATTTGCGCCAATCATCCGGCCTTCGTCTTCCAGCACCCACATCTGCAACTCCTGACGGGCGTCGGTTTTCAACATCTCCACGGCGAGATGATTTTCAAAACTGGCCTGACTCAGCTGCGGCTTCAGCGTGCGGCCGAATGACGAACCGCGATGATGCGCCAGTCCTTCCAGATCCACGCCGTTCGGCTGCTGTCGAACCAACTGTGTTTTTCCGCTGCCGGTACAGCCGCCAATTAAGATCATGGGTTTTTGTACCAGCGTGTCGGTGATGTGCATGGCCGCCTGGCGGAGCGCTTTGTAGCCGCCCTGGATCAGCGGATAATCCACGCCGGACTCATGTAGCCATTGTTGTACGATATGCGAACGCTGACCGCCGCGCGCGCAGCAGAGATAACCCCGGGGATGTTGAATACAGGCTTTTCGCCAGGCCTCCAGCCGCCGTTGACGCTCGTCGCCAGCAACGAGTTTATGGCCCAACGCCAGTGCCGCTTCCGGCCCCTGGCGTTTGTAACAGGTGCCGACTGCCGCGCGTTCTTCATCATTCATTAAGGGCAGGTTAATCGCGGTGGGCATGGCGCCCTGCGTAAATTCTATCGGCGCGCGAACGTCGATTAAAGGCGTATCGGCCGCCAGAATGGCGCGATAGTCCGTCCCATCGTTCATTGTGGAATCCTGAAAAAAAACAAACGGCAATGATGGGGATTTTACGCGCTGAAGGAGGAGCCGGAAAAGGATAAGATTCCTTTCCCGGCATTTTATGTATTACTTAAGCTTACTTTGCGCCCAGATGATGCCGCTGGCGTATTCCGGCGGCAGCAAGGGAACTAAGGCTTCCAGCGTTGCGCTTAAGCGATCGGTATCGCTGTCGGTCAGGTTCAGGTGGCCCACTTTACGCCCCTCGCGAACCTCTTTGTCGTACCAGTGCAGATGCACCAGCGGCAGTTTCAGCCAGTCATAATTCAGAGCGCTGCCAATCAGGTTCACCATCACGGACGGGCTGTCCACGACCGGTGACGGTAACGGCAGGCCGGTAATCGCGCGCAGATGCAGCTCAAACTGGCTGATGCTGGCGCCGTTTTGCGTCCAGTGCCCGCTGTTGTGTACCCGCGGCGCCAGTTCGTTGATGAGCAGTCCCTCCGGCGTGATAAAACACTCCATCGCCATGACGCCGACATAACCCAGTTCATGCATGATGGCGGAGAGCATGGCTTCCGCCTGTTCCTGCTGTTTCGCGTTGGCCTGCGGGAACGCTACGCTGGTGCGCAGAATCCCGTCCTGGTGCAGGTTGTGCGTCAGCGGGTAGAACACGGTGCTGCCGTCATGGGCGCGTGCGCCGACTAACGACACTTCGCCAGAGAAGTTAATGCCCTGTTCAACAATGCACTCGCCGTAACCGTCGTCCGGGAACTGGGCGGTTTCATCCGCGCGTAAACGCCACTGCCCACGGCCGTCGTAACCGCCAACGCGCCGTTTGACGATAGCCAGTTCGCCCAGACGCGCAAATACGGCGGGCCACTCGTCCCGGCTTGCCAGCAACTGCCAGGGCGCCGTCGCCAGCGAGAGTTTGTCAAAAAGCTGCTTTTGCGTCAGGCGGTCGGCAATAATCGGGAAAACGTCGCGGTTGACGAAAGCCGGGTGGCGCGCCAGTTCGCGGGTCAGCGCGGTTTCCGGCCAGCGTTCGATTTCCGCTGTGATCACGCTTTGCTGAACCGGAACGGCGGTAGGTTCCGCGTCCAGCCCGACAGGCCAGACGGTGATGCCCAACGGTTCGCCCGCCTGACGCAGCATCCGTCCTAACTGGCCGTTACCCAGTACGCAGACCTGCTTCATGCCGCACCTCGTGGGTCGGGATTCTCAAGCACCTCATCGGTCTGGGCTTTACGCCAGTCCGCCAGACGTTGGCGCAGGTCTTTATCGTGTGTCGCCAGAATTTGCGCTGCCAGTAACGCCGCGTTCGCCGCGCCCGCTTTGCCGATCGCCAGCGTGCCGACCGGAATGCCGCGCGGCATCTGGACGATAGAGTAGAGGCTGTCCACGCCGCTCAGCGCAGCGCTTTGCACCGGTACGCCCAGTACCGGCACCAGCGTTTTTGCCGCAATCATTCCCGGCAGATGCGCCGCGCCGCCAGCACCGGCAATAATCACCTGATAACCCTTCTCTTCGGCGCTTTCGGCGAAACTGAACAGCTTATCGGGGGTGCGGTGTGCGGAAACCACTTCAACGTGGTGTGGAACGTTCAGGATATCGAAGATTTCGGCGGCAAACTGCATGGTAGCCCAGTCGCTTTTGGACCCCATCACGATGGCGACACGCGCCGGATTATTGCGGGAAGACATGCGTCTTAAAACTCCTGTGGTGCACAACTCTCGGCTTTTGAGGGCACAGAGAATAGCACGGAAATACGCCAAGGAAAACGGTTGCGTACCTTATGACGTCGTCAATTCACGGGCGAGGTTAAAACGGGAAATGGAGAAGCTCAACGTCATCCGGCGTGACTTTGACCATCGACCCTTCGCTGTGCCAGGCGCCTAAAACAACGCGGAACGCGGGTTTGCCGTTAGCGCTCAGTTCGTGAACGTCCGGGCGATGAGTATGACCATGAATCAGCCATTGCACATGGTGTTTTTCCATTTCGGCCACCACGGCCTGTGGATTAACGTCCATGATCTCCAGTGACTTGCTGCTGTTGGCGGCTTTGCTGCCTGCGCGCATTCTGGCGGCAATACGATTGCGGATAAACAGCGGCAGGGCGAGGAACAGCGTCTGTAGCCAGGGTTTGTGAACTTTGGCGCGAAACGCCTGGTAACCGGCATCGTCGGTGCAGAGCGTGTCGCCGTGCATAATCAATACGCGACGGCCATAGAGGTCGAGCACCTTTTCCTGCGGCAATAGCGTCATTCCGCTTTCACGGGCAAAGCGTTTGCCGATCAAAAAATCACGGTTACCGTGAATAAAGAAGCAGGGAACGCCGGAATCTACAACGGCTTTAATGGCTGCGGCCATTTCGCGGTGCAACAGGTTGGGATCGTCGTCGCCTATCCAGGCTTCGAAAAGGTCGCCAAGAATGTACAGCGCATCGGCCTGGCGCGCGTCACCGGCTAAAAAACGCAGAAAACCGGCGGTGATCGCCGGTTCTTCCGTGCAGAGGTGAAGGTCTGCAATAAACAGTGTCGCCACGATTACTCGCTGACGGTCACGTTTTCGATGATAACGTCTTCTTTTGGCACGTCCTGATGCATACCGCTGCGGCCCGTTGATACGCCTTTGATTTTATCAACCACGTCCATGCCTTCCACGACTTCAGCGAATACGCAGTAGCCCCAGCCCTGCATGCTTTCGCCAGAGAAGTTCAGGAAGTCGTTGTCGGCCACGTTGATGAAGAACTGCGCCGTTGCGGAGTGTGGAGCCTGAGTACGCGCCATTGCCAGCGTGCCACGGGTGTTTTTCAGACCGTTGTTGGCTTCGTTTTTGATCGCTTCTTTGGTCGCTTTCTGCTTCATGCCAGGTTCAAAACCGCCGCCCTGAATCATGAAACCGTTAATAACACGGTGGAAAATGGTGTTGTTGTAAAAACCTTCGCGGCAGTAGTCCAGGAAGTTTTTAACTGTTTCAGGCGCTTTGTCATCAAACGTTTTGATTACGATATCGCCGTGATTAGTGTGGAAAGTAACCATTTTTGCATCCTGTTCCGATATAGTGGTGCTTCGACCCCGATAAGGGTCACATATAGGGGGGTGTTATAGCATAACCGCACGCTGCGATCACCTCGCAAAGTGTGCTGCTTCGATTACGAATAATATGTATCATACGGATATTATTACCCACACACGTCTATACGGAATCTTCGATGTTAAAAATCTTTAATACACTGACGCGCCAAAAAGAGGAATTCAAACCTATTCATGCCGGGGAAGTCGGCATGTACGTGTGTGGTATTACCGTTTACGACCTCTGTCATATCGGTCACGGGCGTACGTTTGTCGCCTTCGATGTCGTTGCGCGCTATTTGCGTTTCCTCGGTTATACGCTGAAGTACGTGCGTAACATTACCGATATCGACGACAAGATCATTAAACGGGCGAACGAAAACGGTGAAAGCTTTGTCGCGCTGGTCGATCGTATGATTGCGGAGATGCACAAAGATTTTGATGCGCTGAATATTCTGCGCCCGGATCTGGAGCCGCGTGCAACGCACCATATCGCCGAAATTATTGAGATCACCGAACAGCTGATCGCCAAAGGTCACGCTTATGTGGCGGACAATGGCGACGTGATGTTCGACGTGCCGACCGACCCGAACTACGGTCAGCTGTCGCGCCAGGATCTGGAACAGCTACAGGCGGGCGCTCGCGTTGACGTCGTTGACGTAAAACACAACCCGATGGACTTCGTGCTGTGGAAGATGTCCAAAGAGGGCGAGCCGAGCTGGCCGTCGCCGTGGGGCGCGGGTCGTCCGGGCTGGCACATTGAATGTTCCGCCATGAACTGCAAACAACTGGGCAACCATTTTGATATTCATGGCGGCGGTTCCGACCTGATGTTCCCGCACCATGAGAACGAAATCGCCCAGTCTACCTGTGCGCACGACGGCGAGTATGTGAATTACTGGATGCACTCCGGCATGGTGATGGTGGATCGTGAGAAGATGTCGAAATCACTGGGCAACTTCTTTACCGTGCGTGATGTGCTGAAATACTACGACGCGGAAACCGTTCGCTACTTCCTGATGTCCGGCCACTATCGTAGCCAGCTCAACTACAGCGAAGAGAACCTCAAGCAGGCGCGCTCCGCCCTGGAGCGTCTGTACACCGCGCTGCGCGGAACGGACAAAACCGTTGCGCCTGCGGGCGGTGAAGCGTTTGAAGCGCGTTTTGTGGAGGCGATGAACGACGATTTCAACACCCCGGAAGCCTACTCCGTGCTGTTTGATATGGCGCGTGAGGTGAACCGTCTGAAGAGTGAGGATATGGCTGCCGCGAATGCGATGGCGTCACATCTGCGTAAAATTTCCGGCGTGCTGGGGCTGCTGGAGCAGGAGCCGGAAGCGTTCCTGCAAAGCGGAGCTCAGGCGGATGATGGCGAAGTGGCTGAAATTGAAGCGTTAATTCAACAGCGTCTGGATGCGCGTAAAGCCAAAGACTGGGCGGCGGCGGATGCGGCGCGTAACCGTCTGAATGAGATGGGCATCGTGCTGGAAGATGGTCCGCAAGGGACAACCTGGCGCCGTAAATAACGTCATTGCCGGATGGCGATCCGGCCTACACTGGCATAACCAGTAGGCCGGATAAGACGCGATAGCGTCGCCATCCGGCACTCTGAATCAGGCGACGACGTTAACGCTTTGCCCTGCGAAGCTGACGGTTTGCCCGGCAACAATTTTGCAGCGTTTGCGGGTTTCAACCGCGTCATCAACCTTCACTAAACCTTCTGCAATGGCAATTTTCGCCTGGGCACCGCTTTCGCTCCAGCCTTCCAGTTTGAGCAGGTCGCACAACTCAACGTGCGGGTGCTTGCCTAAAGAGAATGTTGCCATGTTATTTACCTTGTGGATCGTGATATTCAACGCACGCCTGTAGCGTGTTTTCGATAAGTGTTGCGACCGTCATCGGACCGACGCCGCCCGGCACCGGGGTGATATAGGATGCGCGCGCGGCAGCGTCTTCAAAGACCACATCGCCGACCACTTTACCATTTTCCAGTCGGTTGATTCCGACATCAATCACGATGGCGCCTTCTTTAATCCACTCGCCGGGAATAAATCCGGGTTTGCCGACGGCGACAATCAGCAGATCGGCGTGTTCAACATGGCGACGCAGATCTTTGGTGAAACGGTGAGTCACGGTCGTTGTGCAGCCTGCCAGCAGCAGTTCCATGCTCATCGGGCGACCGACGATATTCGAGGCGCCGATGACGACGGCATTCAGTCCGAAGGTATCGATGTTGTAACGCTCCAGCAGCGTGACGATGCCGCGCGGCGTACAGGGGCGCAGACGCGGCGCGCGCTGGCACAGACGGCCTACGTTGTAGGGATGGAAACCATCTACGTCTTTGTCCGGCGCAATGCGTTCCAGCACTTTGACGTTATCGATGCCCGCCGGTAGCGGCAACTGCACCAGAATACCGTCGATAGTGTTGTCGGCGTTAAGCGTATCAATCAGCTCCAGCAGTTCTGCTTCGCTGGTGGTTTCGGGCAGGTCATAGGAGCGGGAGACGAATCCCACCTCTTCACAGGCTTTGCGCTTACTCGCCACATAAATCTGCGAAGCCGGGTTGCTGCCTACCAATACAACGGCCAACCCTGGAGCGCGAAGTCCGGCCGCGACACGCGCCTGAACTTTTTGAGCAACCTCAGAGCGCACCTGCTGCGCAATCGTTTTACCGTCAATAATCTTTGCTGCCATCAGAGAGAGGATTCCGTCTGTTACATTAAGTCGAAGGGGATGTGGCTATTTTGTCAGAAGCGGGGCGCGCTGTCAGTTATCGTTTGCGTCTTTACGTGTGATCGGTGCAGTGACCACTGCGATACGGGCTGCGGCGAGGGGCAAAATCCTGTGGGTGATTAATGAGCAACCTAATCAAAATTAACCTAAAAGAAACAATTCATCACCCTGCTAAAATTAGGGGGAATGCCGCGAAAAACGTGGCGTTAAGTGTGATATTGAACACTTTTATATAAAAAAGGCTTAGACCTGTCCTATATCCCAATAAGAATTTACCTGGGCTAATTAAAGAGATTGAAGGTATTTTTCACTTATTGAAATGTTTAATTTATCCCTGTGACGAATTGTCATATTCGTAAAGATTAATTAGTGAATCTAATGCTCAGGAGAGTTGGGGTAAAAAGGTTAGCTAATTCTCTTTCGATATATATCTTTACAGGATGCAGAGATAATTAGCCTGACATTATTATGTCGATTTTGATTCAAACGGTTCCCGCAGGAAACTGGAGCCGAATGTGCGTAATTCAAGGGAAATCCATGAAACTTAAATTAATGACCTCTTCCGTTATTGCTGGCCTGATGTTTGCTGCTGGTGCGGCTCATGCCGATCCGGTAAGCGTTAGCGGCGGTACGGTTCACTTTGAAGGTGAGCTGGTCAATGCTGCGTGTGCCGTTAGCACGAAATCTGCCGATCAGACCGTGACCCTGGGCCAGTATCGTACCGCCAGCTTTACCGCTGTTGGCGATACCAGCGCACAGATTCCGTTCACCATTGTACTGAATGACTGCGATCCGAGCGTAGCAGCGACCGCTGCCGTTGCGTTCTCTGGTCAGGCTGACGGTACAAACGACAGCCTGCTGGCAGTCGTGTCTGGTGACAATGGCACCACGGCAGGCGGCGTAGGGATCGAAATTCTTGATAACACCTCTTCTCCGCTGAAGCCAGACGGCGCGACCTTCTCTACGGCTCAGGCGCTGGTAGAAGGTAGCAACACGCTGCGTTTCACCGCGCGTTATAAAGCGACTGCTGCGGACACCACGCCGGGTCAGGCTAACGCCGACGCAACCTTCATCATGAAGTACGAATAAACCCACCAGGGATTCAGGGATGTGGCAAGCCTCAATGGATGAGGCGCTATCCGGGGACGATAAGTGATACAGCAGATGATTAGCAAAGGCGTGGCGCTGGTGGGGCTGATTTGCGCGATGCCCGCATTCGCGCATACGGTGATACTGGAGAGCGGTAATCTTCACCTGCGAGGCCAACTGGTAAACGGCGCCTGCGCGGTGAATTCCGAAAGCCAGGGTCTCCGTGTACAGATGGGGCAATACCGCACCAATGTCTTTTCTGGCACCGGGAGTTTCGCCCCGACCAGCATTCCTTTCGCGCTGCGATTAACCGATTGTAGTTCAGAGGTTTATAGCCATGTTGGGATCGCTTTTTCCGGTGTGACTCCCGCAGAAGATCCGCAGGTATTCCTGGCGCGCAGCGACACGGCGGCGACCTCCGGTATTGGTCTGGCATTATTTGATGAGGAGCAACGGCAAATCATACCCAATTCCTTGCCGCTTCATTATGCCCCTATTTTAACGCAAGAAATGACATTTCATTTCACGGCTCGCTATCGGGCAATCTCGGAAAATATGACGCCGGGAAGTATTCATTCAGATGTGTGGTTTACGCTGGTTTACCCCTGATTTGTTTTCCGGGCGTTGATAAAACGCAAAAGGTATTTTTTGCCATGCTTAATTATATAAAATCAGGCCTTATTATTTTTATTGCCTTATGGACTTCAATGAGTGCGCAGGCGGCCGGGGGAATTGCATTAGGCGCCACCCGCGTTATTTATCCGGCAGACGCCAAACAGACCTCGCTGGCAATTAGCAACAGCGCATCGAAAGAGCGTTATCTGGTTAATTCATGGATTGAGAACAGCGCCGGCGTCAAAGAAAAATCGTTCGTTGTTACACCGCCGCTGTTTGTCAGCGAACCCAAAAGTGAAAACACGCTGCGTATTATTTATGCCGGACAACCCCTGCCTGCCGATCGGGAGTCTTTGTTCTGGATGAACGTGAAGGCGATACCGTCGGTGGATAAAAACAGCCTTGAAGGCAAAAACGTCCTGCAACTGGCGATCCTGTCGCGCATTAAGCTGTTTGTTCGCCCTGCCAATCTGCCGCAGGTGCAGGAAGACGCGCCAGGAATGCTGCAATTCTCCCGTTCCGGGAACCACCTGAAAATCACCAATCCGTCTGCTTACTATCTCACGCTGGTCAATCTCAAAGTGGGAAATCAGAAGGTTGATAACGTCATGGTCGCGCCGAAGAACAATACCCAGATTCTGCTTCCGGCAGGCGCGCAGGGAAGTGTGACGTTCCAGACGGTAAATGATTACGGTGCGCTGACACCGGCGAAAACGGTTAGCTTGCGCTGATCGGAATGTGTGAAGCCACACTGAGAAAACGATGAAGAAGATAACGTATCTTCCCGGTTCACTGCCGGGGTATACGCCACATCTGACGGGGGTGGCGTTGTCCATATTGGCGGCGCTCTATCCGGCGATAAGTCATGGCGAAAGTTACTTTAACCCGGCTTTTTTGTCGGCAGATGCTGCGTCCGTGGCAGATTTGTCACGTTTTGAGAAAGGCAATCACCAGCCCCCGGGCATCTATCGGGTGGATATCTGGCGCAACGATGAGTTCGTCGCGACCCAGGATATTCGCTTTGAAACCTCGTCGACGAAAACCGGTGAAAAATCAGGCGGATTAATGCCCTGTTTTGATCTGGCGTGGATCAAAAGGCTGGGGGTAAATACCACCGCCTTTCCTGCGCTTGGGCAAAGCCAGGAGGAGACCTGCATCAATTTGCCAGAGGCGATTCCCGGCGCTGAAATCGCTTTTGATTTTTCCTCAATGCGTTTAAATATCAGTCTTCCGCAGGCGTCAATGCTGAACAGCGCGCGCGGGTATATCCCGCCGGAAGAGTGGGATGAAGGGATTCCCGCCGCGCTTATCAACTACAGTTTTACCGGCAGTCGCGGGACGAACAGCGACAGCTATTTTTTAAGCCTGATGAGCGGCCTGAACTATGGCCCGTGGCGGTTGCGTAACAACGGCGCGTGGAGCTATTCCAAAGGCGACGGATACCACTCGCAAAGCTGGAAAAACATCGGCACCTGGGTACAACGCGCCATCATCCCGTTGAAAAGCGAACTGGTGATGGGGGACAGCAACACCGGCAACGACGTGTTTGACAGCGTGGGCTTTCGCGGGGCGCGGCTCTACTCGTCTGACAATATGTACCCTGATAGCCTGCAAGGCTATGCGCCGACCGTGCGTGGGATCGCCCGTACCGCCGCAAAACTGACTATCCGCCAGAACGGCTATGTGATCTATCAGAGCTATGTCTCACCGGGCGCTTTCGCGATCACCGACCTCAACCCAACGTCTTCAAGCGGCGACCTGGACGTGACGGTTGATGAGAAAGACGGCAGTCAGCAGCGCTATACGGTGCCGTACTCCACCGTTCCGCTGTTGCAGCGCGAAGGACGTATGAAGTTCGACCTGGTGGCGGGGGATTTTCGCAGCGGCAATAGCCAGCAATCCTCGCCATTCTTCTTCCAGGGAACGCTGATCGCCGGTCTGCCTGAAGGGTATACCGCTTATGGCGGCACGCAACTGGCTTCGCGCTACAGCTCGGTGGTGCTGGGGGCCGGACGGAACCTGGGCGACTGGGGCGCGGTTTCGGTAGACGTCACCCACGCCCGCAGCCAACTGGCGGATGACAGCACCCACCAGGGGCAGTCGCTGCGTTTCCTGTACGCCAAGTCGTTGAACAACTACGGCACTAACTTCCAGTTACTGGGCTATCGCTATTCCACGCGCGGATTCTACACGCTTGACGATGTGGCGTACCGCAGTATGGAAGGGTACGAGTATGAATATGACAGCGAAGGTAAGCGTCATAAAGTGCCGGTAGTGCAGAGCTATCACAACCTGAACTACAGCAAAAAAGGCCGATTCCAGGTCAACATTTCGCAGAATCTGGGGGATTACGGCTCGCTGTATATCTCCGGCAGTCAGCAAACATACTGGAACACGTCGGATGCCAATACCTGGTATCAACTGGGGTATGCCAGCGGCTGGCAAGGGATCAGCTACTCCCTTTCCTGGTCGTGGAATGAATCCGTAGGGATTTCCGGCACCGATCGCATTCTGGCATTCAACATGTCGGTTCCGTTCAGCGTGCTCACCGGGCGGCGCTACTCGCGCGACAATGCCCTGGATCGCACCTATGCCACTTTTAACGCGAACCGGAACAGCAATGGGCAGAACAGCTGGCAGACCGGCATCGGCGGGACATTGTTAGACGGGCGTAACCTGAGCTACAGCGTGAACCAGGGACACAGCAGCACCAATGGCTACAGCGGCAGCGCCAGCGCGAACTGGCAGGCGGCTTACGGGACGCTCGGCGTGGGGTACAACTACGATCGAGACCAGCATGACTACAACTGGCAGCTGTCTGGCGGCGTGGTCGGTCATGCGGACGGCATCACGCTCAGTCAGCCTTTAGGCGATACCAACGTCCTGATTAAAGCGCCAGGCGCCGAAGGGGTGCATATAGAAAACCAGACCGGGGTGCAAACCGACTGGCGCGGATATGCGGTCATGCCTTATGCCACCGTATATCGCTATAACCGTGTCGCGCTGGATACCAACTCAATGGATAACCACACCGATGTGGAAAATAACGTCAGCAGCGTGGTGCCGACGCAAGGGGCGCTGGTACGCGCTGCCTTTGACACGCGAATCGGCGTGCGCGCAATTGTCACCGCAAAACAGGGCGATCGCCCGGTGCCGTTTGGCTCAATTGTGCGCGAAACCGCCAGCGGCGTCACCAGTATGGCGGGCGACGACGGGCAAATTTATCTGAGCGGACTGCCGCTGAAAGGGGAACTGCTGATTCAGTGGGGAGAGGGAGCGAACGCCCGCTGCGTGGCGCATTATTCCCTGCCCGAAGAGAGCCTGAAGCAGGCGGTGACGCTGCTTAATGCAACCTGTAAACGTCCGTCGTCATGAAAGGTAAGAAAAGATGAAAATGAAATCAGGGTTGTTGCCGGGCGCCATCGCATTATTGCTGGCGAATCCGGCATGGGCGACGGTCTGCCATAACTCGAACGGTACGCCGACCGATGTGTTTTACGATCTGTCGAATGTTTTTACCAGCAGCAATAATCAGGTAGGACAGGTGGTGACGCTGCCGGAGAAATCGGGCTGGGTTGGCGTACAGGCGACGTGTCCTGCTGGTACGAATGTGGATTATACCTTTCGAAGCTATGTGACCGAACTTCCCGTGCAAAGTACGGAAGGGGGATTCCAGTATCTCAAGCTCAATGACTACCTGCTGGGGGCGATGAGCATCACCGACAGCGCTGCCGGATTATTTTATCCGCCCCGTAATTATATTCGCATGGGGACGCACCCCAATGTACCGAAACAAAAGCCCTTCGGCGTGATGGACTCGAAGCTGATCTTTAAACTCAAAGTGATACGGCCTTTTATCAACATGGTGCCGATTCCCCGCCAGACCATGTTCTCGGTGTATGTCACCACTAGCACCGGCGATGCCCTGAGCACGCCGGTTTATACCATCAGCTACAGCGGTAAAGTCGAGGTTCCGCAAAGCTGTGAAGTGAATGCCGGGCAGGTTGTGGAATTTGATTTTGGCGATATCGGCGCCGCGCTGTTCAGCAAAGCCGGGGCGGGGAATCGCCCGGAAGGGGTGACGCCGCAGACAAAAACGGTCGCCATAAAATGTACGAACGTCGCGGCGCAGGCCTATTTGTCGATGCGTCTGGAGGCGGAGAAAATCTCCGGGCAGGCGATGGTCTCTGATAATCCCGACTTAGGCTTTATCGTTTCCGACAGCGGCGGCGTGCCGCTGACGCCTAACAATCTGGCCAGCAAAATTCCATTCCGTCTGGATGACAGCGCCGCCGCCAGCGTGGGGATCCGCGCATGGCCGGTAAGCATCACGGGGAGTAAACCGACGGAAGGGCCTTTTACCGCTCGTGGGTATCTGCGTGTGGATTACGACTAAGGGGAACGCACAGCCATGAGACTTTTGCTGGCTATTTTTTGCAGCGTGTTGCTGAGCCCGCTTTGCCGGGCTGACACCGCTCTGGGCGAGATTAATATTGAACTGCGCGGTAATGTTGTGGACTTCACCTGCACCGCAGTGACCGGTGACAGTAACAAAACGGTCGAGCTGGGCACCTGGCCCACGAAGCAGTTGAAAACCAGCGGCGATACTACCCAGCCCGTGCCTTTCAGCATCAAACTTGAGGGCTGCCCGCCGGGCGCGGCGTCGATGACCTTTTCAGGAACGCCAGCGGCGGGGACGTCGCTGCTGGCGCTGGATGATGCGGTCATGGCGCAAAAAGTGGCCATTGAGATCCGCGACAGCGATCGCAGCAGATTACCGCTTGAGCAAGCCAGTCAGGCGGTAAGCGTTGATGAAAACGGTAATGCTACGCTGACGTTTTATGCGAATTACATTGCATTGGCCGATGGCGTTCTGCCGGGAGTCGCAAAGGCGGATGCGACTTTTATGATCAATTACAACTGAAGCCCGATCCCGATAACGTACTCCCGAACGATCTCTCGTCGGGAGTCAGCCACGATCACAGCAAGTCGTGTACCTTCGCGTAATCAATAAGCTCAACAATGGTATGCAGGCCGAGTTTCGAAAATATGTTCGCTTTATGCGCGCTGATGGTTTTGTTACTCAGCAAGAGCTGCTCTGCGATTTCTTTATTCGATAACCCGTTGGCGAGATAGCGCAGTACCGTAACCTCCCTGTTTGAGAGCGGCATATCATTGTGCTCACCTTTTCGTGAACTGGTATTACTGATAAAATTTAGCGTCTCTGAAGGAAAAAAAGAATATCCTGATAAGATCATTTTCACTGCGTTATAAATATCATTGAGATCCTTTCTTTTACTGACAAATCCGTTTGCGCCTGCCCGGATAGCTCTCCCGGCATAAAAAGAT
Organism: Citrobacter sp. CK185; assembly: GCF_030333565.1. NCBI lineage: Bacteria > Pseudomonadati > Pseudomonadota > Gammaproteobacteria > Enterobacterales > Enterobacteriaceae > Citrobacter > Citrobacter sp. CK185. The sequence continues at coordinate 404,008 of NZ_JAOWFR010000023.1, read as the reverse complement.
TCAGATTTAGACGACAAGAAAAGAATTTTGGTATTTTCTTGTATTGATTTGATTCGTTTAAGCAGTGTAAATCCATCTGTACCCGGCAGCTCTATATCCAGGATGACCAGATCCACAGGATATGTGCGCAGATAATCTACCGCGGTACGATTGTCATCGGTTTTCAGGACAACCTGGATATTACTATTCTTTTCGAGAAGCACTTCTATCGACATTCTGACAATAGGGTGTTCGTCCATAATGATAACGGATGCAGGTTTCATTGTTGTATGCCTCAGACTGTTTGCGCGTCTTCCGTTTGCGGATAAGCGTCAGACACTATTAATTATCAAATAGCCAGAATATACCTCACGAACCTGGGAAGTGGTGAAGGTAATACCATCCTTGTTAACTGACTATTTTGCGTAAGAGCAATAAGCGTGGGGAATATCCATTTCGCACCAACAAAAAAGAAAATTCTGATTAACTAAGAATAGGGAGGATTATACCTGGTCTATTTTTTCGGAAAAGGCTTACGGTACACAAATCGGTGCTGGCTGTTAGGATGTTCTGCATGTTTTAGACTGTTTAATAGCGTTTGGTTTTATTCTCTGTTGAATCAATGTTCCGTGGCTAAAAGTATTTTTTTTAAATATAAAAACAACACAAAAAACCAATTGTTTAGTTTCTGTTATGTGATTTTTGGGCGAATTTTCAACGATGAGGCCGTGAGAGCCCGTCAATTGAAGGATTATAGAGAAAGAGGGATTTTCCTATGATACCAGGAATAGTTGTAAATATTAATTTTATGTAAAAAATTTACATTTAGTCAGGCGTTAAAATAAGTAATTTCTTAAAAAATCTTATAGCTTAAGAGGTTAGCGTGTTAAATTAAGTGAAGAGAAGTGACGCTAAGGCGGTGTATCAGATACAGCAAACTGTGTCGATGCGGCAGATCCAACTGAGTAATAAGTTGATTGAGTCGGTAGATCACCCGGTGATAAGGCGTATTGAGTAAAAGCGCGATTTCCTTTAAAGACATACCCTGAGATAACGCGGAAATGATCTTCCAGTCAGTATGGCTAAAGGTGCCATCAGTATTTTGAACGGAGGGGGGAGATAATAAGGCGTTACGTAATGATGAGAGATTCTGGCGACGTTGCAGAATATAAAACTTACCGGCTTTTTGCATAAAACGCGTCAGACTAACATCCTTATCCGGCACCAGTAAGTAAACCTGGATATCGCTTCGCTCTCGGATAAGCAGGCGTAATCGCTCAAGCGTTTCGTAGCAGGAGACTGCCAGTCCAGCCATATCAACAATCAATTGTCTGATGCCCGTCTCTTCCAGCCTGCGTGAGGGTGATTCCAGAGAGCTGAACACCGCCGTGCGTTTTCCAGAAAATAAATAGCGATTCAGTGTATATCCGAGATAGTTATCCGTCGTGATAATAACCTGAGAGATTGTATTGTCCGGTAGGGCATAATTGAGACGTTGGGTCAGATATTCCAGACGATCAAATACCTGTGGTTCAAGGTGATGGTAGTGGTGAGTGCAATCAGTATTTCTTAAACGGCGATGTCTTTCTTTGCGAAGTGCGCTGCGCATCCTTTCCCTTTCCGTTTTTCTACTCTTTGTTTTGCAAAAGCGCGGGCCATAAGTATCCCTGGCCTAATTGGGCGCCAGAATGAAAAGCAATTTCTTTTTGCGCATGATTTTCAATACCTTCAATGAGTATGACATCTGCAATGTTATACCCCATAAAAATCACCTGGCGCAGTTTCTGAGGATGCAGAATTAGATCCCAGAACGCATTTTTATCCAGTTTCAGACCACTAAAATGCCAGCGGGCGGCAGCCACTTCTTTGATCAAATTTTCATCGACATCATCCAGCCAGACGGGAATTCCGATAGACTCAACCTGTTTTATTTTTTCATAGAGTTGGGAACGCTGGCGGCTATTAAGTGAAAAAAGCGTTTCTGGGTCCTGGATTTCAAGGATCAGATTGGATGGGCAGGGGGTTACTCCTGAATTAAAAAAATCCAGGTGTAAAAATACCTTCAGCGGTAAATTAAGAAAATAATGTACGCCTTTGGGATAATGCGTAATAGTGGCGACTTGTTGATAAAAATACGCCACTATTTTTTCTGGCGGAAGGTGGTGAAAAAAATGCTCAGTATTGACATGAAAAGGAACCTGAGTCAGAACTTCATAGCCAAAGGTACGGGCAGAAGATAAATGAACTATCGGTTCAAGCTTTAAAGGATATTCCCAACAAAAAGAACGTTCCTTTTGAGTGCGCAATGTTGCAGGGTCAAGAATATTTCCCTGTAATACCGGGCGAGTTGCCACAAAAACACTCCTGTAGGCATAAAGAATGCCGCCGAATATTTTCGGTTCCTGACGGTTGTGCAATCAGGAAATATGATAAGTGTCATTGTGGCAGTATGTGAAAAATCGCTGTAGATGACGTTACTTAATCATCTGTGAGATATTTCTCAACATGATGGATGGAAAATTGAGAATATGTCTATTCTTGCAGAAAACCCAGGTTAACTCTGATGTAATTTAAGAACTGCTGTTCATTTTTTACGTGCAGTTTCTTCATGATGCTGCGGCGAATTGATTTGGTTTGTTCTTCGCTCAGCGAAAGGAGTACGGCAATTTCGCTTAACCGGTGCCCGCGGGCGACCATCTTTAAAAACTGGCGTTCCAGAATGGAGAAATGGCGAGTCGTACAGTAATGGCAAACAGAAGGGGGAACGCTGCGGCGAAGTGCCCGTTTATGCAGGATAAGCACCATCTTTTTGGTTATCTCATCAACATCGTCCTCCCGATAAATATGCGGCAGCATATAGAGACACGGCCTGAACATAAGTTTGTCTTTATCGTATTCATTACAAATAATGACTCTCTGCTGGTGCCGGGTATGTACCGGTATCTGATAACATCCGGCACTAAACCAGTCTTCATCCAGCGATAAAAATGCGATATCCGCTTTGTCTATATCATCAGCAGGTAGAAATTGAATTTTCTGATGCCACTGATGAGTCAGACGAGTCATGATGATTTTAAGACCGTGTTCGAAATGGCTATTTTGTTCTTTTATGGCGACACTCAGCATAAAAAATATCCTGAACAGCTGGGAAGTGGGGAGGAAATAGTAAGTAAACGCATTAATTTTCTAAATACATTTATCCTTAAAATGCCACTTTATGCAGGCCGAGTTCTTACCAGGTGATTTCCTGGATAGTTGCGTAGCGCCAGAAAAAAAGATATTCGTACACTTCCTCAGCAACCAGAACAAAAGCCATTGACTCAGCAGGCGCTCACCGTATAATTCACGCGTTTCATCCGCATGAAGCCATCGCTTCACACAGTGCGCCCTTAGCTCAGTTGGATAGAGCAACGGCCTTCTAAGCCGTGGGTCGCAGGTTCGAATCCTGCAGGGCGCGCCAGTCTTTATTCTCGCCTTTCTGTCAGACTCCATTTCGCTGCGTCGTTATCACTGCATTTCAATCGTCATGTTTCGGCAATGTCAGAATAAAGCGCGTTGCGCGCAGATCGGACGTTACGGACACGGTTCCCTGATGGGCGATGACGATTGATTTCACAATCGCCAGCCCAATTCCGCTGCCTTCGCCCTTACGCTGTCGGGAAGGGTCAACCCGGTAGAAGCGGTCAAACAGGCGCGGTAAATGTTCTGGCGCAATGGGGGCGCCGGGGTTTTCAACGGTAATCTGCGCCTGTCTGTCCATTTCTTTGAGCCGCACGGTGACGGCTTCGCCTTTCGGGGTGTAGCGCATGGCGTTAGACAGCAAGTTGCTGAGCGCTCTGCGTAACATGATGGGATCGCCGGATACCCAACACGCGCGTCCTTCAAAATGCAAACGCACTTCGCGTTCTTCTGCCCAGGCTTCAAAAAAGTCGAACACCTTGTGGACTTCATCCGCCAGGTCGAGCGCCTTTTTCTCCGGGATGAGCTGGTTATTGTCGGCCTGAGCCAGAAACAGCATGTCGCTTACCATCTTCGACATACGGCCAAACTCTTCGAGGTTGGAGTAGAGTACGTCTTCCAGCTCTTTTTGGCTGCGGGTCTGGCTTAGCGCAATCTCTGTTTGCGTCACCAGGTTCGTAATCGGGGTGCGAATTTCATGGGCGATATCCGCAGAGAAATTCGACTGGCGGGTAAAAACATCCTCAATGCGTTCAAGCATATGGTTAAACGAGAGCACCAGCCGCTCCAGCTCAATCGGAACGGCCTGCGGGTCAAGACGCACATCGAGGTCTTTCGACGTAATATTTTGAATCCGGCGGCTGACGCTGCGAATCGGTTCATGGCCTTTGTAGACGGCGAACAGCACAATAAAAATGATCATCATGCTAATCAGCGAAGCCGTCATAATCAGCTTATTTTTCAGATCGTTAATATAGTGCAGATGGAAGTCGATCGATAACGCCATATAGAGCGTGTAGGCCGGTTGCCCGTCTGCGAGTTGCCCGACCGGCAGGCGAATCATGCGCCATGCGGAATGAGTACCGTGCCCGTTAGCGTGCCTCTTGCTTTGTAAGTCCGGGCTGGACAACAAAAAGACATCGCCGTTACGCGCGCTGCTATCCGGCGTGGCTTTGGCGATGAACTGGCGAAGGTCAGGCGAACCGGGAGAGTGAAAAATCGCCCGCTGGTTGGCATCTTCCAGCGAAATGATGACGTTCGAGTAACCGGCGGCAACGTTTTTTAGGATTTCCAGCCGACGCGCTTCCGGTTCGTCGGGATGCGTGAGGATTCGCTCCAGCGTCGCGCTGATCTCTTTCAGGTCATTGATATCCTGCTCGGCAAAATGCACTTTTACGGAGTGAATCATGATCCAGGCAAACGCGAAAAAAGAGGCAATGGTGGCGAGGCTGATGAAAAATGTCAGGCGCGTCGCCAGCGAGAAAGGGCGCTGAAAGCGTTTAGTCACCATCCGGTACCTCAAGCACATAGCCCACGCCACGCACGGTCTGGATGAGTTTCGGTTCGAACTCGTTATCGATTTTCGCGCGCAGCCGTTTAACGGCAACGTCAATCGCGTTGGTATCGCTGTCAAAGTTCATATCCCAGACCTGGGAAGCGATCAGCGAGCGGGGCAAGACTTCTCCCTGGTGGCGGACGAAAAACTCCAGTAGCGTAAACTCTTTACTGGTGAGCGTGATGCGCATGCCGTTGCGGGTCACTTTTCTGCTGACCAGATCGAGCGTCAAATCCGCGACCTGAAACTGACTTTCGACCATCACCGCCGCGCCGCGACGCAGCAGCGTTCTGACGCGAGCCAGTAATTCAGCGAAAGCGAACGGTTTAACCAGATAGTCGTCAGCCCCCAGCTCCAGACCTTTTACCCGGTGTTCAATGGTGCCCAGCGCGGTAAGAAGAAGGATTGGCATGCCTTTGTTGGCGGTGCGCAGCATACGGACAATATCCCAGCCATTCACATCCGGCAGCATGATGTCGAGGATCAGCAGATCGTAATCTCCCGTCATCGCCAGGTGATACCCGTTAAGCCCGTTATCCGCCAGGTCCACCACGAAGCCCGCTTCCGTCAGACCTTTGGTCAGGTATTCACCGGTTTTTTTCTCGTCTTCGACTATCAGAATCTTCATCACGTCTTCCTTCACGCAAAGGTTGGGCGGGTTTTCAATTCTAGAGGAGCAGGATCGGATAGCAATCGGTTATTGGGAAAATGACAACTTTGTCATTTTCCTGTCACGGGCCGAACAGAGTCACTTCGTTAAGGTACAGGGCATAAATTCACATTCACTATATGGTTATCAGTCCCGTTGGGACGAGAAACGCTATGCGCAAATTTAAGCTTCTTACCCTCAGCGTGATGCTTGTTCTGACGGGCTGTTCGCTGGCGCCGGACTATCAGCGGCCCGCGTTGCCGGTGCCGCAACAATTCTCCCTGAGCCAGAATGCGCTGGTTTCTGCGCCTGCGGGGTATCAGGAGACCGGCTGGCGAACCTTTTTTGTTGATGAGCAAGTAAAGTCGCTGATCGGCGAGGCGTTACGCAATAACCGTGACTTGCGCATGGCGACGCTGAAAGTGCAGGAAGCCAGAGCGCAATACCGGGTGACGGATGCCGATCGTTATCCGCAGCTTAATTCCGATGCCAGCGGAAGCTGGGAAGGAAAATTAAAGGGTGACAGCAGCAGTACCCGCGAATATGAAGCCGGGCTGAATCTGAGTTTTGATCTGGACTTTTTTGGCCGGCTGAAAAACATGAGTGAGGCTGACCGACAGAACTATTTTGCCAGCGAAGAAGCGCGCCGGGCAGTGCATATCTTATTAATCTCAAACGTGGCGCAAAGTTATTTTAATCAACGGCTGGCGTACGCGCAGTTGCAAATCGCACAAGAAACGCTGGAAAACTATACACGCTCTTACGCATTTGTAGAAAAGCAGTTGCTGACCGGCAGCACGACCGTGCTGGCGCTGGAACAGGCGCGGGGCGTGATTGAAAGCACCCGCAGCGATATTGCGAAACGACAGGGCGAGCTGGCGCAGGCCAATAATGCGCTGCAATTGCTGTTGGGCACTTATTCTGTGCTACCGGATGACAGGGCGCGCGATAGCGGAGATATTAAAAACGTGACGCTCCCGCCGTCGCTTTCCTCGCAAATCTTGTTGCAGCGCCCGGATATTATGGAAGCTGAACATACGTTGATGGCGGCGAATGCCAATATTGGCGCGGCGCGCGCAGCCTTTTTTCCCTCCATTACCCTGACCAGCGGGGTGTCCGGCAGCAGCAGCGATCTCTCCCGTTTATTTAATGCCGCGAGCGGGATGTGGAATTTTATCCCGAAAGTGGAACTGCCGATTTTTAACGCCGGACGTAATCAGGCCAACCTCGATCTGGCGGAAATTCGCCAGCAGCAATCGGTTGTGAATTATGAACAGAAGATCCAGACCGCGTTTAAAGAGGTGGCGGATGCGCTGGCTTTGCGCCAGAGCCTGGCCGACCAGATAACCGCGCAACAGCGTTATCTGAGCTCGCTGCGTATTACGCTGCAACGCGCCAGAGCGCTCTATCAGCATGGCGCGGTCAGCTATATCGAAGTGCTGGATGCGGAGCGCTCTCTGTTTTCAACCCAGCAAACGTTACTCGATCTGAATTACGCCCGACAGGCTAATGAAATTACGCTGTTCACCGCGCTGGGCGGCGGTTGGGTGGAATAAAAATTTATCGTTATTTTCAGGAGAAAGCATGATGAACAATACAGTAAAAGCGGCGATTTTGGGTCTGTTCTCCGCCGTGGTATTTAACGTTCAGGCGAATGAACACCACCACGGCGAGATGATGAATAACGCATCAGCGGCGCAGCCAGAGCAGGTGATTCATTCAACCGGCGTGGTTAAAGCCATCGACAAAGACACGAAAAAAGTGACTATCGATCATGAACCTATTCCGGCGGTCAACTGGCCTGCGATGACGATGCGCTTTACCCTGACCCCGGAAACCCGTTCCGGTGACATTAAACCCGGCGACAAAGTGGCGTTTACTTTCGTTCAGCAGGGCAATCTCTCTTTATTACGCGATATTCAGGTCAGCCAGTAAAGCGTATTCGCTGTCTCTTTGTTCTTGCCCGGGTTTACAGAAGCGCGGGCATTTCTCCCGCGTAACTGATCCAGAAAATGGATCGAATGGAAGTCACTATGGCGTCTTTAAAAATAAAAACTACCGCGCTTATTCTCGGCAGTATGATCGTCGGAGGGATTATCTCGGTCGGCGTTTACGCTTATTTTTCGTCTGCGCATCAGCCTGTCGATACTGCGCCTGCCTCCGAAAAAGAGGCCCGTAAGGTTCTGTTCTGGTATGACCCCATGTATCCGAATACGCGCTTTGATAAGCCCGGTAAATCGCCGTTTATGGATATGGACCTGGTGGCGAAATACGCTGACGAAGAGTCAGACACGACCTCTGCGCCAGGCGTGCGTATCGATCCGGTACAGACGCAGAATTTAGGGTTAAAGACGGAGGCTGTCCGCCGTGGGCCGCTGCGCTACGCGCAAACTTTTCCGGCTAACGTCAGTTTCAATGAATACCAGTTTGTGATTGTGCAGGCGCGTTCCGCTGGCTTTATCGATAAAGTCTGGCCGCTGACGGTGGGGGATAAAATTAAGAAAGGAACGCCGCTGATCGACCTGACCATTCCTGACTGGGTTGAAGCCCAGAGTGAATATTTACTGCTGCGGGAAACGGGCGGTACGGCAACGCAGGTGGAAGGCATTCTTGAACGACTGCGTCTGGCCGGGATGCCGGAAGAGGATATCCGCCGCTTAGTCTCAACCCGTAAAATTCAGACCCGTTTTACCCTGAAAGCGCCTATTGATGGGGTGATCACCGCGTTCGATCTGCGCGCCGGGATGAATATCGCCAAAGATAACGTGGTGGCGAAAATCCAGGGGATGGACCCGGTGTGGATCAGCGCGGCCGTTCCTGAATCCATCGCATGGCTGATTAAAGATGCCTCGCAGTTCGATATTACCGTGCCCGCGTGGCCGGATAAACGCTTCACCATCAGTAAATGGGCGATTCTGCCAAGCGTGGACGCCACCACCCGTACCCTCCAGTTGCGCTTACAGGTTGATAACCCGGATGAAGCGCTCAAGCCTGGAATGAATGCGTACCTGAAGCTGAAAACGCAAAGCGAACCGATGCTGCTAATCCCATCTAAGGCATTGATTGATAATGGAACGGAACAGCGGGTGATCGCCGTCGACAACGACGGTCGCTTTGTGCCGAAACAGGTCTCGGTGTTCCATGAATCACAAGGCGTGACGGCGATTCGCGCCGGGCTTGCCGAAGGTGAAAAAGTGGTCTCCAGCGGACTGTTCCTGATTGACTCCGAAGCCAATATCTCCGGCGCGCTGGATCGTATGCGGGCGCAATCTTCCTCTGCTGCGCCCGATCATGCGGCCCATTCACATTGAGGGAATAACAAATGATTGAATGGATTATCCGCCGCTCCGTAGCGAACCGTTTTCTGGTTGTGATGGGGGCGCTGTTCCTCAGCATCTGGGGAACCTGGACCATCATTAACACGCCGGTTGATGCGCTGCCTGACCTGTCTGACGTGCAGGTAATTGTGAAAACCAGCTATCCGGGACAGGCGCCGCAGATTGTTGAAAATCAGGTGACCTATCCATTGACGACCACCATGCTGTCGGTGCCAGGTGCGAAGACGGTGCGCGGTTTCTCGCAGTTTGGCGATTCTTACGTGTACGTCATTTTTGAAGATGGCACCGATCCCTACTGGGCGCGTTCTCGCGTGCTGGAGTACCTCAATCAGGTGCAGGGGAAACTGCCTGCGGGCGTCAGCGCGGAAATGGGGCCAGACGCCACCGGCGTCGGCTGGATATTTGAATATGCGCTGGTGGATCGCAGCGGTAAACACGATCTGGCGGAACTGCGCTCTTTACAGGACTGGTTTTTAAAGTATGAGCTGAAAACCATTCCGAATGTGGCGGAAGTGGCCTCGGTCGGCGGCGTGGTGAAAGAGTACCAGGTCGTTATCGACCCGATGAAACTCACGCAGTATGGCATTAGCCTTGCGCAGGTGAAGTCGGCTCTGGACATGTCCAACCAGGAGGCGGGGGGCTCCTCCGTCGAACTGTCAGAAGCGGAATACATGGTGCGCGCCAGCGGCTATTTGCAGACCCTCGATGACTTCAACAACATTGTGCTGAAGTCTGGTGAGAACGGCGTTCCGGTGTACCTTCGCGATGTCGCCCGCGTACAGATTGGCCCGGAAATGCGCCGGGGCATTGCTGAACTGAACGGCGAAGGCGAAGTGGCGGGCGGGGTGGTGATCCTGCGTTCCGGTAAAAACGCCCGGGACGTTATTTCCGCCGTGAAGACGAAGCTGGAAACGCTGAAAAGCAGTCTGCCGGAAGGCGTTGACGTCGTGACAACCTACGATCGCAGCCAGCTGATTGACCGCGCTATTGATAACCTCAGCTACAAATTGCTCGAAGAGTTTATTGTGGTTGCGCTGGTCTGCGCGCTGTTCCTGTGGCATGTCCGCTCTGCGCTGGTGGCGATCATTTCGTTGCCGCTGGGCCTCTGTATTGCCTTTATCGTGATGCATTTTCAGGGGCTGAACGCCAATATTATGTCGCTCGGCGGGATCGCCATTGCGGTAGGGGCAATGGTGGATGCCGCGATTGTGATGATCGAAAACGCGCATAAGCGGCTGGAGGAGTGGGCGCACCAGCATCCCGGCGACCCGCTGGATAACGAAACGCGCTGGAGAGTTATCACGAACGCCTCGGTGGAAGTGGGCCCGGCGCTGTTTATCAGCCTGCTGATTATTACCCTGTCGTTCATCCCGATTTTTACCCTCGAAGGGCAGGAAGGACGCCTGTTCGGCCCGCTGGCATTCACCAAAACCTATGCGATGGCAGGGGCGGCCTTCCTGGCGATCGTGGTGATCCCGATCCTGATGGGCTACTGGATTCGCGGCAAGATCCCGGCAGAGAGCAGTAATCCGCTTAACCGCTTTTTGATCCGCATTTATCACCCGCTGCTGTTGAAAGTGCTGCACTGGCCGAAGACCACGCTGCTGGTGGCGGTACTTTCGATCCTGACGGTCATCTGGCCGCTTAATAAAGTGGGCGGGGAATTCTTACCGCAAATTAACGAGGGCGATCTGCTGTATATGCCTTCCACGCTACCGGGGATTTCGGCGGCGCAGGCGGCGGATATGCTGCAAAAAACCGATAAGCTGATCATGACGGTGCCGGAAGTGGCGCGCGTGTTCGGCAAAACCGGCAAGGCGGAAACTGCCACCGACTCTGCGCCGCTGGAGATGGTGGAAACGACGATCCAACTGAAACCGCAGGATCAGTGGCGGCCGGGAATGACGATGGACAAAATCATCGAAGAACTGGATAAAACGGTGCGCTTACCGGGGCTGGCGAATCTGTGGGTGCCGCCAATCCGTAACCGAATCGACATGTTGTCTACCGGGATAAAAAGCCCGATCGGTATTAAAGTGTCCGGCACCGTGCTGGCTGATATTGATGCCACGGCGGAGCAGATCGAAGAGGTTGCCAGAACCGTACCGGGCGTTGCGTCGGCGCTGGCGGAACGGCTGGAAGGAGGCCGTTACCTCAATATCGACATTCATCGTGAAAAAGCCGCCCGTTACGGGATGACCGTCGGTGATGTACAACTGTTTATTACCTCCGCAGTCGGTGGGGCGATGGTAAGCGAAACCGTGGAGGGGATTGCGCGTTATCCCATTAACCTGCGCTACCCGCAACGCTATCGCGACAGCCCGGAAACCTTACGTCAACTGCCGATTCTGACGCCAATGCAGCAGCAAATTATCCTGGCGGATGTGGCGGACGTGAAGATTGCGGCAGGGCCGTCGATGTTGAAAACCGAAAATGCCCGACCTGCAAGCTGGATCTATATTGATGCGCGCGATCGTGACATGGTGTCGGTAGTTAACGATCTGAAAAAAGCGATCGCGGAAAAGGTGCAGTTGAAACCGGGAACCAGCGTGGCGTTTTCCGGGCAGTTTGAGCTTCTTGAACGCGCCAGCCATAAGCTGAAGCTGATGGTGCCGATGACGCTGATGATTATTTTCGTTCTGCTGTATCTGGCGTTTCGTCGGGTGGGGGAAGCGCTGCTGATCATTACCAGCGTTCCTTTCGCCCTGGTCGGCGGGATCTGGTTCCTGTACTGGATGGGCTTTCATTTGTCCGTTGCCACCGGAACAGGATTCATCGCGCTGGCAGGCGTCGCCGCAGAGTTTGGCGTGGTCATGCTGATGTACCTGCGTCATGCGATTGAAGCGGAGCCGTCTCTGGATAATCCACAAACCTTTACGGCAGAGAAACTTGATGAGGCGCTGTACCACGGTGCGGTTCTCCGCGTGCGGCCAAAGGCCATGACCGTGGCGGTGATTATCGCCGGTCTGTTACCTATTTTATGGGGAACCGGGGCGGGTTCAGAAGTGATGAGCCGTATTGCCGCGCCGATGATTGGCGGTATGATCACCGCGCCGCTGCTGTCGCTATTTATCATTCCGGCGGCGTATAAACTGATGTGGTTGCGCACGCATCAACATAAGCGCTCATAACGTTATACCTGCTGCGCCCGTCGTCCGGCCCGTGGAGTACGCTTCATGGGCCGGATGAGATGCCATAGCGTATTGAACGGTGAATTATGTTTATCTTTTAAAATCAAGTTATTACTGTTGCGTGGTGAATATTTTGTCTTTATCGCCGCAAAGAAAGTAAGCCTTAACAGGTTAATTTATTTTAAGTGTTTCTGCTCAGGTTCATTATTATTTTTTCCCCCTGACGTTACATTTTTGTTCTCCAGATCTTCTTCAATATTAAAGACGATGCCGCGTGTAAATTCCACGCATAATGAAAAAATCCGACAGTCTACTCCTTTAGTTTATATTGCAATCCCTCTTTTTTTATTTCAGAATCGCGGCGCGAGCAGCGATGTTATTCCAAATTGTTATAATTTTGAGTTAAATTTGTATTGTGTAGCACATAAGTTACGCTAACTTTAATCATTTATGAATGTTTTTATGTATCAATAAAACGGCAAAAATAGTTAAAAACTTAATTTCTCACGAATTATTTGATCTGGAATCCATTATGGTAATCAAAAGCCAGGGATGGGGGACGATTTTGCGTTTTTCACATAAACGAGAATGAGATGTATCTCGAATAAAAAATAAGGACTTGCTGATGAGTTTTGGATTGATGAAGGATAACAAGTTTGAAATTATCGCTGTTTTCCGTGAAGAGCTACTAAAGAAGACTAAACTAGAGCTTAAATATGCCAACACTAGTGTGGTCACGCAGCTGGAAAAAGTTGATTTTGAACATTTTGTTATCCCTCACCATAAGGATATTGTCACCAAAAAGATCCAAACGTTTATTCTCCATAGTGAAAATGGAATTATAAAATTTAACGCCAGAATTGATCAGGAAATGTCAGACGGCATGGAGAATGCGCTGGCGTATTTCATTCCCGAGATGGTCTTTCTTATACAACGACGCCAGCATCAGCGCTTCTCCTTCCTGAAGGGACACAGTTTCAACTGCTTTGGACGATATAAAAATGGAGAGAATTATTCTTTCAAAATTAAAAATATGTCCAGGGGGGGATGTGCATTAATTGCGCAGGATGCGAATACGCGTTTTCTCTATAAAGATGCCGTCATAAAAGGCGCGTCTCTGGATTTTGAGCAATTCGGCTATTTGCAACTCGACTTAAAAGTGGTGGATGTGGTGATGGTCAATGAATTTGATGCAGAGAATCAGCTGTATTCCTGTTATCAGGTCTCCTGTCGTTTTGATTTTAAAAATTCGCGTGAAGAAGCAGAGATCGAAAGAATCATCATTAGTTTTTTAATGGGCAATAAAGTTCGACGGCTATAAAGGGTAAAGGGTGGTCATGATGATGTTGTGAGCAGCCTCCCTGACGCTCCGCCTTACCCGGCGAGGATCTCTTGTTCCGCATGTTTTACCTGAACTTCCAGCGTATCGCGAATTTCCGCTAATGCGCGCTCCTGCTCGGCAAAGTACGCTTCTTTGTCGGTTACGGATGTGGCAAGACGCCAGGCGTTCTCCGTTTCCAGCTCGCTTATCTCTTTGAGCAGGGCGTTAATTTGCGTTCTGAGTTGCTCTATCTTACTGCGCAGATGGGCAAGATTGTTCAGCCTGTCGCTCGCCAGCATCGGCTCCAGACCGCTTTGCAACTGGGTAAGTAGCGAACGGATCGTGGCCAGGTCGGCATTCTGCCGGGCCTGGTTAAGTTGAACCATCATCTGGTGCGCTTTTTCTTTCAGCTCATCGGCGACCACGTCCGGGTGGCAGAGTCGGCTGGCCTGGCGCCACAGGCGTTTAAGCTCATTACGTTCATCAGCAGAGAGGCGCTGATCGCGCGCATAGCGGTACTGCGCATCCTGATGCTGCTCCTGATATTCCTCATATTCGTGATCGGCCTCTTCACGCGCCTGTCGGGTTGCGCTGTCATCCTGACGCGAGAAATCATTCTCCAGCTCGCGAATTTCCGCCAGCAGGGAGGTGATAAGTTCCGTCTGCTGCTGAATACGCTCTCTGGTTTCCACCGCTTCCCGGGAGGTTGAGCTAAGGCTTACCCAGTGCTGTTTAAGCTTCACTAACTGATCGATAGCCTGAGAAATATACTGCTGGCAGGACTGATAGTCCTTTTCACGTCGTCTGAGTTCGGCCTCTTGCCTACGCTGCGCGCTGGCGGCCAGCTGTTTGCGCAGCTCCAGAATACGGCCCATGAGCGGGCCGAGGCGCAAGTGATACAAATCGTTGAAGTCGTCGAGGATCTGGATGCGGGCATTGCGTTTGTCGATCAGCTCGCGTAGCTGCGTTTCGAGCGCTTTCAGTTCCAGCTTGCTGGCGGCGATGCCGGGGTCCTGCCACGTCGAGACGGCGCGCTGGGACTGTAACCAGGCGGCAATTTCACGCATCGCGTCGCCGAAACGTCGCTCCTCGATCGCCAGGGCAATGGTGCCGATGGCCGCATCCAGAGAGGCGTCTTTCAGGTGCGCAAGTTGCTGATGGATGATCTCCTCATCCTCAAGTTCGATGGCGCTTTTGACGATCTCTAACCGTTTAATGATTTTATTCATGACAGCCGATGCCCGACGTGACTCAAAAACGAGTGACAGATAGTAGATCCGACTCACGCGTTTGAAAATATAGAAAAAAAATTAAAACATATTCTGTGGTGTGTGAAGCCTTTTCGTCCAGAACAATTCATGAAAATTATACGACGTGCCCTGGTATGCCCATCTGGCTTGTACTTCAAACCACCGTTTTGAAATTTCGTCTTTCGGGTGAATTATTCTTGCTTCGCTAAAGAGAATAAGTATAGTTCTCATTCTCTTTATTATTTAATGGCCTGGCGGCGAATGCGCTTACGGTTCGTAAGACTTTCCCTCTCTACACGGATGGTTCATCACGTCACTGCCGCGTGCAAAGGACGTTATCAGGCTTTTTTCACATGGTTCACATTACCCAGGTAAGGATTTCCAAAATGAAAAAGACAACATCCGCGTTGGCTCTGCTGATTGCCGTTGCATTAAGTGGTTGTGCGGCCACTTCCGGTTCTTCAACCCCCGTTGCGCCGCAGGCAACGCCGACTGCGCCAGCCGTTGCGACCGATGTTCAGAAACGTGATTTAGCCGATGGACTGTATGAAATGGCGTTAAGCCCGTCAGGCGATGCGCTTTACGTTGCCAGCGCCGAAGGTTTTAAAGATGTGCAGGGCGGGGTGGTCTACAAACTGGACCCGAAGACGCTGAAAACCATTGGCGCCAGCCACACTGACCTGAAAAACTTCGGTATGGCGATTTCGCCAGACGGTAAAACCGTCTATGTCACCAATTCGCTGGATGGCGGCGTGAGCGCGCTGAATACCGCCGACGGCAAAGTGAAAAACCGTGTGCTCTTCCCGGAACGTAACCCGGAAGGATTCCCGTACGGCGCGCGTCAGGTTCTGCTGCATAACGGCCTGCTGTATATCGGCGCCGTTGCCGATCCGGCGGTGATCTGGGTCGTCGATGCCGACACCCTGAAGCTGAAAACCCGCATCAAAAATACCGGTAAATGGATGACCGGTCTGCACTACTCTGACAGCACGCAGCGTATCTATGCCGCGAATGGCGGCGGTGAAATTCTGGTTATCAATCCTCGCACGCAGCGCGTAGAAAAACGCTGGAAACCGCTGGGTGATAAACCGGCGCTGCTGCTGAATATGGCGGAAGATACGCAAACCGGTCGCCTGTTTGTTACCGACAACTCCAAAGCGAAAACCACGCTGGTGCTGGATATCCATACGGGCAAACTCATCAAACAGTTGGATGTGGGCGATTCCTTATCGGTGAAATTCAACCCGAAACGCAATGAACTTTATATTTCTCAGCGTGAGTCCGGGAAGTTGCTCAGCCTCAACGCGACGGATTACAGCGTGAAGAAATCCTGGGATCTGCCGCCGAATCCAAACAGCCTGCTGCTGTCCGCCGATGGTCAGACGCTGTATGTCACGGTGAAACAGAAATTCAATAAAGATCACTCGACTGATGCGCCAGACAGCGTGGTGCGTATTGATCTGAACAAATAATAAATAGCGTTGCCTCGGGGCGTCAGGCAGGGATGCCTGGCGCATCCCTGAGGATTGTGCCTTGCGGCAACTATAGCGAAATGTTAAAAGGTGCCCCTTCAATAAAAACGATACAGGGGTAGGGCGTGAAAAACGCGTCAACTGCATCTGGCAACAGTTTGCCTGATGCTGCGTCGAACGGAGAGCCGACGCTTCAACGGGGGTTGCAAAACCGCCATATTCAATTGATTGCGCTGGGCGGCGCAATTGGTACAGGTCTGTTTCTGGGGATTGGCCCCGCCATTCAAATGGCTGGCCCGGCGGTTCTGCTGGGTTACGGCGTCGCCGGAATTATCGCTTTCCTCATCATGCGCCAACTGGGTGAAATGGTGGTTGAAGAACCCGTTTCCGGCTCTTTCGCGCACTTTGCATACAAATACTGGGGCCCCTTCGCCGGTTTTCTTTCCGGCTGGAACTACTGGGTCATGTTCGTACTGGTCGGGATGGCGGAACTGACCGCCGCCGGTATCTATATGCAATACTGGCTTCCCGATGTTCCAACCTGGATCTGGGCCGCCGCGTTCTTCATTATCATCAACGCCGTTAACCTCGTGAACGTGCGCCTGTACGGTGAAACGGAGTTCTGGTTTGCGCTAATCAAAGTGCTGGCGATTATCGGCATGATCGGCTTTGGCCTGTGGATGCTCTTTTCTGGTAACGGGGGAGAACATGCCAGTATCGAGAATCTCTGGCGCTACAACGGCTTTTTCGCTACCGGCTGGAACGGGCTGATCCTCTCTCTGGCGGTGATCATGTTCTCTTTTGGTGGGCTTGAGCTTATTGGGATCACCGCCGCTGAAGCGCGCGATCCGCATAAAAGCATTCCAAAAGCGGTGAATCAGGTGGTTTACCGTATTCTGCTGTTTTATATCGGTTCGCTGGTGGTGCTGTTAGCGCTTTATCCGTGGGTGGAAGTGCAATCCAACAGCAGCCCGTTCGTGATGATTTTCCATAATCTCGACAGTAACGTGGTGGCTTCTGCGCTGAACTTTGTCATTCTGGTGGCCTCGCTGTCGGTTTATAACAGCGGCGTCTATTCCAACAGCCGTATGCTGTTCGGTCTTTCCGTTCAGGGAAATGCGCCGAAGTTTTTAACCCGCGTCAGTCGCCGTGGCGTACCGGTGAACTCGTTGGTGCTCTCTGGCGCTATCACCTCGCTGGTGGTACTCATCAACTATCTGCTGCCGCAGAAAGCCTTTGGCTTACTGATGGCGCTGGTGGTCGCCACGCTGCTGCTGAACTGGATTATGATCTGCCTGGCGCACCTGCGTTTTCGCGCGGCGATGCGGCGCAAAGGTCGCGACACGCAGTTCAGGGCGTTGCTGTACCCTGCCGGGAACTACCTGTGCATTGCTTTTCTGGCGATGATTCTGGTTCTGATGTGTACCATTGACGATATGCGCATGTCGGCGATATTGCTGCCGGTATGGATACTGTTCCTGTTCGTTGCCTTTAAATTACTGCGCCGTAAAACCCGTTAATCCTGCTGCCCGGTGGCGTTGCGCTTACCGGGCCTGCACAGCCGCCACCCGCAATATCGCGCGCCGCGCCACACTTCACCTTTATCGTGACTCTCCTCGCAATTCTTATTTGATCCGCAGGATCTTTGTTTTGTAATCGATTACTTTTCATTTTGAGTTTATTTGTAATCGATTACTTTTTAAAGGTGAGGCAAAAAAATGGTGTCGACAACCGAAAGTAGTGGAAAACAGACCGTACAGTACCGGCTGCTGGTGCCGAGACTGTCGTTAATGATGTTCTTACAGTTCTTCATCTGGGGGAGCTGGTCGGTGACGCTGGGGCTGGTGATGACCCAGTACAACATGTCGCTGCTGATTGGCGATGCGTTTTCCGCCGGGCCGATCGCCTCCATCCTGTCGCCGTTTGTACTGGGGATGCTGGTGGATCGCTTCTTTGCGTCGCAAAAAGTGATGGCGGTGATGCATGTGGCGGGGGCGGCGATTCTGTGGTTTGTACCGCAGGCGCTGGTGGCGCAAAACGGGGCATTGCTCATCGGGCTGCTGTTTGGCTATACGCTGTGCTACATGCCAACGCTGGCGCTGACCAACAACATCGCCTTTCATAGCCTGTCAGATAAAGATAAAACCTTCCCGGTTGTACGCGTGTTCGGCACGATTGGCTGGATTGTGGCCGGTATTTTTATCGGCGTGACGGGGATTTCCGACACCACCGGGATCTTCACGCTTGCCGCGCTCTGCTCTGTGATTCTGGCGCTCTACAGCCTGACGCTGCCGCACACCCCTGCGCCAGCGAAGGGGTTGCCGGTGAAGACACGCGATCTTTTTTGCGCTGATGCGTTTGCATTACTCAAGACCCGCCACTTCTTTGTGTTCTCGCTTTGCGCGACGTTAATCTCCGTGCCGCTGGGAACTTACTACGCCTATACCGCCTCGTTCCTGGCGGATGCTGGCGTGGGCGATGTCAGCACCGCGATGTCATTCGGCCAGATGTCCGAAATTGTCTTTATGCTGGTGATCCCCTTCCTGTTCCGCCGCCTGGGGGTGAAATACATGCTGCTGATCGGGATGTGCGCCTGGTTTGTCCGTTATGCCTTCTTTGCGCTCGGCATCAGCGAAGAGGGGCGCTTCCTGCTCTATCTCGGTATTTTGCTTCATGGCGTGTGCTATGACTTTTTCTTTGTCGTGGGTTTTATCTATACCGACCGCATTGCCGGAGAAAAGGTGAAAGGGCAGGCGCAAAGTATGATCGTCATGTTTACCTATGGCATCGGTATGCTGCTCGGCTCGCAGATCTCCGGCGCGCTGTACAACCGCCTGGTGGCGGGGCAGGCGGTTCCCCAGGCCTGGGTGACGTTCTGGTGGCTCCCGGCAGTGGCCGCTGCGGTGATTGCCGCGATTTTCCTTTTCGCTTTCAAGTATGACGAGAAAGAGCAGGCGTAATTTTCAGGAGGGGTTATGAGAACCATTAAGGGACCGGGTATTTTTCTGGCGCAGTTTATCGGCAGGCAACCCCCGTTTAATACGCTGGAAGGGCTGGCCGGTTGGGCGGCAGGGCTGGGTTATAAGGCCTTGCAGATCCCCTGCAATCATAAAGCGTTGTTTGATGTTGAACAGGCCGCCGTGAGCCAGACCTACTGTGATGATATTCGCGGGATGCTGGCGGATCACGGCCTGGTCATCAGTGAATTATCGACCCATCTTGAAGGTCAACTGATTGCGGTACACCCGGCCTATGATGAGGCGTTTGCCGGTTTTGCGCCGCCGTCGGTGCGCGGAAACCCGCAGGCGCGACAGGCATGGGCGACGCAGACGTTGCAACAGGCTGCCGCCGCTTCGCAAAAACTGGGGCTGACCGCACATGCCACCTTCTCCGGTTCGCTCGCCTGGCCCTATTTTTACCCCTGGCCGCCGCATAATCGTCACCGTTTTGACGAGGCGTTCAGCGAACTGGCGCGCCGCTGGCGACCGATTCTCGACTGCTTTGATGAGCATGGCGTGGACGTGTGTTATGAGATTCACCCCAGCGAAGATTTGCACGATGGCGTCACGTTCGAGCGTTTTTTAGCGCTGGTCGACGATCATCCGCGTTGCCATATTCTGTACGATCCCAGCCACCTGCTGCTGCAACAGATGGATTATCTGGGTTTTGTGGATGTGTACCACTCGCGCATTAAAGCGTTTCATGTGAAAGATGCAGAGTATCGCGCCAGCAGCCGTAGCGGCGTATACGGCGGGTATCAACCCTGGATTGAGCGGGCCGGGCGGTTTCGTTCGCCGGGCGACGGACAGGTGGATTTCAAAACGCTGTTCAGCAAGTTCGCCCAATATGATTACCCCGGCTGGGCGGTACTGGAGTGGGAGTGCTGCCTGAAAGAAGCCGCTACTGGCGCGCGTGAGGGCAGTGAATTTATTCGCCGTCATATTATTCCGGTTTCTGAGTATGCGTTTGATGATTTCGCTGCGGGTGATGAGGTACGTAAATGATTCAGGTTGGCATTATCGGAACCGGGTTTATTGGCCCTGCGCATATTGAAGCCTTGCGCCGACCGGGAAACGTATCGGTGGTTGCGCTTTGCGACAGTTCGCTGGAGAAGGCGCAGGAGAAAGCCCGGTCGCTAAACGTTCCGCACGCTTACGGCAGCGTGGAGGCATTACTGGCGCATCCGGGATTGCAGGTGGTACACAACTGCACGCCAAACCACCTTCATGCCGACATCAATCGCCAGGTGTTGCGGGCGGGGTTGTCTGTGTTCTCCGAAAAACCGCTCTGCATGACGCCGGATGAAGCGCGTGAACTGGCCGCACTGGCGGAGCAGGCGGGGGTGGTGCATGGCGTGAGTTTTGTCTATCGGCAGTTTGCGATGGTGCAGCAGGCCGCCAGCATGGTACGCGCCGGGAGCGTCGGGCGGCAGTTTTCCGTGCAGGGCAGTTATTTGCAGGACTGGATGCTGCTGGAAACCGACTATAACTGGCGCGTAGACCCCGCGCTTGGCGGGAGCTCACGCGCGGTGGCGGATATCGGTTCACACTGGTGCGACACGGTGCAGTTTGTTACTGGAAAGCGGATTGTGGAGGTGATGGCGGATCTTGCCACGGTCTGGCCAACGCGTAAGGCCAGCGTGGAAGGGGGCTCGACGTTTACTCAGCCGCTCACGGAACGCCAGTGGGTAGATAAACCGGTCAGCACGGAAGACAGAGGCGCGGTGCTGGTACGTTTTGATGACGGCAGCAAAGGCTGTTTCAGCGTTTCACAGGTGAGCGCCGGGCGGAAAAACCAGCTGACATTTGAGATTAACGGCAGTCACTGTTCGCTGGCCTGGGATCAGGAAGTGCCGCAGCAGCTGTGGATCGGCCACCGGCAGCAGGCGAATCAGATCCTGACGGACGATCCCGGATTAATGAACGCGGATGTGGCTGGCAGCGCGCACTTTCCCGGTGGGCATATTGAGGGCTGGCCGGATGCCTTTAAAAACATGATGCAGCAGTTTTATCTTGCGGTGCAGGCAGGAAAAATGCCCGCGCCGGAGGTGCGTCGTTTTGCCTCGTTCGCGGACGGTGCTGACGTGATGTATATCATTGACGCCATTGTGAAAAGCCATCAACACCAGCGGTGGGTGAGCGTGATGCGGTAAACCTTCGCCCGGTTCGCCGGAGGGCGATTTTATGGTAGCCTCAACACAAAGCGCAAACCGCAGGATGTGTCGCCGTTATGTCTATTCAAAAAATCGCCCAGCTCGCCGGTGTGTCGGTGGCGACGGTATCACGCGTGCTCAATAACAGTGATACCGTCAAAGCCAAAAACCGCGAGCGCGTGCTGCAAGCCATCAAGGAAAGTAACTATCAGCCCAACCTGCTGGCGCGCCAGCTTCGCACCGCGCGCAGCTCAATGATTCTGGTGATGGTTTCAAATATTGCGAACCCTTTTTGCGCAGAAGTGGTGAAGGGCATTGAAGAAGAGGCGGAGAAAAACGGGTATCGCATTCTGCTGTGTAATTCAGGCTCGGATATGGCGCGTTCAAAATCGGCGCTGAAACTGCTCTCGGGGAAAATTGTCGATGGCATTATCACTATGGACGCGTTTTCAAAATTACCGGAGCTGACCACCATGATCGGCGATGCGCCGTGGGTGCAGTGCGCGGAATACGCCGATAAAGGCGCGGTCTCCTGTGTGGGGATCAATGACGTTGATGCCGCACAGTCGGTCATCTCCCATCTGGTCGAAAAGGGGTATCAGCGGATTGCGCTGATTAACCATGACTTAAGCTATAAATATGCGCGTCTGAGGGAGCGGGGGTATAAGGCGGCGCTTCATGCCTGGTCTCTGGATTATCAGGCGGTAGAGTATGCCAGCGAACTGAGTTCCAGCGCCGGAATGGCGGCGATGGACGTTTTGCTGGCGGCCGAAACGCGCCCGGATGCAGTTTTTGCGGTATCGGATACCCTGGCGGCAGGCGCCATGCGCGCCATTGCCAACGCCGGATTGCGCATCCCGCAGGATATCGCCGTCGTGGGTTTTGACGGTACGGAGCTGGCGGAGATGGTCTCCCCGCAACTGACCACTATCGAGCAGCCTTCCCGCGATATTGGTCGTAAAGCGGTCGGGCTGCTGCTGAACCGGATTGAACACCCGGATGCGCCAACCGAAAGGGTGATGATGGACTGGCGCTATATTTCCCGCGCCAGTACCTGATATTAGCGCTGAAACGCCCCGGACAGCGCGCGAATATCGTTTCCTGTAGGGGACTGGTGAATCCGTAAGCCAAACTCTTCGACCACGGCAAAAATGTGGTCGAAAATATCGGCCTGAATACTTTCATATTCCAGCCACACCACGGTATTGGTAAACGCGTAAATCTCAATGGGTAAGCCCTGATCGTCCGGCGCAAGCTGGCGTACCATCATGGTCATATCTTTGCGGATACGCGGATGGTGGCGTAAATATTCATTCAGGTAGGCGCGGAAAGTGCCAATATTGGTCATTCGACGATGATTGAGTACGGATTCCGGCGCAGTCTGCTGTTGGTTCCATTCCTGGATTTCCTGATGGCGGGTGGTTAAATAGGGCTTTAACAAATGCGCTTTATATAAACGCTGCTGCTCATCCTCATCAAGAAAATGAATGCTGGTGGCGTCGATACTGATGCTGCGTTTAATTCGGCGACCGCCAGAGGCGGACATGCCGCTCCAGTTTTTGAAAGAGTCCGAAACCAGGGACCAGGTGGGGATGGTGGTAATGGTATTATCCCAGTTGCGCACTTTCACGGTGGTTAAGCCGATATCGATCACCGCGCCGTCCGCGCCGTATTTCGGCATTTCCAGCCAGTCGCCCAGCTTCAACATATCGTTCGCTGAAAGCTGTATACCCGCGACCAGACCGAGAATGGGGTCTTTAAACACCAGCATTAAGACGGCGGCCATCGCGCCGAGACCGCTAATGAGAATGGCCGGAGACTGACCTATCAGCAGGGAGATCATCAGAATACCGATGATAATGGCGCCGATGAGTTTGATGCCCTGGAATATCCCTTTCAGCGGAAGCTGAGACGCCGCCGGGAATTTTTGCGACAGGTTGAGAATAACATCCAGTAACGAAAAGACGGACAACAGGGCATACATCATGATCCACAGTTGTGCGCAGGTGGTTAATATCTCAGCCGCCTCAGTCCCCTTTTGTAGCCAGAGCACAGCCTGAATATTGACGATAATCCCCTGGAGCGTAAACGCCAGGCGGTGAAATAATTTATTCTGGGTAATGATTTGCAGCCACAGGCGTGAACTGGCGCTGGCGCGCTTTTCAAAGGCTCGCAGCACCACCCAATGCAAAATAATATGCACAATGATGGCAGTGAGAAAAATAATGCCAAAAATCATCACCAGCGAAGTGGTGTGATTCATTTCGATCCCGAGTTCTTCTACCTGAGATATTAATTCCTGCATAACGTCTCCTTTATAAACAGCGGTCTATGATGACCGCTGTGCGGATATTATGCAAATTGCGCGGCGCAGGTTTGCTATTTTGACGCCATACAGGGGCGGGTTGCATTGATATTCAATGCGCGGCGAAACCATAATGTCGCCAGAACCAGACTGAGCATCATGGCGGCTTCGACGGCCAGAAAACCGATCACCGACTGCGTATAATCGCCGTGACTATTGTGTTGCAGATGCAAAAATAACGACCCCAGTACCGCCGGGCCAAGCCCCAATGTGGCTTGCTGCAACGTGCTTAAAATGGCGCTTCCGGCTCCGGCATCCTGCGTACTGATATCGCGCATGCCGATACGATAAAAGCTGTTCACGATCAGCGCCTGTCCATAACCTATCAGGGCCGTTGCCGGCGCCAGCGCGAAGGTGGATGTTTGCATGCCCGAATGCCAGAAGGTCATCATTAACCCGGCTAAGCCGACTATCTGAATCGCCAGACCCATCAACAGAATACGCCCCATGCTGTAGCGCGCAATCAATCGCGGTGCGTAGCAGGCCGAGATGAAATAGGCCGCGCCGAGGGCGATAAAGCTGTTGCCGGATTCCCACGGCGCCATCCCCAGACCCATTTGCAGAGTCAGCGCCATACAGAACATAAAACCCGACCATGCGCTAAAAAACAGCAATGCGATCAGAATGCCGAAACGGATGCTGGTCAGCCGTAACAGGCGCGGCGGCAGAAGCGGGTGCTGGTGGCGCAGCTCCTGCCGGAGCGCATTTTTACGCATCCACCATCCCAGCGGGAGAATGGCAAATAGCGCCGCCTGAGCCTGCCAGGGCCAGCCGGTTTCTGGCCCCAGCGCCATAGGAAAAAGCAGGCAGCAGAGGATGGCGGCCAGACAGACGGTGCCCAACCAGTCGATGTCGGCGCGGGTTTCGCTGGCCGTTTCGGGAACGTGGCGGCGGCTGAATGCCAGTACCAGAAGGCAGACCGGGACATTAATAAAAAATGCGTTGCGCCAGCCAAGCCCGGCGATATCCGCCGAGACCAGCCAGCCGCCGCCCATTTGACCGACGATAAAGGCAATGCCGCCAATACCGCCATACAAACTGATGGCCTTTGCGTGCGCGCTTCCTTTTAGCGTGACGTGAAGCGTGGCGAGAATTTGCGGTACGATCAACGCCGCGCCAGCCCCCTGCAAAATACGGGCGCCCAGCAGCATGTGAATAGAGTTCGCCAGACCGCAAAACAGGGAGGCGACGCCAAAGAATGCGACTCCCCACATAAACAGGCGGCGGCGACCGTAGTTATCGCCGAGCTTGCTCCCCAGCGCCAGACAGACCGCGAACGTAATCCCATAGAGGGCGACAATTAACTCCAGTTGCGTCGTTGTCGCCTGTAAAGACCGGGTAATGGACTCCAGGGCGACGTTGGTAATCGATGTATCAATAAGCGGCAGCATTTGGCCTGTCAGCAAGAGCGATAGCCCGGTGCGACTGAGTGAAACGACTGACGTATTCATGGTAACTCCATTGCGTCATTCAACAGATGGACGTAGCATTACTGAAGAATTAAACGGGTACCAGTTCCTGGTTATACTGGTATTGGTACTACCATGCTGGAGATAATATGACGGTGATGACGCGACGTGAGCCCACGGTGATGCAACCCGCAGACAACCGGAAGCAGCTCGGCGCATTTTTACGCGCCCGGCGGGAAAGCCTCGATCCGCAACGTATGGGGCTGCCGCGCGTCGGTCGGCGGCGAACGCCCGGTCTGCGCCGCGAAGAGGTGGCGATGCTGGCGGAAGTTGGCGTGACCTGGTACACCTGGCTGGAACAGGGGCGGGAGGTGAATCCCTCTGAGTCGGTACTGGTTGGCGTTGCGAATGCGCTGCAATGCAGCCCGCTGGAAACCCGACACCTGTTTGTTCTGGCCGGGCTGACGCCACCGGAATCGACGCAGATCACCGTGTGCGAGGGGATCAGTGCGGGAACCCGCCGTATGCTTGATAGCCTGATGCTGCAGCCAGCCAGCATTCAGAAACCTAATTTTGATATTGTGGCGTGGAATGAGAGTTTTTGTCGGCTGATGGGCGTGGATTTTGCCACGATCCCGGATGACGATCGCAACTGTATTTACCTCTACCTCACCAATGAAACCTGGCGCAGCCGCATAGAAAACCGCGACGTGCTGCCGACGTTTGTCTCTTATTTTCGTGCGGCAATGGCGGAACACCGTGGCGATCCGGGGTGGGAAAATAAACTGGCGCGCTTTTTCGCCGCATCTTCCGAGTTTGAAGCGTTATGGCATCAGCGTTATGAGGTGCGTGGCGTGGAAAACCAGGTGAAGAATTTTCTCCATCCCCGGTTAGGGCGTTTTAGTTTGCAGCAGATGTACTGGTATTCCGCCCCGCGTAACGGCTCCCGGTTGTTGGTGTATTTACCGATGGATGAGGCCGGAGAACAGGCGCTGGCGTGGCTGGATAAGCAGTAAAATGCCCGGTGGCGCTACGCTTACCGGGCCTACAATAACGCGTGCTCCGTAGGCCGGATAAGGCGCAGCCGCCATCCGGCATAACAAGAAATCAGACTTCCGTCAGGGTGGTTTCCTGCGGCAGGCGGGATTTCGGCAGCGCAGCGTTAAAATCTTCTACGCTGTGATGGCCGACAGGCACCACGACCAGGCTGGTATAACCTTTCTCTTTCAGGCCAAATTCAGCGTCAAGAACCGCGGCGTCGAAGCCTTCAATCGGTACGGCGTCCAGACCCATCGCGGCGACGCCCAGCAGGAAGTTGCCAACGTTCAGGTATACCTGTTTCGCCATCCACTGATCGTCATCTTTCAGGTCGCGGCGGTGCAGATCCGCGAAAAAGCGACGGCCTTTGTTATTTGCCGCTTTGGCTTCCGGCGTGGCAAAACGGCCATCGGCATCTTCCTGATCGACAACGCGATCCAGCCAGGCGTCGTCCATTGCGGTTTTTGCGCAAAACACGACGACATGGGAAGCATCCAGCATTTTGCGCTCGTTAAACACGAAATTACCGGCGGCGGATTTCGCAACGCGCGCTTTCCCTTCTTCGGTACTGGCGACGATGAAATGCCACGGCTGAGAGTTGGTGCTGGAAGGGCTATATTGCAGCAATGTTTTGAGTTTTTCCGCTTCGTCTGCGGTCAGTTGTTTGCTGGGATCGAACGCCTTAGTGGAGTAGCGTTTTAAGGCGACAGAAACGATATCCATAAATACTCCTGATGTTTTTTAATACCCTGCGGGTGCGTTTTCGTGCCAGCAGGGTACAGGGTTAGCGCATAAAAGATAAGAGAGAAAAATGCGAAAACACTTATCGATATCAACGATAAATCAGGCGGGGCGCAGACGTTTTTGATCTTTTTTAGCCAGACCATCCACCACCAGATTCCAGGAGTCGCCGATCAGGTCGGCGAGCAGCGACGGCGTGATATCGTCTCCTGCGTAAACGGAAATCCAGTGTTTTTTGTTCATGTGGTAACCGGGTTCAATACTGCGGTAAATCTGCTGATTTAACAGGGAATTCTGTGGATCGGACTTCAGGTTCACAAACCGACGGCCGCGTTGTTCAGAAACGATCATGAATATCTTGCCGCCGACTTTAAAGACATCGAACTCCGGGCCGAACGGCCAGCAGTGTTCGGTGAAAGGCAGTTCGAGCGCGATGCGTTTCGCACAATGATGCAGCGTCTGGCCGTCCATTATTTTTCCTCGCGGGTGAGGGCGCGCCACATCGCTTCAAAACCCAGCGAGATGTACTCATTTGCGTGGGCCGGATCGCGGGCGGCAAATTCCATCGTGGTTTCCGCCAGGGTGAGGAACAGGGCATCGCCAAAGGCGCGGTATTCGTCAGACATGAAAATGGGCAGAACCGAACGATGGCAGAGATCGCGCAGTTCCGGGAACATATCGTCCGCCAGTTGCTCGGTTTCTTTCGTGATTTTCTCACTAACCGCAAGCTGGCGGATGGTGCGGTGTCCGTTAGTGTTGTTCAGGCCCCAGTTGATGTAGCTGTTCCAGATGAAGTGCGTCATGGTTCTGGTGTCGGTGATTGAGCGGTCCAGATTCGCCATCATCGACTGGCAGAGATCCTGCTTCAAATGCAGATAAAGCTCGTTGATTAAGTCATCTTTTGTCGCGAAATAGCGAAATAATGTTCCCTCAGCAACACCTGCGTTGCGAGCAATGACGGCGGTGGAGGCGGCAATGCCGGATTGCGCGATCGCTTTTGTTGCGGCTTCCAGTAACGCCAGTTTTTTGTCTTCACTCTTCGGACGAGCCACTACACTTTACCCTTAATGATGTAAAAAACACGATTGAAACACGCTCTTTGCAGCGCCGCAACGGTGAATGTCAAAGATTGAAAATCATCTTGACGAGATTCCTTCGCTTTCTATAATGAGTGCTTACTCACTCATAATCAAGTGACAGTCGCGCAAACCAGCGGAAAGGGGCGCGTTTTCGGATCAGGATATGAAGCGTCTCACAATTTGTGTGGTTGTTATTATGCTTATTGCTTCTACAGCGAGTCTGCCGTTTGTCCTTAACGCCGGGTTTGGTCAGGTGCCGCAGGGCGCTCAACTGAGCCTGGTGGAACAGTCTCCACACTATCGTGATGGACAGTTTCATAATCAATTACCCACTCCCGGTTACACCGGGGATAAGGGGATGCTCGCCGCATGGTGGGAGTTTCTGGTCGCTAAACGTGAAAACGCGCGGCCTGCCCAACCGTTGCCGCTGGTAAACACCGATCTCGCCAGCGTACCGCGCGATCGGGACACGCTCATCTGGCTGGGCCATTCCTCCTGGTATCTGCAACTGGCGGGAAAACGCATTCTGATCGACCCGGTATTCAGCAGCTATGCCGCGCCGTTTTCGTTTCTGAATAAAGCCTTTGCCGGAGACTACCCCTGGACGGCGCAAAATATGCCGGAGATCGACCTGCTGATCATCTCGCACGATCACTATGACCATCTGGACTACGCCACCATCAAAGCGCTGATGCCGAAGATTAAGCGAGTCATTACGCCGCTGGGTGTGGGATCGCATTTGCGCTACTGGGGCATGAATGGCGGGATTATCGACGAGCGCGACTGGAACCAGTCCGTCAGGATCGATGACGCGCTGCTGATCCACGTCCTGCCCGCGCGCCATTTTTCTGGCCGGGGGCTCAAACGTAACCAGACGCTGTGGGCGAGTTTTATGTTTGAGACGCCTGAACAGAAGGTTTATTACAGCGGGGATTCCGGTTACGGGCCGCATTTTAAGGCGATTGGAGAACAGTTCGGCTCAGTCGATCTGGCCATCATGGAAAACGGTCAGTACGACCGGGACTGGCGATACATTCACATGATGCCGGAAGAGACCGCGCAGGCGGCGCAGGACCTGCGCGCAAAAGCGATTTTACCCGGTCATGCCGGGCGTTTTGTCCTGGCGAAACACAGCTGGGACGATCCGTATAAACGTCTGGCGCTGGCGAGTCGTCATAAACGCTACCGCCTGCTGACGCCGACGCTGGGAGAACCGGTGATGTTGGCCGATCCGACCCAGCAGTTTACGGCCTGGTGGGAATAAGCGACCATTTTTCGGAGGGGGAGAGCACGATGACCATTTCCGCTCAGGTAATCGACACTATTGTCGAGTGGATTGATGATAATTTAAATCAACCGTTGCGCATTGATGATATTGCCCGCCACGCCGGGTACTCCAAATGGCATCTGCAACGCCTGTTTATGCAGTACAAAGGGGAGAGTCTGGGGCGCTATATCCGGGAGCGTAAGCTGCGGCTGGCGGCGCGTGATTTACGCGATACCGACCAAAGGGTGTATGACATCTGCCTGAAGTACGGTTTTGATTCGCAGCAGACCTTTACGCGGATCTTCACCCGAACCTTTAATCAGCCGCCGGGTGCCTACCGTAAAGAGAATCACAGCCGTACGCACTGAGTTTCCCCGGCAGCGCCTGGCTGCCGGGAATCTTTCTTACCAGGAATAGCTCACTGTTGCCGTAACCGTACGACCTACGCCATAGAAGCAGGCGGTGTCGCTGGCGCAAGAGGCCACGTATTTCGCATCGGCGATATTATTGACATTAAACTGTACGGCTGCGCCTTTCAGGCTGCTGTTCAGTTCTCCCAGTTCGTAGCTCACCATCGCGTCATACAGATCCACCGCCGGCACTTTAAAGGTGTTTTTCGCATCGCCGTAGCTGGTGCCGATGTAGCGTACGCCCACGCCGGTCGTCAGGCTTTTCAGCGGGCCGCCAGGGAAGGTATAACTGGCGAAGGCGGAAGCCATGTGGGCAGGAATACGGGCAGGCGTTTTCCCTTCCGTACCCGCTACCGTGGTGTTGACGGTTTCCGCATCCGTGTAGGTATACGAGCCAATCAGGTTGACGCTATCCCACAGTGAAGAGTGAATTTCCGCTTCCACGCCTTTGGAACGCACTTCCCCCGCGTTTTCGAACCAGCCCAGCGTGCTGTTGTAAGTGGACACATTGCTCTGTTTGAGATCGTATAACGCCAGCGACATCAGCGTGTTATCCACCGGCTGATACTTCACGCCCACTTCGGTTTGTTTACCGGTGGTGGGTTTAAACGGCGCGCTGCCCGGCGCGCGGTTGGTTTGCAGATTAGGCTCATACGAGGTGCTGTAGCTGATGTATGGCGAGAGGCCGAAATCAAAGGCATACAGCAAGCCGGTACGCCAGGTGAACTTGTTGTCGTTCTGCTGCGTTTTCTCACTGTCGATGTAATCGGTGGTGCGAACTTCCGTCCAGTCAT
Organism: Citrobacter sp. CK185; assembly: GCF_030333565.1. Taxonomy (NCBI): domain Bacteria; kingdom Pseudomonadati; phylum Pseudomonadota; class Gammaproteobacteria; order Enterobacterales; family Enterobacteriaceae; genus Citrobacter; species Citrobacter sp. CK185. Next base: position 373,599 of record NZ_JAOWFR010000023.1, on the reverse strand, counting down.
AGCGCCCGGAGAGCAGCAGCTCCCAGTTGTTCCAGCTCATCTGATCCTGCAAATAGAGGCCCATCTGATCGAGGTTTTGCTGTTCGTGGCTGGCGGTGCTGAAGGTGCTTTCATCGACGTTTACGCCATAAACCGGGTGCGTCCAGTCCATATCGTACTGCGAGCCGGAACCGCGCATTAACAGTTGCTTGTCGTTGCTGGACTTGTAATCCAGCCCGCCGAGCAGCGTATGGTTCATCTGCGCGGTCGCAAACTGTGCTTCCAGTTGGTTATCAATGCCAAACTCATTGGTCGTGCGCTCCTCATGCTGGGCGCGACGGCTGAGCAGCGTGCTTTCCGGTTTGCTGTTGAAGTAAACCAGATAGCGGTATTTTTGCTTGATGCTGGCATAGCGGGCATTCTGGCGGAAGGTCATCATGTCATTGAACTGATGTTCAAACTCATAACCCACCATCGTCTGCTCACGCCATGACTGATCGTAATCAGGATCGCTGACGTTAAAATCGAGCGGAATATATTTTCCGTTAGCGCTGGTGACGGTGCCGTAAGCAGGCAGGAAGTTACGGTAGCCCGCATCGGGATCTTTCTGATAGCTGGTCAGCAGCGTGAAACGGGTCTGATCGTTTGGATACCAGGTGATAGCCGGAGCAATCGCGACGCGCGAATCTTTATAGTCTTCAACCTGGTTATGCTGAGTGCGGGCGATCCCGTTCAGGCGATACAGTACCCGGCCGTCATCGCTCAGCGGGCCGCCGAAATCAAATGCGCCTTCCGCCAGATCGCGATTACCGGTGCTGAACTGAACCTTATGAATCGGTTCGCTGGTGGGGCGTTTGCTGGTCATGCTGATAAGCCCGCCGGGGTTCACCTGGCCAAACAGAACCGAAGCCGGGCCGCGCACCAGCTCTACCCGCTCCAGCAGCCACGGATCAACGGTGCCGGTTTGCGATGACGCCGTTGCGCCAAAGCTCAGACCATCAAGGAATTTAGGAACGTAGCTGAAGCCGCGTACAAACACTTCATCGTTACGGTTGGATGAGCCGCGATACTCCGTAAATGCCCCGGCGGTGTAGCGCAACGCCTGGGAGACGGAGGTGGCGTCCAGCGCGTCCATCTGGTCGCGGGTAACGACGGAGACGGACTGCGGCGTTTTCACCAGCTCCGCGGAGGTTTTGGTTGCCGACAGGGTTTTGGTCGCCACCATTCCCTTCACCGGCGCAGTGGGTTCCTGGCTGACGCCTTGCGTCACCAGAATGGTCTCCTCCTGCGTTTTGGCAAACGTCGTCGTACTGACGGTCGCCAGGCTGAGAACCCAGAGCTGCATTATCTTGTTATTTTTAAATATCATTTAGCATCCTTTTCTATGCCATACCTGAAATTGTCCGGTCGTCCTGTCAGACAAATGCCGGACTGCCATCCTCATTAAACGCGACAGATGTTATTGCAAATCATTACCATTTGCATTAGCGTTGTTAACAAATTTCATCAGGAAAGCACCGTTAATGAAGATGGCATGGAGTGGTTTGGTGATTGGGCTGGGGACGATGTCGGCTCAGGCGATGCCGTGTTCGACGCCCTCCGTTCAGGGAGAGCAGCAGGGGAAATTTGATGCCAGCGGCGAGATCTGCTTTGTGCTTCCCGCGCTGAGTGAAAATTATGTTTCGGCCACCCTGTCGGGGATTACCGATGCTCGTTTGCTGGACGGTCAGAACCGTCGCATCCGTACTTTACTGGAAGGCGGCCCGGCCGATGGTGAGCATCAACTGTTGTTTTCGTTGCCGGTACAACAAGCCACTTCTCTGGTGTTGCACGGTAATGAGGGCGCTCGCTGGCGATTTACATGGCAGATGAAAGAGACCACGCCGCTGCCGAAAATACAGCGCGTCGCTCCCGTCAGCCCAACCTTGCAGCAACTGGAAAAAGCGCTGGCGGCAGGCGCCGGAACCGCTCATTTCTGGCAGGATCTACAGCGCAACGGCACGCCGCTGGTGGAGCCGGTTGACGACAGCCATAAGCGGGTTACGTTTCTGTGGCGCGGTGCGAAGCAGAACGTTTTTATTCTCGGTTCTCCGGCAGGCGATCACGATCCTCTGTTCCGCCTGGGCGATTCCGACGTCTGGTTTCGCAGCTATGTGGTGCCTGCGGATACGGTAATGCAGTATAAACTGGCGCCGGATGTTCCGCTGGTGAACGGTTCGCCGCGCGATCAGCGGCGGGCGATTCTGGTCAGCGCGCAGAGAGATCCGCTTAACCCGCTGACGCTTGGCGAGAAGTATGCCGATCGCTGGAATCAGTTTTCCCTTCTCGATCTGAGTCCCGCGCGCTTTTGCTCTGCGCAAGCTACCGCGCAGCCTGTTCGTTACGGTTCGCTTACGCGCAAAACATTGTTCAGCGAACGTCTGGGCAACAGTCGTGAAATTGCGATTTATCGCCCACACAGCGCGCAACCGGCACGCTGGACGCTGATGCTGTTTGACGGCAAAACGTATCTTGATGATTATCATATCGATCGCGTGCTGGATGGGCTGATCGCGCGCCATCAACTGCCGCCGATAAACGTGGTGTTTATTGATACGCTCGATCACGCCAGACGGGCGAAAGAGCTGCCGCCGAACCCTGATTTTGCCGACTTTATGGCGCATGAATTATTGCCCTGGCTGCGTCAGCAGGGGGTGACTACGCAACGACAAAAAACGGTGCTGGCGGGCTCCAGCTATGGCGGGCTGGCGTCATCCTGGGTCGCGTTGCGCTATCCGCGTCTGTTCGGCAACGTGCTGAGTTTATCCGGTTCGTACTGGTGGGCGCCAAAAGACGAGGAGGCCAGCTGGCTGACGCGTCAGTACCAGAATTCGCCGCGTTATCCTGTCCGCTTCTGGTTGCAGGCTGGCCGCTTTGAAACCAAAGGCCCGGACGGCGGTATTTATCGCAACACGCTGGAATTTGCGCAGGTACTACGTGAAAAAGGCTATCCGGTGAGTTTCCATCCGTGGTCAAGCGGACATGATTACGCCGCGTGGTGTGAAGCGCTGGTTCACGGTATGCGGGATTTCACCGGCTTAGTCAGCCAGCGAAAACCAGCGACGCCAGATAAAACGGATCACGAAATATTCGAGAGCGCCAAGCGTTAAAAACCACAGGCAAAACAGCAGGGTGTAAAGCTGGTTGAGATCCATTAAATGGAAGGTCGCAACCAGCTTTTGCGCCAGCACCATGCCAGGCGAGGGCACAGGCAGCAGCAGGCAGGAGAGAAAAGCCATCAGCAGGATGCCGGCAGCGGTCATCAACGATTCAAGCGGGTGTTTCATGGCATTGTTAAACTTGAGTTAAAAAGCCATTGTCCGGGATATCGCCGGGTAACGCAAATCGTCGCCTACTGAATCAGATAACCGAAGTTTTCCAGCGTACGCAGGTAGCGCGCATTGTCGCACACCTCCTGGCGCTGCCACTTTTGAAAAGGGTGCGTGCCCCCGCCAGTTCAATTCCCAGCGTAAACGGTTCGGAAACGTGAAAATCGGGTAGCGGCATAACGTTCTCTTTTGTCAGGGCGTTGCGTTGAGTATAGATGTCAGGGAGGAGGAGGGGGGCGTGGTCTTTTCCCGCTCAGCAGCAGAGCGGGAAAAAGAGGCGGGATTAACGCAGCGGCGGCTGACGCACGGGCGCATCACCTGCGACGTAATAGCTCGCGGTGCTCTTTGCCAGCGGTTCGCGGCCACGAATCGCATCGGCCATCTTCTCGCCGATCATAATGGTGGTGGCGTTCAGGTTGCCGGTGATAATTTGCGGCATAATGGAGGCGTCCACCACGCGCAGATTTTCCACGCCGTGAACCCGGCCTTCGCCGTCGACTACCGCCATTTCGTCGTAACCCATCTTGCAGGTGCCGCAAGGATGAAACGCGGTCTCCGCGTGGTCGCGCACAAACGCATCCAGCTGTTCGTCGGTCTGGCACGTAATGCCGGGGCTGATTTCGCGTCCACGGTATTTGTCCAGCGCAGGCTGGTTGATGATTTCACGCGTGATGCGTATGGCATCGCGGAACTCCTGCCAGTCCTGCCCGGTAGACATATAGTTAAACAGAATGGCCGGATGCTCGCGCGGATCGCGCGATTTAATGTGCACATGCCCACGGCTGGGTGAGCGCATCGAACCGACATGACACTGAAAACCGTGTTCTTTCACCGCATTCGAGCCGTTGTAATTAATCGCCACCGGCAGGAAGTGATACTGAATATTCGGCCAGCTAAACGCTTCGCTGCTGCGGATAAATCCACCTGCCTCAAAATGGTTGCTGGCGCCCACGCCGGTGCCGCCAAATAACCACTCAGCACCAATTTTCGGCTGGTTCCACCATTGCAATGCCGGGTAGAGAGAGACGGGTTCTTTGCACTCATACTGTAGATACATCTCCAGATGGTCCTGCAAGTTTTCACCCACGCCCGGCAGGTGGTGCACCAGCGGAATATCAAACGCTTTCAGCAGCGATGCGTCACCCACGCCGGAGCGTTGCAGGATTTGCGGCGACGCAATGGCGCCCGCGCACAGCAACACCTCTTTACGCGCCATCGCCCGGGTCGGGATGGTGCTGTCGCCTTCCAGCCACTCAACGCCTGACGCTTTTTTACCTTCGAATAGAATATGGTCGGTCAACGCATGGGTGATGATGGTCAGATTCGGCCGACCTTTGGCCTGATCGAGATACCCGCGTGCCGTACTGGCGCGTCGTCCTTGCGGCGTCACGGTTCTGTCCATCGGCCCAAACCCCTCCTGCTGATAGCCGTTGAGGTCGTCGGTACGTGGATATCCCGCCTGGACGCCTGCTTCTATCATCGCATGGAACAGTGGGTTGTTATTGTGCTTTGGCGTGGCGACGCTTACCGGGCCGTCGCCGCCGTGGTAGTCGTTGGGGCCTATATCACGGGTTTCCGCCTTGCGGTAATAGGGCAGGCAGTTGAGGTAACTCCAGTGTTCGAGGCCTGGCTCCTGCGCCCAGTTGTCGAGATCCATCGCGTTGCCGCGAATGTAGCACATGCCGTTAATCAGCGATGAGCCGCCCAGCCCTTTACCACGGCCGCACTCCATACGGCGGTAGTTCATATGCGGCTCCGGTTCGGTCTCATACGCCCAGTTATAACGTTTACCCTGTAGCGGAAACGCCAACGCAGCAGGCATCTGGGTGCGGAAATCCGCACGGTAGTCCGGGCCGCCCGCTTCCAGCAGCAACACGGTGGTGTCGCTGTCTTCGGTCAGCCGTGTTGCCAGTACGTTGCCCGCCGAACCGGCGCCAATAATGATGTAGTCAAAATGCAAACAAACCTCCTGGTTAAAATATGGATTGAAACTGACCCATCTCAACCTGGATGGACTTCACCTGGGTGTAGCTTTGCAGCGTCATGATGCCGTTCTCGCGACCAATACCGGAATGTTTGTAGCCGCCGACCGGCATTTCAGCAGGAGATTCCCCCCAGGTATTGATCCAGCAGATCCCCGCTTCAAGCTGGTGGATTGCGCGATGAGCGCGGTTGAGATCGGCTGTCACTACCCCGGCGGCCAGTCCGTAATCGGTGTTATTGGCGCGGCGGATCGCCTCTTCTTCGTTTTCGTAGGTCAGAATGGACATTACCGGGCCGAAAATTTCTTCGCGTACGATGGTCATCTCATCCCGGCAGTCGGTGAATACGGTGGGGGCGACCCAGGCGCCGTTATCAAACGCCTCGCCTTTTAATACGTCGCCGCCGCAAAGCAGCGTTGCGCCTTCCGCTTTTCCGCTGGCGATATAGCGCAGAACGTTGTCGCGATGGGGGAAGCTCACCAGTGGGCCAAAATTGGTTGCCGGGTCAGACAGATCGCCTGCGCGAATGCGGCTTACGCGCGCCAGAATTTTTTGCTCGAAGGCGCTTTTCATGTGCGCCGGAATGAATACGCGCGTGCCGTTGGTGCAGACCTGGCCGGAGCTGAAGAAGTTCGCCATCATGGCGATATCCGCCGCGAGGTCGGGGTCCGCGTCGTCAAAGATAATCAGCGGTGATTTGCCGCCCAGCTCCATCGTCACCTCTTTCAGCGATGAAGCAGCTGAATTGGCCATCACTTTCTTGCCGCTGGCGACGCCGCCGGTGAAGGAGATTTTGGCGATATCAGGATGTTCCGTCAGGAACTGCCCTGTTTCCGCGCCGGTGCCTGGCAGCACGTTGAACACGCCGTCCGGGAGACCGGCTTCGCTGTAGATTTCCGCCAGTTTTAACGCGGTTAGCGGCGTGACTTCACTGGGTTTGAAGATCATGGCATTGCCTGCCGCCAGCGCCGGAGCGGATTTCCACAGGGCGATTTGAATGGGGTAGTTCCATGCGCCGATCCCGGCCACCACGCCCAGCGGCTCGCGACGGGTGTAGACGAATGACGTCTCGCGTAGCGGGATCTGGCTGCCTTCCAGGGCAGGGATCAGCCCGGCGTAATACTCAAGCACGTCAGCGCCAGTGACGATGTCCACGCTGGCGGTTTCGCTCAGTGGTTTACCGGTATCGAGCGTTTCCAGTTGCGCCAGCTCGTCATTGCGTTCACGCAGAATATCAACTGCCCGACGCAGGATTCGCGAGCGCGCCATTGCGCTCATCGCGGCCCATATTTTTTGCCCGCGCTGCGCGCTTTTCACGGCGCGATCGACATCGTCGTGGCCTGCGGCCTGTACGGTAGCCAGTACCTCGCCGTTAGCGGGATTGATCGTCTCAAAGGTGCGACCGCTGGCGGCGGCAGTATATGCGCCGTCAATATAAAGCTGTTGTTCTGCCATTCGGGGCATGGGTTCTCCTCGGTTAGTCAGTGGCGTTCGGCAAATGCTGACTGATGAAATGGGTGGTCAGCGCCTGAGCGAGACTGAGATTAAACGGTTTTCCGCTCAGCGCGGCGCGTAGCCACAGCCCATCGATAAGCGCCGCCAGGCCATAACCGGCCTGTTGAGCCTGCTGGCGCGGAAGTTCGCGCCTGAATTCATACACAATGTTCGACAGCAGCCGCTTGCTGGCGACCTGTTGCAGGCGGTAGAGCATCGGCTGATGCATGCTGCTTGCCCAGAATGCGAGCCAGGCTTTCATCGCGGCCTGGCTTATCTGACTGTCGTCAAAGTTGCCCGCTACGATGGCGCGCAAACGCAATTCTGCGCTGGCCTCTGGAAGGGCATGCAACCGACGCAGGACGGCATAGCGAAGCTGGCTGGTGATGTCGCGCATCGTCGCTTCCAGCAATCCATTTTTATCCTTGAAATAGTGACTGATGATGCCGGTCGACACGCCTGCTCGTCGGGCTATTTGCGCAATGGTCGCGTCATGCATCCCGACTTCATTAATGGCCTCCAGGGTGGCGTCAATCAGTTGCCTGCGACGAAGGGTTTGCATCCCCACTTTGGGCATTTTTATCGCTCCAGTCATCAGTTATGGTTATGTATTAAACCGTTTTTTGATTGGACGTTCAATATAAAATGTGTCTTAATTGTTATCAATTTAGCGGTTAACAGGTAAGGGGAATGTAATGGGATATTAGATAAAATTAATAAAAACAATAGATTGAAAATATCATCATTTCTGTTAATAAGGCTATTTTTGCAAATCTGTTAAAAATGCCATCGCCTTACAGAATCTCAAAAAGTTAGCTGCTCGACAGAGTAGTCACCGTTACTTAATCAGAGGTAATCGATGACGAACCTTGCTCAGAACAGAGAAAAGGACAAAATCAATCCCGTCGTGTTTTATACGTCTGCCGGACTGATTTTGTTGTTTTCCCTGACGACCATTTTTTTTAGTGATTTCTCCGCAGTCTGGATCGGCCGCACGCTGAACTGGGTCTCCAGAACGTTTGGCTGGTACTATCTGCTGGCCGCCACGCTCTATATCGTTTTTGTCATATTCATTGCCTGCTCGCGTTTCGGTTCCGTCAAGCTCGGGCCTGAGCAGTCAAAGCCGGAATTTAGTCTGCTAAGCTGGGCGGCAATGCTTTTCGCCGCCGGGATTGGCATCGACCTGATGTTCTTCTCGGTGGCTGAGCCCGTCACCCAATATATGCAGCCGCCGGAAGGCGCAGGGCAGACCATTGAAGCCGCCCGCCAGTCGATGGTCTGGACGCTGTTTCACTACGGCCTGACCGGTTGGTCGATGTATGCGTTAATGGGGATGGCGCTTGGCTACTTTAGCTATCGCTATAACCTGCCGCTGACCATTCGCTCAGCGCTCTATCCGATCTTCGGTAAGCGCATCAACGGGCCGATTGGGCATAGCGTAGATATTGCCGCAGTTATCGGCACCATCTTTGGTATCGCCACGACGCTGGGGATTGGTGTGGTGCAGCTCAACTACGGTCTGAGCGTACTGTTTGATATCCCGGATTCAATGGCGGCCAAAGCGGCGCTGATTGTGCTGTCGGTGGTGATCGCCACGATCTCGGTGACTTCTGGCGTGGACAAAGGCATTCGGGTTCTGTCGGAGCTGAATGTGCTGCTGGCGCTGGGGTTGATCCTCTTTGTGCTGTTTATGGGGGACACCTCATTCCTGCTCAATGCGCTGGTGCTGAATGTGGGCGACTACGTTAACCGCTTTATGGGGATGACGTTGAACAGCTTTGCGTTCGACAGGCCGGTTGAGTGGATGAACAACTGGACGCTCTTTTTCTGGGCGTGGTGGGTTGCCTGGTCGCCGTTTGTCGGGCTGTTCCTGGCGCGTATTTCGCGTGGCCGCACCATTCGCCAGTTTGTCTTCGGTACGTTGATTATCCCGTTCACTTTCACTCTGCTGTGGCTGTCGGTGTTTGGCAATAGCGCGCTGTATGAAATCATTCATGGCGATGCCGGTTTTGCCGAAGAAGCGATGGCGCACCCTGAGCGCGGCTTTTATAGCCTGCTGGCACAGTATCCGGCCTTCACCTTCAGCGCGTCTGTCGCCACAATCACCGGTCTGTTGTTCTACGTGACATCGGCGGACTCCGGTGCGCTGGTGCTGGGCAATTTCACCTCAAAACTGAAAGACATCAACAGCGATGCGCCAGCCTGGCTGCGTGTTTTCTGGTCGGTAGCGATTGGCCTGCTGACGCTGGGGATGCTGATGACCAATGGGATTTCAGCGCTGCAAAACACGACGGTGATCATGGGGCTGCCGTTTAGTTTTGTGATCTTCTTCATTATGGCGGGATTGTATAAATCATTGAAAGTTGAAGATTATCGTCGGGAAAGCGCCAGTCGTCATACCGCGCCGCGTCCGATGGGCGTGCAGGACCGGCTGAGCTGGAAAAAACGACTGTCGCGCCTGATGAACTACCCGGGAACGCGCTATACCCGCGAAATGATGGAGAAGGTATGTTTCCCGGCAATGGAAGAGGTCGCCCATGAGCTGCAACTGCGCGGCGCATCGGTGGAGCTGAAAAGTATGCCGCCGCAGGAAGGGGAAAACCTTGGTCATCTGGATCTGCGGGTTCATATGGGCGATGAGCGCAACTTTATCTATCAGATCTGGCCGCAGCAGTACGCAATCCCCGGCTTTACCTACCGGGCGCGTAGCGGCAAATCGAGCTATTACCGGCTGGAAACGTTCCTGCTGGAAGGAAGCCAGGGAAATGACCTGATGGACTACAGCAAAGAGCAGGTGATTACGGACATTCTCGATCAGTATGAACGTCATCTGAACTTTATTCATCTGGATCGTGAAGCGCCTGGCAACGGGGTGTTGTTCCCGGGAATGTAAGCGGATCTCACGTTTTCTGAAAATAGTTCCGTCAACCTTGAGGCTAACAACCCGAACACGACAATTCGGCTTGTTAGTCTCTTCTTCGCATGGAGGCGATATATGCTGACGAAGTACGCTTTTATGGCAATGCTTGTGCTCCGCAGTCAGCAATGGCTGCGGGCAAATTCTACAGGGCGGACGCGCAGAGCGTAATGACCTGACCGTCGTACTCACGCCACGAAATATCCACTGTGCAATCAGCAAGCTGCGGCGAAAACGCCGACGTCATTTGCATGGTTAGATGTGTTTTCGTCACTGAAACGATCCTGGCGCTGGCAAAACCCGGTAACGTTGCCGCGCGATCGGAGAACGCTTTATAGACGCTCTCTTTGGCGGAAAACGCCAGGGTTAACGCGAGCGGAAAAGGGAGAGAACTGCGCTGTAAAACGCGTTGTTCATCGTTATCGACGATACTGCTGGTGAGTTCTGCTGCCGTTTGAGGCGTGAAGATTGCTTCGATATCAACCCCTACCGGAGTGAGGGAGACGACTGCCAGCGCCGTGGCGGCGCTGTGGCTGATACTGCCGAACAGGCCTTCCGGCCACAAGGGCTGCCGTTTATCGCCGATAGCGGGTACGGTTTTGTGCCCATATTCAGTCAGGGCATGAAACGCGGCGAGACGTCCCGCTAAGTGTTCAGCCTGACGTTTTCGCCCGGCGGGAAGCAGCTGCGCATGATGCGGCAACCAGAGCAGATCGTGTTCGTGGAAGCTATCGATATCGAACCCGATAAGATGAAGTTTGTGGCGGGAAAAAGAGAGGGCGGTGTAAGTGGTTCGCATGGTTTCTCATAAAAACCCTCTCCCCGTTCAGGGAGAGGGCGGTCGTTATCAGAAGCGCGTGTTAACGCCCATGTACCATGTACGACCCGGTTCGTTGTAGGTGTAAGCACCTGCACCGTACATATAAGCGCCGGTCGCGTCGTTACCCGTGGTCTGGGCATTCCCCGCACGCCATTGACGCTTGTCGAAGACGTTATCCACGCCGCCGGTCAGGCTGACGTTTTTGGTTACGTCCCAGGTCGCGCTCAGGCCGACAATGCTGTACGGGCTGACTTCATCTTTCTCAGAGCCGGTAGCAGGCTGGCCCTTATAGTTGTATTTCTTCGGCTGCTGCTTGCCGTACCAGGTGAAGGTTGACTGCACTGACACATCCTGATGTACCTGCCAGCTCAGGGTTGAGTTCAGCGTGTACTCCGGGATGATCGACAGACGATCGCCGGTTGTTTTGTTCTTGCTCTGTAGCATGTAGGTAATGTTGTTGGTCCAGTTTATTGCATCGCTGACCGGAATATTCAACGATCCTTCCAGACCTTCTACCACGGCCTTCGGCACGTTTTCCCACTGGTAGATATCGGTTTGCACTTTACCTGAAGAGGTATGGCCGACTGGCGCATAGCCCGCTTCAATCTTATCGCGGTAGTCGTTACGGAACCAGGTCACACCGGCCTGCCAGCCGTCGTGTTTCCACTCAAGACCAATCTCTTTGTTGACGCTGGTTTCCGCTTTCAGGTCATCGTTACCCATCATGTAGCAACCGACGCCATCGGAGCTTGCATAGCAACCCTGGCCTTTGCTGTACAGCAGGTAGTTCGGGTTGGTCTGATAGAGGCTCGGTGCTTTATAGGCACGGGCGATACCCATCTTCAGGGTGAAATCATCGCCCAGCGCCTGCGACAGGTTCAGGGACGGGCTCCAGTTGTTGCCGACGATAGTGTGGTGATCAAAGCGTAGCGCCGGGGTCAGCATGGTGCTGTCAGTTATCTCCATGTTGTTCTCGGCAAACAGGGAGAAGATTTCTGCGGATGAGTACGGACTGCGGTCGTCGCTCATGCCTGGGATGGCTCCGCCCTGTTGAGCCTGAGTATTCGAGGCGGAATCCTTCATACGCTGCTGGTTCCACTCAGTACCCAGCGTCAGGTTTTGATTAACGATGAAATCAAGCGGCAGGTTAATTTCACTGTGCAACATCACGTCGGCCAGGTCGGTGTCGGTGAATTCGTCGCTGTTGAACAACCCTTCGAGACCGCCCGCCAGCCCTTCGCCCAGACGCGAGTTGCGGGTGTGTTCGTACTGTGCCCAGTTGCTGGTGGTGATACCGTTATCCCAGCCGCCGTTCCAGGTCACTGCGAAGTTCTGGCGATAAATACGGTTAGTCTCTTTACCGTAGTTTTTCTTCACCAGGGCATTGTCGTTATTGGTGTTTTGGGTGTCACCCGCGTAAAGGTTGTTCTGGCGGCTGTAGCCTGCTTCAAACTCCAGCGCCTGCATTGGCGCGAAATCCCAACGTACGACACCATTAATATCTTTGTTTTCAACCCCTTCGCGACCTGCTGGCAGGGTGTTGGCGTAGGCGCCGGTACGCTCAGACTGATGGCCCTGGTTGATGTCCCAGGCGTCGGCCTGAGTTTTATCCAGGTTGCCGTACATGCGGAAGCTGAATTCGCCGCCCAGCGGGCCGCTCAGGCTAAAGTTGGTGCGCTTGGTGGAACCTTCGTCTTTGTGTTCCGGCGCATTCAGATAGGTGTTCCACGAACCGTGCCACTGATCGTCGAATTTCTTGGTGATGATGTTTACCACGCCGCCCGCTGCGCCGTTGCCGTAACGTGCCGCCGCAGGGCCACGAATCACATCAATGCGTTCGATCATCTCTGGCGGCACCCAACCGGTATCGCCACGGGTGTCACGCTCGCCGCGCCAGCCCAGACGGATGGAGTTGCGGCTGGTCACCGGTTTGCCGTCGATCAGAATCAGGGTGTTTTCCGGGCCCATGCCGCGAATGTCGATCTGGCGGTTGTTGCCGCGCTGGCCGCTGGTTGAGTTACCGGTCAGGTTCACGCCCGGCATGGTGCGGATGATTTCGGCAACGTCGCGAGCGGGAGGATTTTTACGGATTTCGTCGGCGGTAATGGTCGATACGCCCGGTGCCTGGAGGTTCTGCTGGGCGGCGGTGACCACGATGGTGTCTTCATGAAGCGCTGCGCTATCAGTGGTCTCCTCCGCCATAACAGGCAGAGCGACCCCATAAATTCCCAGATTGACCAGTAAGGCCAGGGAATGAATCTTATTGTTCATTGTGTTTCCTGCTTATCTTTATTTAGCCACATGCGCCAAACTCTCGTGGTGAGGTGTTTAGCCTGATGTCGCCCGCATCTGCGAAAGCCATACATTCCAGAAAAAGCACGCAGTGCAGGTTTCAGGTTGTGTTTCTCATTTGAACGTGGCGTCAATGCACGAATGAGAGACCCAGCCTGGGTGGTGAAATAATGTTCGCGCTTCCCACGGCGCGACAATACGCTATTGCAAATGAAAATAGTTATCAATAATATTATCAATATATTTCATCATTAAATAAAAAATTACACAATAAACATGGGGTTATGACGGTGACGGCGTTAACGACAGGAAGTGAGACCTGGTGGCAGTCAAAACACGGTCCCGAATGGGAGCGTGAAACAGACGAAAAATATCGGGTGACTTTCTGGTGGCGCGATCCGCAGGGAACGGAAAACCGCTCTTCAATTCGCCGCGTATGGGTCTACATTACAGGCGTCACCGACCATCACCAGAATGCGGTTCCGCAATCCATGCAGCGTATTGCGGGCACGGATGTCTGGCGATGGAGCACGACATTAAGCGCCGACTGGCGTGGTAGTTACTGTTTCATCCCTTCTGAACGCGATGATATTTTTGCTTCTCTGGCAGTAGATGAAACGCCTGACAGAACCACGCTGCGTGAAGGCTGGCGTCAGTTATTGCCGCAGGCGATTGCCGATCCTCTTAACCCGGTGAGCTGGAAGGGGGGGCGGGGCCATGCGGTTTCCGCGCTGGAAATGCCTGACGCGCCAGCACAACCCGGCTGGGATAAGCCTGAAAATCCGTCAGCTCCCCCGGTTTGTTTGCAATGGCGCAGCGAGCGGTTGGGCAATACGCGTCGCGTGTGGGTGTTCACGACCGGCGACGCCCGGCCTGAACGTCCGCTAGCGATTCTGCTCGACGGGCAGTTTTGGGCGGAAAGCATGCCCGTCTGGCCCGCGCTCACCTCACTGACCCGGCGGCGTCAGCTCCCTCCTGCGGTCTACCTGCTGATTGATGCCATTGATACTCCCCACCGTAGCCGTGAACTGCCCTGCAATGCCGATTTCTGGCTGGCGGTACAACAAGAACTCCTGCCGCTGGTGAAAACCGTTGCGCCATTCAGCGATTGTGCAAAAAGGACGATCGTCGCCGGGCAGAGTTTTGGCGGGCTCTCCTCGCTGTATGCCGGTCTGAACTGGCCTGAGCGCTTTGGCTGCGTACTGAGCCAGTCGGGATCGTTCTGGTGGCCGCAGCGCGGCGCAGATCGGGAAGGCGAGATTATTGAACAACTGAAGGCGGGCACATTGACCGCCAGAGGATTGCGCATCGTGCTGGAGGCCGGTATCAGAGAGCCGCTTATTTTCCGGGCGAATCAGGCGCTTTACAGCCAACTACACACTATGCAGCAGTCGGTTTTCTGGCGTCAGGTTGACGGCGGACATGATGCGCTTTGCTGGCGTGGCGGATTAATGCAGGGGTTGATGACCCTCTGGCAACCGTTAACCGACACGCTGTAGCTGGCGATTTTCCACGACAGGAGTTGAGTATGGAATTCAGTAATCCCTTCGATAACCCGCAGGGACAATTTTACATTCTGCAAAACCCGCAGCGTCAATTTAGCCTCTGGCCACAGCAGTGTTCTCTCCCTGCGGGCTGGCAGGTGGTGTGCGAACCGCAATCGCAGGCGCTTTGCCAGCAGTGGCTGGATGCGCACTGGACCACGCTAACTCCCGCCCATTACGCCGCTGCGCAGGAGGCTCAATGACCACGCGTTTACCGTTAGTGGCCGCCCAGCCAGGGATCTGGATGGCGGAAAAACTCTCTACGCTGCCTTCCGCCTGGAGCGTGGCGCACTATGTGGAATTACACGGCACGCTGAATGCCCCTCTGCTGGCGCAGGCGGTTGTAACCGGTATGGCGCAAGCGGATACCCTCCGTATGCGATTTACTGAAGATAACGGCGAGGTCTGGCAGTGGGTGGACCCGGCATTCACGTTTGCGCAACCCGAGCTTATCGATCTGCGTGACGAGCCCGATCCGCATGCGGCGGCGCTGGCGCGGATGCAGGCCGATCTGCGACAAAATCTACGCGTTGATGGCGGCAAACCGCTGGCGTTCCACCAGTTGATTCAGGTCGATGATACCCGTTGGTACTGGTATCAGCGTTATCACCATCTACTGGTGGATGGCTTCAGTTTCCCGGCGATAACCCGTCAGATCGCGGCGATTTACCGCGCCTGGCAGTGTAACGCCCAGACGCCCGACTCGCCGTTTACGCCATTTGCTGACGTGGTGGAGGAGTATCAGCGTTACCGTGAGAGCGAGGCTTATCAACGCGATGGCGCCTTCTGGGCGGAGCAGCGTCGCCAGTTGCCGCCTCCCGCTTCGCTGTCGGCTGCGCCGCTTCCAGGGCGGGCGGCCAGCGCCGATATTTTGCGTATGAAACTGGATGTGCCCGACGGTGTTTTCCGTCAGCTGGCGGCACGCATGTCTGATATTCAACGTGCGGATTTAGCGCTGGCGCTGGTGGCGCTATGGCTGGGCCGCCTGTGCGGCCGGATGGACTATGCTGCCGGATTTATATTCATGCGGCGTATGGGCTCGGCGGCGTTAACGGCGACCGGCCCGGTACTGAACGTCCTGCCGTTAGGGGTAAGCATTAATGCGGCGGAAACGCTGCCGGAACTGGCGACGCGTCTTGCCGGGCAGATGAAAAAAATGCGTCGCCATCAGCGTTATGACGCCGAACAGATCGTTCGCGACAGCGGCCGCGCGGCGGGTGAAGAGCCGCTGTTTGGCCCGGTACTGAACGTGAAGGTCTTTGATTATCAACTGGATATTCCCGGTGTACAGGCGCAAACCCATACGCTGGCGACCGGCCCGGTTAACGATCTTGAACTGGCGCTGTTCCCGGATGAAGAGGGCGGCCTGAGCATTGAAATCTTAGCCAACAAACAGCGCTATGATGAGGCGACGTTATCCCGCCATGCGTCGCGGCTGACGGCGCTGATACGCCAGTTTGCGGACAATCCGGCGCTGCGCTGCGGCGATGCCGAAATGCTCCTGCCTGCCGAATATGCGCAACTGGCGCAGATTAATGATACGGCGGTAAGCATACCGCTCACGACGCTCAGCGCGCTGGTTGACGAACAGACACGCAAAACGCCGGACGCGCCCGCGCTGGCTGATGCGCGCCATCAGCTCAGTTATCAGGAGATGCGCGAGCAGGTGATCGCCCTGGCGCACCTGCTGCGTGAACGTGGCGTTAAACCGGGCGACAGCGTCGCGGTGGCGTTGACGCGCTCGGTTTTCCTGACGCTGGCGCTGCACGGCATTGTGGAGGCCGGAGCCGCCTGGCTGCCGTTAGATACGGGGTATCCAGACGATCGTCTGCGAATGATGCTCGAAGACGCGCAGCCGAAATTACTGATCACAACCGCAGAACAACTGCCGCGATTTAACGATATCCCCGGCGTAGAAAGCCTGTGCTACAGCGCGCTGTTGCCGACGAGCGGCGCTGAATCGCTGGCGTTGTCATTGCCGCACCACACGGCATACATCATCTTTACATCCGGTTCGACCGGCAGGCCGAAAGGGGTAATGGTCGGGCAAACCGCGATCGTGAATCGCCTGCTGTGGATGCAGGATCACTATCCGTTAACGGCAGAGGATGTGGTCGCACAAAAAACGCCGTGCAGTTTCGATGTTTCGGTGTGGGAGTTCTTCTGGCCGTTTATTGCCGGAGCGAAGCTGGTGATGGCGGAGCCGGACGCGCACCGCGATCCGATTGCCATGCAGCATTTCTTTGCGAAGTATGGTGTGACCACCACCCACTTTGTCCCGTCAATGCTGGCGGCGTTCGTCGCCTCGCTCACTCCTGAATCCGCTCATGAAAGCTGCGCTACGCTACAGCGCGTATTTTGTAGCGGCGAGGCGCTGCCCACCGGGCTGTGCCGCGAGTGGGAACAGTTGACCGGCGCGCCGCTGCACAATCTGTACGGGCCGACGGAAGCGGCGGTGGATGTCAGCTGGTATCCCGCCTGCGGCAAAGAACTGGCGGATGTCACCGGAAACAGCGTGCCGATTGGCTATCCGGTCTGGAATACCGGGCTGCGCATTCTTGATGCGATGATGCGCCCGGTGCCGCCGGGCACCGCGGGTGATTTATACCTGACCGGCATCCAGTTGGCGCAGGGGTATCTGGGGCGCCCGGATCTGACGGCGAGTCGCTTTATTGCCGATCCGTTTATGCCGGGCGAACGCATGTATCGCACCGGAGACGTGGCGCGCTGGCTGGAAAATGGCGCGGTAGAGTACCTTGGCCGCAGCGACGATCAGCTAAAAATTCGTGGTCAGCGCATTGAACTGGGCGAGATTGATCGGGTTATGCAAACGCTGCCGGACGTCGAGCACGCCGTGGCTCACGCCTGCGTGTTTAACCAGGCGGCCGCGACAGGAGGCGATGCCCGCCAACTGGTAGGCTATCTGGTGTCACAATCCGGCTTACCGCTGGATATTCCGGCGCTTCAGGAACGGTTACGCGAGACATTACCGCCGCATATGGTGCCTGTGGTTCTGCTACAGCTTGCGGAACTGCCGCTCAGCGCAAACGGGAAACTGGATCGTAAAGCGCTGCCGATGCCGCAACTGACACAACGTACGCCGGGGCGCGCGCCATTGCCAGGGACGGAAAAAACGGTGGCTGACGCCTTTGCCGGCCTGCTGGGTTGCGAGGTCAATGATGTGGAGGCCGACTTCTTTGCGCTGGGCGGGCATTCGTTACTGGCGATGAAACTCGCCGCGCAGTTGAGTCGCGCGTCCGGGCGTCAGGTGACGCCGGGGCAGGTGATGGTGGCGTCAACCGTTGGTCAGCTTAGCGCGTTGCTGGATTCCGCCGATGACGAGCAGTCTCAGCGTCTGGGCTTTGAAACACTCCTGCCGCTGCGTGAAAGCAGTGGACCAACGTTATTCTGCTTCCATCCGGCGTCCGGTTTTGCCTGGCAGTTTAGCGTGCTGGCTCGTTATCTCAGCCCACACTGGTCGATTACGGGGATTCAGTCGCCAAGGCCTGATGGACCAATGCAAACGGCCACGAATCTGGATGAGGTGTGCGAGCGTCATCTGGAAACGCTGCTGGCGCAGCAGCCGCACGGGCCTTACTACCTGCTGGGGTATTCGCTGGGCGGAACGCTGGCCCAGGGCATTGCGGCGCGCTTGCGTGCGCGTGGCGAAACGGTTGCCTTCCTCGGGCTGCTGGATACCTGGCCGCCGGAAACGCAAAACTGGCAGGAAAAAGAGGCCAATGGTCTGGACCCTGAAGTGTTAGCGGAGATCGCGCGTGAACGTGAAGCGTTCCTTGCTGCGCAACAGGGAAATGCCTCCGGGGAGTTATTCAGCACCATCGAAGGAAACTACGCCGATGCCGTGCGGCTTCTGACAACCGCGCATAGCGTACCGTTCGATGGACGCGCAACGCTGTTTGTCGCGGAGCGCACCCTGCCGGAAGGAATAAGTCCTGAACGCAGCTGGGCGCCGTGGATGGCAGAACTGGATATCTATCGCCAGGATTGCGCCCACGTCGATATTATTTCACCTGCCGCGTTTGAGAATATCGGGCCGATTATTCGCGCATTGCTCGACCAGTAAGCGAAGCGTTCTGACGCCTTTAAAAATTTAATTCTACTGATGCCCATAATAGCTACCAATTATTATGGGCTTTTTATTTGTATTCAGCATTGATTTAACATAAGTGAAACATAATCAGACGGTTAGTGAAATTCCGAAAGTTGCATGCTACCTGTGGGAACAGGCAAAGAACGTTTCGGATAATTCTGAGATGCTGTTAGAATATTAGAAAGGATGTTTTTATTCATTGGACTCAATGTCAGGTTACACAACATGTCATCACTCAATGTTAAGCAGGAAAAAGATTCGGAATTTACTGGCTATCCGTTAGCGCCGTCAAACAGTAATGAAATTGATTTGTTAAGCCTTGTTGATGTTTTATGGCGGGCGAAAAATCGCATTATTGCGACTGTTTTTGCGTTTGCGCTGGCAGGTATTCTGCTGTCCTTTATTCTGCCGCAGAAATGGACCAGTCGGGCGATTGTCACCCCGGCAGAGGCCGTACAGTGGCAGGCGCTGGAAAAAACGCTGACCACATTGCGTGTGCTGAACCTCGACATTAATTTGCAGCGAGACGCCGTCTTTACGCTTTTCATTAAGAAGTTCAGCTCAACATCGCTGCTGGATGAATATCTTCGCGCCTCCCCGTATGTGATGGATCAATTGAAAGGGGCGGATATTGATGAAATGGAACTGCATCGGGCGATTGTTGCGCTCAGTGAAAAGATGAACGCGGTGGATACCAACGCCGGTAAGAAAAACGAGACGTCGTTATTTACCTCGTGGACATTGAGTTTTACTGCGCCAACGAAAGAAGAGGCGCAGAAGGTGCTGGCCGGCTATATCCAGTATGTGTCGGACATCGTCGTGAAAGAGACGCTGGAGAATATTCGTAACCAGCTGGACACCAGAACGCATTTTGAGAAAGAAAAACTGGCGATGGACCGGGTGAGATTGCGCAACCAGCTTGATGCGAACATTCAGCGACTCAATTATTCCCTGGAGATTGCCAACGCCGCCGGGATTAAGAAGCCGGTCTACAGTAATGGTCAGGCGGTAAAAGACGACCCGGATTTCTCTATTTCTCTGGGCGCCGACGGTATTGCGCAAAAATTGCAAATTGAAAAGTCCGTCACGGACGTTGCGGAAATTAACGCTGAAATACGCAATCGCCAGTATTACGTAGAGCAACTGACCGCGATGAATATCAATGATGTGAAATTTATGCCGTTTAAATATCAGCTATCGCCTTCGCTGCCAGTGAAAAAAGACGGCCCGGGCAAAGCGTTGATCGTGATTCTGGCTGCGTTGTTGGGCGGTATGATCGCGTGCGGCGGTGTTCTGCTGCGTCATGCCATGCTGTCCCGTAAACTGGATGATGCGATTCAACTGGAAGAACGGTTAGTCTAAGCGCCATCCGGCAAATCGCCCGGTGGCGCTGTCGCTGACCGGGCCTGTATTGTTACCCCTCCGCCATTGAGATTACTTCGGGCGACCCAGCGGCACAACCAGCGGCGTTCCGGCGATCGGATCGTCGATGATCGTGCAACGTAATCCATAAATTTTCTCAATAAGATCCGCTGTCACAATCTCCTTTGGCGCTCCCTCTGCGACGATCTTGCCTTCACGTAACGCGATTAAATGCGTGGCGTACCGGCAGGCCTGGTTAAGGTCGTGCAGAACCGCAGCGAGGGTGTAACCTTTCTCGCGATTCAGCTCGCTCAACAGCTCCAGCAGATCGATCTGGTGACTGATGTCCAGCCAGGTCGTCGGTTCATCCAGCAACATGATGGACGTTTCCTGCGCCAGCACCATGGCTATCCATGCTCGCTGCCGCTGCCCGCCGGAAAGCGTGTCCACGCTTTGCGTCGCCAGGTGGGTAATCCCCGTGGCGCGCATCGCACCGGCGACGGCGTCTTCGTCTTCTTTGCGCCAGCGGGTAAACAAAGGCTGATGCGGATAGCGGCCCCGGGCAACCAGCTCCTGTACGGTGATATCGCCCGGCGTGGTGGCGTTTTGCGCCAGCAGGCCGATTCGTCGCGCCACCTCTTTACTGGCGTAGTGCTGAATATGCTCGCCGTCGAGCCAGACGTGGCCATGTACGGGCGACATCAGACGGCTTAGCGTACGCAATAATGTTGATTTGCCGCAGCCATTCGGCCCAATAATGGCAGTGAAGTGACCATCCGGGATAGAAACATTCAGATTCTCCGCGACGGTATACTTGCCATAACCCAGCGTTAACTGGTCGCCACGCAAACGGGCTACTGATTCGGTCATTTTTTGCGGGACTCCTGAATTAACAAGACGATAAGGTAAATACCGCCGAGGCTTACGGTGACAACGCCTACCGGAAGCTGGTAAGGCATAAACAGTTGTTGGGCGCACAGGTCGGCGGCCAGCAGCAATAGCGCGCCGCACAATGCGGACTGGGTTAACCCCCAGCGTGCCGTGCCGCTAAGGCGCCGCGCGATGTGCGGCGCAACCAGCGCAATGAAAGAGATCGGGCCTGCGAGCGCCGTCGCGGCGGCGGTCAGCACCACGGCGACCAGCATCATCATTAACCGGGAACGTTCAACGCTGACGCCAAGCGCGCAGGCGCTGTCATCACCCATTTCCAGCAAGCGCAGACGACGTACCAGCAATGCGGCACACGCCAGCATCAGAACGATCAGCGGTGCCGAGGGCCACGTTTTGGCCCAGGTCAGTCCGTTGAGCGACCCGGCGTTCCACAATCCGGCGGAGAGGGCCGTTTCTAACGACGCCTGCAACAGCAGCCAGGTGTTGAACGCCACCAGCATGGCGCGCACGCCGATGCCGATAATAATCAGCCGGAAGGTCTCAATGCCGTTGCGCCAGGCAAGCAGCCAGACGATCAGCGAGGTGAGAATCCCGCCAGCCATCGCCGCCATCGCGATCGCCGTCAGGTTCTGGCCAAACAGCACCATTGCCACCAGCACGCCGCTCCAGGCCCCGGTGTTAAAACCCATTACGTCCGGGCTACCCAGCGGGTTGCGCATCAACGACTGAAAAATCGCGCCGCTGACGCCCAACGCGGCGCCAATCAGCAGCGCCATCAGCACGCGAGGCAGACGCCATTCGGTCACCACCAGGGTAATGCTGCGCGGGGCGTCTCCCAGCAACGCATTGATAATTTGCGAGACTTCCAGCGTAACGGCGCCGCTGCGCAGGCTCCACAAGCCGACAGCGATACAGCCGAGCACCAGCAACAGACAGCTTATGATCAGGCGGCGGGAAAGGTGCATCATACGGCACCTCCGCGCTGCTTGCGCCGCACGAGGAAAATAAGCACTGGCGCGCCGAGAAAGGCGCTGACAACCGAAACGCGCAATTCACCGGGAACGATGAGTCGCCCGATAATATCGGCAAACAGCAGCAGGGTCGGGGTCGCCAGCAACGTGACCGGCAGCGACCAGCGGTGATCCGCCCCCACCAGCCAGCGGGCCATGTGCGGCATCATCAGACCGATAAACGCGATGGGGCCAACAACCGCCGTCGCGCTGCCGCATAACACGGTAATCACCAACAGGCCGATGAGCTGGGTACGCGCCACTTTGCTGCCCAGCGCGGTGGCAGTATCGCTACCGAGACTCAGGCTGTTCAGCGCGCGGCTGAGAAACAGCGCGGTAGCACCGGCAATCAGCACCGGCACGACAATAACCTTGAGCGTTTGCAGACTGCGAATGTCCAGCGAGCCGGCCTGCCAGAAACGGAGCTGATCGTACACATCCGGGTTCAGCAACGCGATACCGTTGGAAAGCCCCTCCAGCACTGCGCCGAGCGCGACACCCGCCAGCGTGAGGCGAACCGGGCTTAACTGCCCGGCGCCCTGACTGCCGGTAAAGGCGACAATCAGCGAGGCGACCAGCGCCCCGGCAAACGCCATCAGCAACTGTTCCTGCGGAGAGGAAAAACCAAACAGCGCCGCGCCGAGTACGATCGCGAAACTGGCGCCGGAATTGACGCCGAGAATGCCCGGGTCGGCAAGCGGGTTGCGGGTGAGCGTTTGCATTAACGCCCCGGCGAGCCCCAGTGCGCCGCCAGCCAGCAGGCCAGCCAGCGTGCGCGGCAATCGCGCGTCCAGCACGATGGTGCAGTCAGCGCTTTGGCAGGTGCCGGTAATTGCTTCAAGTACGACGGACGCAGGCAGTGATTTTGCGCCGATAGCCAGACTTAATGCCGTGGCGAGAATAAGTAATAACAACAAGCCGGGCACGGCGATGGCGCGTGCCACGGAAACAGAGCATGACATATCAACTTCCCTGATAATGATAGTAATTATCGTTATCGATCTTATTCGGTTATGTTAGCATGTGCAGCCATTGAATGGATATTTAAAAAAAGTTCGCATTAAGGCGTTGTAATGAATCGACAATCCTGGCTGCTGAATCTCAGCCTGTTGAAGACGCACCCTGCATTTCGCGCTGTCTTCCTCGCCCGTTTTATCTCTATTGTCTCGCTGGGTCTGCTGGGCGTAGCGGTGCCGGTACAGATCCAGATGATGACCCACTCGACGTGGCAGGTTGGTCTGTCGGTGACGCTGACCGGCAGCGCGATGTTTGTTGGCCTGATGGTCGGCGGCGTGCTGGCGGATCGTTATGAACGTAAAAAGGTGATCCTGCTGGCGCGCGGCACCTGCGGTATTGGCTTTATTGGCCTGTGTCTGAATGCGCTGTTGCCGGAACCTTCGCTGCTGGCAATCTATCTGCTCGGTCTGTGGGATGGCTTTTTTGCCTCGCTGGGGGTCACGGCGCTACTGGCGGCGACGCCTGCGCTGGTAGGGCGAGAAAACCTTATGCAGGCCGGGGCGATTACGATGCTGACGGTGCGTCTGGGATCGGTGATTTCACCGATGCTGGGCGGCGTATTGCTGGCTACCGGCGGCGTGGCCTGGAACTACGGTCTGGCGGCGGCAGGAACATTTATCACGCTGCTGCCGTTGCTGAGCCTTCCGGCGCTCCCGCCGCCGCCGCAACCGCGTGAGCATCCGTTGAAATCGCTGTTGGCGGCGTTCCGTTTCTTGCTCTCCAGCCCGCTCATTGGCGGCATTGCGTTGCTTGGCGGACTTTTGACGATGGCAAGTGCGGTGCGCGTGCTTTATCCGGCGCTGGCGATTAACTGGCACATGTCTGCCGCGCAAATCGGTTTACTTTATGCCGCTATTCCGCTGGGGGCGGCTGTTGGCGCGTTAACCAGCGGGCAACTGGCGCACAGCGTTCGTCCTGGACTGTTGATGCTGGTTTCCACCGTAGGGTCGTTCCTGGCGATTGGGTTGTTTGGGCTGATGCCTGTCTGGCTGCTCGGGGTGATCTGTCTGGCGCTGTTCGGCTGGCTCAGCGCGATTAGCTCGTTACTGCAATACACCCTGTTGCAGACGCAAACGCCGGAAGCCATGCTCGGGCGAATCAACGGCCTGTGGACGGCGCAAAACGTGACCGGCGACGCCATCGGCGCAGCGCTGTTGGGCGGGCTGGGCGCCATGATGACGCCGGTTGCGTCAGCGAGCGTGAGCGGGTTTGGGTTGGTGATCGTTGGGTTGTTGTTAATGCTGCTACTGGGCGAGTTGCGTCGTTTTCGCCAGCCGCCGCCGGTGCCAGATGGCGCACCGCTTTAAAATGCAGGCCGGACAGGGCATTGGCCGCTATCCGGCAAATAAATTAAAACAGCGCGGCGAGACGGTTAAGCAGTAACGTTGCGCTGTAGTAGTCCAGACGGAACGTTTCGGTGCCCAGCGCATAAACGCGCTTATTTTGCACGGCAGGCAGGTGAGCAAGCAGTGGGTTGGCGTAAATAGCGTCGGCATCTTTGCTGTCACCGGCAAACAGGAACAGCGCTTCGCCGTTCAGACCTGCCGCCAGGTTTTCCCCGCCAAGCTGGATGATGTCATGACGTTTGCCCTGGCTTTTACTGGTTTGCAGTCCGGCAGGGAGGGGCGCCAGCGTAAAGCCTAACTGCTCCATCAGCTTGCCCTGGGCTGAATCCTGCGTCCACAGGTTGGCGCTGTGTGCGGCAGCGGTGTAGACCAGCGCGCTGACCGGTTGCGGCGGTAATGTGAGCTGTTGTTTAACAGTCGCCAGTTGTTTATCAAATTCCGCGATGCGCGCAGCGGCCTGTTTTTCCTGACCGGTGATCTCGCCCAGTTGCGTCAGCAGAGACTGCCAGCTTTTATCGTCGTAATTGATGATAAGCGTAGGGGCAATAGTAGAAAGCTGATCGTACAGCGCCAGCGCAGAGTCGCCACCGGTTGCGCTAATCAGAATAAGGTCCGGCATTTGTGCGGCAACGGCTTCAGCGCTTGGTTCGCCGATGTACAGGCGCGCCAGCTTGCGCGCTTTCGCAACGTCGCTCCATTGACGCAGAAATCCCTGATCGTCGGCAAAGCGGTTGTTAGGGGTGGTCGCTCCGCTGGCGACAACGGGAGCATCAATCGCCAGCAGCGAGCCCGTCAGGGTCACGCTGGTAGAGACGATACGTTCAGGTTTATGGTCCAGCGTATGTGTGCCGCGGCTGTCGGTGATCTGGCGCGGCCAGTCAGCGGCATGACCTAAAGAAATTCCTGAAATGAAAAGCCCAACCAGTATCAGGGATGTTCTGCAAAGCAGGGGAAGTCTCACGAATCAGCGTCCTGTTATTAATGGAGTTAATGCTTCTCATTTTCATTGTTAGCGGGAAGGGATGCAAGTCTAAGTCGCACATTGTGCTACCCCAAGAGTTGACATGCTGTCTGTTTACTTTTAGGTTAGCGCCCGAAAATATAAATGATAATCATTATTAAAGCCTTTATCATTTTTGGAGGATGATATGGATACGTCACTGGCCGAGGAAGTTCAGCAGAAAATGGCAACGCTCACCCCCGATCGCTTTTTCTTTATGTCGCCGTATCGCAGCTTTACGACGTCAGGATGCTTCGCCCGTTTCGCTGAACCAGCGGTTGACGGGGATTCGTTAGACAGCCCCTTCCAACAAAAATTACAGCAAGCCTTTGCCGACGCCAGAGCACAGGGTATCGCAAATCCTGTTATGGTCGGCGCTATCCCCTTCGATACCCGCCAGCCATCCTCGCTGTTCATTCCTGAGTCCTGGCAGACCTTCTCCCGACCGGCAAAGCAACAATCCTCGCGTTACTTTACCGGGCATCAGGCACTGAATGTTGTTGATCGTAAAAGTATCCCTGAACAGGAAACGTTTGAAGCGATGGTGGCGCGCGCGGCAGCGCTGACGGCGACGCCTGAAGTCGACAAAGTGGTTCTGTCACGCCTGATTGATATTACGACCGATGCCACCATTGACAGCGGCGCGCTGCTGGAGCGGCTGGTGGCGCAGAACCCGGTGAGTTACAACTTCCATGTGCCTCTGGAGGATGGCGGCGTGCTGCTTGGCGCCAGCCCGGAATTGCTGCTGCGTAAAGAGGGCGAGCGCTTTAGTTCGCTGCCGTTGGCCGGGTCGGCGCGTCGCCAGCCTGATGATGTGCTGGATCGTGAAGCGGGCAACCGACTGCTGGCTTCTGAAAAAGACAGACACGAACATGAGCTGGTCACTCAGGCCATGAAGACGGTGCTGCGCGACCGCAGCAGTGAATTACAGCTGCCTGCATCTCCACAATTGATCACCACCCCGACGTTATGGCATCTCGGTACGCCGTTCGAAGGTAAGGCGAATGCGGAAGAAAATGCCCTGACGCTGGCGTGTCTGCTGCATCCGACGCCTGCGTTGAGCGGTTTCCCGCATCAGGTGGCGAAAAAATTAATTGCCGAACTGGAGCCGTTCGATCGTGAACTGTTCGGCGGCATCGTCGGCTGGTGTGACGCCGAAGGAAACGGCGAGTGGGTCGTGACGATCCGTTGCGCGAAGCTGCGACAAAACCAGGTTCGCCTGTTCGCGGGCGCCGGGATTGTGCCTGCTTCCTCTCCGGTCGCGGAGTGGCGCGAGACCGGCGTGAAGCTTTCTACCATGTTGAACGTTTTTGGACTGCATTAAGGAGCGATGATGACCATTCCTTTCACCCGTTGGCCGGAGGAGTTTGCCCGCCGCTACCGTGAAAAAGGGTACTGGCAGGATCTGCCGCTGACCGATATTTTAACCCGCCACGCAGACAGCGATAAAACGGCGGTGATTGATGGCGATCGACACCTGAGCTATCGCGAACTGAACCAGGCGGCGGATAATCTGGCCTGTAGCCTGCGTCGTCAGGGGATCAAACCCGGCGAAACCGCGCTGGTGCAACTGGGCAACGTGGCGGAGCTGTATATCACTTTCTTCGCCCTGCTGAAGCTCGGCGTCGCACCGGTTCTGGCGCTGTTCAGCCATCAACGGACGGAACTTAACGCTTACGCGAAGCAAATTGAACCGGCGCTGGTGATTGCTGACCGCCAGCACGCGCTGTTCACCGGGGACGACTTCCTCAATACGTTTATTGCCGAACACAATTCTGTGCGTGTGGTGCTGTTGCTCAACGATGCGGGTGAACACAACCTGCAAACGGCGATTGACCAGCCTGCGGTTGATTTTACCGCCACGCCATCACCTGCCGATGAGGTGGCTTATTTCCAGCTTTCCGGCGGGACAACCGGAACGCCGAAGCTGATCCCGCGCACCCATAATGATTATTACTACAGCGTGCGCCGCAGCAATGAAATTTGCCACTTTACCGAAGCCACGCGTTTCTTATGCGCGATTCCGGCTGCGCATAACTACGCCATGAGTTCGCCGGGATCGCTGGGCGTCTTTCTGGCCCAGGGAACGGTGGTGCTGGCGGCTGACCCAAGCGCTACGCTCTGTTTCCCGTTAATTGAAAAGCATCAGATTAATTCAACGGCGCTGGTGCCGCCTGCGGTGAGCCTGTGGTTACAGGCGATTCAGGAGTGGGGCAGCAACGCGCAACTGGCCTCGTTGAAACTGTTGCAGGTAGGCGGCGCGCGGCTTTCAGCGACGCTTGCCGCGCGTATTCCGGCGGAAATCGGCTGTCAGTTGCAGCAGGTATTCGGCATGGCGGAAGGACTGGTGAATTACACCCGTCTGGACGACAGCCCGGAGCGCATCATCAATACTCAGGGTTGCCCGATGTGCCCGGACGATGAGGTCTGGGTGGCTGACGCTGACGGTAATCCGCTGCCGCAGGGGGAAACGGGACGCCTGATGACGCGCGGGCCGTACACGTTTCGCGGCTATTTTAAAAGCCCGGAGCATAACGCCAGTGCGTTTGATGCCAACGGCTTTTACTGCTCCGGCGATCTGATCTCCATTGATCCAGATGGCTATATCACCGTGCAGGGACGTGAAAAAGATCAGATCAATCGCGGCGGGGAGAAGATCGCCGCGGAAGAGATTGAAAACCTGTTACTGCGCCACCCGGCCGTAATCCATGCCGCGCTGGTCAGCATGGAAGATGAGCTGATGGGGGAAAAAAGCTGCGCATGGCTGGTGGTGAAAGAGCCGCTGCGCGCGGTACAGGTACGCCGCTTCCTGCGTGAGCAGGGGGTCGCCGAATTCAAATTGCCGGATCGCGTGGAGTGCGTCGAGGCGTTGCCTCTGACCCCGGTCGGTAAAGTCGATAAAAAACAATTACGTCAGTGGCTGGCGTCACGTTCACTGACCTGAAGGAGAAAGAGAGATGGCAATTCCGAAATTGCAGGCGTACGCGCTGCCTGGCGCGCTCGATATTCCGCCCAATAAAGTGAACTGGGCCTTTGAACCTGAACGCGCTGCGCTGTTGATCCACGATATGCAGGATTATTTTGTCAGCTTCTGGGGCGACAACTGCCCGATGATGAAACAGGTGATCGCGAATATCGCCGCCCTGCGTCAGTACTGCAAAGAGCACAACATTCCGGTCTATTACACCGCTCAGCCGAAAGATCAGAGCGATGAAGATCGCGCCCTGTTGAATGATATGTGGGGGCCGGGCCTGACGCGTTCTCCCGAGCAGCAAAAGATTGTCGATGCGCTGGCGCCGGACGAGGCGGACACCGTGCTGGTGAAATGGCGCTACAGCGCGTTTCACCGTTCGCCGCTGGAGCAGATGTTAAAAGAAACCGGGCGTAATCAGCTGATTATCACGGGTGTGTATGCGCACATTGGCTGTATGACCACGGCGACCGACGCTTTCATGCGCGATATCAAGCCGTTTATGGTGGCGGATGCGCTGGCCGATTTCAGCCGTGAAGAACATGTGATGTCGCTTAATTACGTTGCCGGTCGCTCCGGTCGCGTGGTGATGACGCAGGAACTGCTGCCGACGCCGGTTCCGGCGAGCAAAGCAGAGTTGCGGGCGCTGATCCTGCCGCTGCTGGATGAATCCGACGAGCCGCTGGATGATGAAAACCTGATTGATTATGGGCTGGACTCTGTACGTATGATGGCGCTGGCGGCTCGCTGGCGTAAAGTGCATGGCGATATCGACTTCGTGATGCTGGCGAAAAACCCGACGATCGATGCCTGGTGGACGCTGCTTTCCCGTGAGGTGAAGTGATGGCCGGATTGGATTTTAACGGCAAAACCGTCTGGGTGACCGGCGCGGGAAAAGGGATTGGTTATACCACGGCGCTGGCATTTGTTGCGGCTGGCGCGCAGGTGACGGGATTCGATCGCGAGTTCGCGCAGGATGCGTATCCCTTTGCGACCGAAGTGCTGGATGTCGCAGACGCCGCGCAGGTCGCGCAGGTTTGCCAGCGCGTGCTGGCGCAAACCGAACGGCTGGATGTGCTGGTGAATGCCGCCGGGATTTTACGGATGGGGGCGACCGATGCGCTAAGCGCCGAGGACTGGCAGCAGACGTTCGCCGTCAACGTCGGCGGCGCGTTTAACCTCTTCCAGCAGACGATGGCGCAATTTCGTCAGCAGCAGGTCGGGGCGATTGTTACCGTCGCGTCTGATGCGGCGCACACGCCGCGCATTGGCATGAGCGCCTATGGCGCGTCCAAAGCGGCGCTGAAAAGCCTGGCGCTGACCGTTGGGCTGGAGCTGGCGGGCAGCGGCGTTCGCTGTAACGTTGTCTCTCCGGGATCTACCGATACCGATATGCAGCGCACGCTGTGGGTGAGCGATGATGCGGAACAACAGCGTATTCGTGGGTTTGGCGAGCAGTTTAAGCTTGGCATTCCGCTGGGAAAAATCGCGCGTCCGCAGGAAATCGCGAATACCATTTTATTCCTCGCGTCCGATCTGGCCAGCCACATTACGCTACAGGACATTGTGGTTGACGGCGGCTCAACCCTGGGAGCGTAACGATGATCTGGAAACGCCATTTAACGCTTGATGAGCTGAACGCCACCAGTCTGAACACGATGGTGGCGCATCTGGCGATCGTCTATACCCGTCTGGGCGATGACGTGCTGGAGGCGGAAATGCCCGTCGATGCGCGAACGCATCAGCCTTTCGGCCTGTTACACGGCGGCGCTTCGGCGGCGCTGGCGGAGACCCTGGGGTCAATGGCCGGGTATCTGATGACCCGTGACGGCCAGTGTGTGGTGGGAACCGAGCTGAATGCCACGCATCATCGCGCCGTGTCGCAGGGGAAGGTGCGCGGCGTTTGCCAGCCGCTGCATCTGGGTCGGCAAAGCCAGAGCTGGGAAATTGTGATTTTTGACGAACAGGGACGACGTTGCTGTACCTGCCGCCTGGGGACGGCGGTGATGGGCTAGGCCCAACAAAATGCAATGATGTTGCAGCGTTGACCGGCCAATGAAGTGATCCAGTTAACAATGCAATGTAAATAATCAGTTTTATAGCGTTGTCAGGTTGTTAAAACCAGCAGAGGTGTTATAGAAACAAAATGTAACATCTCTCTGGAACACAACACGCAAACGGACAACAACTATGAACAAATCAGGGAAATACCTCGTCTGGACATTGCTCTCCGTTATGGGAGCATTTGCCCTGGGATATATTGCGTTAAACCGTGGGGAACAGATCAACGCGCTATGGATCGTCGTGGCGTCAGTTTGTGTCTACCTCATTGCCTACCGTTTTTATGGTCTGTATATCGCCAAAAATGTGCTGGCGGTTGACCCGACGCGCATGACGCCTGCGGTGCGTCATAACGATGGTCTGGACTACGTACCTACCGATAAGAAAGTGCTGTTCGGTCACCATTTTGCGGCGATTGCCGGGGCAGGGCCGTTGGTTGGGCCGGTGCTGGCGGCGCAGATGGGGTATCTGCCCGGTATGATCTGGCTGCTTGCCGGGGTTGTGCTGGCAGGCGCGGTGCAGGACTTTATGGTGCTGTTTGTTTCTACCCGTCGTGACGGTCGTTCGCTGGGTGAACTGGTTAAAGAAGAGATGGGCCCAACGGCTGGTGTGATCGCGCTGGTGGCCTGTTTCATGATCATGGTGATTATCCTTGCGGTACTGGCGATGATCGTCGTGAAAGCCCTGACCCACAGTCCGTGGGGGACGTACACCGTTGCGTTCACCATTCCGTTGGCCATTTTTATGGGCGTCTACCTGCGTTACCTGCGTCCGGGACGTATTGGCGAGGTGTCTGTTATTGGTCTGGTGTTCCTTGTCTTTGCCATCATCTCCGGTGGCTGGGTGGCGGAAAGCCCAACCTGGGCGCCGTATTTTGACTTTACCGGCGTACAGCTGACCTGGATGCTGGTGGGCTACGGTTTTGTGGCGGCGGTTCTGCCGGTATGGCTGCTGCTGGCGCCGCGTGATTACCTCTCAACCTTCCTGAAGATTGGTACGATTGTCGGTCTGGCCGTCGGCATTCTGATTATGCGTCCGACGCTGACGATGCCTGCGCTGACCAAATTTGTGGATGGCACCGGCCCGGTGTGGACCGGTAACCTGTTCCCGTTCTTGTTCATCACCATTGCCTGTGGCGCGGTGTCTGGCTTCCATGCGCTGATCTCTTCCGGCACCACGCCGAAGATGCTGGCGAACGAAGGGCAGGCCTGCTTTATCGGCTACGGCGGGATGTTGATGGAATCCTTCGTGGCGATTATGGCGCTGGTTTCCGCATGTATCATTGATCCGGGCGTTTACTTCGCCATGAACAGCCCAATGGCCGTACTGGCGCCAGCCGGAACCGCTGATGTGGTTGCCTCTGCTGCGCAGGTGGTCAGTAGCTGGGGCTTTGCGATTACGCCTGATACGCTGCATCAGATTGCCAACGAAGTGGGCGAACAATCCATTATTTCTCGTGCCGGTGGCGCGCCAACGCTGGCGGTGGGGATGGCCTACATCCTGCACGGCGCGCTGGGCGGTATGATGGATGTGGCGTTCTGGTATCACTTCGCGATTCTGTTTGAAGCCCTGTTCATTCTGACGGCGGTTGATGCCGGTACGCGTGCGGCGCGCTTTATGTTGCAGGATCTGCTGGGCGTGGTCTCTCCGGGTCTGAAACGTACGGATTCACTGCCTGCGAACCTGTTAGCGACGGCGCTGTGCGTGCTGGCGTGGGGATACTTCCTGCACCAGGGCGTGGTGGACCCGTTAGGAGGGATCAACACCCTGTGGCCGCTGTTTGGTATCGCGAACCAGATGCTGGCGGGTATGGCGCTGATGCTCTGCGCGGTTGTACTGTTCAAGATGAAACGTCAGCGTTACGCATGGGTGGCGCTGGTGCCTACCGCCTGGCTGCTGATCTGTACGCTGACCGCAGGCTGGCAGAAAGCATTTAGCCCGGATACCAAAATTGGTTTCCTGGCGATCGCCAATAAATTCCAGGCGATGATCGACAGTGGCGATATTCCTGCGCAGTACACGCAGTCTCAGCTGGCGCAGCTGGTGTTCAACAACCGTCTGGATGCCGGTCTGACCATCTTCTTCATGGTTGTGGTGGTGGTTCTGGCTCTGTTCTCAATCAAAACTGCGCTGGCAGCGCTGAAAGAGGACAAACCGACGGCGAAAGAAACGCCGTATGAAGCCATGCCGGAAAACGTTGAAGAGATTGTGGCGCAGGCGAAAGGCGCGCACTAATTTTTAAATAAGCGGCCCTCTTCTTAACGGGAGAGGGCATTTGCGTCACAGGTGGTAACGATGTTTGATACGCTTTCTAAGGCCGGGAAATATCTGGGTCAGGCGGCAAAACTGATGATTGGCGTGCCGGACTATGACAACTACGTTGAGCATATGCGCGTGACGCACCCGGATCAGACGCCAATGACTTACGAAGAATTTTTTCGTGAGCGGCAGGATGCGCGTTATGGCGGGAAAGGCGGCGCACGTTGCTGCTGATGTTTTGTGTTGCCCGGTGGCGCTACGCTTACCGGGCCTACGGGGTATTTTACAGGCCGGATAAGGCGCAGCCGCCATCCGGCAAGCCGCCGCTAAACCGTAAACGACTCTACCTTTTCAAACGCGGCGCGTAATGTGGCTGGCGTTAACGTCACCGGCAGAAAGTGGATGGATTCAACCGGGCGCAGGGTGTGGGCAATCACGTTATCAATCTCCGCCTGGTTCTGGATGTCGACATCCAGCGCCGCCAGCGTGGTGGGCAGACTAAAGCGCTGATAAGCGGCGACAAGCTGCGCCAGTACCTCATCCTGACCCAGCAATGCGCTTTGCACCAGAATGCCATAGGCCACTTTGGTGCCGTGCAGAAACTTCTCGGTTTGCGGCAATACGGTGAGCCCATTATGGACGGCGTGTGCCGCCGCCACACGGGTATAACGCTCGCCAAGGCCGCCGACCATGCCGCCTCCGGCAATAATCGCATCCACCACATCGCGAAATGCCTGGGTGAGTTCTCCACGCTCTTTGTCCGCCAGCGCCTGTTCGCTGCTTTCCAGTAGCACATCACGGATCGCCAGCGCGCCGTTAATGCCCAGACGCACGGTAAGCGGTAAGGTTTCTGGCTGTGGCGCTAATACAACGGCTTCGTACCATTTTGCCAGCGTGTCGCCGATGCCGGCCAGCAGATAGGCCTCTGGCGCGCGGAGAATGATTTCCGGTTCTACCAGCACCAGATAATTGGCGTCGTCAAAAATTTCAAAGTGCAGCGCCTGACCGGCATCGTTGTACCAGACCGACAGCGGTGTCCAGGCCGCGCAGGTGGCCGCGATAGTCGGGATCGCCACGAAGGGGAGTTGTAGCCGACGGGCAAGGGCTTTGGCGGTATCAAGCAGCGTACCGCCGCCGATACCGATCACTACGCGGCGGTCGTCGCCTGCTTTCGCGGCCAGTTGTTTCACATCGCTTTCGCTGCAATGGCCGGTAAACGGCAGGTGTCTGGCTCCCGGAAGATCAAACGCATCCGGCAGGTAAGGGCGGGCGGCGGCAATCGCACGTTCGCCATACACCCATACTGCGGCGGAGAGTTGCCCGGCGCTGAAAAAATCCTTCAGTCTGGAGAGGCTGCCGGTATGGGAAAAGTAGTTAGCCGGGCCGGTAACGACGCGGATGTCAGTGTTACTCATGGTGTGTTGTCCTTGTGGCTGCGCTGTCCGGGAGTTGTTTTTATTTAGACGTCTAAGCGTCTTGATTGCCAAATGCTAACATCGTGTTATAGTGGTTTCAACATCGACATCACCCTCGGGTATGATAACTATGAGTAATAACCCACTGATTCCGCAAAGCAAACTGCCTAATTTAGGCACCACAATCTTTACACAAATGAGCGCCCTGGCGCAGGAGCATCAGGCGATTAACCTGTCGCAGGGATTTCCTGACTTCGATGGCCCGCGCTATCTACAGGAACGTCTGGCCTGGCATGTTGCACAAGGGGCGAATCAATATGCGCCGATGACCGGCGTGCCTGCATTACGCGAAGCCATTGCGGAAAAAACGGCGGCGTTATACGGCTATAAGGCTGATGCCGGGAGCGAGGTGACGGTAACGGCGGGGGCAACGGAAGCGTTGTATGCCGCCATCACCGCGTTGGTTCGTGCGGGAGATGAGGTGATCTGCTTCGATCCCAGCTATGACAGCTACGCGCCAGCCGTTGAACTGTCCGGCGGCGTGCTGAAACGTCTGGCGCTTCAGCCGCCGCAGTTTCGCGTTGACTGGCAGGCATTTGCTGCGTTACTGAGCGAACGTACCCGGCTGGTGATCCTCAATACGCCGCATAACCCGAGCGCGACCGTCTGGCGCAAAGCCGACTTTGAAGCGCTGTGGCAGGCGATTGGCGATCGCGAAATCTATGTATTAAGCGATGAAGTGTATGAGCATATCTGCTTTGCGCCAGAAGGCCATGCCAGCGTACTGGCGCATCCGCAGCTACGTGAGCGTGCTGTCGCGGTCTCGTCATTCGGTAAAACCTTTCATATGACTGGCTGGAAGGTGGGGTACTGCGTAGCGCCAGCGGCGATCAGCGCGGAATTGCGTAAAGTGCATCAGTATCTGACGTTCTGCGTCAACACACCGGCGCAACTGGCGCTGGCCGATATGCTGCGTGCTGAACCGGAACATTACCGCGATTTACCCGCATTTTACCGGAAGAAGCGTGACGTTCTGGTTAATGCCCTGCGTGACAGTCGTCTGGAAATCCTGCCCTGCGAAGGCACCTATTTTCTGCTGGTGGATTACAGTGCGGTATCAGACCTCAATGACGTGGATTTCTGCCAGTGGCTGACCCGGGAAATCGGCGTTGCGGCGATTCCGCTGTCGGTATTTTGCGCCGATCCTTTCCCACATAAACTCATCCGCTTATGTTTTGCCAAGCAGGAATCCACGCTGCTGGCGGCCGCAGAACGCCTGTGTAAATTGTAATTACTTTACGGTCCAGGCTTTGGAGAATCGACGGTCGGCAAAGAGTTCCTGTAGGCCGTTGATTTGTTTCAGACGCAGGACTTCATCTTTATCCATGCCCAGCTCTTTTCCGATTCGCGTCTCGTCCCAGCCCAACAGGGAGAGTTCTCGCACAATTTCCGACATCGCGTGAATCTGATGACGGCCACGGGCGCGGTTGTGACGAATGGTCGCCGCAATTCGTTCATGGCGATTGCGTTCCAGACAGGTGACGGGGAGATAGCCTTTTAACTTTGAGCGTAATGTGGATTTCCCTTTACCGAGTTCGTGACGGTGAAAGCCATCCACGATTTCATATTTTTCTGCCGCCGTTTCTGCAACGACGATAGGCTGCGTGAAGCCATCTACCTCAATAGACTTCAGCAGGAGCCTTTTCTCCGGGGGCGCCACATTGTTTGGGTTGTAATCATTAGGCTCGATTTGTTCGTTTTTTACCCATTGCACGCAGTCTACCGGCTGATCGCGAAAGGGGCTGACGCGGTGGATTGCCATTCTGAATTCGTTGATTGCCGCAATTCTCTCTTCTTCGTTCAGCGTGGAGAGAAAGTCGGTTATTTGTTGGGTGAGTCGCTGTTGCATAAAATCCCCCATTCTTTGCGCTTTGCTTTCATGCGTTCATTGTAGCGCTGGTAGTGTTTAGGCTTTGTCGGGCTGAATGAGAGCGCCCGACACCAGTAATCATTGTTCAATAGCACCTTGCAGATACGTCGCCATGAGGGGATATCTTTGGAGCCGATATCGCCTTCCTGCGTTTGTGGAATGTTCTCCATTCCTTTCTTTTTATACCATTGCAGGTAGACCGCGATTTTGTTGCGGTAATGCTCGGCGCTCTGTTCCGGCATGCTGTCCAACAGCAGCATGGCGTAGCTTTGCCAGCTATGGTGCTCGGGTTTCAGTATTTTTCGATGGCCGTAAAAATGGTTATCCTGGCCTGCATATATCCCTCCGCTGCGCACGCCGCTTACCCTGGCGCACATTGCTGCCCAGCGTTCGGGTTCAATGACATGATAGAGCCACAATCCCTGACGTTGCTCCGGGCCGAAAGGTTCGCAGATGCGCATATACCGGAGCGGCACGTTGGCCTGGTACATCAGGTTATAAAGCGGGTTGCAAGGCTGCTTCGTTTTTGCGAACCATGTCCAGATGTCTGCCGTTTTCCAGTCATACATCGGGTAAATATACCAGGTGTGCCCGCCCTGAGCGGCGGTCGTCCAGGGTTTGTCGTCCGCAAAACGCTGTTTGCTCAGGGAGGCGATAGCGACAAACCGATTGTAAGACTCGTCAGCGCGGATGCCGATCAGCATCGCCGCAGGACGCTTTTCTGAAAACCACTCGGCAAAGTCGCGAACAAATTGTTCGAAGGTCATGCCTGGCTGATAAAAAGGAAAGTAAGCCGGATCGGTAATGGCGTCGGCAGGCGGTTGACGCACCCATTCGGCATTCGGGTCCCAGCATTGCCATTCGGGTTGGTATTGCGACAGCGAATTTTGTGTGGTGAGCGGCAGGGCAACCCAGTAAAAATGTTCAATGACATCGGAATATTGTTCGCGTAATGACTGAACATAGTCAATTGTGCAGGAGAATTGCACTTCCCAGTCAATAAATAATACGCAGATCTTCTTCTTTAACTTACGCGCGATTCCGGCGGTAAGGTGCAGCATCAACCCTGAGTCTTTCCCCCCGGAAAATGACACGCAAATACGCGGTAAGGTGGTGAGTGTCCATGTAATGCGCTCTTCCGCAGCTTCCAAAACATTTTGGTCAAGTGGGATTTTATAAACAGACATAATGAGTTCATACCTGAACGGAAAATGGCTATGTGTAGAATACAGAAAAATAATTATATATTATATGATATAATCAACAGAATGTGCAAGATTTAAAAAAGCATCCAAAACTTAAATTAATTTTATATTAATTATTTTAATTTTGAATGCTTGTGTCGGCGATGGCCCCGTATGTTTTCGTTTCAGCTATTTTCCGTCATTTTGTTAATGATACTCGTAAAACCTTTGTTATTCAGTGACGTTCGATTATATACCAGGTATAACTGAACTGAAGGTAAATCCTGATCAATATTAACTCGTTGCAGTTTAAGGGTGGAGTGAAAGAAGTCATATATGACTTCAGGAACGATGCCAATTATGTTGGTTTCAGCAATAGTATTAATGATTGCAACCATCGAGTCACTGCGAAACCCAATTTTCCGACTGGCAAGAAGGGAGTTGACCAGCGACTGGTATTCTTTAACGCCTGGCTCCTCTCCCTGGTATGAGGTAAACGGTTCTTCGAGTATTTGCGCTAATGTACTGGCGTCACTGATTCTGGGGTGATCGGCACGACACACCAGTACGCTTTTGATTGTTTTAAAAGGCGTACAGACAACCGAATGGTTGTTCAGCGGCGTGGTGGTGATCACCATGTCCGCCTTGCGGTATGCCAGCAGGTCTTCTGCTGATTCCGCAGACATCAGGATATCATGATGCTCAATTTCAACGGAAGAATCTTCCATAATAAAATTAATCAGCTTTATTACGTTCATTGCAGTAAGTAGCTGAGGGCTGTAAATGATAAATTTTTTCTTAAGGCTGGAACTATGCATAATATTAATTGTTTGTTCCAGACTATTGAGGTTTTCCTCAAGATGATGATGCAGATTTATACCGGTGACGGTTGGCGTGATGCCTTTTCCTGAACGAATAAATAAAGGATCGTTGAATTGAGTTCGTAATCGTTGCAGAGATTGACTCACGGCTGACGGGGTGATGTACAGCGTTTCCGCCGCTTTACTAATGCTTAAATTCTGGTAGATACACTCAAAAATAATCAGTAAGTTGAGATCGAATTTTTTGAGATCGTAGAGATTAGCCATGTTTTTTTCTTCCTGTTTTGTGACTATTGTCATAACTATATTTGCTATAGTTATGCAACACATCCAATGCTTTACAATAGTGATGTTTGCTAAGCTTAAATTCTCTTTCAATAATACTAAAATAGCATAGCTCAGAATATCTTTGCGAGCGATTTATAATGGAAAAGGAGATTGACAGAAAAACAATGACAATCTCCCCCCTTTAATTTAGGTTTAATGTTCACCCATCATAATGTCCAGCTGCGCTTTTTCCGGTAACCCGACGACCTGCTGTAACATATTTTCTTTATTCATATAGTAAATGGCTGGCGTTGCATTCGCCCCCAGATCGTCCATGAGTTTCTGATGAATATTCAGCATTTTCATCTTATCTTCTGGCAGCGGTGAAGGGATCGCCAGATTGAGTTTACCGCCTGACGCTTCATAGTCATGCCAGGTTTTTGCCGGATCGCGGGTGGATAAGATAGCGGCAGCCGTTGCCGGGCTTTCGGGTTTGATCACGCCCACCAGTAGCGTCCGCAGTTGTACTTTGCCGGATTCGACCCAGGGGCGCGCCTGCTGCCAGAACTGTTTGCAGTAAGGGCAGAAAGGGTCCGCAAAGACATAAAGAATCACCGGCGCCTCTTTTTTGCCGTCCAGAATCCACGACGCTTTTTCCATCCGCTGCCACATTTCTCTGCCGACCGGGGCGTAGATCTCTTTTTCTATCAGCGCATTACTGAGGTTTGCGCCTTTTTCGTCGTACATGTAGCCGGAAATCGCGTGTTTCCCGTCAGGCGTGAGGTAGATGGTCACGCCCATATCCTGGTATTTGCCCAGATAGCCTTTCATTCCGCCGGGGGCGTCAAAAGACTTCAGGATCGTAATTCCCTGTTTTTCTATCGCTTTAACCGGGGCAGGCAGTTCTTCAGCAAAGGCGATGAGCGGGAGCAACGTCAGCAGCAATGTTCGTTTTATCATTATATTTCCTTAAAAATCAGTGCAAAAGGAACATTGACGGCAAAACCTATCACAGTCATAGGTAAGGTCTGCCGTCGGAAGATTGCCCTTTCTTTGGTAGGGTGATGTAATCCTTTCGCTGTTACAGCCTTTGTTAAGGTAATGTAGAGCGCAACACATAGCCAGTTTCACTGGCGCTGAAGTTACCTACGGGTAGTTCAGGTAATGGGGCCGCCTGTAAAGGGGGCCTTTTTACTTTTTGTCGCTAAACGTTCACAACGTTGTCTTGTGTGAGTTGTTAGGTATCGCTGATTGATTTGATAATGCAAACGCATTAGCCCAATCACGGAAAGTTGGTTACTTTACATCTCAACGAAAACACGGAGGAAGTATAGATGTCCTTGATTAATACCAAAATTAAACCTTTCAAAAACCAGGCGTTCAAAAACGGTGAATTCATCGAAGTAACCGAGAAAGATACCGAAGGCCGCTGGAGCGTCTTCTTCTTCTACCCGGCTGACTTCACTTTCGTATGCCCGACCGAACTGGGCGACGTAGCAGATCATTACGATGAATTGCAGAAACTGGGCGTAGACGTTTACTCTGTTTCTACCGACACCCACTTTACTCACAAAGCATGGCACAGCAGCTCTGAAACCATCGCAAAAATCAAATATGCGATGATCGGTGACCCGACTGGCGCCCTGACCCGTAACTTCGACAACATGCGTGAAGACGAAGGTCTGGCTGACCGTGCGACTTTCGTTGTTGACCCGCAGGGTATCATCCAGGCTATCGAAGTTACCGCTGAAGGTATCGGCCGTGACGCATCTGACCTGCTGCGTAAAATCAAAGCGGCTCAGTATGTTGCTGCTCACCCAGGCGAAGTTTGCCCGGCTAAATGGAAAGAAGGCGAAGCGACTCTGGCTCCATCCCTGGACCTGGTCGGCAAAATCTAAAATTCGCTGCGCCTTTCGCGCTACAGGTGCGTTGGCTGCGCTTTCTCACCCCGGTCACTTACTGATGTAAGCTCCCGGGGATTCATAAGCTTGCCGCCTTCCTGTAACGCGAAATACTGGCGAATTAATCCTTAAGCGGGTGCGTCGCACCCGTTTTTTCCAGCACCATCATGCAAGTCGCATTCAGGCTGTCGGTATAAGGCAACTTGCATGATGATGTTTTTAGAGAGGGAAGAATAATGCTCGACACTAACATGAAAACTCAGCTCAAAGCGTATCTTGAGAAACTGACCAGGCCTGTTGAGCTGATTGCCACGCTGGACGACAGCGCTAAATCGGCAGAAATCAAGGAACTGCTGGCTGAAATCGCTGAACTGTCAGAGAAAGTCACATTTAAAGAAGATAACAGCCTGCCGGTGCGCAAGCCTTCTTTCTTGATAGCAAACCCGGGTTCTGACCAGGGGCCGCGCTTTGCGGGTTCTCCGCTGGGGCATGAATTTACCTCGCTGGTGCTGGCGCTGTTGTGGACTGGCGGCCATCCGTCGAAAGAGGCGCAGTCTCTGCTGGAGCAGATCCGCGATATCGACGGCGATTTCGAGTTTGAAACTTATTACTCGCTCTCCTGCCACAACTGCCCTGACGTCGTACAGGCGCTGAACCTGATGGCGGTGCTGAACCCGCGTATCAAACATACCGCGATTGACGGCGGCACATTCCAGAATGAAATCACCGATCGTAATGTGATGGGCGTTCCGGCTGTGTACCTGAACGGTAACGAATTCGGTCAGGGACGTATGACGCTGACGGAAATCGTCGCCAAAGTGGATACCGGCGCAGAAAAACGGGCGGCGGAGGAGCTGAATAAGCGTGACGCTTACGACGTACTGATTGTCGGTTCCGGCCCGGCGGGGGCGGCAGCGGCAGTTTACTCCGCACGTAAAGGCATTCGTACCGGTCTGATGGGCGAGCGTTTTGGCGGTCAGGTGCTGGATACCGTTGATATCGAGAACTATATTTCTGTGCCAAAAACGGAAGGGCAGAAGCTGGCTGGCGCGCTGAAAGCACATGTTGATGATTACGATGTTGACGTGATCGACAGCCAGAGCGCGAGCAAACTGCTTCCGGCGGCAACGGAAGGGGGCCTGCATCAGATTGAGACCGCTTCCGGCGCGGTGCTGAAAGCCCGCAGCATTATCATTGCCACCGGTGCCAAATGGCGCAACATGAACGTGCCGGGCGAAGATCAGTACCGCACGAAAGGCGTAACCTATTGCCCGCACTGCGACGGCCCGCTGTTTAAAGGCAAACGCGTTGCGGTAATCGGCGGAGGGAACTCCGGCGTGGAAGCGGCGATTGACCTCGCGGGGATCGTTGAGCACGTTACGCTGCTGGAATTTGCGCCAGAAATGAAAGCCGACCAGGTTCTGCAAGATAAAGTGCGTAGCCTGAAAAACGTCGACATTATTCTGAATGCGCAGACAACGGAAGTGAAAGGCGACGGCAGTAAAGTGACGGGGCTGGAATATCGCGATCGCGTAAGCGGCGACATCCACAACGTTGCGCTGTCCGGGATCTTCGTACAGATTGGCTTGCTACCAAACACCAACTGGCTGGAAGGCGCGATTGAGCGTAACCGTATGGGCGAAATCATCATTGATGGCCGGTGCGAAACCAGCGTGAAAGGCGTATTCGCCGCAGGCGACTGCACCACGGTTCCTTACAAACAGATCATCATCGCGACGGGCGAAGGCGCGAAAGCCTCTCTGAGCGCATTTGATTATCTGATCCGCAGTAAGACGGCATAAAAAGAAAGTAAGACTACACCTGCAATGCAAGAGGCTGCCAATGGCAGCCTCTTTTTTTACGCAACAACCGTGCGATTTACCGCACAACCAGCACCGGCAACGTAGCATGGCGGACAACGCTGGAGGCGTTAGAACCCAGCAAATGCGTGGTGATAGACGGATTGCGGGAGCCAATGACCACGACGTCCGCATTCAGCTCTTCGCCCAGTTCGTTCACCACATCCCGCACGTTACCAAAGCGGACGTGCTGCTTAATCCGGGAAGGGTCGATACTGAAATGACTCACCATCGTTTGCAGGCGAGTCTCCGCTTCGTGCTGCAAATGCTCCTCAAAACGACGAACGTCGGCGGCAAAGCGGTGCAGACTCAGGCTGGCGGAGCCCGGAAGAACATGCAACAGATGAATGACGCCATCCTGTTGCGCCAGAAACTCTGCGTGGCGCACGGCCTTGTCGCTAAGTTCCATTTCGAAAACATCAACCGGCATAATGATTGTCTTATACATACCCGTTTCTCCCTGTTAACTAATACTGAATTCATTCAAACATATAATAATATTTCTTTCTGGTATCTGCCCGGCACTTTTCATATCACAACGTTTCTTTACGACTGATTGATGCTTATGACCAGAAGCTACCAGCGTCGCTCAAGGTAAAGCACGGCCACGACGATAATCGCCATCATAATAAGAAATGCCAGCGTGATGAAAAGAGCCTCATTCATGACCGTACTCGCGGCAATGAAACGGATTAATTCTGGATGACGGGGAACGGGGGTGAACCAGGAGGAATGGGTGATTTTCGGAAAGAGGATGCAGGGAGCATCCTCTGTGTAAACGGGTGAACGCTTATCCAGATGGTTTAGCGCAGGTAGTCGCCCGCTGCTTCAGGCTGATATTCAAGCTCCAGCACTTCAAGGTGAGTGGATGCCCCGCCAGGCAGGTCCCAGTGAATGGTATCGCCGACGCGCAGGCCCAGCAATGCCGCGCCCACCGGCGCCATTACGGAAAGCTGCGTATTGCTGTCGGTCATATTCGCCGGATACACCAGCGTGCGCACGCGAATTTCGCCATCGCTGAGATTGCGGAATTTCACCCGACTGTTCATGGTGACGACGTCGTGCGGCATGGCTTCCGGCGAGCACATCTGGGCGCGATCCAGCTCCGCATTTAATGCGTCAGCAATGGGTAAACCAGCAAACGCAGGCTGCTCCAACAGGCGGTCGATGCGTTCGGCGTCGAGGTCGTTGATGATAATAGTTGGTCTGGACATTTGTTACTCCATGTCGTCGATGCTGCGAGTGCCGCAGGTAAATAATCCCAAAAGAAAACCCTCACCGTCAGGCGGCGAGGGTTTAGCTTTCATGATAATACTGAGACTTCCCCCTTCTTTGAAGTGATTTAGCTCACATTCGGGGAAATCCTCAATACGGTTGTCTTTGCGTAAATTTTAGTCGCAAGCCGTGATGGTTCTCAAGTTTGTATACCGCCTCAGTAACCCGCTTTGTCAATCACAAACCGCTTCCCGCAATTGCCCGGATGGGGTTGCGATATAAACGAGGAAGCGGAAAGCGGATCGTTAATCCTGGCGGCGTTGAGCGAGAACTGTATTTCTGTCAGATAAGCCGGGTTCCCGTGGCAGCTCAGTTTCACCGCCTTCACGTTTTCTTTCCCCCAGCTTTGGGCGACGGCGGCGTCAAACGCGGCGCGGCTGACTCTTTTCCCGTAATTTGCGGCCAGAAAATCGCC
Organism: Citrobacter sp. CK185; assembly: GCF_030333565.1. NCBI lineage: Bacteria > Pseudomonadati > Pseudomonadota > Gammaproteobacteria > Enterobacterales > Enterobacteriaceae > Citrobacter > Citrobacter sp. CK185. Next base: position 330,108 of record NZ_JAOWFR010000023.1, on the reverse strand, counting down.
CAGCGCGCTGTGTTTTATCTCATGGTTCAGCCGTACCATTGTGCCGAAATAAACGTCTGGATCAAATCCAAAGCAGGCACCGTGCTTGGCGTATTCATAACGTTCCAGACAGGATTTTCCACCGGCTCCGGGCATGACCGCGCTGAGTTTTGCCGCGCTCTCCAGTGAAAGGCCGGTTTCAGGCGCGGCGCATTTACGGCTGGCGCGCGCTTCCGGCAGATTGGGGATCGGACGAGTCGCGCAGCCAAACCGCATCCAACGGCGCTCGTCCACGCCACGCGCGGCAACCGATCCCGGCAGACCTGGCCACAGACCGTGGACAGTCAGAAAATCAGCTTTGTTGGGAATCTCTTTCTGCTGACGGCACTCTTCGGGTTCCCGATGATCGCGCTCATGCTGACTTTGACAAAAACCGGTTTGCCAGGAGAGCGCCAGCACATAGCGGTCAAAATCAGCGTACTGTTTTGCCTGAAGTGGCTCAGCGTTAACGTTGAAGAGGGGAAGCAGGAATACTGCCAGGAGAGAACCATAACGCCATGTTGATTTCATGATGGATGCTGAAACTCATACAAATATTGAATATCACCTATTTAACCATAAAAAAAGCCAGTCAGGTTTATCTGACTGGCATGAGAGGGATAACGCGTTAGCCGTCATCCGGCATTATGTGCCGATGTTTAGTTCCACAGCGCCAGAATCGGCCAGCCAACCACCAGCAGCATGGTGATGTAGATAACCCCAAAGATCGCGCCAAGACGCCAGTAATCTTTGGATTTTACATAGCCGCAGCCGTAGATGATGACCCCCGGCCCTGTTGCATACGGCGTCAGGCAGCCCATGATACCGATGGACAGCACCAGCAGAATACAAAGTTGCTCCATCGGAACGCCTGGAATACCTTTACCTATCGCCAGAATGACCGGCAGCATGGTTGCGGTATGTGCGGACAGGCTGGCGAACAGGTAGTGAGCAAAGTAGAACACCAGTACCAGCACAATCACCGTTGCGTTAGGTGAGAAGCCTTCCAGATGGGCGCTCATTGTGGTAGCAAACCAGTCGATAAAGCCCGAACGGGTTAAACCGTTGGCCATGACAACCAGCGTCGCGAGGTTAACAAGGGTGTTCCACGCACTGTTATAACGCGTGATGTCTTTCCACGGCACAACGTGCAGCGCCAGCATCAGGGATACCGCCAGCAGGCCGACAGCGGTGGCATCAATCACTTCACCGCCAAATACCCACAGTCCGAGGCTGAGCAACACCAGACCGATCAGCGTCATCTCTTTGCGGGTCAGCGTACCCATCGTTTTTAACTCTTCACCAGCCCATGCCGCAACTTCGGCGCTGTGGGTCACTTCGGGTTTGTAGAGTACGTAAGAGAGCCACGGTGCGACGATCAGCAGAATGATCCCTACCGGTAAGAAGCCCAGGAACCACTGCAACCAGCTGATCTGAATACCGGCAATTTTGCTGACGAATTCCAGACCCAGAACGTTAGGCGCCGCGCCGGTCACGAACATGGAAGAACTGAGGCTGGTACTGATGACCATCATCCACATCAAATAACCGCCAATGCGGCGCGCGGAAGGATCGTTTGGAAACGACTTAAACAGCGGCGGCAGGTTCTTGATTACCGGGAATACCGTACCGCCGGTACGCGCGGTGTTGGACGGTGTAAACGGCGCCAGCAGAATATCGATGATGACAATGGCATAACCCAGCGTCAGGGTGCGTTTACCCATGAATTTCACCAGGAAGAGCGCAATACGGCGGCCCAGACCGGTGACTTCATAGCCCAGCGCGAAAATGAATGCGCCGAACACCAGCCAGACGGTGGTGCTGGAGAAGCCCGCCAGCCCCCATTTCAGCGCCTGCTTGCCCGCGTTAAAGGCCGGGTCGGCCAGCTCTGAGGCATCAAATAACAGATAGTTGCTGCCGATAACGCAAATGGTCACCGCGATAAAACTGATCGCGGTGGCCGGAATCGGCTCCAGTATCATCCCGACGATCATCGCCACGAAAACGGCGAAGTAGTGCCATGCCTGAGGGGGCATGCCGTCCGGGACGGGGATCAAAAACATGATGCCCATAACGACTAATGGGGCCAATAACTTCCATATATTATCTTTAGATAAAGACATAAGTGATTCTCCGAAAAGGATCTTTCAATAATTATGTAAATGATTAACTTGCGAAATTTGTGCTAAAAACCAGGTGACGATCAGTAAGTCGGCGCTGCCGCCAGGGCTGAGGTTGCGTGCAATGCACTGCTGATCGAACCGGTGGAGATGTTCAAGATCGGCAGGAGAACGAATGCCTCCTTGCCGTAATAATGTTGTCGCCTGCTGTTGTATCCAGCGCAGACCTTCCGCGCCGCCGCGTGATGCGACGTTGGTGTCGCCGTTCATTGAGATCAGCAGCAGCAGGGTGTCGAGCAGCGCCAGCTCGGGGTCGCGCCCCTGCGCCAGCAATGCGCGGTAGTGTGGTAAAGCATGGCGGATCACTAACGGGTAACCCGCTTCGGCTTCGCCGCGCGCGCCAGTTAACTCCAGCTGTTGGTACAAGCGTTGACCTGCGGTGAGTTGTTGATTGTTCTGTCGCAGTTCACGCTCGGTCAGACCCCGGCAAAATGTTGCGGCGGTCGAGCAGATGTTTACAGGAGTGATCGGGGAATGCTGCTGGTGCAGGCGTCCGATGGCGGCGCACAGCAGTCCCAGGGAAAATATGCTGCCTTTATGCGTGTTAACGCCGGCAGTGGCGCGAAACATGTCGGCTTCGCAGGCCATACCTAATGGACGTAGCCCTTTCAGTACATCGTCTGACGGTAGCTGCGCGCAGCTCGCGCCATATTCGATAAAACGCGGCAGCCAGCCCTGAATGGCCAGCGCGCTGCGATGGAAATCTTCCAGCGCCATGTCTTTGTGCGCGCCGCAGTTAATGCGATCGACCAGACCCGGCTTGGGAGATAAATTGACCTCAGTCAGCATGGCGCGCCACGCCAGCAGGGCGTACGCGTCAAGCAGCGTCTGAGGAATGGCGGCGGAGTCAGTTGATGTGGCTGGAATCGGCATCATGCAGCAGCGCCTCCATGCGAATAAGTAAGTCAGAAAGCGCGTGGGTTTTCCCTCGGGCGCATTCAGCGGCGCTTTGCTCGCACAACAGGCAGCGGCGGGCAGGAAGCGAAAAATGACGGCGGGACAGAATGTCGCCTTCCGGCGTCAGCACATCGATATCCCATAAACGTCCCAGCGGATGCTGATGCTCAAGCTCGATCGTGGCGAGCTTGAGATCGCGGGCCGGCGCCTCAATGGCGAGGAACCCTTCCGGCCCACTGGCTGAGGCCAGTGCAGCCTGCTCCCTGACAGACCAGCCTGCTTTTTTCGCCACGGCGAGCAGGGCGGTTACGCCGTGATTGAAGATTCGGCGAGTAAGCTCGCTGTCTTTAATCGGGCCGGGCGCCACCACGGTAAAGGAGACCAGTGGAGTGAGATGGCGCGTCAGCCAGGCGTGTTGCCGCGCTTGTCTCTCATCACGGCTGACGAGCAGCTCGGGAATGGAAACCGCATGGCGAGTGGCCTGTTCAGGGAGCAGGTGCATGGCTTATTCCTTCACCTGATGAACAACGTCAATGACCGAACCGTCGCGGTAACGCACTACGGCGATGACGCGATCGGTATATTCAATGGCGCGAGGTTGACCGGTGAGCAGCTGCGCACGTTCACGCAGCCATTCAATGGAGACCACTTTCATTCCCGCTTCTTTCAGGCGTTCCGCCAGCTCCGGGCGCGCCGGGTTGACGGCGATGCCGTGGTCGGTCACCAGAATGTCGACGCTGGAGCCAGGCGTTACGCAGGTGAGCACGTTATCGACCAGCGTCGGGATGCGGCCGCGAACCAGTGGTGCGACGATGATTGACAGCGCGGCGGCAACGGCGGTATCGCAGTGACCGCCTGAAGCGCCGCGCAGTACGCCATCGGAACCGGTCAGCACGTTCACGTTGAACTGGGTATCCACCTCCAGGGCGCTCAGCACCACGACATCCAGACGATCGACCGATGCGCCTTTTGAGCCCCAGTTGGCATACTGGTTGGCGCTGATTTCGATGTGATTCGGGTTGCGGGCCAGCGATTCTGCGGCGTTACGGTCGAAGCTCTGTACGTCCAGCAATTTGCGGATCAGCCCTTTTTCATGCAGGTCGACAATCGTGGCGGTAATGCCGCCCAGCGCGAAATCCGCGTGAATATCGCGGCTGCGCATTTTGTCTTCCAGAAAACGGGTTACTGCCAGAGAGGCGCCGCCGGTTCCGGTTTGCAGAGAGAAGCCTTCCTGGAAATAGCCTGAGTTGGCAATCACGTCTGCCGCGCTGCGGGCAATCAACAGTTCACGCGGGTTGGTGGTCATACGGGTCGCATCTGCGCCAATTTTGTCGGCGTCGCCTACCCGTTCGATCTGCACGATGAGGTCCACCTGGTCCTGGGCGATACTGGCTGGATTATGCGGATACGGCAGCAGCGCTTCCGTCAGCAGAACAACCTGGCGAGCGTTTTCGGCATCCACTTTCGCATAGCCCAGCGAACCGCAGCAGGCTTTACCGGTGTAGCCGTTGGCGTTGCCAAACGGATCGCAGGACGGCACGCCGAGGAAGGCCACATCGATATTGAGCTCACCGCTTTGCACCAGATGGACGCGACCGCCGTGGGAGTGGATTTGTACGGGCTCATCCAGCAATCCGCGGGAGATCTCTTCCGCCAGGGGGCCACGCAGACCAGACGTGTAAATTCGGCTCACGACGCCCTGGCGAATATGCCCGACCAGTGGCGCGTGGCAATCGCTCAGCGAACTGGAGGCCAGCGTCAGGTTTTTAAAGCCCATGCTGGCGATGGCGTCCATCACCAGGTTGATCGTCAGGTCGCCGCCACGGAAAGCGTGGTGGAAAGAGATGGTCATTCCATCCTGTAAACCAGAACGGCGGATGGCTTCTTCAAGCGTGGCGCACAGTTTTTTATCGCGCGGTTTTTGCGCCTGTAAATTCAGTTTTGAAGTGCTCTGAAAAGCGGAAAATTCGCTTTCGGCATGGCGACTCCAGGCCGCTACCCGTTCTTGTCGTTGAAGTTGTTCGATTTTCTGCGTCATTTTTTTGCCTTATTCTTCGCGAATGCCGGAAAGTTCTGCACGGGAGAGCACCAGACGGGCGCGTTCAATCACCGGGCTGTCTACCATTTTGCCGTTCAGGGAGACGACGCCGCGGCCTTCACGGGCGGCGGCTTCTGCGGCTTCCACGACCAGACGCGCATGGGCGACTTCTTTAAGCGTCGGGGCATACAGGTTGTGCAGCAGTTCAATCTGGCGTGGGTTGATGAGGGACTTGCCGTCAAAACCCAGCTGTTTGATGTGTGACGCTTCGTGCAGGAAGCCCGCTTCGTTATTGGCATCGGAATAGACGGTATCGAACGCCTGAATGCCTGCGGAGCGTGCTGCCTGTAAAATGGAGCAGCGGGCAAACAGCAGCTCGGTGCCTTCCGGGGAACGTTCGGTACGCAGATTGCGCACATAGTCTTCCGCCCCCAGCGCGATCCCGATGAGACGTTCGGAGGCGTGGGCGATTTCAACGGCGCGGGTAATGCCCAGCGGCGACTCGATTGCGGCCAGCAGTCCGGTGCTGCCGGGTTCACGGCCGCAGGTTTGCTCAATGCGCAGGATCTCTTTCTCGATGTCGGTAACATCCTGAGCGGTGTCGGTTTTCGGCAAACGGACAACGTCAGCGCCGCCGCGAACCACCGCTTCAAGGTCGTTAATGCCCCATTCGGAATCCAGCGCATTAACGCGGACAATGGTTTCCACATCACGGTACAGCGGGTGTTGCAGGGCGTGATACACCAGACGGCGAGCGGTATCTTTCTCACGCAGTGCGACGGAGTCTTCCAGGTCGAACATCAGCGCATCGGCCGGGTAGATAAACGAGTTGCTGACCATCGCGGCATTTGCGCCGGGGACGAACAGCATGCTGCGGCGGGTGCGGGATTTACGTTGTTGCAGAGAAGCGGAAATCATTGGTGATCCTCCCACGGCAGAGCGGGGATGCCGCTGGCGCGAGCCAGTAATGCTTCCAGCCGCGCACGCAAAATGCAGTCCAGCGCGCCTTTGTCATCAACATTTAGTTGCACGCCGCGGACGTTATAACGGGCAAGCACATCCAGAATGGTGGCGCGAATGGCGTCGCCAAACTGTTTTTCAACGCTGCTGTTGATTTGCAGGTCAATATCTTGCGTGTCGAGTGGAGCAATGCGAATCATCACATCACCGGACTCAAGTGTGCCAGCGACGGCAGCCTGGTCTATTTTCATTTTTCACCTGTTTCTAATGCGGGGGTCTTTTGGCGGACTACCGCGCTGGACGGGTTACGTTCAACCATGCCTTGCAGATAGTGCAGAGTGGGGTTGGGAACCAGCGGTGCGATAGCCGTGAGATCTTTTTTAACCAGCAGCTTGCGTACCCAGGAGGCGGAAATTGGCATCTCCTGGAAACACAGCCGCTCAATTTCCACCAGCTCGATGGGTGGGGTGGGAAGCGTTGGCGTCTCCAGCCAGTAGCGCATATCGTGGTTGTACTGGGAGGTGACGGTGCAAAACGGTTCCGTGCCGACAAAACGGTGTGTTACACCCAATGCTGGCGCCAGGTACTGGCGGAAAATCTTCAGGTCGATTTCGGTGTAACAGTGGTTAATGACGCTTTGTTCTTTGATGAAGTAGCACGGAAAGGTCGCACGCGAGATGATGTACTCGGAACCGCGATGCACAGTCAGGCGTGGAATATCCGTTGTTCCTTTGATCACCAGATCAAACCTGTCCTCGTACGGAAAACGCGACGTATCCTCTTTTACCAGGAACAGATGCAGCCAGTCGCACTGTGCGGCGGCCTGCTGGATCAGATAGCGATGCCCGTTTGTGAAGGGGTTGGCGTTCATGACGATACAGCCGATTTTTTTCCCGTCATGACGCAGTTTCGTTAAGGATTCAGCGTAGCGTTTCAGGCGCGTATTGCTGTTTTCCATGAGCACCATCACGCCAGGCACATCAGCCAGCGTTGAGAAGCCGCACTGTTTAAAGAGCGCTTCGTATTCTGTTTTGGTGTAGATGAAGAGGTGCGTACAGTGCCTTTCGTAGGCGAGGTTGATTAACTCTGTAGCCAGCGTCAGCGCCAGCCCTTCGCCGCGCACGGATTGGCAGATAGCAACGCATTTAATGATATTTCCGGCAATACCGCCGCAGGCAATAAGACGATCATCGCGCGTAACGGTAATAAAAACTTCGACGGTGGTATCTACGCTTAAATCATTCTCTTTCAGAAATTGCGTGATAACCGCCATCTTTTTATTTTCTGAGCGTTTCACTTGCGTGAATACATTATTACCGAACATAGTATTGAGCGTCCTGATGATATATTTTGTTGCCAGTTTTTTGCGTATGTTGTGTGTCGTTGCAACCTGATAACGTTTTGTTTTCAATTGGAACGGTCGTTGTTTTTATTACGACGTATTTCTTTTTCTCTCTGTTGCCTATATCGTAAGGGGTATTTTGGTGGTAAATTTTGATTTATTTCACAAACACTTAGATGGTTTTTATGTGTTTAATGGTTTTAAGTTTTTTAATTAATTTAATAGCAAATTGCGCGGTGGGTTTTATTTGTTTAATTGATTTAAGGTGGGGAATCTGTAACGATCGCTATTAAATGCACAGCAGAAAGTTAAAACATTTTTATTACATATACGGGAAATGAGACGCTTACGCCAGCGAAGGAATAACAATGCCCGACCCAAAAAATAAAAAACGGTTTCTTTTTTTTCGTCAACTCGCGTTCCCGCTGCGGATTTTTCTGCTCATTCTGGTCGTTTCTGTTTTCATCATCGCCGCGTTAGCCCGCTATTTTTCCGCCAGCTTTGAAGACTATCTGGCATCGCATGTCAGGGATATGGCGATGAACCAGGCAAAAATTATCGCCTCTAACGACAGTATCATCACGGCCGTGAAACACCGGGATTACAGGCGGCTGGCGACCATCGCGGACAAACTACAAAGCGACACCGATTTTGATTATGTGGTCATCGGCGACAAAAACTCGATTCGCCTCTACCATCCTAACCCGGAAAAAATTGGTTACCCGATGCAGTTCACGAAACCCGGCGCGCTGGAGAACGGTGAGAGCTATTTCATCACCGGCAAGGGGTCTATTGGCATGGCGATGCGCGCTAAAACGCCGATATTTGACGACAATGGCAACGTGATCGGCGTGGTTTCCATCGGTTATCTGGTCAGTAAAATTGACAGCTGGCGACTGGATTTTTTACTGCCGATGGCGGGCGTATTCGTCCTGCTGCTGGTGGTGCTTATGCTGCTTTCCTGGTTTTTCGCCGCCCACATTCGCCGCCAGATGCTGGGGATGGAGCCAAAGCAGATTGCGCGCGTTGTGCGCCAGCAGGAGGCATTATTCAGTTCAGTGTATGAAGGATTAATTGCAGTCGACCCGGAAGGGCACATTACCGCCATTAACCGCAACGCGCGAAAAATGCTGGGGCTGCGTTCGCCGGGACGGCAATGGCTGGGTAAGTCGATAGAGACGGTAGTTAATCCTGCGGACTTCTTCACACAGCAGATTGCGGAAAAACGCCAGGATGTGATGGCGAATTTCAATGGGTTGAGCGTTATTGCCAATCGTGAGGCCATTCGCTCCGGGGATGAATTACTGGGGGCGATCATCAGCTTTCGCAGCAAGGATGAAATTTCCACCCTGAACGCCCAACTGACGCAAATAAAACAGTATGTGGAGAGCCTGAGAACGCTGCGTCATGAACACCTGAACTGGATGTCGACGCTCAACGGTCTGCTCCAGATGAAAGAGTATGATCGGGTCAGGGAAATGGTGCAGGGCGAGTCGCAGGCGCAACAGCAACTGATCGATAGTCTACGCAGCGCGTTTGCCGATCGCCAGGTCGCCGGTCTGCTGTTCGGCAAAGTCCAGCGGGCGCGGGAGTTGGGGTTAAAAATGACGATCGTGCCTGGCAGTCAGCTGCACCGACTCCCGGAAGGGCTTGATAGCACCGAATTTGCCGCGATTGTCGGCAATCTTCTCGATAACGCGTTTGAAGCCAGTTTGCGTACCCGGGAAGGGAATAACGTCGTTGAACTCTATTTGAGCGACGAAGGGGACGATGTGGTGATTGAAGTTGCCGATCAGGGATGCGGCGTTCCTGAATCTCTGCGCGAAAAAATATTTGAACAGGGTGTCAGCACCCGAACCGATGAACCAGGCGAACATGGCATCGGGCTGTATCTGATTGCAAGTTATGTGGGGCGCTGTGGCGGGGTGATTACGCTGGAAGATAATGATCCCTGTGGCACCTTGTTTTCTCTATTTCTTCCGAAAGTGAAAAAAAACGATGACGGAACCATTAACCCTATTGATCGTTGAGGATGAAACGCTGCTGGCGGAAATGCATGCGGAATATATCCGCCATATTCCCGGTTTCAGCCAGATATGGCTGGCGGGCAATCTGGCGCAGGCCCGTATGATGATCGAACGTTTTAAACCCGGGCTTATTCTGTTGGATAACTATCTGCCGGATGGGAAGGGCATCACGCTGCTGCATGAACTGATGCAGGCGCGCTATCCCGGCGGAATTGTGTTTACCACGGCCGCCAGTGATATGGAAACCGTCTCCGAAGCGGTGCGCTGGGGGGCGTTTGATTATCTGGTGAAGCCGATTGCCTATGAGCGCCTGGGGCAGACGCTTACGCGGTATCAGCAACGCCGGCGTATGCTGGCGGGTAACGATAGCGCCAGCCAGCGGCAGATTGACGAGATGTTTAATGCCTATGCGCGAGGGGAGCCAAAAGGTGATTTGCCGACCGGGATTGATGCTCTGACACTAAATGCCGTGCTGAAGCTGTTTAGCGACCCAGCGACGCGCCATACGGCTGAGACGGTGGCGCAGGCGTTGACGATCAGCCGTACCACATCCCGGCGGTATCTGGAGTATTGCGCCAGTCAGCATTTGATTATTGCCGAGATTATTCACGGAAAAGTGGGCAGACCGCAGCGTATTTACCACGGTTGAATTCGGGATTGACCAATCGCCCGGTGGCGCTGCGCTTACCGGGCCTACGGTAAGATTTGTAGGCCGGATAAGGCGTTACCGCTGCCATCCGGCGAATCGTCTACAAATTAATTCGCTTAACCACCTGCCACAGCAGAAGAAGTGCCTGGCACCATCACTTCAGTTGCAATGATGACAACCAGCAGCCCGACCATAACCGGAACGGAAGTACGCTTCACCACTTCAAACGGCGAAATCTTCGCCATCCCTGCCACCGCAACGACGACGCCAGAGACCGGGGAGATCGTGCGCCCCAGATTTGAGGCCTGCAACATCGGAATGGACAGGTAAGCCGGGTTAATACCGGAAGAGTGCGCCAGTTTGGGAATCATTTCGACAAAGGCATAGAAAGGCGCGTTACCGGAACCGGTGGTCATTGCCGCGAGCATGGTCAGGATCACCAGTACCAGCATGAGGATAATACTGGCGGAACCAAACGAGGTGGCGATAGAGATCAGACTCTGGATGAAACCGATAGTGCTCAGCCCCTGAGCGAATACCCCGGCAGCGACCAGCAGCATCACCACGCCCGCAAATGCGTCAGCCATCCCGCGGTACGCGACTTCCAGACCGGAAAAGACTTTCTGTGTATTGAATCCGCGAATGAACTCCAGCACGGCAGCGAGCAGCATACAGATGACGAGAATAGTAATAATGTGCAACTGCGGACCCCATTTACCATCAAAAACCAGAACGCCGATAATCGGTGTGAATGGCAGAATGGCGTAAAACGCCGGGGCGGTGGTGGTAATTTCGTTTACATCCAGCATTTCATGGGAGATGTTCTCTTTTTTATCCAGATAACGCTGCCAGAAAAAGTGGGCAATCGCCATACCGATAATGGCGGCAATGGAGATCGGCAGGGTCGTTTTAAAGGCAAAATCAATCAACGGCATCTCAGCCGCTTTTGCCGCCAGAACCACGTCGCCCGAGGTCGGAGAGAGGATGATCGCTGCGGGGGAAGCGCAGATGGCTGCGGCAGCGCCACGGCTGATCCCGACGTTAACCATCACCGGAAAGAGCGTTGCCATCAACAATACGCCAAGCCCGGTTGCCGAAGAGACCGCCAGCGACATCAGGCAGGCGACAAAATAGGCGGCGATCATCAGCAGGTAAGGTGAGTTAATGTATTGCAGCGGTTTGGAGGCCAGTTTTACAACCATGTCGTTTGCGCCGATATGCGTCATGTAGGCGGCGAAACCGCACAGCATCATGATCATCATACCGAGGTCGCCACCACGGCTCATCAACAGAATCTTAATGTATTCAACGATGTCCGTCGCGGTATAGCCGGTACTGGTTTCACTGGCGGGCAGGACTTTATGCCCCATTAACGCGCTGATAATCAGCAGCACCAGGCCGCCCACAAAGAGCACGCCGGTTGCCGAATAACCTTTAATGATGTAGCGCGCTACACCCACAATAACCATAACCCCAATAAGGAGTTCAATAAACGTTAGCATTGTTTCCCCTGTCGCCTGGACGCCCAGAAAGTAAGAATAAAAAAGGAACAGAAAGTGGTGTGAAAATGTGCCGAATAAACCGCTTCCCCTTGCTGATTAAAATCAAGAAAAGGACGGATTAAACGTCCTGTGTTGTTATTTTTTCATGCAGGCAACGAATATGAAATCTCTCAGGCGAAAAATTTACGTAGAAACGTATTTGTTTTGTATTTGTTATTTTTATGGAAATGCAATGTTAACTGTGAGGTGGTGTACAGAATTATAACAGGCCAGATTCCCTTTCCTGATGATAAAAAGTTTCAGTAAACGGCGATGATCCGTATGAAATAAACGGGAAATAAGTGGGTTTGCTATTGCAAAGGGGAGTTTTCTGATTTTTCGTTACCTGTTTTTTGTTAAGATTCCATTCAGGTTCGTTTTGCTACGATCGGTATTGAACTCCAGGATGGTAATTAAGTTGTGATTGTCGCTAAAAAATATTTTCTTGTTCTTTCATTTCTCTTTGTGCAATTCGCCCTTCTGCCCCAGGCCTTTTCAGCAGATAAAGGCTGGTTTGATACGCTGAAAGATAATGTGTCGGAAACCTGGCAACAACCCGAGCATTATGATTTGTACGTGCCGGCCATTACCTGGCATGCGCGGTTTGCCTACGATAAAGAAAAAACGGATCGCTACAATGAGCGCCCGTGGGGGGCAGGGTTTGGTCAGTCACGCTGGGATGATAAAGGCAACTGGCATGGGCTTTACATCATGGCGTTTAAAGACTCCTTCAATAAGTGGGAGCCTATCGGCGGTTACGGTTGGGAAAAAACCTGGCGACCTCTGGCAGATGAAAACTTCCACATGGGGCTGGGATTTACCGCTGGCGCAACGGCGCGTGATAACTGGAAGTACATTCCGGTGCCGGTTCTGTTACCGTTAGCCTCGATAGGCTACGGTCCGGCAACGTTCCAGATGACCTACATCCCCGGTACGTATAACAACGGTAACGTCTACTTTGCCTGGATGCGTTTCCAGTTTTGATGAGTGATATGCCTTGTTAGTGGTATATAAAATAGCGTTATAAAACAATAGGTAGTACAAAAAATCTAAAAAATAACGCGATATTTATCACTTTTTGGCAAAGTTGGACTGGACAAAATGCACCACAATTGATGTACTGGTACCCGACACAGCATTTGTGTCTATTTTTCATGTAAAGGTAATTTTGATGTCTAAGATTAAAGGTAACGTTAAGTGGTTTAATGAATCCAAAGGATTCGGTTTCATTACTCCGGAAGATGGCAGCAAAGACGTGTTCGTACACTTCTCTGCAATCCAGACTAATGGTTTTAAAACTCTGGCTGAAGGTCAGCGCGTAGAGTTCGAAATCACTAACGGTGCCAAAGGCCCTTCTGCTGCTAACGTAATCGCTCTGTAAGCATACGACAGCAAGAATTCCAAAACCCGCCAATGGCGGGTTTTTTTATGCCCTTAATGCGCGGTGGATGCTGAAAACAGCCAAAACGCAAGCGCGGTCATGGCAAATGACCCGAGCAGGTTGACCAGTATATTCACCATCGCCCAGCCAAAACGCCCATCCTGGAGCAAAAAAACAACTTCCGCTGAGAAGGTGGAAAACGTGGTCAGGCCGCCGCAAAAACCGGTGGTAATCAACACCTTCCACATCGGATCAATATTCGTCATGCGACTAAATAAGGCGAAGCCCATACCGATGATGAAGGCGCCGATCAAATTCGCCGTCAGGGTGCCGAACGGAATGGACTGATGAAGCGGATTAAACCGCATACTCAACATCCATCTCGCTACGCTTCCTGTACCACCGCCAATAAAAACTGCTAAAAGGAGTTGTAACACTGAATATTCCTGCTATTTGATTGTATATGGGATGAGTGTAACGCCGAATAAACATCTTTGGCGAGTTTAACGAATCTGGTCGGAGGGGAGTATGCTCGTTGCAGCAGGACAATTTGCCGTGGCGTCGGTCTGGGAAAAGAACGCCGAAACATGCGTTTCGTTAATGTCTCAGGCGGCAGAAAATGGCGTTTCCTTACTGGTGTTGCCTGAGGCGCTGCTGGCTCGCGACGATCGCGATCCCGATCTGTCGGTTAAGTCCGCGCAGCTACTGGAGGGCGGATTTTTGCGCTGCTTACTGCGTGAGAGCGCGCGCAATACGATGACGACAATCCTGACGATTCATGTTCCTTCAACGCCGGGGCGGGCATTCAACATGCAGGTTGCGTTGTGCGGGGGAAAGATTGTTGCGCATTACGCCAAGCTGCATTTGTACGATGCCTTTTCGATTCAGGAGTCCCGCAGCGTTGATGCAGGCGACACCATTGCCCCGTTGCTGGATGTTGAGGGGATCAAAGTCGGGTTAATGACCTGCTATGACCTGCGCTTCCCGGAGCTGGCTCTGGCGCTGGCTTTGCAGGGGGCTGACATTCTGGTGCTGCCTGCCGCCTGGGTAAGAGGAGCGCTGAAAGAGCATCACTGGGCGACCTTACTGGCGGCAAGAGCGCTGGATTCAACCTGCTATATCGTTGCCGCAGGGGAGTGCGGCAACAAAAATATCGGTCAGAGCCGAATCGTCGATCCGTTTGGCGTCACAATAGCCGCTGCGGCAGAGACTCCGGCGCTGATTATGGCCGAGGTCTCCGCCGAGCGCGTCAGGCAAGTTCGGGCGCAACTTCCCGTTTTGCGTAACCGTCGTTTTGCGCCACCGCAATTATTATGATGTTTTTTTAAACTAAGCTTGATTCACCTTGTTACAGATTGCTATTGTGTGCGCGCGTCGAATGACCGTTAATATTCTCAGGTTAATATGGCGCGTTAAGCCGCCTGATTTTAAGTCAAGAAGGTATCTATGGGTGAGATTAGTATTACCAAACTGCTGGTGGTTGCCGCACTGGTCGTTCTGCTGTTTGGTACCAGGAAGTTACGTACGCTGGGCGGAGACCTGGGCACGGCAATTAAAGGTTTCAAAAAGGCGATGAATGATGAAGACGCTGGCGCGAAAAAAGAAGCGGGCGGCGATATTCAGGCTGAGAAACTCTCTCATAAAGAGTGATCATGACGCGAGCAGGATGCTCCTTCATCTGACTCTGAAGAGAAAAAACCCGCGTTTAAGCGGGTTTTTTATGCGTTAAATGTAAGCGAGTATTACTCGATCACTTCACTTCCAGTCCTTTCGCCTGCATGTCTGCATGGTAAGAAGAACGAACAAACGGCCCGCAGGCGGCATGGGTAAAGCCCATCGCCATGGCTTCGGCTTTCATCTCATCGAACTCTTCCGGGCTAACATAACGCTGTACCGGCAGGTGATGGCGGCTTGGCTGTAAATACTGGCCCAGCGTCAGCATGGTGACGCCATGACGGCGCAAGTCGCGCATAACCTCAATGATTTCAGCGTTGGTTTCTCCCAGACCGACCATCAGACCCGATTTGGTTGGGATTTCCGGGTGGGCCTCTTTGAAACGCTCCAGCAGCTTCAGCGACCAGTTGTAATCAGCGCCTGGGCGTACCTGACGATAGACACGCGGTACGTTTTCAAGGTTATGGTTGAAGACATCTGGCGGGGTAGCGTTAAGGATCTCCAGTGCGCGATCCATACGGCCACGGAAGTCAGGCACCAGCGTTTCAATTTTAATTGCCGGGCTTTTTTCACGAATCGCGGTAATGCAGTCAGCAAAGTGCTGAGCGCCGCCATCGCGCAGATCATCGCGGTCAACGGAGGTGATAACCACATAGCGTAACGCCATATCTGCAATCGTCTGAGCCAGTTTTAACGGTTCGTTGGTATCCGGGGCGACAGGGCGGCCGTGGGCAACGTCACAGAACGGGCAACGGCGGGTACAAATCGCGCCGAGGATCATAAAGGTGGCGGTTCCGTGATTGAAACATTCCGCCAGGTTAGGGCAAGAGGCTTCCTCGCAGACAGAATGCAGGCCATTTTTGCGCATTGCCGCTTTGATGCCCTGGATACGAGTGGAGTCCGCTGGAAGCTTTATTTTCATCCATTCCGGTTTACGCAGCAGGGCTTCGCGCTCTGTTGCCACATTTTTAACCGGGATAAGGGCCATCTTATCGGCATCGCGGTATTTAACACCGCGTTCCATCACAATGGGTTTACTCATAGCGTGCGTGTTCCAGTTGCGAATAACGAAGGAAAGCGTTTCAATTCAAGGGAATGTTGTATTTATCAACTATTTTTGAATTAACTACAGGCAGTATATCATTGAAACGGGCCATAAAGCAGCCTGAGTGGTCGGCAAAATGTAAAATAGTTGTTGTTTTGTGCCATTTGCCCAACATCTCCTGTGACTAAGCAGCAACATCTCCGGTTCGAAACGCATCGCGTATTACATCAATAACATTCTCCAGCACCGGGTCACGCAAGCTTAATTTGTTGTAATGCAGCGAAAAGTCGATTCTCTCATCGCTCAGTGGCGCATAGGGAATGCGCTTGAGCGGCCAGCAACGGCTAAATAAGGTGTAGAACCGGGTAGGCATCATCCCCAGCAGGTCGCTGCTGGCGATGAGTGAGGCAATGGTGAAGATGTTGTAGCTGCTAAAGTTGATTTGTCGTTCAGGGAAGAGGTCCTGGATACGCTGACGCACCAGGCTGAAATTCTGCCCTTCGAGCATCAGCAGAGTATGGTCGACCGCTTTCAGCTTCTCTTCGGTTAGCGGGGCGGAAAGTGAAGGGTGATCCTGGCGACAAACCAGCTCAACAGTATCGGCAAACAGCACATGGTGATGAATGGCCCGACTACTGTAGATATGGGTATCGATGACCAAATCGGTCTGAAACTGGCTGAGCTGGCATTCGGCGTCGCTTACCGGAATGTTGCGTAACAGAAGCTGCGGATACCGGGATTTGATCGCCTGATAGATGGTTGGCATGACTAACGCCCCGATAGAGGGAGGCGTGCCTATCGTGATGGTGCGCTGTTTGTCGTAACTGCCGGTCAGATCCAGCGCGCCCAGAATAGATTCCAGCCCCTGGCTAATATACTCATGCAGATGGGTGGCATAGGCCGTCGGGGTCACGCCCTGGCCTTTACGGATAAATAGCGGGTCGGGAAATATAGCGCGTAATTTTTGAATAGACTGGCTAATAGCGGATGGCGTTAAATTAAGAATTTTCGCAGCATTGACGATGCCTTTATGAACGTATACCGCTTCAAAAATAGTCAAGAGATTAAGGTCAATATTTCTCAGCGTTCTGAAAATTTGAGGTTTGTCTTCTGGCCGTTGCTCGATTAGACGTCGTCCCGGCAGATTATTATCATTCACGCTCTCGCTCCGAATTTATTCACGTTATAAATAATAGTAGGGTTTATATTTATTGCATTTTTGATTTGGCTTAAATATCGCCTGAATGTCAATATCAGTAACAATTTCAACAGGGTAACAAACAGTACATTCGGATTTTAGCCACGGCGAATCCCCTCATTCTGATGGCTGATGAGGTTGCGTCATTGACGGTTTTAGCTTAGGCATAACGAAAATATAGAAACCGGGCGGAGAAGTAAAGCATTCAAGCAATATATAGTTAATGACCCATGAATTGCGTGGGTCATTATATTTTATTGATTAAGCAGGAATATATTCATGAGGTGGATTGTTTAGCAGGGCTAAAATATTGGCCAACAGGCGAGGGGCAATATTATCCGTCGTTGCGTTATTATCCCATTGCGATATTTTCGCCATTTCCATCCCGGCATAACCGCAAGGATTGATGCGTAAGAACGGAGAGAGATCCATATTGACGTTTAATGCCAGACCATGAAAAGAGCAGCCGCGACGGATTCGTAAACCCAGTGAGCAGATCTTTTTTTCTCCCACATAAACTCCGGGCGCATCGGCTCGCGGATGCGCATCAATACCCCGTTCGGCAAGCGTATTGACGACGGTTTGTTCCAGCAGCGTTACCAGCTCCCGCACGCCCAGCTTACGGCGTTTAAGATTCAGCAGAACATACATTACCTGCTGGCCGGGGCCGTGATAGGTGACTTGCCCGCCACGATCGCTCTGGATCACCGGAATATCGCCGGGCATTAATACATGCTCCGCTTTACCGGCCTGACCCTGGGTGAAAACAGGAAAGTGCTCAACTAACCAGATCTCATCGGGCGTGTTTTCATCGCGGGTATCGGTGAATTCGTGCATGGCCTGGGAAACGGGTTCGTAGGGCTGAAGACCGAGCTGGCGGACAAGAATTTTATCCTGATACAAAACGGCATCTCCGTAGAGAATGAACAAAAGAGGGAGAAAAGTATATCACAGCGGGGGAGGATGTTACCCGGGCAACGCCGGGTAACGAACGGATGTATTACAGCACCATACGAACGATATCGATATTACCCAGTTCTTCGTACAGTGTTTCAACCTGCTCGATATGGGTTGCGTTGATGGTGATAGAGACCGAGTGGTAGTTACCTTTGCTGCTCGGTTTTACCGTCGGGGAGTAATCACCTGGCGCATGGCGCTGTACCACTTCAACCACCTGATCAACCAGCTCAGGCAACGCCTGCCCCATTACTTTGTAAGTAAATGGCGTAGGGAATTCAAGCAGTTCGTTAAGTTTGGTTTTCATGTCAGCTCCGGCATTACATCAAAAAATAATAACTCCCACAGCGTGTGGGAGTTATCAGGATACTCAGTATATGGGGATGGAAATCACACTTTCAAGTGCTTAATTTTTAACCAAACCAGTGATGGAACATTAATTTAATGTAATCAATGATTTTGCCGAAGAAGTTACCTTCAGGAATTTCCTGTAGTACCACCAGCGGGCGCTGCTCAATGGTTTTGCCATCCAGCTGGAAGTTGATTGTGCCGACGACCTGGTTTTTCTGCAACGGGGCATGCAGTTCAGCCGTGTTCAGCACATAGCTGGCTTTCAGATCTTTCATGCGGCCGCGAGGAATGGTCAGATAGACATCTTTATCCACACCCAGCGAGGCGCGGTCGGTATCGCCAAACCAGGCCGGTTCAGAGGCAAACTCTTTCCCGACTTTCAGCGGGTTCACGGTTTCAAAGAAGCGGAAGCCCCAGGTCAGCAGTTTTTTGCTTTCTGTTTCACGACCTTTGTAGGTACGTCCACCCATCACCGCAGAGATCAGGCGCATCTGGCCTTCAGTTGCCGACGCCACGAGGTTGTAGCCTGCTTTATCCGTGTGGCCGGTTTTGATCCCGTCAACGTTCAGGCTGTTGTCCCACAGCAGACCATTGCGGTTTAACTGGCGAATCCCGTTGAAGGTGAACTCTTTTTCTTTGTAGATGGAGTATTCGTTTGGCACATCGCGGATTAACGCCTGGCCGATCAGCGCCATGTCGCGCGCAGAGCTGTATTGTCCATCAGCATCCAGGCCATGAACGGTCTGGAAGTGGGTGTTTTTCAGACCCAGGGCATTCACATAGCTGTTCATCAGCCCGACGAAGGCATCCTGGCTGCCGGCGGCAAAGTCGGCCATCGCCACGCAGGCGTCGTTGCCGGATTGCAGGTTAATACCACGGATTAACTGGGAAACAGGAACTTGCATACCCGGTTTCAGGAACATCAGGGACGAGCCTTTAAATACCGGGTTGCCGGTAGCCCAGGCGTCGTTGCCGATCGTCACCAGATCGGTTTCTTTAAATTTCCCTGCTTTCATCGCCTGGCCGATGACATAGCTGGTCATCATTTTGGTCAGGCTGGCGGGATCGCGGCGTGTATCCGCATTCTGTTCCGCCAGCACTTTGCCGGAGTTGTAGTCGATCAGGATATACGACTCCGCATCGATCTGCGGAACACCTGGGATCATGGTTTTGATATTCAGGTCATCGGCATGCGCGCTTGTGATAAAGGCGGCGCAGAGAGCCGTGGTGAGCGCCATGCGCTGCATGAAACGAGCGGAAAAAGTGGTCTTCATGGTCTGAACTACGACGTCCGTGATGGAATTAAAAAAAGTGCCCTACTATAGCAAAAGCATAACCGGCAGGCATCTGACTTTCCGCGTGACTTTGTTAATGTCATTTACAGAAATTGACAATTCAGATGCCCTTTGCAGGCTACTGCGCGCTGGCGATAAAGGACTGTAACTGGGCTTCAGATTGCAGACGCTGCTGCAACGCGCTGGCTTCAGTTTTGCTGGCGAATGGCCCAAGCTGAATGCGCCAGACCGCGCCGTTTTGCATCACACGCCCCGGTACGCCAAACTGCTGGCTTAAACGCTGCTGGTACTGCTGCGCGCGCGTTTGATCGCTGACCGCGCCAACCTGAACCACGAAACCGCTGCTTGCGGCGGCCGGAGCTGGAGCCGGCGTCGGGGCAGCGACTGCGCCCTGAGTCGAACCAGGAGCCGTTACCGGCGCGGCGGGTGTCGCTGCGGCGGGCTGTGGCGCGGGCGTTGGTTCGCTGCCTTCGAGCACCCCGGAGGCAAGCGTGGTCGGCGCGCCAAGGAAGCCGCTGCTGTTGACCGGTGCGCCGCTCGGGTCATCGCTTTTCAGCGTCGAATTGCTTATCGCCCGGACATCGCCTTGCGGCTGTACCGATTCCGGCGCGGAAGAGACGCTGCCCATGCCGCCGCTTAAATCAGGGCGCGCGGGCAGGGCGTAGGTCTGTTTCGCCACTGTCGTGCAGGCCATGCCTGGCCCTGACAGTGAACCGTCCTGCGCAACGATAATGGGATCAACGCGGACTTTGGTGTTATTTGACGTATTCAGACGATCGGCTGCCGCGCGGGAGAGTGAAATCACCCGATCGTTACCGTAAGGGCCGCGATCGTTAATGCGTACCACGATCATCCGGCCATTCGCCAGATTCGTGATTCGCGCATAGCTCGGGATCGGCAGCGTTGGATGCGCAGCGGTGAGCTGCATCGGGTCAAACGCTTCGCCTGATGCGGTCAAATTGCTGCCGGGTTCCGCATCATAAATGGCGGCAAGCCCGGCCTGGCTAAAGCGAGACGGGTCCTGGACAATTTTGTAGCTTCTACCGTCTCGTTGATAATCCTGATTTGCTGTCGGGCTCAGAGGTTCATAACGTGGCTCCGCCCCGCCGATCTCAACAATCGGCCCGTTACACACCGCAGGCTGCGGCGCGACGGCAACCTGCTGCTGACCATCATCACTCGAACACGCCGCGAGTAACATTATTCCTGCCGCGACGCAGACTCCTGGCAACTGCTTACGCATTGCGCACCCCTTACACGCTTTTCGACAACATTTTTCTGTGGGTGTGGATCGACATAACAATCCCGAACCCGGCCATCAGCACTATCAGTGCGGAGCCTCCGTAACTGACCAGCGGGAGTGGAACCCCTACAACGGGCAGAATACCGCTCACCATACCAATATTTACGAAGACATAAACGAATAATATCAACATTAAACCACCGGCCATCACGCGGCCAAAGGTGGTTTGCGCGCGGGCAGCGATCCACAGTCCGCGCATAATCAGCAGAATGTAGAGCGCCAGCAGGATTAATATTCCCACCAGACCTAACTCTTCCGCCAGTACGGCGAAGATAAAGTCGGTGTGGCGTTCGGGTAAAAACTCAAGCTGCGACTGAGTGCCGTGCAGCCAGCCTTTACCGCGCAGGCCGCCGGAGCCAATCGCAATTTTAGACTGGATGATATGATAACCCGCGCCTAAAGGGTCGGTCTCCGGGTCGAGAAGCATCATGACGCGCTGGCGCTGATAATCATGCATCAGGAAGAACCACATGATCGGGATAAACGCGGCAATCAGCACCACCGCAATGCCGATTAAACGCCAGCTCAAACCAGACAAAAACAGCACGAACAGGCCGGAAAGGGCGACCAGAATCGAGGTGCCCAGGTCAGGCTGCGCGGCGACCAGCAGAGTCGGCATAAAAATCAATACCAGCGCGATAGCCGTGTTTTTCAGCGACGGCGGGCAGACATCACGGTTGATAAAGCGCGCCACCATCAGGGGGACGGCGATCTTGGCGATTTCAGAAGGCTGAAAACGGACGATCCCCAGATCCAGCCAGCGTTGCGCTCCTTTGGATATCGCCCCGAAGGCGTCTACCGCCACCAGCAGGATGATGCAGAAAATATAGAGATAGGGCGCCCATCCTTCGTAGACACGAGGCGGGATTTGCGCCATCACCACCATAATGACCAGACCCATCGCGATCTGACCGATTTTTCGCTCCATCATGCCAATATCCTGGCCGCTGGCGCTCCAGATGACTAATGAACTGTAAACCAGCAGCGCCAGCAGAATCAGTAACATCGTGGGATCGATATGGATTTTATCCCAGAATGTTTTTTTGTTCGGATTATCCGTCACGATTATTGGTCCTCCGCCGCTGCAACCGCCGGGTTTTCCGCAGGCAAATTGGTGTTGTTGTCGCCCAACATGATGTGGTCAAGAATCTGACGCATGATTGTACCGACAGCCGGGCCCGCGCCGCCGTTTTCCAGGATTATGGCGACAGCAACCTGGGGATTGTTATACGGCGCGAATGCCGTCATCAGTTTATGGTCGCGTAGTCGTTCAGCAATTTTGTGCGCGTTGTAGGTTTCGTTGGCTTTCAGGCCAAAGACCTGCGCCGTACCAGACTTCGCGGCGATTTTATACGGCGCGCTGGCGAAATATTTATGCGCAGTGCCGTTAGCGCGGTTTGCGACGCCGTACATGCCGTCTTTGGCAATTTCCCAGTAACCGGAGTGAATATCGCCGACAGGCGGTTCGTGCGGCTGTACCCACGGCACCTGCTTGCCATTCTCCGCCGTGCTCATCAGCAGATGCGGCACTTTTACCACCCCGTCGTTAATCAGGATCATCAGCGCTTTGCTCATCTGGATCGGGGTTGCCGTCCAGTAACCCTGGCCGATGCCCACCGGGATGGTATCGCCCTGATACCACGGCTTTTTAAAGCGTTTTTGCTTCCATTCACGGGTTGGCATATTGCCGGAACGCTCTTCAGCCAGATCGATGCCGGTATATTCCCCGTATCCAAATTTGCTCATCCACTCGGAGAGTCGGTCTATCCCCATGTCATAGGCCACCTGGTAGAAGAAGGTATCCGCTGACTCTTCAAGGGATTTGGTGATATTCAGATGACCGTGCCCCCATTTTTTCCAGTCGCGGTAACGCTTCTCAGAACCCGGCAACTGCCACCATCCGGGGTCGAACAGGCTGGTATTGCGGGTGATCACCCCAGCGCTTAAAGCGGACACCGCGACATACGGTTTAACCGTTGAGGCCGGCGGGTAAACACCTTGCGTCGCCCGGTTAACCAGCGGCGTATTTGGGTCGTTGAGCAACCCTGAGTAATCTTTGCTGGAGATGCCATCCACAAACAGGTTCGGGTCGTAGCTCGGCATGGAAACCAGCGCCAGTACGCCGCCTGTCCGTGGGTCGGTTACGATCACGGCGGCGCGGCTGCCCGCCAGCAGCGTTTCAATATATTGCTGGAGTTTCAGGTCAATTGTGAGATGGATGTCATGCCCGGCCTGCGGCGGCACCTCTTTAAGCTGACGGATGACGCGGCCACGGTTGTTGACTTCAACCTCTTCATAACCCGTCTGACCGTGCAGCACCTCTTCGTAATAGCGCTCAATCCCCAGCTTGCCGATATCGTGCGTGGCGGCGTAGTTGGCCAGCTTACCGTCTTTATCAAGGCGTTCGACGTCTTTATCGTTAATCTTCGAAACGTAGCCGATGACGTGGGTCAGCGCGGAGTTGTAAGGATAGTAGCGGCGCTTGTAGCCTTTCACTTCCACGCCAGGAAAACGGTACTGATTGACGGCAAAACGCGCGACCTGCACTTCGGTCAGGTTCGTTTTGACGGGAATAGAGGTAAAACGGTGTGAACGTGCGCGCTCTTTCTTGAACGCGGCAATGTCATCGTCGTTCAAATCGACCACGTTGCGTAACGCATCCAGCGTTTGCTGAACGTTATCGACCTTCTCCGGCATCATTTCTATCTGATAAATAGTGCGGTTGAGGGCGAGAGGGATGCCGTTACGGTCATAGATGATCCCACGGCTGGGGGCGATAGGGACCAGTTTGATGCGGTTTTCGTTCGAGCGGGTCTGGTAATCGGTAAAACGCACGATTTGCAGATTATAAAGGTTGGCGATGAGCACGCCGGTCAGCAGCAAAATACCCAAAAAAGCGACCAGCGCCCGGCGCACGAACAGCGCGGACTCAGCCGTATAGTCGCGAAAAGAATTCTGTAGTTTCATCCGCTGCTTAATCTACTCAAGGCTTAATAATCACTCACGGTGATAAGGGTGGTTGGTGGTAATGCTCCACGCCCGGTACAGACTCTCTGCCACCAGCACCCGAACCAGCGGGTGAGGGAGGGTTAACGCAGAAAGTGACCAGCTTTGTTCCGCCGCCGCTTTACAGGCCGGAGACAACCCCTCAGGGCCGCCAATCAGGAGACTGACGTCGCGACCATCCAGCTTCCAGCGCTCCAGCTCAGTCGCCAGCTGCGGCGTGTCCCAGGGTTTCCCTGGGATATCAAGGGTGACGATACGGTTTTTGCCTGCGGCCGCCAGCATCTGCTCACCCTCTTTGTCGAGAATACGTTTAATATCCGCGTTCTTGCCGCGTTTGCCCGCTGGAATTTCGATCAGCTCAAACGGCATGTCTTTCGGAAAACGCCGGAGATACTCCGTAAAACCGGTTTGTACCCAGTCGGGCATTTTCGTACCGACAGCGACAAGTTGAAGCTTCACGCATTAACTCCAGAGTTTTTCCAGTTCATACAGGCGACGGCTCTCTTCCTGCATGACATGGACAATCACATCACCCAGGTCAACGACAATCCAGTCGGCTACGCTTTCACCTTCAACGCCAAGCGGCAACATGCCTGCCGCGCGAGATTCCTGTACAACGTGGTCAGCAATAGACATAACGTGACGGCTGGATGTACCGGTGCAGATAATCATGCAGTCGGTGATACTGGATTTACCCTGAACATCTAAGGTGATGATGTCCTGACCTTTCAGGTCATCAATTTTGTCGATTACAAAATCCTGGAGTGCTTTACCCTGCAAGTTTTCCCCCTGGGTATTACGGATGAATATAAATAAGCCTGTCAGTATACCTGAACCCGAGGCGATGTCGGGACTAATGTCATCAACGGGCGTTTAAAAGTGGGTTATCATCCCATCCCGCACAACAGATTGCATCGCCATTTTTGTAAAACAATTTCTGCAAAGCTCTGAAGGGCGGGAGAAGTCTGGCGCGGAGGATAGCAGCCTGTCAGGGGGTGTCAATGGCCGAAACGCCCCCGAGGAGAAAAAACAGAAATATCACTCGCCGTGATGCCAGACAGCCCGACTGTTTAACACCTTCAGCGTGGCGAAATCTTCACAAAAATCAATGGCGCTCCAGCATCCTTGCTCAACCCTGAAATGCCATAATGAGGCGGCGGGCATGGATAATAATCGCGCGATCATGAGACTCAGAACCCCCTGGTGGCTCACGACCAGCAGATTTTTATTATCTTTATAATCAGCAAGTTGTGCAATAAAGCGCTCTACGCGTTGTGAGAACGCCTGGAAGCCTTCCCCATTGGTCGGGACGGCGTTCTGCCAGTCGGTACACCAGGCCGCGTAGCTTGCCGCGTCTTCGCGGCTCAGATCGCGGTGATGACGCATCTCCCAGTCGCCAAAAAACATCTCGTTAAGCTCCGGGAACAGGCGCTGCGGTACGTCGCGGTCGTGAAGCACCAGCCGCGCCGTGTGGCGGGCGCGTTCCAGTTCGCTACAGAATACGTTGTCGAAGGGGACATTGCGCAGCAGATTATTCAGCGTTTGCGCCTGGGCTATCCCTTTTTCTGTCAGCGGAGTGGGGGCGTGGCCGCTGTATAATCCGGCTACATTGGCTTCGGTTTCCCCATGACGAACTAACCAGAGTCGCATGTTTTTCCTCGTGATACGTATTCGCGCAAAATATGATATTCACCCTGATTGCGCAGCGCTTTTTCACTAAAATAGACTTTTTATCGGAGGCAAGATGCCTTTACTGAAGAGTGCGCATGGCGGTAACACCCGGGAAGCCGCTGCATTGTTGGGCATCTCGCCTGAACAGTTGCTGGATTTTAGCGCAAATATTAATCCTCTGGGTATGCCAGGGCGCTTAAAACGCGCGCTTATCGACAATCTTACCTGCGCGGAGCGGTATCCTGATGTGGATTATCAGCATCTGCACCAGGCGCTGGCGCAGCACCATCAGATCCCCGCGTCATGGCTCCTGGCCGGAAATGGCGAGACGGAATCCATCTTCACGCTGGTTCACGGGCTGAAGCCGCGTCATGCCATGATCGCCACGCCGGGCTTTGCCGAGTATCGCCGTGCGCTACAGTGGGGCGCGTGTGAGATACATGAATTTGCGCTTCGCGAAGCCGATGGCTGGCAACTCACGGACGCCATTCTGAATGCGCTGACCCCGGATCTGGACTGCCTGTTTCTCTGTACGCCAAATAATCCAACCGGACTCCTGCCTGCCCACGAACTGTTACTGGCTATTGCGGAGCGCTGTAAGACGCAGGGGATCGCGCTGATCCTGGATGAGGCGTTTATCGATTTTATTCCGGGTGAAGAGGGTTTTATTCCGCTGTTGCAGGGCAACCCGCATATCTGGGTGCTGCGTTCGCTCACCAAATTTTACGCCATTCCGGGGCTGCGGCTGGGCTATCTGGTGAACAGCGACGAGCAGGCGGTCGCGCAAATGAGAGCGCAACAGATGCCCTGGTCAATCAACGCGTTTGCGGCACTGGCCGGAGAGGTTATCTTGCAGGATGCCGCCTATCACCAGGCGACCTGGCAGTGGCTGGCGGAGGAGGGACAACGCTTCCGTCAGCGGTTACATGCGTTTCCTGAGCTAACGGTTTATCCCGGTCGGGCGAATTATCTTTTATTGCGCTGTGAGCGGGAAGGTCTGGATTTGCAACGTGCCTTGCTGGAGAAGCACATTCTGATCCGCAGTTGTGCTAACTATCCGGGGCTTGACGCGCGTTATTACCGGGTGGCGATTCGCAGTCAGGAAGAGAACAGCCGCCTGCTGACGGCGCTGGCGGAAGTCTTTACCGATACAACCCTTGCTGGTTGATGTAGTTCAGGACGGATTCCGGCATGAGATCGTCGCACGGTTCGCCTTTCTCCAGCCGCTCGCGGATAAGGGTGGCGGAGATATTGAACCAGGGCGTTTCAGCCAGATAAATTTTACCCGCCGGGAGCGCGTGCAGATCGTCCGGCGTATGGGTTAAATGGCGCTCCAGCCACTGCTGATGCTGCTCTTTCACCATCTCAAGCGGGTAGCCGGGGCGTCGGCAAACGATCAGGTGAGTATTGTCCAGAATGGTTTCATAGTCGTGCCAGGTCGGGAACGTCAGTAAGGAGTCCTGGCCGATGATAAACGCCAGCGGCGCGTCCGGGCCTTGCTCTTCCCGCCACTCTTTCAGCGTTTGCGCGGTGTAAGAGGCGGTATCGCGTTTGAGTTCGCGCTCATCCAGGATAAACAGCGGCTTGTCGGCGATAGCCAGCTCAAGCATATATTTACGCTGTGCGCTGGACGCTTCAGGCTGTGGACGATGAGGCGGTACGTTATTGGGCATGATAATCACCCGCGACAGGCCAATCAGATTGGCCAGCGTTTCCACGGGCTTGAGATGACCATAATGCACGGGATCAAAGGTGCCGCCGAACAGAGCCTGTAACGATTTCATATCAACCATCAATAAAAACATCTGCCAGCGCTTTGTGGCAGAGAAGGAGAGAAAGCCCCTCCAACTCAGCCCACACTGACTGTCCATAATCTTGTTTTAGCGTAATTTCCGTCCGCGTCAACAGTTGCACTGCCTGGCGAAGCTGGGTCTGCTGGAGCCGATTCAACGCATCGCCAATCATGCCGCGACGGTTTTGCCATACCCGATGTTTATCAAACAGCGTGCGCAGAGGCGTATGGGCGGATTGCCGTTTAAGGTTAACCAGCATCAGTAATTCGCGTTGCAGGGTGCGCAGCAGGATCACGGGCTCACTGCCCTCAAGGCGCAGTTGCTGCAAAATGTGCAGGGCGCGTTTGCTTTTGCCCATCAATAACGCATCCACCCAATGGTATGGCGTAAAGTGCGCCGCGTCGTTGACGGCCTGCTCTACGCGTGGAAGCGTGAGCTTACCGTCAGGCCAGAGGAGTGAAAGCCGCTCCAGCGCCTGCGCCAGCGCCAGCAGGTTGCCTTCGTAGCAATAACACAGCAGCTGATTTGCGGCGTCATCCAGCTGCAAATTATTCTGCTTTGCTCTGGCTGCAACCCAGCGCGGTAGCTGCGCCTGCTCCGGCGTCTGACAGCTTACCTGCACGCCAGTGCCCGCCAGCGAGGTATACCAGGCGGCGTTTTCCTGGGCTTTGGTGAGCTTGTTTCCGCGCACGATCAGCAGCAGGTCGTCATGCAGCAAACCGCTGAGCGTTGCGAGCTGTTCATTGATCGCCGCATTCGGGCCATTTTCCGGTAGCAACAACAGCAGCGTTTGACGGCTGGCAAACAGGCTCATTGCCTGACACTGTGAGAACAGAGTTCCCCAGTCGGTACTGGTGTCGATCGTAAAGGCGTGGTGTTCTTCGAACCCTTGCGCAGCGGCCGTCAGACGAATAGCGTCCTGGCTTTCCTGCAACAAGAGAGGGTCGTTGCCCAGGAGCAAATACGCCGCGCGCAGCCCTTCATTGAGCTGTGCGCGGAGTTGTTCAGGGTACAACCGGATCATCAGTTACCCAGCGTGGTGGACACGCGTGCCGGGGAAGATGCTGGCGTCGCCGTGGTGTTTTCAGCGGCGTCCGCGTTTTCCTGGGATGACTGAGCATCAGCGACATGGATACTCGGCAGCTTGCGAATCAACTGTTCGGCCGCTTTGTCATACATCTCTTTGATGATCATATCCTGTTCATTATCCTTCGCCAGCGCGGTTTGCGGGTTATCAAAGAATGAACGGTACACTTTCGTGCTGATCGGATAAATATCATGACCCGGGATCAGAACGCTTGCACTGACGCTCATGACCATCTGGTATTCCGCCGTACGGCCATCCTGGAACACGGAGGCGGTATCTTTAGAGATACTGGTCCGGCCAAGGCGCAGTGACGGAACATCCTGGCGCGTTGTATCTTTCTCAAGCAATTCAATATTGTTAAGACGCAGTTGGTTACGTACCGCCCGGCTTAATGGTCCATTCGGATCGCTTGTATCAAGAATCATAGTTTTCATCGTGCTGGGCACCTGCGTAGTGCTACGCAGGTGCCAGCCGCACCCGGCGGTGACCAGCACCGCCAGGGATAACAACAATGTTGTCAGATGTCGCACGCTTCCTCCCGCGCTTAGCCAACGACCAAATTGAGGAGTTTACCCGGAACGTAAATCACTTTACGCACGGTAACGCCATCAAGATATTTTGCGACCAAATGTTCCTGGCCAGCACGTTCACGAACCTGTTCTTCAGTGGCGTTCACCGGTACGGTGATTTTGCCACGGACTTTACCGTTCACCTGAACCACAACCAACGTAGAGTCTTCTACCATTGCTTTGTCGTCAGCGACCGGCCACGGCGCGTTATCGATATCGCCTTCGCCTTTCAGCGCTTCCCACAGCGTGAAGCAGGCATGTGGGGTGAACGGGTTGAGCATACGCACGACAGCCAGCAGCGCTTCCTGCATCAGGGCGCGATCCTGCTCGCCTTCCTGCGGCGCTTTCGCCAGTTTGTTCATCAGCTCCATAATCGCGGCAATCGCGGTGTTGAAGGTCTGACGGCGGCCGATATCATCGGTCACTTTCGCGATGGTTTTGTGGACGTCGCGACGCAGCGCTTTCTGATCTTCGCTCAGCGCATCAACGTTCAGTGCCGCAACCTCGCCTTTCGCGGTGTGCTCATAGACCAGTTTCCAGACGCGCTTCAGGAAGCGGTTTGCCCCTTCCACGCCAGATTCCTGCCATTCCAGCGTCATATCGGCCGGAGAAGCAAACATCATGAACAGACGCACGGTGTCCGCGCCGTAACGCTCAACCATTACCTGCGGGTCGATGCCGTTGTTTTTGGACTTGGACATCTTGCTCATGCCGGTGTACACCAGCTCATGACCCGCCGCGTCTTTCGCCTTAACGATGCGGCCTTTCTCGTCGCGCTCAACGATGGCATCAACCGGGGAGACCCAGTTACGCTCGCCGTTTTCGCCTACATAGTAGAATGCGTCTGCCAGCACCATACCCTGGCACAGCAGCTGTTTCGCCGGTTCGTCAGAGTTCACCATGCCCGCGTCGCGCATCAGCTTGTGGAAGAAGCGGAAGTAGAGCAGGTGCATGATCGCGTGTTCAATACCGCCGATGTAGATATCGACCGGCAGCCAGTAGTTTGCTGCTTCCGGGTCCAGCATCCCTTCGTTGTACTGCGGGCAGGTGTAGCGCGCGTAGTACCAGGAGGACTCCATAAAGGTGTCAAAGGTGTCGGTTTCACGCAGCGCAGGCTGACCGTTAACGGTGGTTTTCGCCCACTCAGGATCGGCTTTGATCGGGCTGGTGATGCCGTCCATGACGACGTCTTCCGGCAGGATGACCGGCAGTTGATCTTCCGGGGTCGGCAGAACGGTGCCGTCTTCCAGAGTCACCATCGGAATCGGCGCGCCCCAGTAACGCTGACGGGAAACGCCCCAGTCGCGCAGACGGTAGTTGACTTTTCGCTCGCCGACGCCTTTTGCCGCCAGTTTATCGGCAATCGCGTTGAAGGCGTCTTCAAAGCCCAGACCGTTAAATTCGCCGGAGTTAAACAGTACGCCTTTCTCGGTCAGTGCCTGCTCGGACAGATCCGGTTCAGAGCCGTCCGCCGCCAGGATAACCGGCTTGATGGTCAGGCCATATTTGGTGGCAAATTCATAGTCACGCTGATCGTGGCCCGGAACGGCCATGACCGCACCGGTACCGTATTCCATCAGCACGAAGTTGGCGGCCCATACCGGGATCGCTTCGCCGGTCAGCGGGTGAATGGCTTTAAAACCGGTGTCGACGCCTTTTTTCTCCATCGTCGCCATATCGGCTTCCGCCACTTTGGTGTTGCGGCATTCGTCGATAAAGGCAGCCAGTTCCGGGTTGTTGGCAGCCGCTTTCTGCGCCAGCGGGTGACCTGCGGCAACCGCCAGGTAAGTGGCGCCCATGAATGTGTCTGGACGCGTGGTGTACACCGTCAGCGTATTGTCGTAGCCGTTCACGTCAAAGGTGATCTCGACGCCTTCAGAACGGCCGATCCAGTTGCGCTGCATGGTTTTAACGGTGTCTGGCCAGTGATCCAGTTTATCCAGATCGTTCAGCAGTTCGTCGGCGTAGGCGGTGATCTTAATGAACCACTGCGGGATCTCTTTACGCTCAACTTTGGTGTCGCAGCGCCAGCAGCAGCCGTCGATAACCTGCTCGTTCGCCAGTACGGTCTGGTCGTTCGGGCACCAGTTCACCGCAGAGGTCTTTTTGTACACCAGGCCTTTTTTATACAGTTCGGTGAAGAATTTTTGCTCCCAGCGGTAGTATTCCGGGGTGCAGGTCGCCAGCTCGCGGCTCCAGTCATAGCCGAAACCCAGCATTTTGAGCTGGTTTTTCATGTAGGCGATGTTGTCATAGGTCCACGGCGCTGGCGCCGTGTTGTTTTTCACCGCCGCGCCTTCAGCAGGCAGACCGAATGCATCCCAGCCGATGGGCTGTAGAACGTTTTTACCCAGCATGCGCTGGTAGCGGGCAATCACATCACCGATGGTGTAGTTACGCACATGGCCCATGTGTAGTCGACCAGAAGGATAGGGAAGCATCGACAGGCAGTAATACTTCTCTTTGCTCTCGTCTTCGGTTACTTCAAAGGTGCGCTTCTCGTCCCAGTGTTGCTGGACTTTTGATTCTATCTCTTCCGGGCGGTATTGCTCTTGCATGGCAGCCAGTGGTCCTGTTTTCATTACGGCTACAAACGTAGCGTTAGATGTGGTGTTTCAGATCCGCATAGCATAGCCCAAACGCCCGCGCCAAAACAGCCTTTCGCGCATTCTGCATTGAATTCCCGCCATGCTAATCCTTGCATGAATTTACACAGTCTGTGGGCGGTCTTGCAAAGCGCGGCGTAAATAACGTCTATTATTATAGACAGTTAACGACCCAGGAGGCGAAGCGATGAACAAGGTTGCTCAATATTACCGTGAACTGGTGACGTCATTAAGCGAACGCCTGCGTAATGGCGAACGCGATATTGACGCGCTGGTGGAACAGGCGCGTCAGAGCGTAATGAAAGCAGGGGAGTTAACGCGAATCGAGGTGGACGAACTGACGCGCGCCGTCAGACGCGACCTGGAAGAGTTCGCCATGAGCTACGAGGAGAGCCAGGAAGAGGAGAGCGACAGCGTCTTTATGCGGGTGATTAAAGAGAGCCTCTGGCAGGAGCTGGCGGACATCACCGACAAAACGCAACTGGAGTGGCGCGAAGTGTTCCAGGATCTCAATCACCACGGGGTCTACCACAGCGGCGAGGTGGTCGGCTTGGGCAACCTTGTGTGCGAGAAGTGTCATTACCATTTAGCGGTGTATACGCCGGATGTACTGCCGCTGTGCCCGAAATGCGGCCACGACCAGTTCCAGCGCAGACCGTTTGAGCCGTAATCGGCAGTGCCGGATGGCGACGCGAAGCGTCTTATCCGGCCTACAAATTGTACGCTGATGTAGGCCGGATAAGCGTTAGCGCCATCCGGCTGGTTATGATGCGTAGAACGCCAGCCTCTCCGCCAGCAAATCCACAAAGCCCTGCCGGTCGATATCGACCATCACCGTCGCATTCGGTTTATTGCCCGTCAGGAAGTAATAATCCACGACCGTCATTCCCTGGGTGTATTTCCCCTGAGTCTCCACGCCGACCCAACGTTCAACGGTGGTGAAAAGCTCGGGTTTTAGCAGCCAGGCGATGGTGCAAGGGTCATGCAACGGCGCGCCGATAAAGCCCCACTTTTCGTCTTTGTGATATTCGAGGAAGAAATCTAGCAGCTCCGCCACGATCGTGGAAACAGGATTGCCCGTCGCCCGGAAACGCTCGGTATCTTCAGCATGAATCTGCGCTTTGTGCGTTACGTCCAGCCCGGCCATCACTACGGGAATCCCTGACTGGAAGACAATCTCTGCCGCTTCGGGGTCGACGTAAATATTGAATTCTGCCGCTGGCGTCCAGTTACCTAATCCCATCGTGCCGCCCATGATCACAATACGGGCGATTTTACGGTGCAATTCTGGATAGCTGTTCAGCAACAAGGCGACGTTGGTTTGCGGCCCGGTGGCGACGATGGTTACCGGTTCCGGGCTTTCGCGCAGGGTTTTCGCCATCAGCTCAACGGCGGTGCAGGTCTGCGGCGCAAATGACGGCTCCGGTAGCGCCGGGCCGTCCAGTCCGCTTTCGCCGTGTACGTTATCGGCGATGATCAGATCGCGCATCAGCGGTTTTATCGCGCCGCCCGCGACAGGAATATCGGTACGCCCCAGTAGCGTCAGCATACGCAATACGTTACGCAGCGTTTTGTCAGGCGTCTGGTTACCGGCGGAAGAGGTGATCGCTTTCACATCCAGTTCAGGCGATGCGAGGGCGAGAACAATTGCGATAGCGTCGTCATGACCTGGATCGCAATCAAAAAGGACTGGAAGTGCCATTGTTGCTCCTTGTAAGTGGTACTTTGTGACAAGGGTAACGCCGGGATGAGTGCGATTCGAGATATGAAGAGATAAAGCGTGATATGGCGCGCACTCTGTCGTGCGCGCCGGGAGGATTAATGCAGGATTTTCGCCAGGAAGTCTTTGGCGCGGTCCGATTTCGGGTTGGCGAAGAACTCCTCTTTCGGTGAGTCTTCGACAATTTTCCCCTCGTCCATAAAGATCACCCGATTGGCCACCTTACGGGCAAAGCCCATTTCGTGGGTGACGACCATCATGGTCATCCCTTCGTTTGCCAGCTCGACCATAACGTCCAGCACTTCGTTGATCATTTCAGGATCGAGTGCGGATGTCGGTTCATCAAACAGCATAGCGATAGGGTCCATGCACAGCGCGCGCGCGATTGCCACACGCTGTTGCTGCCCGCCGGAAAGCTGCGCCGGGAACTTATTGGCATGGGCCGAAAGTCCTACGCGCTCAAGCAACTTCTGCGCTTTTTCACGGGCGGGCGCTTTGCCGCGTTTGAGCACTTTCACCTGCGCCAGCGTCAGGTTTTCAATGATCGACAGATGCGGGAACAGTTCAAAGTGCTGGAACACCATTCCGACCCGCGAGCGGAGCTTCGCCAGATCCGTTTTTTTGTCATTCACTTTGGTGCCGTCAACGGTGATTTCACCCTGTTGCACCGGTTCCAGTCCGTTCACCGTTTTGATCAGGGTCGATTTACCGGAACCCGACGGGCCGCAGACTACCACCACTTCACCTTTTTTCACTTCCGTGGAGCAGTCGGTCAGCACCTGAAAGTGACCATACCATTTAGAAACATTTTTCAGGGTAATCATTAAACTGTCCTTTTCTTCAAATAGCTGACCAACAACGACGCGCTCAGGCTGATAACAAAGTAGACGGCACCGGCAAACAGGATCATTTCGACCTGCGTACCATCACGCTCGCCAATGGTGGTGGCGGTGCGGAAGAAATCCGCGAGGCTTAACACGTAAACCAGGGAGGTATCCTGGAACAGTACGATACCCTGGGTAAGCAGCAGCGGCACCATTGCACGGAACGCCTGCGGCAGGATGATGAGCTTCATCGACTGCCAGTGGGTCATCCCCAGCGCCAGCGCAGCGCTGGACTGCCCGCGTGAAATGCTCTGAATACCCGCACGGATAATCTCCGAGTAATACGCCGCTTCAAACATGGAAAACGCGACCATCGCTGAAATCAGGCGAATATCCGTTTTGGGCGAAATACCCAGTACGTCCTGCAACAGCCCCGGCACAATCAGGTAGAACCATAGCAGCACCATCACCAGCGGGATGGAGCGGAAAACGTTGACGTAAGCTTTCGCAAACCAGGCGACAGGGGCGAAACTTGAGAGACGCATTACCGCCAGAATGGTGCCCCAGAGAATCCCGATCACCACGGCGGTGACGGTAATTTTCAGGGTGATCACCAGCCCGGCCAGCAAGTACGGCATGGAAGGAACGATCGAACTCCAGTCAAACTCGTACATTATTTGCCTCCCATATTGCCAGGCAGGCGGACTTTACGTTCCACCAGATTCATCACCAGCATAATGACGGCATTAATCAGCACGTAGGCCAGCGTAATTGCGGTGAATGACTCCCAGGCGTGGGCGGAGTAATCCAGCAGCTTGCCCGCCTGCGCCGCCATATCCACCAGACCAATGGTCGATGCGATGGCGGAGTTTTTCACCAGGTTCATCATTTCCGAGGTCATCGGCGGGACAATCACCCGATAGGCGTTCGGTAGCAGAACATAGCGATAAGCCTGAGGTAGCGTCAGCCCCATCGCCAGCGCAGCGTTTTTCTGCCCGCGAGGCAGCGACTGAATCGCGGCGCGTACCTGCTCGCAGACGCGCGCAGCGGTAAACAGCCCCAGGCAGATCATTGATGAGAGGAAAAATTGAATGTTCGGGTCCAGTTCCGCCTTGAACCACATGCCGATATTTTCCGGCAACAGCTCAGGCACGACCAGATACCAGGTAAAGAACTGAACAATCAGCGGGACGTTACGAAACAGTTCCACGTAAAGCGTCCCCATTCCTGAGAGGAAGCGGTTAGGTACAGTACGTAAAATGCCGAATAACGAGCCGACGAGGAAAGCAATAATCCAGGCGGTGATGGATAACGCGACGGTGACCTGGAAGCCGCTCCAGAGCCAGCCGAGATACGTGGTGTTGCCGAACGGGGCTTGTTGTAAAAAAATCCCCCAGTTCCAGTCTATTGACATAAATCTACTCCAGAAAAAAAAGGGTAGCAGCGCTACCCTCGAAGATTGTTATCCAGCGTTTTGCGGTTTTCAGGCCTGATGGGGAACGACCATCAGGCTTATAGTCTGTCCGTGCTGAATGACAATCGAGAGGGCAAGGAGATCCCGCCCCATTTATTTTAGTTAGTTAAGTGCTTTGTCATTCGGTTCTTTGAACAGCGCCTTCATCTCGTCGGACAGTTCGAAATTCATGTTCAGGTTTTTCGGCGGGATTGGGTTTTTAAACCACTTATCAAACCATTTTTCCGCTTCGCCTGAGGTCTGCACCTGGGCAATCGTGTCATCTACCAGCGTTTTAAACTCAGGATCGTTTTTACGCAGCATACAGCCGTAGGCTTCCTGAGATTGCGGCTTACCGACGATCTCCCAGTTGTCTGGTTTTTTGGCTTTCGCACGTTCACCCGCCAGCAGGGCATCATCCATCATAAAGGCGACGGCGCGACCGCTTTCCAGCGTACGGAAGGAGTCGCCGTGATCTTTCGCACTGATAATGCGCATATTCATTTTTTGTTCTTCATTCAGCTTGTGCAGCAGAATTTCAGAGGTGGTACCGGAGGTGACCACGACCGCTTTCCCTTTCAGGTCCGGGAAGTCTTTAATATCGCCGTCTTTTTTCGCCAGCAGACGCGTACCGACGATGAAAATGGTGTCAGAGAACGCAGCTTGTTTCTGGCGTTCGACGTTGTTGGTGGTGGAGCCACATTCAAAGTCGAAGGTTCCGTTCTGCAACAGCGGAATACGGTTCTGGGAGGTAATTGGGATCAACTTCACCTGCAGGTCAGGTTTGTTAAGCTTTTTCTTCACGGCTTCAACGATGGCGTTGGAGTAGTCCTGTGAATAACCGACCACTTTTTGCTGGTTGTCGTAGTAAGAGAACGGCACGGAGGACTCGCGGTGGCCGACGACGATAATGCCATTCTTCGCGATTTTATCCAGCGTACTGCCCGCCGCTGGCGCGGCGTCTTCCGCGTGTGCCAGACCGGCAGACATTCCCATGACCAGCATTGCTGTGGCTAGCTTACGTAATTGCATATCCAACTCCTTTATCGTCTGCGCCATCGACGCATTGATACCCATTGTGAGTGTTTGTGTTGTTATCGTCTGCAACTTGAGCGTGCAGTGTTATGCGTGTTTGTTAACATTTAGTTTGGCTTAATGTAAAGATTTTGCTGCTTTATTGTTTATTTTTGCGAAGTGCGCCGCACCGTTTAGAGGCAAAAATCTTTCATTGCACTGTTTGGGTGCTACCGATGATCGATATTGGTGCGACCAGGTTGCACATATAGCCAAAACAAGGTTTACCTTGTTTAACAAAGCAATAGGCGTGCCAGAATGGAGGGATATAGCCAGGCCGGATAAGACGCATCGCGTCTTATCCGGTAATAAGGGAGATTATTTACGACGCTGACGCAGGCTCATCACCACGGCGCCAAAGCCCATCAGCGCGGTGAGCAACCATAACGGCCAGTTGCCGGTACGGGCATAAGGCGTTAAACCACGGGTTGGCGTAACGTGGGTGGTCAACACGTCGCGGGTAAACTGCGGGATCATCGCCTGAATTTCACCTTGCGGGCCAATGACTGCCGTAATGCCGTTGTTGGTGCTGCGCAACAGCGGGCGCGCCAGCTCCAGAGAACGCATTCTCGCCATCTGGAAGTGCTGCCACGGGCCGATAGATTTTCCGAACCAGGCGTCGTTAGAGATGGTCAGCAGATAGTCAGTGTCCGGGCGGAAATTGTCCCGAACCTGTTCACCCAGAATGATTTCGTAGCAAATCGCCGCCGTCAGTTTAAAGCCATGCGCATGCAGCTGTGGCTGTATGTACGGCCCACGGCTGAATGAGGACATCGGCAGGTCAAAGAACGGCGCTAACGGGCGCAGAATCGACTCCAGCGGCACGAACTCGCCAAACGGCACCAGGTGGTTTTTGTTGTAGCGATTGCTGGAATCGTAGCTGTACGGGCTGTCTTTACCCAGCGTGATAATCGTGTTGTAGGTGTCGTAGCGGTTCTGCTTGTTCAGACGCGCATCGACGATGCCGGTAATCAACGTGCTGTTTTTGGATTTCAGCAGATCGTCCATCATGCCGAGAAAACGCTGCTGATTAATCTCCAGATCGGGAATGGCGGACTCCGGCCAGATAATCAGTTGCGATTTACCCATTTCCGGTTGGGTGGCGTCGAGATAGATTTTCAGCGTATTGATAAGCTGACTCTCATCCCACTTCAGCGATTGGGGAATGTCGCCCTGAACCAGCGAGACCTGCGTGGTTTTTTCCGGCTCCAGCGTATACCACTGGATGTAACGCAGCGGGAAGGGCAGGGCAAATAACACCAGCGCGGCGACCAGAGGACGCCAGTTGCGGGTAACTGCCGCCAGCACCAGCAGGCCGCTGACCATCATCAGCAGGAAGTTGATGGCCTCAACGCCCATCACCGGCGCCAGCCCTTTTAGCGGGCCGTCAATCTGGCTATAGCCGAACTGTAGCCACGGGAAGCCGGTCAGTACCCAGCCACGCAGAAACTCGGTGATTTGCCAGACTACGGGGGCGGCGATCGCCACGCGCAGCCAGGTGGTTTTCGGCCACAGACGCGACAGAATACCGGCAAACAGGCCCGTGTAGAGGGAAAGGTATGCGGCAAGCAGCACCACAAGGAAGACGTTTATCGGGCCGGGCATACCACCGAACTGCGCGATACTGACGTAGACCCAGTTGATGCCGGAGCCAAAGAGTCCCAGCCCCCAGAAGTAGCCGATAGCAGCCGACTGGAGCGGGCGGCGGTGTAAGGTTAACGCCTGTAGGCCCATAAGCGAGATAAGCGCGGCGGGCCAGACGTCATACGGAGAAAAAGCCAGCGTTCCGCAGGCGCCGAATAATAACGCCAGCAGCAGGCGAATGCGCTGGCGTTCAATCAGTGAGGCAAATGCCATTTAGTCTTTAGTCCACTTTTGGTTTTATTCGTCCAGTTTAGGCTGGGGCGAGTCATCCGGTATTCTGACATGAACCTGAATAATACGACGGCTGTCGGCCATAGCGACTTTGAACTGGTAACCATCAATGTCAATGGTCTCACCGCGCGCAGGCAGATGACCGAACGCCTGCATCACCAGACCGCCAATGGTATCGACCTCTTCATCGCTGAAGCTGGTGCCGAAGGCTTCGTTGAAGTCTTCAATCGGTGCGAGAGCGCGAATGGTCCAGGTGTGGCGACTGAGCTGACGGAAGTCGATATCATCTTCTTCATCATACTCGTCTTCAATTTCACCCACGATCAGTTCGAGAATGTCTTCAATGGTCACCAGACCCGACACCCCGCCAAACTCGTCGATAACGATCGCCATATGGTAACGCTGGGAACGGAACTCTTTGAGCATGCGGTCAACGCGCTTACTCTCCGGGACAACAACGGCCTGGCGTAACACTTTTTCCATGCTGAAGGCTTCGGCATCGCTGCGCATAAACGGCAGCAGATCCTTCGCCATCAGAATCCCTTCAATGTGATCTTTGTCTTCGCTGATGACCGGGAAACGCGAGTGTGCTGACTCAATGATGACATCAAGGCACTCATCCAGCGTCTGGTTGCGTTTCAGGGTAATCATCTGGGAGCGGGGGATCATGATGTCGCGAACGCGCTGGTCCGCAATGTCCATCACCCCTTCGAGCATATCGCGCGTATCTTCATCGATAAGGTCGTTCTGCCCGGAATCACGGATCAGCGCCAGCAGTTCGTCACGGTTTTTGGGTTCACCGTGGAAAAGTTGGCTCAGTAACAGGGAAAAAAATCCCTTTTTGCTGTTTAACGTGTCACTACTGTGTGAATTGTCGTCGCTCATGGCGTCGTATGGGTTCTCATGTTGGTTAATAGGTCGCTCGTCATGCATATACTTAACGGCTGACGGCATGTTTGTTCATCGTACTTAGTCTTTCTCGGAAATGTACGGGTCCTCATAGCCCAGAGCAAGCATAATCTCTGTTTCGAGGGCTTCCATCTCTTCCGCTTCATCATCTTCGATATGGTCGTAGCCCAGCAAATGCAGGCTGCCGTGCACGACCATATGCGCCCAGTGGGCCTCCAGCGGCTTATCTTGTTCTTTCGCTTCTTGCTCCACTACCTGGCGGCAGATGATCAGATCGCCCAGCAGCGGCATCTCCATACCTGGCGGCGCTTCAAACGGGAAAGAGAGCACGTTGGTTGGCTTATCTTTCCCGCGGTAGGTCAGGTTAAGATCGTGGCTTTCGGCTTCATCCACCAGGCGAATCGTCACTTCTGATTCTTCCTGAAACTGTGGGATCACCGCATTCAGCCACGTCTGAAACTGGCTCTCTTCCGGCAGGCCGGAATGGTCTTCACATGCCAGTTGTAAATCGAGGATCACCTGACTCATTTTTGTTCCTGCTCCTGCGCTTCACGCTTACGTTCTGCCGCCAGCGCTGCCTTGCGTTTTTGCTCCGCTTCTTCCCAGGCTTCATAGGCGTTAACGATACGGGCAACCACCGGATGGCGCACCACGTCTTCGCTGTGGAAGAAGTTAAAGCTGATCTCTTCGACTTCCGCCAGCACCTCTATCGCATGGCGCAGGCCAGACTTCGTGTTGCGCGGCAGGTCAATCTGCGTGACGTCGCCGGTAATAACCGCTTTCGAATTAAAGCCGATACGCGTCAGGAACATCTTCATCTGTTCGATGGTGGTGTTCTGGCTCTCATCGAGAATAATAAAGGCGTCGTTCAGCGTACGACCGCGCATATAGGCCAGCGGCGCGACTTCAATGACGTTGCGCTCAATCAGCTTTTCTACTTTCTCGAAGCCGAGCATCTCAAACAGCGCGTCGTACAGCGGGCGAAGATACGGGTCGACCTTCTGGCTCAGGTCGCCTGGCAGAAAGCCCAGTTTTTCCCCGGCTTCCACCGCCGGACGGGTCAGCAGAATACGACGAATTTCCTGACGCTCAAGAGCGTCCACGGCAGCGGCAACGGCGAGGTAAGTTTTCCCCGTACCGGCAGGGCCAACGCCGAAAGTAATGTCGTGATCAAGAATGTTGGCGATGTACTGCGCCTGATTCGGCGTGCGCGGCTTAATCACGCCACGCTTGGTTTTAATATTTATCGCCTTGCCATAGTCAGGAACGCTCTCCGCGCTTTGTTCCAGCACGCGCGCTTCTTTAATCGCAAGGTGGATTTGTTCCGGCTCGATGTCCTGAATCTGACCGCGCATCGGGGCGGTATCGACGTACAGGCTGCGCAGGATATCTGCCGCGGCGGTGACGCAAATCGGGCGACCGGTCAGCTTAAAGTGATTGTCACGACGGTTGATCTCGATGCCGAGACGGCGTTCCAGTTGTTTGATGTTGTCGTCAAACGGGCCGCAAAGGCTCAACAGACGGGCGTTGTCTGCGGGCTCAAGGGTAATTTCGCGAGTGTCTATGTTCAAACTGTTCCTCTTATGCCTGAGTTGCCGGAAAATGAAAATTCACCGGCAGATAAGGAAATTATTCACGCCACAGGATAAAGGCGCAAGCATTGCAATGAAGATGGGGGCGTAGGGGGGAATTACAAGGCCTGTCTGTTATTTGCCGGATGGCGGCACAAGTGCCTTATCCGGCCTACGAACCATATTGTGCCGTAGGCCCGATAAGTGCAGCGCCATCGGGCATTTTTTCGCTTTTCAGCAGGATTAAGGCTGGTAAAAACCGACGCCAATCTCGTTTTCTTTACGGGTGCGGGCAATGACTGACTCCGGCGTTTCAGCCACGCGCAGCCCCATCTCATCTTCGGTGCGTACAACCTTGCCGCGCAGAGAGTTGGTGTAGACATCGGTGATTTCCACATCCACAAACTTACCGATCATCTCCGGGGTGCCTTCAAAGTTCACCACGCGGTTATTTTCGGTACGGCCTGACAGTTCCATAATGCTCTTACGCGAGGTGCCTTCCACCAGAATACGCTGGACGGTGCCGAGCATCCGACGGCTCCAGGCCATCGCCTGCTGGTTAATACGCTCCTGTAGAATATACAGACGCTGCTTTTTCTCTTCTTCCGGCACATCGTCAACCATATCGGCCGCCGGTGTTCCCGGACGCGCCGAGAAAATAAAGCTGTAGCTCATGTCGAAATTGACGTCGGCAATCAGCTTCATGGTCTGTTCGAAGTCCTGAGTCGTTTCGCCAGGGAAGCCAACGATGAAGTCCGAGCTAATTTGAATATCCGGGCGCGCCGCGCGCAGTTTACGGATGATCGCTTTGTACTCCAGCGCCGTGTGGGTACGCCCCATCAGGTTCAGTACGCGATCCGCGCCGCTCTGTACCGGCAGGTGCAGGAAGCTCACCAGTTCCGGCGTATCACGGTAAACTTCGATGATGTCGTCGGTGAACTCGATCGGGTGGCTGGTGGTGAAGCGGATGCGATCGATCCCGTCAATGGCGGCAACCAGACGCAGCAGGTCGGCAAAGGAGCCGGTGGTGCCGTCGTAGTTTTCACCGCGCCAGGCGTTAACGTTCTGACCGAGCAGGTTGACTTCACGCACGCCCTGAGCAGCAAGCTGGGCGATCTCAAACAGGATGTCGTCAGACGGACGGCTGACCTCTTCACCACGGGTATACGGCACCACACAGTACGTGCAGTATTTATTACACCCTTCCATGATGGAGACAAACGCGGTCGGGCCTTCCGCACGCGGTTCCGGCAGGCGGTCGAACTTCTCGATTTCCGGGAAGCTGATGTCCACCACCGGGCTGCGGTCGCCACGAACGGAGTTGATCATTTCCGGTAAGCGGTGCAGCGTTTGCGGGCCAAAAATAATATCGACATAGTGCGCACGCTGACGGATGTGGTCGCCTTCCTGGGAGGCCACGCAACCGCCGACGCCGATAATCAGATCCGGGTTCTTCTCTTTTAAGAGTTTCCAGCGGCCTAATTGATGGAAGACTTTTTCCTGAGCCTTCTCGCGGATTGAGCAGGTATTCAGCAGCAGCACATCCGCTTCTTCCGCGACCTCGGTCAGTTGATACCCGTGGGTAGCATCCAGCAGATCGGCCATCTTCGATGAATCGTACTCGTTCATCTGACAGCCCCAGGTTTTAATATGGAGTTTTTTGGTCATCGACTTGCTCTTGCGAAATAGTGGCTGAATTGCAGGGCGCATAGTGTAATGCTTTGGCGCGGTTGTGACCAGTATGACGCTTATCAGCCCTTAGAGGTAAAAAATCCTGTAAACTTGTCTTATCAACGTAACAGGATGAGTGACCATGACAAATCAACCAACGGAAATTGCCATTGTTGGCGGGGGGATGGTCGGTGGCGCGCTGGCGCTGGGACTGGCGCAGCATGGATTTACCGTCACGGTGATTGAACATGCTGAGCCTGCGCCGTTTGTGGCCGACAGCCAGCCTGATGTGCGTATTTCAGCGATCAGCGCGGCGTCGGTGTCGCTGCTTAAAGGCCTGGGCGTCTGGGATGCGGTGCAGGGGATGCGCAGCCATCCGTACCGTCGTCTGGAGACCTGGGAGTGGGAAAACGCCCATGTGGTGTTTGACGCCGCCGAGCTTAAGTTACCGCTGCTTGGCTATATGGTTGAGAATATCGTGCTGCAACAGGCGCTGTGGCAGGCGCTGGACGTGCACCCGAAAGTGACGCTGCGCGCGCCTGCTTCACTGATTGCGTTGCATCGCCACAATGATCGACATGAGCTGGAGCTGGCGGATGGCGAGCGTCTTACCGCAAAACTGGTGATCGGCGCTGACGGTGCGAATTCGCAGGTACGACAGCTGGCGGGGATTGGCATTCATGCCTGGCAGTATGCTCAGTCCTGTATGCTGATTACCGTACAGTGTGAGAGCGATCCCGGTGACAGCACCTGGCAGCAATTTACGCCAGACGGCCCACGGGCCTTTTTACCGTTGTTCGACAACTGGGCATCGCTGGTGTGGTATGACTCACCGGCGCGTATTCGCCAGTTGCAGAACCTGAGTATGCCGCAGTTGCAGGTGGAAATTATGCAACATTTTCCGTCGCGTCTGGGGGCGGTCACACCGGTTGCGGCAGGTGCTTTTCCGCTGACGCGCCGCCATGCGTTGCAATACGTACAGCCTGGTCTGGCGCTGGTGGGGGATGCGGCGCATACCATTCATCCATTAGCCGGGCAGGGGGTAAACCTGGGGTATCGTGATGTGGATGCACTGCTGGATGTGTTGATCAGCGCCCGCAGTCATGGCGAAGTCTGGGCCAGTCACCAGGTGCTGAAACGCTATCAGACGCGCCGCATGGCGGATAACTTCATTATGCAAAGCGGAATGGATCTGTTCTATGCCGGTTTCAGCAATAATCTTCAGCCGCTGCGCATTATGCGTAATATTGGATTGATGGCGGCAGAGCGCGCAGGCGTGTTGAAACGTCAGGCTCTGAAGTATGCGTTAGGGTTGTAGGATGTTCTGTGCCTGATAGCGTTGCGCTTATCAGGCCTACACCGCCCGGAGTGCCGGGCAGAAAAGCAAAAAGCTCGCCGAAGCGAGCTTTTTTAATGTGGCTGGGGTACGAGGATTCGAACCTCGGAATGCCGGAATCAGAATCCGGTGCCTTACCGCTTGGCGATACCCCAATGGTTGGGTTTTTGCGTTCGTCATCCGAACGTCTTTCAAATTTGGCTGGGGTACGAGGATTCGAACCTCGGAATGCCGGAATCAGAATCCGGTGCCTTACCGCTTGGCGATACCCCAAGAATTTGGTGGCTACGACGGGATTCGAACCTGTGACCCCATCATTATGAGTGATGTGCTCTAACCAACTGAGCTACGTAGCCAGATTGTTTTCTTCGATGGCTGGGGTACCTGGATTCGAACCAGGGAATGCCGGTATCAAAAACCGGTGCCTTACCGCTTGGCGATACCCCAATGACCGTCGCGGCAATCCGCAAACTCGAAGAAATATGGCTGGGGTACCTGGATTCGAACCAGGGAATGCCGGTATCAAAAACCGGTGCCTTACCGCTTGGCGATACCCCATCCGTGCAACGCGTACTGGTGAATGGTGCGGGAGGCGAGACTTGAACTCGCACACCT
Source organism: Citrobacter sp. CK185 (assembly GCF_030333565.1). Lineage (NCBI taxonomy): Bacteria > Pseudomonadati > Pseudomonadota > Gammaproteobacteria > Enterobacterales > Enterobacteriaceae > Citrobacter > Citrobacter sp. CK185. The sequence goes on along the minus strand of NZ_JAOWFR010000023.1, from coordinate 285,472 downwards.
TGCGGCGCCAGAACCTAAATCTGGTGCGTCTACCAATTTCGCCACTCCCGCAAAAAAGATGGTGGCTACGACGGGATTCGAACCTGTGACCCCATCATTATGAGTGATGTGCTCTAACCAACTGAGCTACGTAGCCATCTTTTTTCGCGTTACCTTATCGGCGTTGCGGGGCGCATTATGCGTATTGAGCCTTGAAGCGTCAACCTCTTTTTCATTGAAAATGGCCGGAATGTGACTGTTTGGTTAGGTTGCGAACAGCGTGACGCAATATTCGGCAATTATTGGTTATTAATCGTTTTTTGCGGTGAAAAAACGGCGTAAAAAAAGAGTCCCGCAGGACTCTTTTTAACACGATAACTTATTTATAAGCGGACTGGTGTACGCCGACGGCGCGGCCTGATGGATCGTCCATCGTTTTGAACGCCTCATCCCATTCGATGGCCTTCGCAGAAGAACAGGCGACGGACGGGCCGCCTGGCACACATTCTGCCGCGCTGGGTACCGGGAACAGCTCTTCGAAGATTTCACGGTACAGGTACGCTTCTTTAGAAGATGGCGTGTTGTACGGGAAACGGAAGCGGGCGGTTTCCAGTTGCTGGTCGGAAATTTGCTCCGCCGCGACCTCTTTCAGCGTGTCGATCCAGCTGTAGCCGACGCCGTCAGAGAACTGCTCTTTTTGACGCCATGCCACGCTTGCGGGCAGGTAGGATTCAAAACATTCACGCAGGATATGTTTCTCCATTTTGCCGTTGCCGCACATTTTGTCTTCCGGGTTGATGCGCATCGCCACATCGAGGAATTTCTTATCCAGGAACGGGACGCGGGCTTCGACGCCCCAGGCAGACATCGCTTTGTTGGCGCGAGCACAGTCAAACATATGCAGCGCCTGTAGTTTACGTACGGTCTCTTCGTGCAGTTCTTTGGCGTTTGGCGCTTTATGGAAGTAGAGGTAGCCGCCAAACACTTCATCGGAACCTTCGCCGGACAGCACCATTTTGATTCCCATCGCTTTGATTTTACGCGACATTAAATACATCGGTGTCGAGGCGCGAATGGTGGTGACATCGTAAGTTTCGATGTGGTAAATCACGTCGCGAATCGCATCCAGACCTTCCTGCACGGTGAAGTGAATTTCGTGATGCACGGTGCCGAGATGGTTTGCCACTTCCTGCGCGGCTTTCAGATCCGGGGAGCCTTCCAGACCGACAGCAAAGGAGTGCAACTGAGGCCACCAGGCTTCCGAACGTTCCTGATCTTCCACGCGGCGTGCGGCGAATTTCTTGGTGATGGCGGAAATAATGGAGGAGTCCAGGCCGCCCGAGAGCAATACGCCGTATGGCACGTCTGACATCAGGTGGCTTTTGACGGACTCTTCCAGCGCCTGGCGCAGCACGTTTTTGTCCGTTTCGTTGTCTTTTACTGCGTCGAACTCGAACCAGTCGCGCTGGTAGTACTGACGAATCTCACCGTCTTTGCTCCACAGGTAGCTGCCTGCCGGGAACTCTTTAATCGTGCGGCAGACCGGCACCAGCGCCTTCATTTCAGAGGCGACATAAAAGTTGCCGTGTTCGTCATGACCCATATAAAGCGGGATGATCCCGATGTGGTCGCGACCAATCAGCCAGGCATCCTGTTCGCTGTCGTACAGCGCAAAGGCGAACATACCCTGTAAGTCGTCGAGAAATTCCACCCCTTTTTCCTGGTACAGCGCGAGGATCACTTCACAGTCAGACCCGGTCTGGAACTGATAGCGGTCGCCATATTCCGCGCGTAATGCCTGGTGGTTATAAATTTCACCGTTAACGGCCAGCACATGTGTTTTCTTTTCGTTGTACAGCGGCTGCGCACCGGCGTTGACGTCGACAATAGACAGACGCTCGTGTGCCAGAATCGCGTTATCGCAGGCGTAAATACCGGACCAGTCAGGGCCGCGATGGCGCATCAAACGTGACAGCTCAAGGGCTTTTTTACGCAGCTCAACCGCGTCTGTTTTGATATCGAATACGCCAAAAATAGAACACATAACCTTCTCCATTAACCCGTTGCGTGGTGCTTTTTTGTGTTTGCTTGTTTATGAAAATGCCGCAAAGCCGCAGGGTTCGCAAGAGATTTGGCGTGATGAAAGCAAAAAATGCAATGGCAGTTGTTGAATGATGAAAAAAGATTACGTAATGAGCGTGTTTATTGATGAATCGATAATTTTATGGCGATTTTATTAAACGATGTTTTTTATCAGGCCTACGATTCGAACAGAACAATATTGTAGGCCTGATAAGCGCAGCGCCATCAGGCAGGGGGATGTTTTCAGATAACGTCGATTTCGGCGACGGAAGGATAAATCCAGCTTGGTCTGAACGGCATGTCGTCGATATCGTTGAGCGTTGAGACGCCAGAGAGCACCAGAATGGTTTCCAGACCGGCCTGGAATCCTGCCAGAATATCGGTGCGCAGATTGTCGCCGACGATAACGGTCTCTTCCGAGTGCGCCTGCATTTTGTTTAACGCGGCGCGGATAATCCACGGGCTGGGTTTACCGACGTAAAAAGGCTTACGACCAGAGATTTTTTCAATACCTGCACAGAGCGCGCCGCAGGCCGGATAGAAACCACGACCGTGGGTATCGGGGTTGGTGGCGATGAAACGGGCGCCGTTGGCGACGAAGAAGGCCGCTTTATGCATCATGTCCCAGTTATAGGAACGGGTCTCACCGACAATCACAAAATCGGGATTGACGTCAGTAATGGTAAAACCTGCTTTATACAATTCGTGAATTAGTGCGCCTTCACCGACCACATAGGCTTTCTTGCCTTCCTGACGACGCAGGAAATCGGCGGTGGCCATCGCGGAAGTATAAAAAACGCTGTCCGGTACGTTAACCCCTGCGGTAGCAAAGCGGTTCGCCAGATCCTGGCCGGTCTGTGAAGGGTAATTGGTCAGCAGCACCAGCGGCAGACCTTTTTCCATTACATCCGTCAGAAATTCTGCCGCACCGGGTACGGCAACATTGTCGTGCATCAGCACGCCGTCAATATCACAAATTACATTCTTGATGGTCATGAACTACCCAAAGGATTTAGTCATAATGCGCCACTATAAAAGCTCATTAATTTTCCAGCAAATGTTGCAACAAAATGCCGTTGAGCATGGCGCGTTTCACCAGCGCAAATGCGCCGATGGCGGAGCGGTGATCCAGCGTGGAACGGACAACCGGCAAATTTTTGCGAAACGCTTTCAGCGCCTGTGTGTTGATACAGCTTTCAATCGCCGGCAGCAGCACTTTATCCGCTTCGGTAATTTCACCGGCAATCACGATTTTTTGCGGATTAAACAGGTTGATAGCGATAGCGATGGTTTTGCCCAGATGACGACCAACGTGTTCAATCACCTCTGCCGCTAAGCTGTCACCTTTATTGGCTGCCTTGCAGATGGTTTTAATCGTGCAGTCGTCCAGCGTAACGCGACTTTGGTAGCCCTGCTTGAGTAAGTGCTGTACGCGTTGTTCAATGGCCGCGTTGGCGGCGATGGTTTCCAGACAGCCAAAATTGCCGCAGTGACAGCGCTCGCCCAGCGGCTCGACCTGAATATGGCCGATCTCTCCGACGTTGCCGTTGCGACCAATAAAAATGCGGCCATTTGAGATAATCCCGGCGCCAGTCCCCCGGTGTACGCGCACCAGAATGGAATCTTCGCAATCCTGGCTTGCACCGAAATAGTGCTCGGCCAGCGCCAGACTGCGGATATCGTGACCGACAAAACAGGTTACGTGAAAACGTTTTTCCAGCGCTTCAACTAATCCCCAGTTTTCAACCTGAATATGCGGCATATAGCGGATCACGCCGCTTTCGGGATCGACAAGACCCGGCAGGATCACGGAAATCGCGATTAACTCACGAAGTTTACGCTGATTACTGTCGATGAATGTGGTGATGGCATTGAGCAGGGCATGTTCCAGCGTCTCCTGAGTGCGCTCTGGCAATGGATAGTGCTCTTCAGCCAGCACTTTACTGCTCAGGTCAAACAGGGTAATGGTTGCGTCATGACGACCCAACCGCACGCCAATCGCATGGAAATTACGGGTTTCGGTAACGATGGAGATGGCGCGGCGGCCTCCGGTGGAGGCCTGCTGATCAACTTCTTTGATCAGGCCGCGTTCAATGAGTTGACGCGTAATTTTGGTTACGCTGGCGGGAGCAAGCTGGCTTTGCTCGGCAATCTGAATACGCGAGATTGGCCCGTGCTGGTCAATCAGGCGGTAAACGGCCGCGCTGTTAAGCTGTTTTACGAGATCAACATTACCTATTTGAGCTTGTCCGCCTGGTGTCATACTTTCTCTTACTCAGTAACGACCTCGTTACCATTAACGATGGTCTTGATGATTTTAAAGTCGTGGGTGAAGGCGGTCAGGTTCGCAACTTTACCCGGCGCGAGGCTGCCGAGCTGCTTATCGACGCCAATCGCGCGCGCAGGGTAGAGCGTCGCCATACGCAGCACTTCATCCAGCGCAATACCGCAATGTTCAACCAGATTACGCACGCCTTCGATCATGGTTAATGATGATCCGCTCAGCGTACCGTTCTCATCCACACACAGTCCATTACGGTAGTATATTGTTTTACCAGCAAAAATGAACTGTTCAATGTTTGCACCCGCCGGGGCGGTTGCATCGGTCACCAGGCAAAGTTTGTCACCTTTCAGACGTTTAGCGTTACGAATGTTGACGTAATCAACATGCAGACCATCCGCGATGATGCCGCAATAAATATCGGCATCGTCAAGAATGGCGCCCGCCAGACCCGGTTCACGGCCCGTAATATACGGCATCGCGTTGAACAGGTGGGTGGCAAAGGTGATCCCTGCGCGGAAACCGGCTTTCGCCTCTTTTAACGTCGCATTGGAGTGACCGGCTGAAACCACAATGCCCGCCGCCGTCAGTTTGGCGATCACTTCCGCCGGCACCATTTCCGGCGCCAGCGTGACTTTGGTGATCACATCGGCATTATCGCACAGGAAGTCCACCAGCGCAGCGTCAGGTTGGCGGACAAAACTCGGATTATGGGTGCCTTTTTTGACCAGATTCAGCCACGGACCTTCAAGATGAAGACCTAATGCCTGATTCGGGTATTTCGCCAGGTATTCACGCATGACGCGAATGCCCTGTTTCATCAGATCGTCGCTGGTGGTAATCAGCGTCGGCAGGTAGCTGGTGCAGCCTGATTTCTCATTGGCTTTCTGCATGATTTCCAGCGTTTCGACAGTCACCGCGTCAGCGGTATCGTTGAACTGGACGCCGCCACAGCCGTTTAATTGCACATCAATAAAACCGGGGGAGAGAATGGCCCCATTCAACGCGCGTTGTTCTATCTCTGGCGGCAGTTCCGCCATTGGACAGATGCGATCAATCAGGCCATTGGCGACAACAATCGCATGGTCATCAAGAATTTCGTGACCGGTAAAAATCCGGCCCTGGGTTAAAGCATACATTCCGACCCCCGATTTCAAAAAATGCCGCCCTGCGTCTGCGTGCAGGGCGGAGATAACATTACAGACCTTTAATATTTTCGGCTTCTAACTCGTTGAAATATTTCAGTGTCTTAACTTTCAGTTCCATAGTGGAAGGTTCGTCGCACACCACGACTGCTCTCGGATGCAGTTGCAGACAGCTAATGGTCCACATGTGGTTGACGTTGCCTTCGACGGCCGCCTGTAGCGCCTGCGCTTTCTGATGGCCCAGCACCAGGATCATCACTTCTTCTGCGTCCAGCAGCGTACCCACGCCTACGGTCAGCGCATATTTCGGCACCTGATTGACGTCGCCGTCAAAGAAGCGGGAGTTTGCCACGCGCGTGTCATGGGTCAGCGTTTTGATACGCGTACGGGAAGCCAGGGAAGAAGCCGGTTCGTTAAACGCGATATGGCCGTCGTTGCCTACGCCGCCCATAAACAGGTGAATTTTACCGTAAGAACGGATTTTTTCTTCATAATTACGGCATTCCGCATCGATATCCGGCGCGTTACCGTTGAGCAGGTTAATATTTTCTGCTGGAATATCAACGTGATCGAAGAAATTGCGATGCATGAAGCTGTGGTAGCTTTCCGGGTGTTCTTTCGGAAGGCCAACATATTCGTCCATGTTGAACGTCACCACATGCTTAAAGCTGACCTGGCCCGCTTTGTGCATTTCGACTAATGCTTTATACGCCGTCAGCGGCGTGCCGCCGGTCGGCAGGCCCAGGACAAACGGGCGATCGGCGGTAGGTTTGAAGGCGTTAATACGGTTAACGATATGGCGAGCAGCCCATTTGCCGACCTGTTCAGCGGACGTCAGGGGGATCAGTCTCATTCTTCACCTCAAAAGTAAAAGTAATAAATTGGCGGATTGAGCATCTGTACGTTAGTAAGCGTAACCTGGATTCGTATGGACAGGCGCCAATCCGTGTTGATTTTTTGAATGATAAAATAAGTTTTCGCAGTTAGCCAGTATAAGGGAGGGTGAATAACGATATTTGGTGATTCAAATCACAAAAAACACGCGTTTAATTTGCGATACGAATTAATTTTTCACACACTCTGAGCGTAGATGAATAATTCATACCGTTGTTGCCAAACATCACGCTTTAACGATTTGTCGCACAATAAAAAAATGGCTTCCAGAAGCCTAATCGGGGTCTCGTAGGGGGAATAAGATGAATATTTTAGGTTTTTTCCAGCGACTGGGTAGGGCGTTACAGCTCCCTATCGCAGTGCTGCCGGTGGCGGCACTGTTGCTGCGATTCGGTCAACCAGATTTACTGAATGTCGCCTTTATCGCGCAGGCGGGCGGGGCGATCTTCGATAACCTCGCACTGATCTTCGCCATCGGTGTGGCATCCAGCTGGTCTAAGGACAGCGCGGGTGCAGCAGCGCTGGCGGGTGCGGTCGGGTACTTCGTCCTGACCAAAGCGATGGTGACGATTAACCCGGAAATCAACATGGGCGTCCTGGCGGGTATCATTACCGGTCTGGTGGGCGGCGCCGTTTATAACCGTTGGTCCGGTATCAAACTTCCTGATTTCCTGAGCTTCTTTGGCGGCAAACGTTTTGTGCCGATCGCCACGGGCTTCTTCTGTCTGGTGCTGGCGGCGATTTTCGGTTACGTCTGGCCTCCGGTTCAGCACGCTATTCATGCGGGCGGTGAATGGATTGTCGGCGCGGGCGCGCTGGGCTCCGGTATCTTCGGTTTCATCAACCGTCTGTTGATCCCGACAGGTCTGCATCAGGTGCTGAACACCATCGCCTGGTTCCAGATTGGCGAGTTCACTAACACGGCAGGTACGGTATTCCACGGCGACATCAACCGCTTCTACGCGGGTGACGGCACGGCGGGGATGTTCATGTCCGGCTTCTTCCCGATCATGATGTTCGGTCTGCCGGGTGCGGCGCTGGCGATGTACTTCGCTGCGCCGAAAGCGCGTCGTCCAATGGTTGGCGGTATGTTGCTGTCCGTTGCGATCACCGCGTTCCTGACCGGTGTTACTGAGCCGCTGGAATTCCTGTTCATGTTCCTGGCGCCGTTGCTGTACCTCCTGCACGCAATATTGACCGGTATCAGCCTGTTCATCGCGACGCTGCTGGGTATTCATGCGGGCTTCTCCTTCTCCGCAGGCGCAATTGACTACGTGTTGATGTATAGCCTGCCTGCGGCCAGCAAAAACGTCTGGATGCTGCTGGTGATGGGCGCGGTCTTCTTCGTCATCTACTTCCTGCTGTTCAGTGCGGTAATTCGCGTGTTCAACCTGAAAACGCCAGGTCGTGAAGATAAAGACGACGATATCGTGACTGACGAAGCGAACAGCAACACTGAAGAAGGTATGACCCAACTGGCGACCAACTACATTGCTGCGGTTGGCGGTACGGATAACCTGAAAGCGATCGATGCCTGCATCACCCGTCTGCGTCTGACCGTTGCCGATGCGGCTCGCGTGAGCGATGCGATGTGTAAACGTCTTGGTGCGTCCGGCGTGGTGAAACTGAACAAACAGACCATCCAGGTTATCGTCGGCGCGAAAGCGGAATCTATCGGCGACGAAATGAAGAAAGTGGTGGCGCGTGGCCCGGTTGCGGCAGCGTCTGCTGACAGCGCGCCAGTGACTGCGGCGCCGGCGGCAAAACCGCAGGCGGTTCCTAATGCGGTGACTATCGCGACGCTGGTTTCTCCAGTCACGGGTGACGTGGTTGCGCTGGAACAGGTTCCTGACGAAGCGTTCGCCAGCAAAGCGGTTGGCGACGGCGTGGCGGTGAAACCAACGGATAAAACCGTTGTTTCCCCGGCGGCAGGCACCATTGTGAAAATCTTCAACACCAATCATGCGTTCTGCCTGGAAACTGAAAAAGGCGCGGAAATCGTTGTCCACATGGGGATCGATACCGTTGCGCTGAACGGTCAGGGCTTCAAACGCCTGGTGGAAGAGGGTACCGAAGTGGTTGCCGGTCAGCCGATCCTGGAAATGGATCTGGAGTTCCTGAACGCCAATGCGCGCTCGATGATTAGCCCGGTGGTTTGCAGCAACATCGACGACTTCAGCGGTCTGGTGATTAAAGCTGAAGGTCAGGTGGTTGCAGGTCAAACGCCACTGTATGAGATTAAAGGCAAATAATCGCTCCTGAGTAGAGTTTGTGCCTGAGCGGCGGGGGGAAACCTCCGCCGCTTTTTTTGCAGCCTGTAGGCCGGATAAGGTATAGCTGCCATCCGGCAAATGCGCCTGATGGCGCTGCGCTTATCAGGCCTACGGTTCGACACAGTTGTAGCAGCTTGTAGGCCGGATAAGGCGTAGCCGTCATCCGGCAAAGCGCCATCGCTTTTTTTTACAGCAATCAGCCCCCATATTTTCTTCAAAGCCACTTTTTAAGTAACTAAAGGTTGTCAGTCTGTCCGGCTTATAAGATCATATGCCGTTATACGTTGTTTACGCTTTGAGGAATCCACGATGAGTGAGGCTGAAGCCCGCCCGACTAACTTTATTCGTCAGATCATCGATGAAGATCTGGCCAGTGGTAAGCACACCACAATCCACACCCGTTTTCCGCCGGAGCCGAATGGCTATCTGCACATCGGCCACGCGAAATCCATCTGTCTGAACTTTGGTATCGCGCAAGATTATCAGGGCCTGTGCAACCTGCGTTTCGATGATACCAACCCGGTAAAAGAAGATATCGAGTACGTTGATTCGATCAAAAACGACGTCGAGTGGTTAGGTTTTCACTGGGCTGGCAACGTTTGCTACTCCTCAGATTACTTCGATCAGCTGCATGCGTATGCGGTTGAGCTGATCACCAAAGGTCTGGCGTACGTCGATGAGCTGACGCCGGATCAGATCCGCGAATATCGCGGTACGCTGAAAGAGCCGGGTAAAAACAGCCCGTTCCGCGATCGCAGCGTGGAAGAGAACCTGGCGCTGTTTGAAAAAATGCGTACCGGTGGTTTTGAAGAAGGTAAAGCGTGCCTGCGCGCCAAAATTGATATGGCGTCGCCGTTTATCGTGATGCGCGATCCGGTGCTGTACCGCATTAAATTTGCCGAACACCACCAGACCGGCAACAAGTGGTGCATCTACCCGATGTACGACTTTACTCACTGTATCAGCGATGCGCTGGAAGGCATTACGCACTCTCTGTGTACGCTGGAATTCCAGGACAACCGTCGTCTGTACGACTGGGTGCTGGACAACATCACCATCCCGGTTCACCCGCGTCAGTACGAATTCTCGCGCCTGAATCTGGAATACACCGTGATGTCCAAGCGTAAGCTGAACCTGCTGGTGACGGACAAACACGTTGAAGGCTGGGACGATCCGCGTATGCCGACCATTTCTGGCCTGCGTCGTCGTGGCTATACCGCGGCCTCCATCCGTGAATTCTGCAAACGCATCGGCGTTACCAAGCAGGACAACACCATTGAGATGGCGTCGCTGGAGTCCTGTATTCGTGAAGATCTGAACGAAAACGCACCGCGCGCGATGGCGGTTATCGATCCGGTGAAACTGGTTATCGAAAACTACCCGCAGGGCGAAAGCGAAATGGTCACCATGCCGAACCATCCGAACAAACCGGAAATGGGCAGCCGTGAAGTACCGTTTAGCGGTGAGATTTGGATCGATCGTGCTGACTTCCGCGAAGAAGCGAACAAGCAGTACAAGCGTCTGGTGATGGGGAAAGAAGTGCGTCTGCGTAACGCCTATGTGGTGAAGGCTGAGCGCGTGGAGAAGGATGCGGAAGGCAATATCACCACCATCTTCTGTACCTATGATGCGGACACCCTGAGCAAAGATCCGGCCGATGGCCGTAAAGTGAAGGGCGTCATTCACTGGGTAAGCGCGGCACACGCGCTACCGGTTGAAATTCGTCTGTACGATCGTCTGTTCAGCGTGCCGAACCCGGGCGCCGCAGAGGACTTCCTGTCCGTGATCAACCCTGAATCGCTGGTGATTAAGCAGGGTTACGCGGAACCGTCGTTGCAGAACGCCGTAGCGGGTAAAGCGTATCAGTTTGAGCGTGAAGGCTACTTCTGCCTGGACAGCCGCTACACAACGGCGGATAAACGCGTATTTAACCGTACCGTAGGTCTGCGCGATACGTGGGCTAAAGCGGGCGAGTAAAACCACCGCATCACATCACCTTCCAACGCCGCATTTTGCGGCGTTTTTTTATCCTTTCCATTTTGTCATCCCGCTCTCTGTTTGCAGAGCGAATTAATGCCGTCGGGAAAATAATTTCGCAACAAAATAGTTTTGGCATAGTGAATTTATGGAATGAATATCATTTCATGTGAAACCGATTTCATGTGCATGGAAAACAAGACAATTTTAACTTTTGTTCATCTTTTTTAGCACCTGATGAAAATGTAACAGAAAGCAATGAAATATGTGCGGTTGCTCATATTCTTACATTCTCGTTACAGAAAGAGATTGATAATTCGCGTCGCGAAAAATAGTCTATTCACTGTAGTCTGCGAGGTTTTTCTCAACGCTACTTTTACATTTTTATTTTTCGCTGTCCGCTTTTGTTCGGCAGCATTTTATACGTCAAAGAGGATTAACACATGCGTACGTTTAGTGGCAAACGTAGTACGCTGGCGCTGGCTATCGCCGGTATCACAGCAATGTCAGGTTTGGTCGTCGTTCCACAGGCTCAGGCCGAAGGCTTTATTGACGATTCCACGTTAACAGGCGGCATCTATTACTGGCAGCGTGAGCGTGACCGTAAAGATGTCACCGACGATGACAAATATAAAACCAACCTTTCACACGCGACCTGGAACGCCAACCTGGATTTCCAGTCTGGTTATGCGGCTGATATGTTCGGTCTGGATATCGCGGCATTTACCGCGATAGAAATGGCGGAAAACGGCGACAGCGGACACCCCAACGAAATCGCCTTCTCGAAAAAGAATAAAGGTTACGATGAAGATTATTCTGGCGATAAGAGCGGGATCAGCCTCTATAAAGCCGCGGCAAAATTTAAGTACGGGCCAACCTGGGCGCGTGCGGGGTATATCCAGCCGACCGGTCAGACGCTGTTAGCGCCGCACTGGAGCTTTATGCCGGGTACTTATCAGGGCGCGGAAGCCGGAGCGAATTTTGACTACGGTGATGCGGGCGCGCTGAGTTTCTCCTATATGTGGGCCAACCAATATAAAGCGCCGTGGCACACCGATGTTGATAAATTCTATCAGGCCGATAAAAAGACCAAAGTGGATTACCTCCACTCTATCGGCGCTAAATACGATTTCAAAAATGACCTCGTGCTGGAAGCGGCATTTGGTCAATCAGAAGGGTATGTCGACCAGTATTTTGCCAAAGCCAGCTACAAATTTGATTTGGGCGGCAACCCGTTCACCACCAGCTATCAGTTCTATGGTGCGCGCGACAAAGTTGATGATCGCAGCGTAAACGATATTTATGACGGCACCGCCTGGTTGCAGGCGCTGACTTTCGGTTACAAAGTGGCCGAAGTCGTCGATTTGCGCCTGGAAGGGACCTGGGTTAAGGCGGACGGTCAACAAGGTTACTTCCTGCAACGTATGACGCCAACTTACGCATCCTCAAACGGTCGTCTGGATATCTGGTGGGATAACCGCTCAGACTTTAACGCCAACGGCGAAAAAGCCGTCTTCTTCGGTGCGATGTACGATCTGAAAAACTGGAACCTGCCGGGCTGGGCAGTGGGGGCGTCATACGTTTACGCCTGGGACGCGAAGCCATCAACCTGGCAGATTACCCCGGATGCGTACTATGACAAAAACCGTACCATTGAAGAGTCTTCTTACAGCCTTGATGCGGTCTACACCCTACAGGAAGGCCGTGCCAAAGGCACCATGTTTAAACTGCACTTCACGGAATATGACAACCACTCCAACATCCCAAGCTGGGGCGGCGGTTACGGCAACATCTTCCAGGATGAACGTGACGTGAAGTTCATGGTTATCGCTCCGTTCACTATTTTCTGATGCCCGTTGCGGCAGGCGATTTGTCTGCCGCAACGTTGAGGACACTGATATGAAAAAACTGTTACTCATCGCTATGATGGCATCGGGACTGGTGGCCTGCGCGCAACCAACCGCGCCCAAAGAAGACAGTCAGTTAAAAGAGGCGTACAGCGCCTGCATCAATACGGCGCAAGGTTCGCCAGAGAAAATCGAGGCCTGTCAGAGTGTACTGAACGTGCTGAAGAAAGATGACCAGCACAAGCAGTTTGCTACAGAAGAGAGCGTACGCGTGCTGGATTATCAGCAGTGCATTCAGGCTACGCGTACGGGGAACGATCAGGCGGTGACCGCCGATTGCGACAAAATCTGGCAGGAAATTCGCAGTAAAAATAGCGGCAAATAAAAGCAGGGCGGGTTAATGGCGGGCGGAGAGAACTCTCCGCCCGTTTGCGTTTTTTAAGGCCGCTACCGGGTCGGAGGCATAAAAAAGCCAACCGGTCGGTTGGCTTTTTAGGAGGTTTCACATTACTTCGCGTCGTGCGCGTGCTCGTCTTCCCGGCAATCGCCTTCAGCGCAGTGCCCGTAGAGATAGAGGCTGTGGTTCGTCAAACGAATGCCATGCTTAGCCGCAATCTCACGCTGGCGCGCTTCGATAGAATCATCACTGAATTCGATCACTTTGCCACAATCGAGGCAAATAAGGTGATCGTGATGATGCTGTTGGGTCAGCTCAAAAACGGATTTACCGCCTTCAAAATTGTGGCGGGTTACGATACCGGCGTCATCAAACTGGTTCAGCACGCGGTACACGGTCGCCAGCCCAATCTCTTCACCCATGTCGATCAGACGTTTATATAAATCTTCCGCACTGACGTGATGGTTATCCGGTTCCTGAAGAACTTCCAGAATTTTTAAACGAGGAAGCGTTACTTTCAGGCCAGCCTTCTTTAATGCGGTATTGTTGTCAGTCATGCGGAATCTGTCCTGTTGCTAAACGATTCACTTCAAACAAAGAAGTGACAGAAATTGCACTTGAGATAATGCGTTTCATTATAGAACTGCCACGCCTAAATGAAAACTGCAAGCCTCCGGCAAATATTGTTAATAAAAACGAGGTATCGCCAACAAACACACTGTGCAATACCAGAATAACACCCGGACATTGTACAGGGTCAGGCAAGAAAGTTACAAATTTGTAGCAATTATTTTAATTGGTTTTATCTATTGATGCGACGCAGATGCTTTTCTGCGCCGCACAAAATCAGGCGTTAATGATTTCGTCGAGGTGCAGTTCGCCGGAAATCTGTTTAACCCATTTTTCAACGCGCTCTGCGGTCAGTTCAGGCTGACGGTCTTCGTCGATAGCCAGACCAACAAAGTGATCGTCGTCAGCCAGACCTTTGGACGCTTCAAAATGGTAGCCCGCCGTTGGCCAGTGGCCGACGATGGTCGCGCCGCGCGGCTCAATGATGTCGCGGATGGTGCCTAACGCGTCGCAGAAATATTCTGCGTAATCTTCCTGGTCGCCGCAGCCGAACAGCGCCACCAGTTTACCGTTAAAATCAATCTCTTCGAGAGTCGGGAAGAAGTCATCCCAGTCACATTGCGCTTCACCGTAGTACCAGGTCGGGATGCCCAGCAGCAGGATGTCGTACCCTTCCAGGTCCTCTTTGCTGCTTTTCGCAATGTCATGCACATCGGCAACGTCTTTACCAAGCTGTTTTTGAATCATTTTTGCGATATTTTCGGTATTACCGGTGTCGCTGCCGAAAAAGATGCCAGTGATTGCCATGAGTAAAATAACCTCTTGAAACTTATTGAAATGGTGGTGGCGTATTGCCCGCAGATAAGGGCAATCATAGCAGAACAGTCAGGCATGCGGAAACAGCAATCACGCGGGACTGCACTCTGTGCTACATGATTTATGATATTGAGCAGTTTTTCAGACTACGCCCTGGCCGCGCAGCGCTGCCAGTTGAGTCATCAGCATCTCTTCGATGAGTTCGCTACGGCTCATATTGCGGGATTCGGCCAGCTCGTTCAGCGCATCGACAGCCTCAGCGTTGAGTTTCAGTTCGACACGCTTAAGGCCACGTACTTTGTCGCGTTTTAGCTGGTTACGCTTATTAATGCGCAGCTGTTCATCACGCGAAAGCGGATTGGTTTTGGGTCGTCCCGGGCGACGCTCGTGTGCGAACAGATCTAATGTCGTACGGTCCGTTTGTTCTTTGGCCATGATTTTGGTGACTTCGGGGAAACAATCAGCCAGGCGTCTGCCCGGATGGATAGCGCGCCATCATACATCAGCAAGGCAGACACGCCAACGCCCGCGGACGTAATCGCGCGCGGACGCTGAGTTTTTAATCAGTTGGCCTTATCTGCCAGATAGCGACGAATGGCGCGCAGCACCGCATCGGGTTTTTCCGCGTGAACCCAGTGGCCCGCTCCGGCGATGACGTGCGCCCGCGCCTGAGGGAACTGCGCCAGCAGATCGTGACGATATGCTTCGGTCACATAAGGCGAGTTGCCGCCGGGGATAAACAACGCCGGGCGATCCCAGGCTGGAATGGTCTCCCAGCCCACAATATGTGGATACTGTTCCCACAACACCGGTACGTTAAAGCGCCATTCGCCGTCGATAAACGATTTCAGCAGAAACTGGATGACGCCTTCTTCTTGCAGGTGTTGACGCATAACGGTGGCGGCCTGTTGACGGGTTTCGGCGCCCGCGTCGGTAACGGCATTGATGGCGGCGAAGATTTCATCGTGGCGGCGAACGTGGTAATCGACCGGCGCGATGTCGATCGCGACCAACTGGTCAATACGCTCCGGCGCCAGCGCGGTGAGCGCCATTACCGCTTTACCGCCCATGGAGTGGCCGATAAAGGTGGCTTTCTCAATGCCTTCGGCATCAATGGTATCCAGTAAGTCTTGCGCCATTGCCGGGTAGTCCATCACCGGATCGCGAGGGGAGAGACCGTGGTTGCGCATATCAACCTGAATGATATCGTGATCGGTCACCAGGTCGCGCGCCAGCACGCCGAGGTTGTCCAGGCTGCCAAACAAACCGTGAACGAGGACGATGGGAGAATTATTGTGCAGGTTTTGTGCAGTTTGCGCTCGGATATTCAATTTCATGGCAAAGTTCTTTTTTTCGCTCTGTCGGGTTAGGGTATTATGTTGACTATTCTGCCACAGGGCTGCAACAACTACGGTTTACTCCGAGTTTTTCCGTCAGCCAGGTTTGACGCTATCCGCTGTTGGAATTTGCCTTTACACTACGTGCAGGTAATCCCAACGACTTGTATTCAGATAAGACACCGCACTGGATTAAGATGAAAACGATTGAAGTTGATGATGAACTCTATAGCTATATTGCCAGCCACACCAAGCATATTGGCGAGAGCGCATCCGACATTTTACGGCGCATGTTGAAGTTTTCCGCCGTATCACAGCCTGTCACTCCGGCGGCGAAAGAGGTTCGCGTCGCGCAACCTGCTATCGTGGAAGCGAAGCCCGTCAACCCCGTAAAAGATAAAGTCCGCGCCATGCGTGAACTGCTGCTTTCCGACGAGTACGCGGAGCAGAAGAAAGCGGTAAACCGCTTCATGCTGGTGCTGTCTACACTCTACTCACTGGATAATCGCGCGTTTGCCGAAGCGACGGAGTCGTTGCATGGCCGTACGCGCGTCTATTTTGCGGCTGATGAACAAACGCTGCTGAAAAATGGTAATCAAACCAAACCGAAACATGTGCCCGGCACGCCGTATTGGGTGATTACCAACACCAACACCGGCCGTAAATGCAGCATGGTTGAACACATCATGCAGTCAATGCAATTCCCGGCGGAATTGATTGAGAAGGTTTGCGGAACAATTTAATCCTTGCATTAAAAGGACCAGGCAATGGCAATCCACAACCGTGCAGGTCAACCTGCGCAACAGAGTGATTTGATTAACGTCGCCCAACTGACGGCACAGTACTATGTACTGAAACCCGAAGCAGGGAATGCAGAGCACGCCGTGAAGTTCGGTACGTCCGGGCATCGCGGTAGCGCAGGTCGTCATAGTTTTAACGAGCCGCACATCCTGGCAATCGCCCAGGCGATTGCGGAAGAGCGTGCAAAAAACGGTATCACTGGTCCTTGTTATGTGGGCAAAGATACCCACGCGCTGTCTGAACCGGCATTTATCTCTGTACTGGAAGTGCTGGCGGCGAACGGTGTTGATGTCATCGTGCAGGAAAACAATGGCTTCACGCCAACGCCTGCCGTTTCCAACGCTATCCTGGTTCACAATAAAAAAGGCGGCCCGCTGGCTGATGGCATCGTGATCACGCCATCTCACAATCCACCGGAAGACGGCGGAATTAAGTACAACCCGCCAAACGGCGGCCCGGCGGATACCAACGTCACCAAAGTGGTGGAAGACAGGGCCAACGCGCTGTTGGCTGACGGTCTGAAGGGCGTGAAGCGTATCTCTCTGGATGCGGCGATGGCCTCAGGCCACGTTAAAGAGCAGGATCTGGTGCAGCCGTTCGTTGAAGGGCTGGCGGATATCGTCGATATGGCGGCGATTCAGAAAGCGGGCCTGACGCTGGGCGTCGATCCGCTGGGCGGTTCCGGTATCGAATACTGGAAGCGTATTGCTAAGCACTACAACCTGAACCTGACTATCGTTAACGATCACGTTGATCAGACGTTCCGCTTTATGCATCTCGACAAAGATGGCGCAATCCGTATGGACTGTTCCTCCGAGTGCGCGATGGCGGGTCTGCTGGCGCTGCGTGATAAGTTCGATCTGGCGTTCGCCAACGACCCGGACTATGACCGCCACGGCATCGTGACTCCGGCAGGGCTGATGAACCCGAACCACTATCTGGCGGTAGCGATCAACTATCTGTTCCAGCACCGTCCGCAGTGGGGCAAAGAGGTGGCGGTCGGTAAAACGCTGGTTTCCTCTGCGATGATCGACCGCGTGGTGAACGATTTGGGGCGTAAACTGGTGGAAGTGCCGGTCGGCTTTAAATGGTTCGTTGACGGTCTGTTCGACGGCAGCTTCGGCTTCGGCGGCGAAGAGAGCGCCGGGGCGTCTTTCCTGCGTTTCGACGGCACGCCGTGGTCTACCGATAAAGACGGCATCATCATGTGCCTGCTGGCGGCGGAAATCACGGCCGTCACCGGGAAGAACCCGCAGGAGCACTACAACGAGCTGGCGGCCCGCTTCGGCGCGCCGAGCTATAACCGTTTGCAGGCAAGCGCAACGTCTGCGCAGAAAGCCGCGTTGTCTAAGCTCTCTCCAGAAATGGTGAGCGCCAGCACGCTGGCGGGCGATCCGATCACCGCGCGTCTTACGGCGGCGCCGGGTAACGGCGCGTCGATTGGCGGCCTGAAAGTGATGACCGACAACGGCTGGTTCGCCGCGCGGCCTTCTGGTACGGAAGACGCTTATAAGATTTATTGCGAAAGCTTCCTCGGCGAGGAACACCGCAAGCAGATCGAAAAAGAAGCGGTTGAGATTGTCAGCGAAGTGCTGAAAAACGCGTAAGTGCGGTTTGTGTGCCGGGCGGTACTGCATTTGCCCGGCTACAACAACGATCGTAGGCCCGGTAAGCGTTAGCGCCACCGGGCTTTTTTTTAGCCGTGTTTGTTTTTCAGCTCAAAGCGCGGCGATACCAGCCCATACAGCGTCCAGCCGAGGAAGGTCACGATGGAGCCGTACAGCATCGCTTCTTCACCGGAGGAATACAGCGCATAGAAGCTGTACAGCGCGCCGATGAATGCCACGAAGTTCGCCGTTTTGGCTTTTGACGACGGAACATTTGCCACTTTCTGAATGATCACCAGCGCGGCCATCGACAGAATGTACGGGATAATGTTTGTTACCACCGCCAGGTTAACCAGCACGTTGAACTGGCTGTTCAGCGATGGGCTGATGGTCATCAGCGATAATCCGCTCTGGATAATCACGATGGTCAGCATCCCCTGAACCGGCGCATCCACTTTCGTTACGCGAGAGAAGATTTTCGGGAAATAACCTTCATCCGCCGAGGATTTGAAGACCTGGGCGATAGTGAACTGCCAGCCCAGCAGCGAACCGCAGCAGGACATCACCATCAACGCCATGATCACTTTACCGACTTCCGGGGTAAACATCTGTGCGAACGCCAGACCGAACGGCGCGGTGGAGTTGGCCAGATCCATGTTCGGTACGATCCCGGCAATCACGTTGGTGGAGATGATGTAAATCACCGCCGCGCCCAGCGTACCGCCTAATACCGCAATCGGTACGTTACGCTCCGGGTTTTCCACCACTTCGGCGTTGGCGCAGGCAGATTCCAGACCGAGGAAGGCCCACAGCGTCATCGCAATAGAAGAACCGACGGCGGTGAAGAACGGTACGTGATGCGGGTTCCAGGAGTTGGCGTACAGCGTCGGGCTAAACCAGAACCAGCCGATGATGCACAGACCGACAACCGGAATAATCACGCCCCAGACGGTGATACTGCTGATTTGCCCGGTAATGCGCGCGCCGCCGAAGTTGGCGACGGTGCACAGCCACAGCACGCCGATGGTCGCCAGACCGATCTGCACCGGTGACAGCGTGGCGCCGAACAGCTCGGTGCCGTAGCCGACGGCGGAGATGGCGATAGCGACGTTGGCAATCAACAGCGAAACGCCATAGGTGTAGTTCGCCATAAAGTTGCCGGACTTACCAAAGGCATACTCCGCGTAGCCGCCCATACCGCCGGATTTACGGCTGAACATCCCGCATTTGGCGAAAGCCCATGCCAGCGCCATTGAACCAACGGCAGTCACCAGCCACGAGATGATCGAGATGGTGCCGACCTCTGCAAGTTTGGTGGGCAGCATGATAATCCCGGAGCCCATCATATTGACCATTGTCAGGATGGTGAGCTGAACGACGCCCATTTTATTGGATTTGGCTTTACTCATAATTTTTCCCCTTTCAGCAGGGTGTTCTGTGCTTCGCGCGGTTTAATGACGTAGCACCACACCTGTTTACGGCCGTCGTGTTCTTCGATGTAAACGCCCTGTAGTTCAGGCGCAAAGCCCGGCAGCAGGTTGATCCCTTCTTCCAGCGCGCTGAAATAACGCAGCACCGCACCGCCCCAGATTTCACCCGGAACAACGCACAAAACCCCTGGCGGATACGGAAGCGCGCCTTCTGCCGCGATCCGTCCTTCCGCGTCCGGCAGGCGAACCAGTTCGACTTCACCGCGCAGATAGGCGTAGTTGGCGTCCTGCGGATTCAT
Source organism: Citrobacter sp. CK185 (assembly GCF_030333565.1). Taxonomy (NCBI): domain Bacteria; kingdom Pseudomonadati; phylum Pseudomonadota; class Gammaproteobacteria; order Enterobacterales; family Enterobacteriaceae; genus Citrobacter; species Citrobacter sp. CK185. The sequence continues at coordinate 265,737 of NZ_JAOWFR010000023.1, read as the reverse complement.
GCTGACGCGTGGGAAATGGGATTTACGGAACATCTCTTTTTGCAGCTGTTTCACGTTATGGCGTGCGTACAGATCGTGCATCTCCTGGCACAGCTGACGCAGGGTGTAGCCGGCATAACGCGCTTCATGCTGCTTATAAATTGACGGCAGAACGTCAGCCAGCGGCGCATCGGCTTCCAGCAGTTTCTCAAAGCGCACCAGCAGGGCGACGAGTTGCTGCAATTTCGCCATGTCTTCCGCTGGCGTCAGCAGGAACAGGATCGAGTTGAGATCGCATTTTTCCGGTACCACGCCGTTTTCACGCAGGAAGTTGGCAAGGATGGTCGCCGGAACGCCAAAGGTGTCGTATTCGCCGTTGCGCGCATTGATGCCCGGCGTCGTGAGCAGCAGTTTGCACGGATCAACAAAGTACTGGTGTTCGGCGTAGCCTTCGAAGGCATGCCAGTGTTCGCCCGGCACAAAGTGGAAGAAGCGCAGGTCGTTTGCGATCTCCGCCGTGGGGTAAGACTGCCACGGTTTACCGTCGATCAGTTCCGGCACGAACGGACGGATGTGATGGCAGTTATCAAGGATCAGCTTACGTGCATTGATGCCGTTCGCTACGCAGTCCATCCACATGTTACGGCCACCGACGCCTTCGTGCATTTTGGCGTTGATGTCCAGGGCGGCGAACAGCGGGTAGAACGGGCTGGTGGAGGCGTGCATCATGAACGCGTTATTCATACGTTTATGCGGCACATAGCGAGACTGACCTTTGATATGGCTGTCTTTCTTGTGGATCTGCGAGGTCTGGGAGAAACCGGCCTGCTGTTTGTGAACAGACTGCGTGACCAGGATACCCGGATCGTTCTCGTTCAGGTCCAGCAACAACGGCGAGCAATCGGCCATCATCGGAATAAACTGCTCGTAGCCGACCCATGCGGAGTCAAACAGGATGTAGTCGCACAGATGACCAATCTTATCCACCACCTGACGGGCGTTGTAGATGGTGCCGTCGTAGGTGCCTAACTGGATCACTGCCAGGCGGAACGGACGGGCGTCTTGCGCGCGTTGCGGCGCCACTTCGCTGACCAGTTCACGCAGATAGTCTTCTTCAAAGCAGTGGGCGTCGATCCCGCCGATGAAGCCGTACGGGTTGCGCGCGGTTTCCAGATAAACCGGCGTCGCGCCCGCCTGCAACAGCGCGCCGTGGTGGTTCGATTTGTGGTTATTACGATCGAACAGCACCAGATCGCCTGGGGTCAGCAGCGCGTTAAGTACCACTTTGTTTGACGATGAGGTGCCGTTCAGCACAAAGTAGGTTTTATCGGCGTTGAACACTTTCGCGGCGTGTTGTTGCGCGATGCACGGCGCGCCTTCATGGATAAGCAGATCGCCCATCGCCACGTCGGCGTTACACAAATCAGAGCGGAAAAGCGTTTCGCCAAAGTACTCAACAAACTGGTTCCCTGCGGGGTGACGGCGGAAGAATTCACCGCCCTGATGCCCCGGACAGTCAAATGCGCTGTTGCCCTGGTTTACGTAGTCCACCAGCGCCCGGAAGAACGGCGGGCGCAGTTGCGTTTCATAGTGGCTGGCAGCGGTCTCCAGTTGGCGGCCATAGAAGGCGTTACGGGCTTCATTATGTTCGAATACGCCCGAGATCCGCGGCAGATATTCTGCCGGAACGCGCTCTTCATTTTGTGTCGCGATAAACACGGGAATACCGTAGCCCGTCGCATCAATCTCATCGAGTTTACCTCGTTCAATATCATTGATGGATAACACGATAGCGGCAACATCAATGAAATTACTTTCATCAACATTAACGATACTGCGCTGTGTAGAAAAACAATCAGGGCAGGAACGACTGACGGCAATTTTTAATTCAGACATTTTCATCTCTTTATTTTCAGGTAATAGCAGGTCCTCAATTTCTCGAATGAGAAACTGATAGCTCCGGAAAAAAAGCAATACGACGCCACTGATAAATAAATCAGTAAATTGCTTTTTAGAAGATGCAATAAACCCTAACCTTTCCGGTCACAGGTAAAACAGGGTTATGCAGTGTGAGCACCACGAGATACAGGCGTTAGCCTGCGATACAAGGGGTCAGGAAGACCTGTATGCTGGAGTGCCCTTAGTCGAAAGACTAACGGGCATTAAAGAAATGAAAGTCGAAGCTGTTACGGTGAGCAAACATCATAATATGAGTTGTCCGCCTTATATGGGGCATTGTACGGCTATTATTTTCCATTTTGGTTACCTTTACTGGATAAGTGGAAGGTGAGGGTATTTTATCCAGGAAATGAGCCTGATCTGTGAAGAAGATCAATAAAAAACGATCATTTCTAAAATATTTAGTCGTTGTTTATGCATATCACACGATAAGATATCGTATTGTTGTTTATATGTTATGGGTTTGTATTTTTATATTTTTTAAGGAATGAGCTTACACTGCAAAATACATTATTTGCAGTGTGGTTAATGATAAAAATGATATTTAGGAATTAATTAAAAAAAATGAATAACCATTCATGGCATAAAACGATAACCGATTCCGGTTTCGGTAATGAAATGGCGGGGGCGGGCGGGATCTTTCTCCAGTTTCTGTCGCAGGTGACCCATATAAATACGCAAATAGTGACTGTGCTCGACGGCGTTCGGGCCCCAGACCTGGTTCAACAGCTGCCGCTGGGTGAGCACTTTGCCCGCATTATTCAGCAACACGGCCAGTAGGCGAAACTCAATCGGCGTCAGGTGAATTTCTTCTTCATCACGGTGGACAAGGTGTGCTGCTAAGTCCACTTTTATGCTGGAAAAGTGCGCGATGGGGTCAGGAGAAGGGCCGCTGGCGTGACGGCGCAGCGCCACGCGTAAGCGCGCCTGTAGTTCGCCAATGCCGAAGGGTTTACTCAGATAGTCATCGGCGCCTGCATCCAGCGCAGTGATTTTATCGCTCTCCTCGCTGCGAGCAGAAAGCACAATCACCGGAATTGCGCTCCATTGTCGCAGGTCGCGAATAAAATCGATGCCGTCGCCGTCAGGCAGGCCAAGATCAAGAATGATGAGATCGGGTTTCCGCGTGGCGGCTTCCAGCAACCCACGGCTTAGCGTCTCTGCTTCGTACACGCGCAGCCCGTCGCTTTCCAGCGCGCTGCGCAGAAAGCGGCGAATAGCCTGTTCGTCTTCAACAATCAGAACGTTGGTCACATATCCTCATGAAAATCTTCAAGTTCAGGCGCAGTTTCCTGCGGGAGTGTAACACGGAAACAGGCTCCGCCCTGCGGGCGATTGTGGGCGGAAATCGTTCCACCGTGCACTTCAACAATCGCCTGGCAAATAGCCAGCCCCAGCCCAACGCCCGGTACGGCAGACTCTTTATTTCCCCGGGCAAATTTATCAAAGATGCTTTTCTCCTGCCCGTCAGGAATGCCGGGGCCATTATCCCAGACGTCAAGCTGAAGATGTTCGTCTTCAATATGGGCATCAATGCCGATCTCCGCCTGCGAACCGGCGTATTTGACGGCGTTTTCCAGAAGGTTGATCAGTACCCGTTCAAACAGCGGGCCGTCAACGTGTACCAGCGTCAGCGGCGCTGGCAGCGACAGGTTAATGGGGTGGGATAGCCCCGGCTCCAGCATTTGCAGGGCGCTGCCGACAACCTCTTCCAGCGTCAGCCACTCTTTTTTAAGATTAAATCCACCGGACTGGATGCGCGCCATATCCAGCAGGTTATTCACCAGCCGGGTGGTGTTGAGTATGTGCTGGCGGATTTCGCTGGCCTGGCGCGCATGTGGCGATCCTTCACTTGCCAAATCCAGGGTTAAAATCTCCGCCTGACCAAACAGCACCGTCAGCGGCGTGCGCAAGTCGTGGGAGAGGGCGGCGAGCAGGGCATTGCGAATGCTCTCGCGCTCGCTGGCGAGTCGGGCCAGCTCTTCACTGGCGGTAAGCGTCAGACGCTCCAGCGCGCTGGCGACCAGCAAGGTGAATGTTTCCAGTAGCCGCTGTTGCTCCGGGATCATCAACTGACGAAGATTCCCCGGCTCGACCACCACCAGTCCATGCGTTTTATCGGCGCTTTTTAACGGTAAAATTTGATACGGCACGCCGGGCAGGGTATCCGTGCCCGCCCCGGCCGGCAGGCCTTTGTCAAAGCTCCACCGGGCGATGGCGTCATCCCACGGCGTTATGCCCTGCTGGTGGGTCAGCGGCGTCAGCGTGCCGTTTTCATCCGGCAATAACACCTGGCTGCGGGCCTGAAACGTGGAAGCGATAAACTGTTCGCTGGTGGCGGCGATATCCTGCCTGCTTCGCCCCACCGCCAGCGCTTTGGACATCTCGTACAGATGGCGCGTGCGCTGTTCCCGATAGCGGGCAACCCGCGCCTGATAGCGCACGCCCGCCGTCAGGTTACCGATCACCAGCCCCACCGTCAGCATCACGGCGAAGGTCAACAGATACTGCACATCGGAAACGGCAAGCGTGCCGCGAGGAGCAATAAAAAAGAGATCGAAGCTGGCGACGTTAATAAAGGTTGCCACTACCGAGGGCCAGCGCCCATAAAACAGAGCGATAATCACCACGCCCAGCAGATACAGCATCACCAGGTTAGCGGCATCAAAGGCGACCATCCACTGTACGGCGATGACGGTGGTCACCGCGCAAAGGGCGATCGCGACCAGGCAGCCCTGTATCTGCACCCGCCACTTATCTTTGAAGGCACGGGTATCCGGTGTCTGATTCAACGGGCGAGTCGGGGGATCATCAAGGGCGACGACCACCTGATCGAGATCCGGCGCCTGTTTCGCCAGGCGATCGGCAAACGAATCTCTGCGCCACCAGCGTCGCGTTGCCGGACGCCCCAGCACAATTTTGCCGAGGTTATGTTCCCGGGCGTAACGCACAACCGCTTTTTCTTCGGCGGGATCGGAAAGCGTGGCGGTCTCCGCGCCCAGCTCCTGCGCCAGACGCAGGGCGCTCAAGATGGCGCGCCGCTGCTTTTCCGGCAGGCGATGCAGCGCCGGGGTTTCGACATACACCGCGTGCCAGACGCTGCCGAGGCGGGCCGCCAGCCGCGCGGCGGCACGCACCAGTTTTTCACTGCCGGTGTTGTGCCCGATGCACAGCAGAATGGCGTCGCGGGTATGCCACACTTTCTCTTCGCCCGGATGACTCCGCCAGGCGCGCATTTGATCGTCCACCCGGTCGGCCGTGCGGCGCAGCGCCAGTTCACGCAGGGCGATCAAATTGCCTTTGCGAAAGAAGTGCTCAATGGCGCGTTCAGCCTGACCGGCAATGTACACCTTGCCCTCTTTCAGACGCGCTCGCAGATCGTCAGGTGGCAGGTCGACCAGAACCACCTCGTCGGCGGCATCGAAGAAAGGGTCTGGCACGGTTTCACGAACCTGAATGCCGGTCACGCCGCTGACCACATCGTTGAGGCTTTCCAGGTGCTGGACGTTGACGGTGGTAAAGACGTCAATACCCGCTTCCAGCAGCTCTTCAATATCCTGCCAGCGTTTGGGGTGGCGCGAGCCTGGCGCATTATTGTGCGCCAGTTCGTCCATGAGAATAAGCGCCGGGCGACGGGCCAGCGCTGCGTCGAGATCGAACTCGCTGAGATGGCGTCCGTGACGCGTCTGCCGTTTTAGCGGCAGGATGCTGAGGCCGTCCAGCAGCGCGGCGGTCTCTTTACGCCCGTGGGTTTCCACGACACCCGTCAAAATATCCAGCCCTTGCGCCCGCAGTCGCTGCGCCTCAGCCAGCATCGCCCAGGTTTTCCCGACGCCTGCGCAGGCGCCGAAGAAGATTTTCAGTTTTCCCCGGTGTGGTGCGGCGGTCTGTTCCAGCAGGCGATCGGGGTCAGGGCGTAGCGGTTCTTCATTAACCATCAGAGCTTATCCAGCGCTAAATTGAGTTCCACGATATTGACCACTGGCTGGCCGATAAAACTCACCAGCGGCTTTTGCGTATATTCTGCGACCAACTGCGTCACGGCTTCAACGCTGAGATTTCGCGCTTTGGCGACGCGCGGGATCTGCCACGCCGCCGCTGCTGGCGTCAGGTTATTGTCCAGCCCGCTGGCGGAGGCGGTGAGCAGCTCCACCGGAATCGTCGTGCTGGCGTCCGGGTTAGCGGCCCGCAGCGCCTTCACCCGCTGCTGCAACTGGTTATCCAGCTCCGGGTTACTGACCGCCAGATTACTGCCGCCGGAAGCCATGGGATTATAGGGTATTTCCGCCGTTGCTGACGGGCGTCCCTGAAAATAGCCGTCGGCGGTAAAATTCTGCCCGATAAGCGCAGAGCCGCGCACGAGACTGCCATCAACAATCAGTGAGCCGTTAGCCTGATGCGGGAACCACCATTGCCCCAGCGCGGTGGTAAGCAGCGGGTAAATGCCGCCGGTTAGCAGCGTCAGAAACACCAGCGTTGATAATGCAGGACGTAATCCACTCATTATAAACCTCACACCAGACCCAGCAGAGTCAGCAGTAAATCAATCACTTTAATGCCGATAAACGGCACAACCAGACCACCCAGGCCGTAGATCCACAGATTACGGCGCAGCATGGCAGAGGCCGAAAGCGGCTTATAGCTCACCCCTTTCAATGCCAGCGGGATCAGAAAAACGATAATCAACGCATTGAAGATCACCGCGCTGAGGATTGCGGAATCCGGCGAATGCAGACGCATAATGTTCAGCGTATTCAACTGCGGGTACGTCGCGGCAAACGCCGCCGGAATGATGGCGAAATATTTCGCCACGTCATTGGCGATACTGAACGTGGTGAGCGAACCGCGCGTCATCAGCATCTGTTTACCGATATGCACCACTTCGATCAGCTTGGTCGGGTTGGAATCCAGATCCACCATGTTACCGGCTTCTTTCGCTGCCTGAGTACCGGAGTTCATTGCCACTGCCACATCAGCCTGCGCCAGCGCCGGTGCATCGTTGGTTCCGTCGCCGGTCATCGCCACCAGGCGACCTTCAGCCTGGTACTGGCGGATCAACGCCAGCTTGGCTTCTGGTGTGGCTTCCGCCAGGAAATCATCCACTCCGGCTTCGGCGGCAATCGCCGCTGCCGTCAGGCGGTTGTCGCCGGTGATCATCACCGTTTTGATGCCCATTTTGCGCAACTGGGCAAACCGTTCCTTAATCCCGCCTTTGACAATATCTTTCAGCGCGATAACGCCCAGCACGCGGGAACCTTCCACCACCACCAGCGGCGTGGCGCCAAGACGGGCGACGCTATCCACTTTTTGCTCCACGTCAGCGGGGAAGTGACCGCCGCTGGCTTCAACGTGGCGGCGAATGGCGTCCACGGAACCTTTACGGATCATTCGGTTATCAATGTTGATGCCGCTCATCCGGCTTTGCGCGGTAAAGGGAACAAAGGTGGCATGGCGCGACTGCACATCGCGCTCGCGCAGATTAAAACGCTGTTTGGCGAGAATGACGATGCTGCGGCCTTCCGGCGTCTCGTCGGCCAGCGAAGAGAGCTGCGCCGCGTCGGCCAGCGTCTTTTCATCCACGCCCTGAGCGGGCAGAAAGTCCGAGGCCTGACGGTTGCCGAGGGTGATGGTGCCGGTTTTATCCAGCAGCAGCACGTCCACGTCGCCTGCGGCTTCTACCGCCCGCCCACTGGTGGCGATGACGTTTGCTCCCAGCATTCGACTCATCCCGGCGACGCCGATCGCCGAAAGTAATCCGCCGATAGTGGTGGGGATCAGGCAAACCAGCAGGGCGACCAGCACCGTCACGCTGACGGCATGGCCGCCCCAGGCGGAAAAGGGCCAGAGCGTGGCGGTTGCCAGTAAAAAGACAATAGTCAGGGCAATCAGCAGAATGGTCAGCGCGATTTCGTTTGGCGTTTTACGGCGCTGCGCGCCTTCCACCATCGCGATCATCCGGTCAAGGAAGGTTTCGCCGGGATTCACGCTGCATTCGATGACCAGCCAGTCGGAGAGAATACGTGTTCCGCCGGTCACTGAGGCAAAGTCGCCGCCGGATTCACGAATCACCGGCGCGGACTCACCGGTAATGGCGCTTTCGTCCACCGATGCGCCGCCTTCAATGACCTCGCCGTCGCAGGGAATAATATCGCCCGCTTCAACCAGGACGATATCCCCTTTACGCAGCTCATCGGCAGGGAGGCGATCCGCCTGCGCGCCATACTTTGGTTCACGCAGTTTGCGGGCAAATGCCGTTTTCTTCACCCCTTTCAGACTGCTGGCCTGCGCTTTGCTGCGACCTTCCGCCAGCGCTTCGGCAACGTTAGCGAACAGGACGGTAACCCACAGCCAGAGGCTTATCGCGCCAGTAAACCGGGGATTACCTGGCATTTGCCCGGTTGCTATCGCCACCGTGATAAGGGTCGTCAGCAGACTGCCGATCCAGACAATAAACATGACCGGATTGCGCCACTGGGTATGTGGGCTTAATTTTTTCACGGCCTCGATCAGCGCCTGAGCGACCAGGGAGGGCTCGAACAGCGCCAGTTGTTTGCGACTCATCACCATGTACTCCGCTTCGCTCAATATAAAGAGAGGTGTTCAGCAACCGGCCCAAGCGCCAGCGCAGGAATAAAGGTCAGTGCGCCCACCAGCAACACCGTACCGATCAGCAGGCCGACAAACAGCGCGCCGTGCGTCGGCAGTGTGCCGGGGCTGGCCGGCTGGCGCTTTTTACCGACCAGCGATCCGGCAATTGCCATGACCGGGATAATCACCCCGAAGCGACCGACAAACATGCAGAAGGCCAGCAGGCAGTTCCAGAAGGGCGTGTTGGCGTTCAGACCGGCAAAGGCGCTGCCGTTGTTGTTGGCCGCCGAAGAGACGGCGTACAGCACTTCGCTAAAACCGTGTGGGCCGGGGTTGAGCATTCCGCTGCGGCCGGTTTCGGTCATCATCGCCAGCGCCGTACCGAGCAATACCAGCGTCGGGGTAATCAGAATCGCCAGGGCGGTCATTTTCATTTCGCGCACGTCGATTTTTTTACCCAGATATTCTGGCGTGCGGCCAATCATCAGCCCGGCGATAAATACGGCTAACAATACGAACAACAGCATGCCGTACAAACCCGAACCGACGCCGCCAAAAACCACTTCGCCGATTTGCATCAGCCACATTGGCACCATGCCGCCCAGTGCGGTAAAAGAGTCATGCATAGCGATAACCGCCCCGCAGGAGGCCGCCGTGGTCACGACGGCGAACAGGCTGCTGACCAGCACGCCAAAGCGGCTCTCTTTGCCTTCCATATTGAGGCTGCTGTCGGCGCCAAACTTCAGCAGATGAGGATTACCCTGGACTTCCGCCGACATCACCACGGCGACGCAGACTACGAAAATGATCGACATCGCCCACAGCAGCATCTGCCCCTGACGGCGATCGCCTGACGCATCGCCAAAGGCAAAGCAAAGCGCGGCGGGAATCAAAAAGATCGCCAGCATCTGTACCATGTTGGTTAATGCGCTCGGGTTTTCAAACGGATGCGATGAGTTGGCGTTGAAGAACCCGCCGCCGTTGGTGCCGAGCATCTTTATGGCTTCCTGTGAAGCTACCGGCCCCATCGGTAAAAGCTGTTTCACACCTTCAACACTGGTGAACGATTGATAGGGCAGCAGGTTTTGCAGTGCGCCCTGCTGGATGAAAAGCAGGGCGATTAACAGGGCGAGCGGCAATAAGATCCACAGCGTAATGCGCACCAAATCCATCCAGGCGTTGCCCAGCGTATCCATGCTCTGGCGCGTAAAGGCGCGGATCAGGGCGAAGATCACTGCGATACCGGTAGCCGCCGACAGGAAGTTCTGTACGGTCAGTCCCGCCATCTGGCTGAAGTAGCTTAAGGTGGTTTCCCCGCCGTAGGACTGCCAGTTGGTATTGGTGACAAAACTGATGGCCGTATTGAGCGCCAGATGCCAGGAAAGGCCAGGCAACTGCTGCGGGTTCAGCGGCAGCAGGTTTTGCCCCAGCAGCATCAGAAACAGCACTGCCAGACCCAACAGATTCAGGGTAAGAATGGCCAGCAGATACTGTTTCCAGTCCATTTCTTGCGTCGGTATCCCCAACCCGCGCCATAGCAGACGCTCTGCGCTGGCGGTGCCTGGCAGGGGAATGTCGTTGATAAGTCGCGCCAGACCCACGCCTAAAGGGCGGGCGAGCACGAACAGGATCAGTAAAAAACTGGCTGTCAGTAAAAATCCCTGGGCCGCCATCAGAATGCCTCCGCATTAATCAGGGCATACACCAGGTAACCCAAAAGTAAGAAAATCAGCACGATGCCGATGATTACGCCTGCACTCACGGTGCACCTCCAGTGGTTTTTCTTCTGATATGCGGAGGGTAATTTTTTGCCTGCAAAGATTTCGCAAAAATCGGCGCGTAGGGTGTAAAAAAAGTATAAAAATGGAAAAGACCATCATTTAACTAATGATTAGTATTAATTTAACTTTTATGTAACTTAATTACAGGGCGAATGTAAATAAAGCTTAAATAGACAAAAATAAGTGGTCGGATGAGTAGTAAAATTACACGCAAAGCGGTACTATTTTCAGCAGATAACCAATTTGACTTTACCGGTGATGATTACCGGCCAGATAAAGGGGAGAAAAGTATGGAACTCTATAAAGAATATCCAGCTCATGTTGTTTTGTTGCGCCGCATTCTCGCCGTTGTGGCTGGGGTTCTGGCGCTGCCGGTCATGTTGTTCTGGAAAGACCGTGCTCGTTTTTACAGCTATCTGCATCGCGTCTGGTCGAAAACCAGCGATAAACCGGTGTGGATGGAGCAGGCAGAAAAAGTGACCTGCGATTTCTACTGATATACAGCATCGTCCGAGAAAACCGCCAACAGAAATGTGGCGGTTTTTTTATACGTTATGCCGGATGGCGGCGATGCCTTATCCGGCCTACAGGATAGTGCCACACTGTAGGCCCGGTAAGCGTCGCGCCACCGGGCGTAATGAATGTGGCGGTCGGATGGCGGCGATGCCTTATCCGACCTACAGGATAGTGCCACACTGTAGGCCCGGTAAGCGTCGCGCCCCCGGGCGTAAGAAATGTGGCGGTTTTTTTATACGTTATGCCGGATGGCGGCGATGCCTTATCCGGCCTACAGATAGTGCCGCACTGTAGGCCCGGTAAGTGTAGCGCCACCGGGCGTAATGTCATTCAGGACTCAACCGCCAGCGGGCGGTTTCTGAATTTGAGCGACTGATACAGCCAAATCAGCAGTACCAGCGCCACGCAGGCCAGCGCTCCCCAGGTTATCTGGTCGAACACATCGATATAGGCATTGATGGCGTAGTTGATCGCGCCGCTTGCATCAAACGCGCTCTGCGAGGTCTGATCAGCAATGACGCCAGCCAGATAGTTGGCGATTGCGCCGGAGAGCAACATATAGATACCGGTCAGAACGCCCGTCACGCCAGGGATCTCAATACGTGTAATCTGCGACATTGCGACCGGGTCGATGAACAACTCGGCAAAACCCATTACCGCCAACCCTAAGATCATCAGTGGTATAGAAGAGTGACCGTAGGCGGCAGATAACCGGGCGCTTACGGTCAGAATGCAGAATCCGGCGCTCATTAAACCGAGACCCAGGGCGAATTTCCCCCAGATCCGCACGGTACGGTTGCCGCCCATACTCTCCTTAATCAGCCAGGCCAGCACCACGCCGCACAGCATGACCGCGAAGGCATTCACTGACTGGAACATTGCCGTCGGTACTTCGTAACCCAGAATCGTACGGTTCACAAATCGGTCGATGTACAAACTGATGGAGCTGCCGCCCTGTTGGGCGAACGCCCAGAACAACATGCTGAAGAAGGTGAGAACCACAATCAGCCCCAGCTCTTTACGCTGTTTTTGCGTCTGTGCCTGACGGTAGATTTTTGTCAGCACCGCAAGACCAATGACGGTGGCGACAATCAGCGCATAGACCGACCATTCTTTCCAGAACAGCACCGTGATCAGCAGCGGCGCGGCGACCAACAGCACCAGCAGCCAACACCAGTTGGGCAGAACAAACGTTCTGGCGTGCAGCACGGCTTTATTTACCCCAGTGGTGTGGGCGAAATGGCGATTGCCGCACAGGAAGATAATTAACCCGGCGATCATGCCGATGGCGGCCAGCGCAAAACCCATCGCCCAGCTGTACTCTTCCTGAACATAACCACAGGCGATAGGGGCAACGATCGAGCCGATATTGCCGGCGGCATACAGCAGTGAGAATCCCCCGTCACGGCGTGGATCTTCCGGTTTATACAGCTCACCCAACAGGCAACTGATGTTGGATTTGAACAGACCGTAACCGCAGACGATGATCGCCAGCGACAAATAAAGGAAGGTCGGCGCGATTTCACTCGCCCCCAGCACCAGATGCCCAACGGCCATCAAAAATGCTCCCAGCATGACCGCCATGCGATTACCAAGCACTTTATCCGCCAGATACCCGCCGAGAATCGGGGTGACATAGACCAGCGAACAGTAAGCGCTGAACAGCGCATACGCATGGTTATCGTCGTATTTTAGCTGGTTGGTGAGGTAGAGAATCAGCAGGGCGCGCATGCCGTAAAAGCTGAAGTATTCCCAAATTTGCAGTGCGACGACGTAATAAATGGCGCGCGGTTGAGAAGATGGTTTATTCATTGTGATTCCGGGATGGATGTCACACCGCAAAAGAAATCCGCGGCGTGAGTGTGTTTCCTTAAAGTTATAACTTCGATACAGATCTGATTATTTTTGCAATATGCTGTCTGATTGCATAAATATACATGAATCAGATCGAGTAAGGGTAAGCATTTTGCGTCTTAAAACGGCGTGATTGTTTCTCAATGTGTCGAAGAAATGGCTATCGACGAAGTGACGGGAGAACGCTATTTTAACGTAGTGCACATATGAAGAAGGGAGCGATGATGAAAAACACCGAACTGGAACAACTGATCAATGAAAAGCTGAACAGCGCGGCCATCAGCGATTACGCGCCGAATGGCTTACAGGTTGAAGGCAAAGAGACGGTGCAAAAAATCGTGACCGGCGTGACGGCAAGCCAGGCCTTACTGGATGAAGCGGTACGCCAGCAGGCTGATGCGGTCATCGTTCATCATGGTTACTTCTGGAAAGGGGAATCTCCGGTCATTCGCAGTATGAAACGCAATCGGCTGAAAACGCTGCTGGCGAATGACATTAACCTCTATGGCTGGCATCTGCCGTTGGATGCGCACCCGGAACTGGGAAACAACGTGCAGCTGGCGGCGCTGCTTGGCATTACCGTGATGGGGGAAATCGAGCCGCTGGTGCCGTGGGGAGAGTTATCAATGCCGGTGCCGGGCCTGGAACTGGCCTCGTGGATTGAAGCGCGCCTGGGGCGTAAACCGTTATGGTGCGGCGATACCGGGCCGGAAAAAGTGCAGCGTGTGGCCTGGTGTACCGGTGGCGGGCAAAGTTTTATCGACAGCGCCGCGCGCTTTGGCGTGGATGCGTTTATTACCGGCGAGGTCTCTGAACAAACGATTCACTCCGCCCGCGAACAGGGGCTGCATTTCTATGCCGCCGGACACCACGCCACCGAGCGCGGCGGTATTCGCGCGTTAAGCGAATGGCTGACTGAAAATACGAGTCTGGATGTGACCTTTATTGATATTCCTAATCCGGCATAACGCATAAAACACGAGAGGGACGAAAGTGCAACGAGCGCGTTGTTATCTGTTAGGTGAAACGGCGGTGGTGCTGGAGCTTGAACCGCCGGTCACGCTGGCATCCCAGAAACGCATCTGGCGACTGGCGCAGCGTCTGGTCGATATGCCGAATGTTGTTGAAGCAATTCCGGGTATGAACAATATCACGGTGATCCTGCGTGAGCCGCAGACGCTGGCGCTGGATGCGATTGAACGTTTGCAGCGCTGGTGGGAAGAGAGCGAGGCGCTGGAGCCTGATTCACGCTTTATCGAAATTCCCGTGACCTACGGCGGCGAGGGCGGCCCGGATCTGGCGGAGGTGGCGCGACACAGCGGATTAAGCGAAAAGCAGGTAGTTGAACTGCACGCTTCAGTGGAGTACGTCGTCTGGTTTTTAGGTTTTCAGCCGGGCTTCCCGTATCTCGGGGGCTTACCGGAACAATTGCACACGCCAAGGCGGGCAGAACCGCGCCTGATTGTTCCGGCGGGTTCCGTGGGGATTGGCGGCCCGCAAACCGGGATTTACCCTCTGCCGACGCCGGGCGGCTGGCAACTAATCGGCCATACGCCGCTGAAGCTGTTCGACCCACAGCGGGATGAGCCCATCCTGTTACGTCCGGGCGACACCATACGCTTTGTCCCGCAGAAGGAGGGGGTATGCTGAACATTATTCGCGCGGGTATGTACACCTCAGTGCAGGATGGGGGACGACACGGCTATCGTCAGTCCGGTATTAGCCATTGCGGCGCGCTGGACAAACCGGCGCTGCATATCGCGAACCTGCTGGTGGGGAATGACGCCAGTGCTCCGGCGCTGGAGATTACGCTCGGCCAACTGGTGGTGGAATTTGAATCCGACGGCTGGTTTGCATTGACCGGCGCCGGGTGCGAGGCCCGTCTGGACGACCAACCGGTCTGGACCGGCTGGCGGCTGCCGGTGAAAGCGGGGCAGCGTCTGGCGCTGAAGCGCCCGCTCCACGGAATGCGCAGCTATCTGGCCGTGGCGGGCGGCATTGACGTGCCTGAAGTGATGGGGTCGTGCAGCACCGACCTGAAAGTCGGCATTGGCGGGCTGGAAGGGCGCTTGTTAAAAGATGGCGATCGGCTGGCGACAGGAAGGTCAGAACGCCAGTTCAGCGGCCCGCAGGGCGTTAAACAGCTGCTGTGGGGGAACCGGATTCGCGCGTTGCCTGGCCCGGAATACCAGGAGTTTGAAGCGGCCTCGCAGGAGGCGTTCTGGCGCTCGCCGTGGCAGCTTAGCCCGCAAAGTAACCGTATGGGCTATCGTTTGCAGGGGCAACCGCTGAAACGTACCACCGAACGTGAGTTACTGTCGCACGGGCTGCTGCCGGGCGTTATTCAGGTGCCGCATAATGGTCAGCCGATCGTGTTGATGAACGATGCCCAGACCACCGGCGGCTACCCGCGTATCGCCTGCATCATTGAGGCGGATATGTATCATCTGGCGCAGATCCCTCTCGGGCAACCGATCCATTTTGTTCAGTGTACGCTGGAGGAGGCGCTTAAGGCGCGTCACGACCAGCAGCGTTATCTGGAACAGTTAACATGGCGACTTAATGATGAACATTGATCTTAACGCAGACTTAGGAGAAGGGTGCGCCAGCGATGCGGCGTTACTGCAACTGGTGTCATCCGCCAACATCGCCTGCGGGTTTCACGCGGGCGATGCGCAAACCATGCTGGCGAGCGTGCGCGAAGCGCTGAAAAACGGCGTAGCGATTGGCGCGCATCCCAGTTTCCCTGACCGGGAAAACTTTGGCCGCACCGCCATGACGTTACCGCCGGAAACCGTCTACGGCCAGACGCTGTACCAGATCGGCGCGCTGGCGGCGATAGCCCGCGCGGAAGGCGGCGTTATGCGTCATGTCAAACCGCACGGTATGTTGTACAACCAGGCGGCGAAAGATCCACAGCTGGCGGATGCCATCGCCAGAGCGGTACATGCCTGCGATCCGTCGCTGATTCTGGTCGGGCTGGCGGGTAGCGAACTGATTCGCGCAGGCGAGCATTATGGCCTGACGACGCGTCAGGAAGTTTTTGCCGATCGGGGGTATCAGGCTGACGGCAGCCTGGTGCCGCGAACCCAGCCGGGCGCGCTGGTAGAAGACGAAGAACACGCGTTGGCGCAAACGCTGGGCATGGTGGAATCCGGTAGAGTGAAAAGCATTACCGGTGAATGGGCGAACGTTGTGGCGCAAACGGTATGTATTCACGGCGACGGCGAGCACGCACTCGCTTTTGCCCGTCGTTTGCGCGCGGCGTTTGAAGAACGCAGTATCAGGATTATGGCATAACCAATAACCAGGCTGACACAGTGCCCGAAGAGGCGCTGTGCAAATAAAAACAACGCAACACGACTGACAGGAACGGATCATGGGAGACGCAATTTCTCTCTGGCCACTGATGGGTATCGCCGTCATTGTGGCTGGATTTCTTTTACGCTTTAACCCGGTATTAGTGGTCATTATTGCCGGGATCGTCACGGGACTGGCGGCGCAGATGCCGATCGCCACGATCCTCGAAAAACTGGGTGAAGGGTTCCTCAATACCCGTAACCTGCCCTTTATTCTGCTGATTCCGCTGGCGGTTATCGGTCTGCTGGAACGTCACGGGCTCAAAGAGCGCGCGCAGGCGTGGATCGCGAAAATCCGCAGCGCCACGGCAGGACGTCTGCTGATTGTCTATCTGTTTGTCCGCGAAGCGACGGCAGCGCTGGGGCTGACCAGTCTCGGCGGCCATCCGCAAATGGTGCGTCCGTTGCTGGCGCCGATGGCGGAAGGGGCGGCAGAGAAAATACACGGGGAACTGCCAGGCACGGTTCGCTACCGGCTGCGGGCAATGTCAGCAGCCACCGATAACGTCGGGCTGTTTTTTGGCGAAGACATTTTCGTGGCTTTTGGCGCCATCATCTTTATGCATAACTTCATGCTGGAGTCCGGCGGGATTCAGACCGAGCCGCTGCATATTGCGCTGTGGGGGATTCCGACGGCGATCTGCGCTTTTCTGATTCACGGCGCGCGCCTGTGGCGTCTGGACAATTATCTGCAACGTGAAGTGGCGAAAGTCAGCGCGGCGATGAGCAAAGGAGAGGCGAAATGAATTTTCAACAAAGCTATCTCTATTGGCTGGCCGGTGTGGTGCTGTTGATTGTCGCCGTCATGTCCTGGCAGGACAAAGCCAATCCGCGTCGCCTGACGACGGGGTTATTCTGGGGCGTTTATGGCGTACTGTTCCTGCTCGGCGACTGGACTTATCAGCTGGTGGGTGACAAACGTATGGTTAACATCGCCGTCGGTGGGGCGGTGGTGGTGATGGCGCTGATTGCCGGTTTCGGCGGCGTGAAGCTCGGAAGCTATCACCAGCGAACTCGCGAACAGCGTGAGGAAAGCGCCAGTCGTCTGGGCAACCGCCTGTTTTATCCGGCGCTGGCGATCCCGGTGGTCACGGTGATCGGCGTGCTTATGTTCAACCATGTTCCCGGGTTGCAGGAGGCGCTGTTCGGGCCGGGCAATCACGCCACGCTGGTGACGCTGTTTTCCATGACTGTGGGGTCATTGATTGGTCTGGGGATGGCGATAAAGATGACGCATGAGAAGGTGCACCAGCCGATTCAGGAAGCGCGTCGTCTGCTGGATTCCATCGGTTGGGCGTTCATTTTACCGCAGATCCTCGCCACGTTAGGGCTGTTATTTACCGCGGCAGGCGTCGGCAGTGGAATTTCGTATCTCACCCAGGAATATCTTGCCGTCGATAGCCGTTTTATCGCCGTGGCGGTCTACACCATCGGTATGGCGCTACTGACGATGGTGATGGGGAACGCCTTTGCCGCATTCCCGATTGTGACGGCGGGGATTGGGATTCCAATCCTGGTGCTGCAACATGGCGGTAACCCGGCGGTGATGGCGGCAATCGGCATGTTCTCCGGCTACTGCGGAACGCTGATGACGCCGATGGCGGCAAACTTTAATATCGTGCCTGCGGCGCTGCTGGAACTGCCGGATAAAAATGCGGTGATCAAAGCGCAGGTGCCGACCGGTATTGTGCTGCTGTTGGTTAACGTGTTTCTGATGTATTTCCTGATGTTTCTGTAAGGAGGAAGGATGAAGACGGTATTAATCACCGGGTTTGAACCCTTCGGCGGCGAGCAGGTTAACCCTTCCTGGGAAGTGGTCTCGCGTCTCGACAATGCTATTATCGCAGGGTGTCGCGTGGTGGCCCGCCAGCTCCCTTGCGTCTTTGGCGATTCTCTCACCGTGCTGAATGCGGCGATTGACGCGTTATCCCCGGTGCTGGTGCTGGCGATAGGGCAGGCCGGAGGGCGTACGGATATTACCGTGGAGCGCGTGGCGATTAATATTGACGATGCGCGTATCCCCGATAATCGCGGCAGGCAGCCGGTTGATGAGCCCATCGTGGCGGAAGGCCCGGCAGCCTGGTTTAGCACGCTGCCGATCAAAGCGATGGTCTCGGCGGTGCGTGAAGCGGGGATTCCGGCATCGGTCTCTCAGACCGCAGGCACTTTTGTCTGCAACCACGTAATGTATGGACTGTTGCATAAATTGCGCGATATTCAGGACGTGAAGGGTGGATTTATCCATATTCCTTATCTGCCGGAACAGGCGGCGGCACATCCTGGTGCGCCCAGCATGGCGGCGGAAACGGTGCGTCAGGCGTTGGAAATCGCCATTGTCACAGCGCTTCATGTGGAAACTGACATTGCAGTAACAGGCGGAGCAACTCACTAACAAAGGACAGAACTATGCCTGAAGGCCCGGAGATCCGTCGTGCGGCGGATAACCTGGAGGCGGCGATCAAAGGCAAACCATTGACGGATGTCTGGTTTGCCTTTTCGCAGTTAAAACCGTATGAATCGCCGCTGATTGGGCAGACGGTTACCCATATCGAAACGCGGGGGAAAGCGTTGCTGACCCACTTTTCGCAGGGGCTGACGCTCTACAGCCATAACCAGTTGTATGGTGTATGGCGAGTAGTGGAGACGGGGAACATCCCGGCAACCACCCGGGTATTACGCGTTAACCTGCAAACGGCGGATAAAACCATTCTGCTTTACAGCGCGTCCGACATTGAAATGTTGACGCCGGAACAGCTCGCCACCCACCCGTTTCTGCAACGCGTCGGGCCGGACGTGCTGGACCCGCGGCTGACGCCCGATGATGTAAAAGCACGTCTGCTCTCTGCGCGTTTTCGTAATCGTCAGTTTTCCGGGCTGTTGCTGGATCAGGCGTTTCTCGCCGGGCTGGGCAACTATCTGCGTGTGGAAATTCTCTGGCAGGTAGGGCTGACGGGGCAGCATAAGGCGAAAGATCTCAGTGACCAACAGCTGGAGGCGTTATCTCATGCGCTGCTCGATATCCCGCGCCTTTCTTATACCACGCGCGGTCAGGCGGATGAGAACACGCATCACGGCGCGCTGTTTCGCTTTAAGGTGTTCCACCGGGACGGCGAAGCCTGCGAGCGCTGCGGCGGCATTATTGAGAAAACGACGCTCTCCTCGCGCCCGTTCTACTGGTGTCCATACTGTCAGACGTAATTCGTCAACGCGCCGGATGGCGGCTTCGCCTTATCCGGCTTACAGACCAGACCATCTGGCGTGGGAACTAGGCGGGGGAATACGTTTTGCGATATTGCAACGGCGTTTTACCCATATTCTTGCGAAAACAGGTAATAAACCAGGCGTACTCGGAGAAACCGACCTGTTCGGCAATCTCACGCACTGAGCTGTTGGTGTGCAACAGCAATTCACATGCCTGACGGATACGGCGCATCATCAGATACTCCTGAATGGTGCCGCCCGTTTCCTCGTGAAAGCGGCGTGAGGCATGTCCGCGCGAGCAGCCCATCTCGCGGGCGATATCGTCCAGCGAGCAGCGCTGGTGAAAATGGGTTTCTATCCAACGGATAATGCTGACCGAAAAGGTATTGTATCCCGTCGCCTGCTCCTGATGCGGCAGCAGGCTGATAATCTGCATCACCAGAAATGCGCTGTCGCTGACGCTGAACGTTTTGCTTTTTACCAGCGTTTCAAAACGGCTCAGCAGCGTTTCAATCACCGGCTGTACGTCGCCGACATCAAATACCCGCGCCTTTTCTCCCCGACCGCAGAGCTGACGCAGCAACATTTGCTGACGCGGAAAATCCCGCAGGTACTGCTCAATAATTGAGCCATTAAAATGCAGCGTTGTACGGTGATAAACATTACGATCGTCCTGCTCGACAAACACCTTATGCAGCTTTCCCGGCGGAAAAATAAAAATACGCCCCGGTTTAACGGTGTACTGCTGGTGCTCCATTAGCGCGATGCCAACTCCCTGAGAAACTGACAGGATCTCCACACACTGATGCCAGTGGTAGTAGTTGGCAGGCATATTCTTCATGCGGTTAAAGTAAATCGACTTATCGTTGAGGTTGATATTCTCAAGATAACTGCTGTCTTCCATTCGCTGCATTTCTGCCCGCCCCTCCCGCAATGTGAATAAACTTAAACTTTTATCACTCTAATCGAATTTTTGTCGCTAAAAGCGGATGAATGTTGTTATTCATCACCGACGTTGTCCGAAAATACGACAATTATCACATTTGTCTGTCCGTCTGAATCCTTATTATGCGTCCAACATTTATCAAATGAAACGAGGTTTCATTATGCGAATAAGGCAAGAATATGTCGGACTGGCGCAACAATGGCTGGCGTCAGCCGTCCCCCATTTGAGGCGAGGAAACACGCGTCTGGACGCCGGAGAAACGTCTGCACACTATCCGGCGGATGTCGCCGGAATGGAAGGTTTCTCCCGTCTGCTGTGGCTGCTGGCGCCGTTACTGAGCGGTGGCGAAGCCGATGATTTTCGCGAGACGTTTATCGACGGTATTCGTCACGGCTGCGATCCCGAACATCCTGACTACTGGGGCTCCCTGGCGGATAACGATCAGCGATGCGTTGAAATGGCGGCGTTTGGCCTGGCGCTGGCGTTACCGGGAACGGGGCTTTGGCCAGCGCTCTCCACCGACGAGCAAAACAATCTGGAGCGCTGGTTACGCCAGAGCGCCGACATTCAGATCCCCGATAACAACTGGCATTTCTTCCCGGTGCTGGTGCAGGTGGGGCTTAAGTGCGTCGGGCGGCATTACGACATGATGGTGATTGATAAGCATCTGAATGCCATTGAACCGTTCTGGCTTGGCAACGGCTGGTACGCCGATGGCGCCGGTAAGCCGCGCGACTACTACATCTCCAGCGGGTTTCACTTTTACAGCCTGCTGTACAGCCACTTTATGCAGGATGCTGATCCTGAACGTTGCCTGCGCTATCGTCAGCGCGCGCGTCAGTTCGCGAAAGATTATATCCATTACTTTACCGGTGACGGCAATGCGATCCCCTTTGGCCGTAGCCTGACTTATCGCTTCGTACAGGTCGCATTCTGGAGCGCGGTGGCATATACCGGGCTGGATGTGTTTAGCGTACCGGTTATCAAAGGGCTGATCCTGCGGCATATCGACTGGTGGCTGAGCCAACCGTTTATCGGCCCGGATGGTTTGTTCACGCTGGGGTACACATACCCGAATCTGGTGATGACCGAAGATTACAACAGCCCCGGTTCGCCGTACTGGGCATGTAAGGCATTGCTGATTCTGGCGCTGCCGCAAGAGAGTGCGTTCTGGCAGGCGGAACCCGCGCCATTGCCCGTGCTGGAGACGGTTCACCCGATAGCGGAAGCCGGGCAGTTTATTGTTCATGCGGAGGATAACCATCACGTCTGGATGCTGATGTCCGGGCAGTACGATCGCAATAACTTCGTCAATTTCGACGCCAAATACTGCAAGTTCGCCTATTCCAGCCACTTTGGTTTCACCCTTGAACGCGGCGTGTATGGTCTGAACCATGCCGCCTGTGACTCGACGCTGATGTTCAGTGAGCAGGACGGCTACTGGCGCGGGCGTCGCGAGTGCGATGCTGTGGAGATGACGCCAGCGTGGCTTCGAAGCGTCTGGCGCCCCTGGCCGGATGTCAGCGTCACCACCTGGCTTATCCCGCATGAGCAGGGGCATCTCCGGCTACATCGCGTTGTAACCCCACGCACGCTCGACTGCGTGGAAGGCGGATTCGCACTGAATCGCCATCATCTGACGACGACCCGAATGGCAAAAAACGGGCTGACTCTCAGTACCACTTCCGGCGTGTGTCAGATCGAGGATTTGCTGGCTGAACGCCAGCCGCTGGTCGTCACCACCCCGCCGAACAGCAACATTCTGTATGCCTCTCCTGGAGAGATCCCCTGTCTCGGCACGACGCTCACGCCGGGCACTCACTGGCTGGCCTGTAGCGTTAACGCCACGATGTCTCCGTCGCTGCCGCCGCCGGTGGTCATGGCATTCGATCGTGTCAATCAGGTGCTGACGCTGAACTCGAAAACGCTGGAAATAAAATAATTGACGCTGATGCGGAGAAAATAATGATGAACCCTGTTCAGTCGACACGTTCGGCTTACATCAAGCTGAGTCTGTTTGTATTTCTGTTTACCTTTACCTGGGCGGCCAGTTTTGGCCTGTATGCTATCTGGCTGGGGGATAAAGCCGGGCTGGATGGCGTGGAAATCGGCACGGTGTTTGCCGTTAACGGCGTTTTTGCGGTGATTATCAAACCCGTTTACGGCTACATCATGGACAAAATGGGCATGAAAAAACACCTGCTCTATTTTGTCTGTATTGTTTCGGCACTGATGGCGCCGTTTTACATCTGGTGCTATCTGCCGCTGCTGCAAACCCATTTTGTCAGCGGAATGATTGTCGGCGCGCTGTTTTTCAGCCTCGGCTGGTATGCGGGCGTGGCGGCGGAAGAGTCGTATGTTGACCGTTTCAGCCGTCTGTATGATATGGAGTTTGGCCGCATCCGCATGTGGGCGGCGCTGGGCTGGGCGACGGCGTCGTCGTTTTCCGGCTATCTCTACAATATCTCCCCCAAAATCAACTTTGTTATCAGTACCGTTTCCGCGCTGTGCATGTTCGCGGTGCTGCTGACGCTGAAGGTCGATCACTTTGGTCAGGAAGAAAACAACGTTCTGTCGAAAGAGAAGATTGTCATTGGCGATGTGTTCCAGCTGCTGCGCAATAAAAAGTTCTGGACCTTCTCCCTGTATATCGCGGGTGTGGCATGGATGATGTTTATTGCCGAGCAGCAATTCTCTCGCTATTTCGTCACCTTCTTCAGTACCAAAGAGGAAGGAAACGCCATGTTTGGCTATATGAGCACCGCGCAGTCCGCCGCCGAGTTCTTCGGCATGATGCTGGTGCCCGCCATCATTAACCGCATCGGCGCCAAACAGGGGATGCTCCTGACAGGGCTGGTGATCAGCCTGCGTTTGATTATCTCCGGGTTAACCAACGATCCGTTGATTATCTGCCTGGTGAAACCGCTGTATGGGATTGAAATTGCGCTGATTCTGGTCTCGGTTTTCAAATATATCGCCGAACACTTCGACAAGCGCGTCAACGCCACGATGTATCTGCTGGGTTATCAGGCCATGATTTACGTCGGCTCTATCGTGGTGGCGCCGCCTGCCGGGTATGCCTACCAGAAGATCGGTTTTGAACACACCTATCTGATTATGGGCATCATCGCGCTGATATTTACCGGGATCTCCGCCATCACGCTATCTCCCTGCTATCAGCATAAAAAAAACACCGCCATCCCTGCCCACGGGCAAGAAGCCATTCATTAAAGTAAAGAAAACGAGAGAATTATGTCTGCAACTATCCGTAAAGAAACGATTGTCCCTGTTGCGCTACAGCGCGGCGAGCGCGCTGCTATCGCGCAGAAAATTCGTCATGCGTTGCCGGTGATTTTAAAGGCTGTTGATCGTAACAGCGCTTATTTCGGCCAGCGTTTTCCCGACGCGGCATGTAAAAACAGTATCTATCCGATTATCGATAATCAGGAGTGGACGACCAGTTTCTGGACCGGGCAACTGTGGCTGGCATGGGAGTGGACAGGGAATGCCGCATATCGCGCGTTAGCCGGGCAGCATGTCCGCTCCTTTGGCGAACGTATCGCAAAGCGCGACCACACTAATCACCATGACCTCGGGTTTCTGTACAGCCTTTCCTGCGTGGCTGCCAGCAAATTGACCGATAACCGGGAGGCAATATATATCGTCCAGCAGGCGGCAGAAGTGTTGATGGAGCGCTATCACGACAAGTGCGGCATTATTCAGGCGTGGGGCGAGCTGGATAACCCGGAACAGCAGGGGAGGATGATCATTGACTGCAATATGAATCTGCCGTTGTTGTATCAGGCCAGCGCGACAACGGGCGACCCGCGCTATGCCCAGGCGGCGAAAAGCCATATTGAGCAGGCGCGACGCTATATTGTGCGCGAGGACGGCTCGACGTTTCACACGTACTATATGGATGTTCACACCGGTGAGCCACGCTTTGGCAATACCCATCAGGGGTTCTCCGACGATTCCTGCTGGTCGCGTGGGCAGGCATGGGGCGTGTATGGCTTTCTGCTGAACTACCTCTATACCGGGGATGAGAAACTGCTGGAATTGAGCCAGACGCTGGCAAACTATTTTATTAACCGTTTGCCGGAAGACCTGGTCTGTTACTGGGATCTGGCGCTGACCGAACCCAACAGCGAAAGAGACAGTTCTGCCAGCGCGATTCTCGCCTGCGCCTTGCTGGAGCTGGTAAAACAGCTTCCGGCGACTCATCCCGATCGTGAAAGTTATGAGGCGCTGGCATTGCGAATGATTGAGCGGATGCTCGACGGCTATCTCAATCTGGAGCACAAAGAAGGCGAAGGATTATTAAAACATTCTGTTTATTATTTTAAAGGTAACGTTGGCGTGAATGAATGCTGTGCCTGGGGTGATTATTTCCTGATGGAGGCCATTACCCGCGCAACGTCATGCTGGAATAGTTACTGGTAATATCCCACTCCTCCTGTTAAATAATAATGCTATTCAGTTAGCAGGGGGAGATTTTATCTCTGTTTCTGCAAGGAAAATATAATGAAAAGTAATAATATGAATACAGCCCTATTAGCGGCTGCACTGGTCATGCCTTCCGCCAGCGTTTTTGCGGACAATAACAGTCATTCAACGACGGCGCCACAGGCAAAAGAAAAACCGTTTACGACGGTTTATTTTGCGCCACGCACACAATATCGCACGGCCAGCGAGCGTTTTTTACAACGACTGATGCTGACAGGCGTGGTGCAGGACCCGAACAGTATTTTCGCCCGAATGTACTGGAGTTTTGAGACGGACTCCGATCTCGGTAAAAATATGGAGCAGTGGAAAAGCAGCTACGAAGAAGCAGAGTTTAACAAGCCGTTCCCGCTGGGCGAGAGCGACTTCTGGCTTGAACCTGGGGTTGTCTTTCATTGGGAGTCCGCCGGTTCGCGTATCGATCCTTACCTCGGCATTGGTTATCACTTTGACCCAACGCTGGGTGCCGTTTTACGCTATCGCTATAATCATCAAAATCACGACAGCCAGACGCTACAGGGCGACTGGGATGACTCTTCGGAACATCGCGTTGATATTTATCTGACCAAATATTTTACGCCAGATTTTTGGGTACAATATAATCCAACATATTACAGTAAAACGCATGGTGATAAATTTGAATATGCGAATGGTAAAAACCATACGCTGCAACATAATTTTGTTTTTAACTTCCATGCAACGCCGCGTTTTTATCCCTTCTTTGAATTAGGTTATCTGGATGAATATAAAGATGGCGATGACACCAAAAATGAATACCAGATCAGGGTTGGGTTTAAGTATAATTTAAATTAAACATTTTTATGCCTGCGGCTGTTTCGGCGCATAGGTTGAAATAAAACGAGCAACCGCAGGCCCGGTCAACAAAATGCTGAACAGCCGCAGGGTTTGCATCGCCATAATCAGCGCCATGTCGGCGTTGCTACCGGCGGCGATCACCGCCACGGTATCCAGCCCGCCGGGGCTGGTGGCAAGCCAGGCGGTGATAAAATCAATCTGCATGTAGTGGGCGAGTCCCCAGGCCATCGCCGCGCAAATCGCCATCAGGGCAAAGATGGAGGCCAGAATCTGCGGCAGCGGACGCAGCGCCATAAAAAAGACCTGCCTGTCGAACCCTAATCCGATGCGCCAGCCAATGGCCATATACGCAATCGCCAGCAGCCATTCCGGCAGTTCAATCACGATCATGCCGCCCGCATGAAGCCATGCGCCGACGATCATCGGCGCCAGCATAGTACCGGAAGGAATGCGCAATATGCGCCCGGCGAAGCCTGCAACCGCAGCCAGTAGCAGCGTGCTCCACAGATTGCCGCTCAGCGGCGGGAACCACTCAATCTGCTGGCTGACCGCTTCTGCGCTGTCGCCGAGGATCAGCCGCGTGACCAGCACGGCGGCGCCTGCGACAAACAGTACCCGCAGGTACTGCATAAACGCCACCAGGCGGATATCCGCGCCGTAGTCCTGCGCCATCGCCACCATTGCCGCCGCGCCGCCGGGGGAGGAACCCCATGCGCCGGTATTGCCTGGCAGTGAGCTGTAGCGCACCAGCAGCCAGCCGACCACTGCGCTGGAGAGCAGCGTCACCAGCAGAATGGCTAACACCACCGGCCAGTTCACCGCCAGCGTGGTGAGAATCGAACCAGTAAGGTTTTGCGCAATCATGCAGCCGAGAATGGCCTGCGCTGCGAGAAAAGTGGAGCGGGGGAGTCGCAGCGTAATGCCTTTCAGACTGAATGCGATACCGGCAATCATCGGGCCGAGCAGCAGCGCCGCCGGAAGGTGGATGCAGAGAAAAGCCAGCGAAAGAAGGAGTGATAGCAGGAACAACAAACCCCACTGCAAAACCGGCATCCTGTGCTCCCTGTGTTAACTCTCGTGAAATCTCAATAAATCATAGGGAAAGCGTGATGAGAATAACATAACGGGGGTCAAGAAAAGGTGGGGTTTGCTGTTATTTGCCTGATGGTGGCATAAATGTCTTATCCGGCCTACAAAAGTGAATCATCGTAGGCCGGATAAGATCCGGCGTTTACAGATTAACGCTTAATATCAGACTTGAAATCGCGCTTTTCGTAGCCGGTGTACAGCTGACGCGGACGGGCGATTTTCATGCCTTCGCTGTGCATTTCGTTCCAGTGTGCAATCCAGCCCACGGTACGCGCCATCGCGAAGATCACGGTGAACATGGAGGACGGAATGCCCATCGCTTTCAGAATGATGCCGGAGTAGAAGTCTACGTTCGGGTAGAGTTTCTTCTCGATAAAGTACGGGTCGTTCAGCGCGATGTGTTCCAGCTCCATCGCGACTTCCAGCAGGTCATCTTTGGTGCCCAGCTCTTTCAGAACTTCGTGGCAGGTTTCACGCATGACGGTAGCGCGCGGGTCATAGTTTTTGTAAACACGGTGACCGAAGCCCATCAGGCGGAAAGAATCATTCTTGTCTTTTGCCCGGCGAATAAATTCCGGGATGTGTTTAACAGAGCTGATTTCTACCAGCATTTTCAGCGCCGCTTCGTTCGCGCCGCCATGTGCCGGTCCCCACAGGGAGGCAATGCCCGCCGCGATGCAGGCGAACGGGTTCGCGCCGGAGGAGCCTGCGGTACGGACGGTTGACGTTGATGCGTTCTGTTCGTGATCGGCGTGAAGAATCAGAATGCGATCCATTGCGCGTTCCAGCACCGGGTTAACTTCATAGTTTTCGCACGGTGTGGAGAACATCATGTTCAGGAAGTTGCCGGAATAGGAGAGGTCGTTGCGCGGGTAGACGAACGGTTGACCGATAGAATACTTGTAACACATTGCCGCCATTGTCGGCATTTTGGACAGCAGGCGGAACGCGGCGATTTCACGATGACGCGGATTATTCACATCCATCGAGTCGTGGTAGAACGCAGCCAGCGCGCCAGTGACGCCGCACATAACGGCCATCGGATGCGAGTCGCGGCGAAAACCGTGGAACAGACGGGTAATCTGCTCATGGATCATGGTATGGCGTGTGACGGTGGTTTTGAACTCGTCGTACTCTGCTTGGGTCGGTTTCTCGCCGTACAGCAGGATGTAACATACTTCCAGATAGTTAGACTCGGTAGCCAGTTGGTCAATCGGGAAGCCGCGATGTAACAGAATGCCTTCGTCGCCGTCGATGAAGGTGATTTTGGATTCGCAGGATGCGGTAGAGGTGAAACCTGGATCAAAAGTGAACATCCCCTTTGAGCCGAGACTACGAATATCAATAACGTCTTGACCGAGTGTGCCCTTTAGCACATCCAGTTCAATAGCAGAGTCACCATTTAGGGTGAGTTTTGCTTTTGTATCAGCCATTTACGGTCTCCTTAGCGCCTTATTGCTTAAGACTACTCAGTGAGATTTGCTTCGTTACATAAATCAACCGTTACCAGTTTGTTATTTGGCTCGCCGCTCTGCGAAAGAGGAGAAAACCAGGGTACAGAGCAATGGGCGCTTGCAGGTAAAAACAGTTAACTTATGGCGAATTAGCAACAAATCAACAACTTAGCAATCCGAATTATTAAACCTGACTATCACTAATAACTGTCCTGAATAAATTGGTCAATACCGCCACACTGTTACATAACTTATTAGCAGGTGAAAGAGTGACCCCATAACTTTTGCGCATTATATGCCTTTTCTGGTGTTGTTTGTAACAACTTTGTTTAATGTTTGTCAAATCAGATGATTAAAAATTAAATAAATGTTGTTATCGTGACCTATGTCACTGTTCGGGATAAAACCCGACAAACTATATGTAGGTTAATTGTAATGATTTTGTGAACGTCCTATACTGCCGCCAGGTCTCCGGAATACCCTGCAATCCCGAGCCACCCAGCGTTGTAACGTGTCGTTTTAGCAACTGGAAGCAGTGTTTTACATGACGCGCAGTTATAGAAAGGACGCTGTCTGACCCGCAAGCAGACCGGAGGAAGGAAATCCCGTCGTCTTTCTGGCTACAGGTAGATTCACCCTCTGTACCCGAAGTCCAAAGGGAATAATAAGAACAGCATGTGGGCGTTATTCATGATAAGAAATGTGAAAAAACAAAGACCTGTCAATCTGGATCTGACAACGATCCGGTTCCCAATCACGGCGATAGCGTCCATTCTCCATCGCGTTTCTGGAGTGATCACCTTCGTGGCGGTCGGGATTCTGTTGTGGTTATTGGGCACCAGCCTCTCTTCCCCTGAAGGATTCCAGCAGGCATCCGCCATCATGGGGAGCTTCTTTGTTAAATTTATTATGTGGGGCATCCTCACCGCGCTGGCGTATCACGTCGTGGTCGGTATTCGTCACATGATGATGGATTTTGGCTATCTGGAAGAAACATTCGAAGCGGGTAAACGCTCAGCCAAAATCTCTTTTGTTATCACTGTCGTGCTTTCACTTCTCGCAGGAGTCCTCGTATGGTAAGCAACGCCTCCGCATTAGGACGCAATGGCGTACATGACTTCATCCTGGTCCGTGCTACCGCTATCGTTCTGACCCTCTACATCGTTTATATGGTGGGCTTTTTCGCAATAAGCGGCGAGCTGACCTTTGATGTCTGGAGCGGTTTCTTCTCATCGGCATTCACCAAAGTCTTCACCCTGCTGGCACTTTTCTCCATCTTGATTCATGCCTGGATCGGCATGTGGCAGGTGTTGACCGACTACGTTAAACCTCTGGCCCTGCGCCTTGTGCTACAGCTGGCAATCGTTGTTGCGCTGGTGGTTTACGTCATTTATGGATTTGTTGTGGTGTGGGGTGTGTAATGAAACTGCCAGTCAGAGAATTTGATGCTGTTGTTATTGGCGCAGGCGGCGCAGGTATGCGCGCAGCGCTGCAAATTTCCCAGAGCGGCCAGACCTGTGCGCTGCTCTCCAAAGTCTTCCCAACCCGTTCCCATACCGTATCCGCACAAGGTGGCATCACCGTGGCGCTCGGTAATACCCATGAAGATAACTGGGAATGGCACATGTACGATACCGTAAAAGGATCGGACTACATCGGCGACCAGGACGCGATTGAATATATGTGCAAAACCGGCCCGGAAGCGATTCTGGAACTGGAGCACATGGGGCTGCCTTTCTCCCGTCTTGACGATGGCCGTATCTATCAGCGTCCGTTCGGCGGCCAGTCGAAAAACTTCGGCGGCGAACAGGCGGCGCGTACCGCAGCGGCGGCTGACCGTACCGGTCACGCGCTGTTGCACACGCTGTACCAGCAGAACCTGAAAAACCACACCACCATTTTTTCTGAATGGTATGCGCTGGATCTGGTGAAAAACCAGGATGGCGCGGTAGTGGGGTGTACCGCGCTGTGTATCGAAACCGGCGAAGTGGTCTACTTCAAAGCGCGCGCAACCGTGCTGGCGACCGGCGGCGCAGGCCGTATTTACCAGTCCACCACTAACGCTCATATCAACACCGGCGACGGCGTGGGTATGGCGCTGCGTGCCGGTGTTCCGGTGCAGGATATGGAAATGTGGCAGTTCCACCCGACCGGCATTGCGGGCGCGGGCGTGCTGGTGACGGAAGGCTGCCGTGGTGAAGGCGGTTATCTGCTGAATAAACATGGCGAGCGCTTTATGGAGCGCTATGCCCCGAACGCGAAGGACCTGGCCGGTCGTGACGTGGTCGCGCGTTCTATTATGATCGAAATCCGTGAAGGTCGCGGCTGCGACGGCCCGTGGGGGCCGCACGCGAAACTGAAGCTCGACCATTTGGGTAAAGAAGTGCTCGAATCCCGTCTGCCGGGTATCCTCGAATTGTCCCGTACCTTTGCGCACGTTGACCCGGTTAAAGAGCCGATCCCGGTTATTCCAACCTGTCACTACATGATGGGCGGTATCCCGACCAAAGTGACCGGTCAGGCGCTGACCGTGAACGAGCAGGGCGAAGACGTGGTGATTCCTGGCCTGTTCGCGGTGGGTGAGATCGCCTGCGTATCCGTACACGGCGCTAACCGTCTGGGCGGCAACTCGCTGCTTGACCTGGTGGTCTTCGGACGTGCGGCCGGTCTGCATTTGCAGGAGTCCATCGCCGAGCAGGGCGCGCTGCGTGACGCCAGCGAGTCTGACATTGAGGCCTCTCTGGAACGTCTCAACCGCTGGAACAACAACCGTGACGGCGAAGATCCGGTGGTTATCCGTAAAGCGTTGCAGGAATGTATGCAGCACAACTTCTCGGTATTCCGTGAAGGCGACGCGATGGCGAAAGGGCTTGAGCAACTGAAGGTGATCCGCGAGCGTCTGAAAAACGCCCGTCTGGATGACACCTCCAGCGAGTTCAACACCCAGCGCGTCGAGTGTCTGGAGCTGGACAACCTGATGGAAACGGCTTACGCAACTGCGGTATCCGCCAACTTCCGTACCGAAAGCCGTGGCGCGCATAGCCGCTTCGACTTCCCGGATCGTGATGATGAAAACTGGCTGTGCCATTCCCTGTATCTGCCAGAGACGGAATCCATGACGCGTCGTAGCGTCAATATGGAACCGAAACTGCGCCCGGCATTCCCGCCGAAGATTCGTACTTACTAATGCGGAGACAGGAAAATGAAACTCGAGTTTTCGATTTATCGCTATAACCCGGATGTTGATGACGCTCCGCGCATGCAGGATTACACCCTGGAAGGCGAAGAAGGGCGTGACATGATGCTGCTGGATGCGCTGATGCAGCTGAAAGAGAAAGATCCCAGCCTCTCTTTCCGTCGCTCATGCCGTGAAGGCGTGTGCGGTTCAGATGGCCTGAACATGAACGGCAAAAACGGCCTGGCGTGTATTACGCCGGTTTCGGCGCTACACCAGCCGGGTAAGAAGATTGTTATCCGTCCGCTGCCCGGTTTACCGGTTATCCGCGATTTGGTGGTAGACATGGGGCAATTCTACGCACAATATGAGAAGATTAAGCCTTACTTATTGAATAATGGGCAAAATCCACCCGCTCGTGAGCATTTACAGATGCCCGAGCAGCGTGAAAAACTCGATGGGCTGTATGAGTGTATTCTTTGTGCGTGCTGTTCAACGTCGTGTCCGTCGTTCTGGTGGAACCCGGATAAGTTTATCGGCCCGGCAGGCCTGTTAGCGGCGTATCGTTTCCTGATCGATAGCCGGGATACCGAGACCGACAGCCGCCTGGAAGATCTTAGCGATGCATTCAGCGTATTCCGCTGTCATAGCATCATGAACTGCGTCAGTGTATGTCCTAAGGGGCTGAACCCGACGCGCGCCATCGGCCATATTAAGTCGATGTTGTTGCAACGCAGTGCGTAAATAATAACGCCGGTAAGCGCAGTAAATGACAGTCCCGTAGGCCGGATAAGGCGTTGGCGTCGCCATCCGGCATATATTGCCTGATGGCGCTACGCTTATCAGACCTACGGGGCCACCACCGGTTTGAAATGCAGGAAACCTTTAAAAACTGCCCTGATGGTTAGACAGTTTCTAAAGGTTCCTTCGCGAGCCGCTACACAGAGAAGAGCTCGCAAGTGAACCCCGGCACGCACAGCAATGTGCGTGGTAGTATCCACGGCGAAGTAAGCATACAGAATGCTTAAGGGATCACGATGCAGAACAGCGCTTTGAAAGCCTGGTTGGACTCTTCTTACCTCTCTGGCGCAAACCAGAGCTGGATAGAACAGCTCTATGAAGACTTCTTAACCGATCCTGACTCGGTAGACGCTAACTGGCGTTCGACGTTCCAGCAGTTACCTGGCACCGGAGTCAAACCGGATCAATTCCATTCAAAAACGCGTGATTATTTCCGTCGTCTGGCGAAGGATGCCTCACGTTACTCTTCTTCGATTTCCGACCCTGACACCAATACGAAGCAGGTCAAAGTCCTGCAACTTATCAACGCTTATCGTTTCCGTGGTCACCAGCATGCGAATCTCGATCCGCTGGGACTGTGGGAGCAAGAAAACGTGGCGGATCTGGACCCCTCTTTCCACGATCTGACAGAGGCCGATTTCCAGGAAAGCTTTAACGTAGGTTCTTTTGCGATTGGCAAAGAGACGATGAAGCTGGGCGAACTTATTTCCGCGCTCAAACAAACATACTGCGGCCCGATTGGCGCCGAGTATATGCACATCACCAGCACCGAAGAGAAACGCTGGATTCAGCAGCGTATCGAATCCGGCCGCGCCGCCTTCAGCGCGGAAGAGAAAAAACGCTTCCTCAACGAACTGACCGCCGCCGAAGGGCTGGAGCGTTATCTGGGGGCGAAATTCCCGGGGGCGAAACGCTTCTCGCTGGAAGGCGGCGATGCGTTAATCCCGATGCTCAAAGAGATGATCCGCCATGCGGGCAACAGCGGCACCCGCGAAGTGGTGCTGGGTATGGCGCACCGTGGCCGTCTGAACGTGCTGGTCAACGTGCTGGGTAAAAAACCGCAGGATCTGTTCGACGAATTTGCGGGCAAACATAAAGAGCATCTCGGCACCGGCGACGTGAAGTACCACATGGGCTTCTCGTCTGATATCGAAACCGAAGGCGGTCTGGTTCACCTGGCGCTGGCGTTTAACCCGTCGCACCTGGAAATCGTCAGCCCGGTGGTGATCGGTTCCGTGCGCGCCCGTCTGGATCGTCTGGATGAGCCGAGCAGCAATAAAGTGCTGCCAATCACCATTCACGGCGACGCCGCAGTGACGGGCCAGGGCGTGGTTCAGGAAACCCTGAACATGTCCAAGGCGCGTGGTTACGAAGTGGGCGGTACGGTGCGTATCGTCATCAACAACCAGGTGGGCTTTACCACCTCCAACCCGCTGGATGCGCGTTCCACCCCATACTGCACCGACATCGGCAAGATGGTTCAGGCACCGATTTTCCACGTTAACGCGGATGACCCGGAAGCGGTGGCTTTCGTTACCCGTCTGGCGCTGGACTTCCGTAACACCTTTAAACGCGATGTCTTCATCGATCTGGTGTGCTACCGCCGTCACGGCCATAACGAAGCCGACGAGCCGAGCGCAACCCAGCCGCTGATGTACCAGAAAATCAAAAAGCATCCGACGCCGCGTAAACTCTACGCCGACAAGCTGGAAGCGGACAAGGTCGCTACGCTGGAAGACGCCACTGAAATGGTCAACCTCTACCGCGATGCGCTGGATGCAGGCGAATGCGTGGTGAAAGAGTGGCGTCCGATGAACATGCACTCCTTCACCTGGTCGCCGTACCTCAACCATGAATGGGATGAGAGCTACCCGAACAAGGTGGAAATGAAGCGT
The DNA here is from genome assembly GCF_030333565.1 of Citrobacter sp. CK185. Lineage (NCBI taxonomy): Bacteria > Pseudomonadati > Pseudomonadota > Gammaproteobacteria > Enterobacterales > Enterobacteriaceae > Citrobacter > Citrobacter sp. CK185. Next base: position 231,821 of record NZ_JAOWFR010000023.1, on the reverse strand, counting down.
TTGCAGGAACTGGCTAAACGCATCAGCACGGTGCCGGAAGCGGTAGAAATGCAGTCGCGCGTCGCCAAAATTTACGGCGACCGTCAGTCGATGGCCGCTGGCGAGAAGCTGTTCGACTGGGGCGGCGCGGAAACGCTGGCCTACGCCACGCTGGTTGATGAGGGGATTCCGGTGCGTCTGTCCGGCGAGGACTCCGGTCGCGGCACCTTCTTCCACCGTCATGCGGTGATTCATAACCAGGCGAATGGCTCCACGTATACGCCGTTGCAGCACATTCATAACGGTCAGGGCACCTTCCGCGTCTGGGACTCCGTCCTGTCTGAAGAAGCGGTGCTGGCGTTCGAATACGGCTATGCGACCGCTGAACCGCGCACCCTGACCATCTGGGAAGCGCAGTTCGGCGACTTCGCCAACGGCGCGCAGGTGGTGATCGATCAGTTCATCTCCTCCGGCGAGCAGAAATGGGGGCGGATGTGCGGCCTGGTGATGCTGCTGCCGCACGGCTACGAAGGGCAGGGGCCGGAGCACTCCTCCGCGCGTCTGGAACGTTATCTGCAACTTTGCGCTGAGCAGAACATGCAGGTTTGCGTCCCGTCCACCCCGGCGCAGGTTTACCACATGCTGCGTCGTCAGGCGCTGCGCGGTATGCGCCGCCCGCTGGTTGTTATGTCGCCGAAGTCGCTGCTGCGTCATCCGCTGGCGGTCTCCAGCCTGGACGAACTGGCCAACGGCGCCTTCCAGCCAGCGATTGGCGAGGTTGATGAGCTCGATCCGCAAGGCGTGAAGCGCGTGGTGATGTGTTCTGGTAAGGTTTATTACGACCTGCTGGAACAACGCCGTAAAAACGATCAGAAAGATGTCGCCATTGTGCGCATTGAACAGCTCTACCCGTTCCCGCACAAAGCGGTTCAGGAAGCGCTGAAACCGTACGCCCACGTACATGATTTTGTCTGGTGCCAGGAAGAGCCGCTCAACCAGGGCGCATGGTACTGTAGTCAGCATCATTTCCGTGAAGTGATTCCATTTGGGTCTGCTCTGCGTTACGCAGGTCGCCCGGCCTCCGCCTCTCCGGCGGTAGGGTATCTGTCCGTTCACCAGAAACAGCAACAAGATCTGGTTAATGACGCGCTGAACGTCGATTAATTAAAGGATAAATAATGAGTAGCGTAGATATTCTTGTTCCCGACCTGCCTGAGTCCGTAGCGGACGCAACCGTTGCGACCTGGCACAAAAAACCGGGCGATAGTGTCCAGCGTGATGAAGTGCTGGTAGAAATCGAAACTGACAAAGTGGTACTGGAAGTACCGGCATCGGCTGACGGCATTCTGGATGCGGTTCTGGAAGATGAAGGTACGACGGTAACGTCTCGCCAGATCCTGGGTCGCCTGCGTGAAGGCAACAGCTCCGGTAAAGAGACCAGCGCCAAATCCGAAGAGAAAGCGTCTACACCGGCGCAGCGCCAGCAGGCGTCGCTATCCGAGCAGAACAATGATGCCCTCAGCCCGGCGATTCGCCGTCTGTTGGGTGAACACAACCTCGACGCCAGCGCCATCAAAGGCACGGGCGTAGGCGGTCGCATCACGCGCGAAGATGTGGAAAAACATCTGGCGAAGGCACCGGCGAAAGCGGAAGCCAAGGCGCCGGAAGCTGCGCCTGCCGCACAGCCTGCGCTTGGCGCTCGCAGTGAAAAACGCGTCCCGATGACCCGTCTGCGCAAGCGCGTAGCCGAGCGTCTGCTGGAAGCGAAAAACTCCACCGCGATGCTGACCACGTTCAACGAAGTCAACATGAAGCCAATCATGGATCTGCGTAAGCAGTACGGCGACGCGTTTGAAAAACGTCATGGCATTCGTCTGGGCTTCATGTCCTTCTACGTGAAAGCGGTGGTTGAAGCGCTGAAACGCTACCCGGAAGTGAACGCCTCCATTGATGGCGACGACGTGGTGTATCACAACTACTTCGACGTCAGCATGGCGGTTTCCACGCCGCGTGGTCTGGTAACGCCGGTACTGCGTGATGTCGATACCCTCGGCATGGCGGATATCGAGAAGAAAATCAAAGAACTGGCCGTGAAAGGGCGTGACGGTAAGCTGACGGTGGACGATCTGACCGGCGGTAACTTCACCATCACCAACGGTGGCGTGTTCGGCTCGCTGATGTCTACCCCGATCATCAACCCGCCGCAGAGCGCAATCCTCGGCATGCATGCGATCAAAGATCGTCCGATGGCGGTGGATGGCAAGGTTGAGATCCTGCCGATGATGTACCTGGCGCTGTCTTACGATCACCGTCTGATCGATGGTCGTGAATCAGTGGGCTTCCTGGTCGCCATTAAAGAGTTGCTGGAAGATCCGACGCGTCTGCTGCTGGACGTGTAGTCACTTTTTAGTGTCACCTGCCCTGTAGGCCGGATAAGGCGCTGGTGAGATGCCTGATGGCGACGCAGCCGCGTCTTATCAGGCCTACAGGTTTAAAGATAACGATTACCTGAAGGATGGACAGAACACATGAACTTACATGAATATCAGGCAAAACAACTTTTTGCCCGCTATGGCTTACCGGCGCCGGTGGGTTATGCCTGTACTACTCCGCGTGAAGCAGAAGAAGCCGCTTCAAAAATCGGCGCGGGTCCGTGGGTAGTAAAATGTCAGGTTCACGCAGGCGGCCGTGGCAAAGCGGGCGGTGTGAAGGTTGTTAACAGCAAAGAAGAGATTCGCGCGTTTGCGGAACACTGGCTGGGTAAACGCCTCGTGACCTACCAGACAGACGCTAACGGTCAACCGGTCAACCAGATTCTGGTTGAAGCGGCGACCGATATCGATAAAGAGCTGTATCTTGGCGCGGTTGTTGACCGTAGCTCCCGCCGCGTGGTCTTTATGGCCTCCACCGAAGGCGGTGTGGAAATCGAAAAAGTGGCGGAAGAGACCCCGCACCTGATCCACAAAATCGCCCTCGATCCGCTGGCGGGCCCAATGCCGTATCAGGGCCGCGAACTGGCGTTCAAACTGGGTCTGGAAGGTAAGCAGGTTCAGCAATTTACGAAGATCTTTATGGGTCTGGCGACCATTTTCCTTGAACGCGATCTGGCGCTGATCGAAATCAACCCGCTGGTGATCACTAAGCAGGGCGATCTGATCTGTCTCGACGGTAAACTGGGCGCTGACGGCAACGCGCTGTTCCGCCAGCCGGATCTGCGTGAAATGCGCGACCAGTCTCAGGAAGACCCGCGTGAAGCACAGGCGGCGCAGTGGGAACTGAACTACGTGGCGCTGGACGGCAACATCGGCTGCATGGTTAACGGCGCAGGTCTGGCGATGGGCACGATGGACATCGTTAAACTGCACGGCGGCGAACCGGCTAACTTCCTCGACGTAGGCGGCGGCGCGACCAAAGAGCGCGTAACCGAAGCGTTCAAAATCATCCTCTCTGATGACAACGTGAAAGCGGTTCTGGTTAACATCTTCGGCGGCATCGTCCGTTGCGACCTGATTGCCGATGGTATCATCGGCGCGGTAGAAGAAGTGGGTGTTAGCGTACCGGTTGTCGTACGTCTGGAAGGCAACAACGCCGAACTCGGCGCGAAAAAACTGGCTGACAGCGGCCTGAATATTATTGCAGCGAAAAGTCTGACGGATGCAGCTCAGCAGGTTGTTGCCGCAGTGGAGGGGAAATAATGTCTGTTTTAATCGATAAAAACACCAAGGTTATCTGCCAGGGCTTTACCGGTAGCCAGGGGACTTTCCACTCTGAACAGGCGATTGCTTACGGCACGCAGATGGTGGGCGGCGTAACGCCAGGCAAAGGCGGCACCACGCATCTGGGTCTGCCGGTGTTCAATACCGTGCGTGAAGCGGTAGAAGCCACTGGCGCCACCGCAACGGTTATCTACGTTCCGGCGCCGTTCTGCAAAGACTCCATTCTGGAGGCTGTCGACGCGGGCATCAAACTGATTATCACCATCACTGAAGGTATCCCGACGCTGGATATGCTGACCGTGAAAGTCGCGCTTGACGAAGCGGGCGTGCGCATGATCGGGCCGAACTGCCCGGGCGTGATCACCCCAGGCGAGTGCAAAATCGGCATCATGCCGGGCCACATCCACAAGCCGGGCAAAGTGGGCATCGTGTCCCGCTCCGGTACGCTGACCTATGAAGCGGTTAAGCAGACCACTGACTACGGTTTCGGCCAGTCCACCTGTGTGGGCATCGGCGGTGACCCGATCCCGGGCTCTAACTTCATCGATATCCTGAAACTGTTCCAGGAAGATCCGCAGACTGAAGCGATCGTGATGATCGGTGAGATCGGCGGTAGCGCGGAAGAAGAGGCGGCGGCATACATCAAAGAACACGTAACCAAGCCGGTTGTCGGTTACATCGCGGGCGTTACCGCGCCGAAAGGCAAGCGTATGGGTCACGCGGGCGCGATTATCGCGGGTGGTAAAGGTACGGCGGATGAGAAATTCGCCGCGCTGGAAGCCGCAGGCGTGAAAACCGTTCGTAGCCTGGCGGATATCGGCGAAGCGCTGAAAGCCGTAATGAAGTAATTCTCAAAAAGCAGCAATAAGGCCCGACTCCTTCGTGCGACAGGGGAATACCTGAAGCGCGGAGGATGCAGGGCTGGTCCGTTTTCGACATGGTTGGTCACCTTCTGGTGACCTTTTTTTTGCCTGTTTTGCCGCTTAACCGTGTTGAAAATAAGCATCTTGCTGCGGTAAACGTTTACCCGCGCTTATTGTTATTAATATCATCCTGCCAGCAGGTAACGAACAGAAAATTATCAGACACATAAACAGTCGCTTTCTGTTATGCCGCGTGTTAAATCCTCCTTAAATAAACCACAAATAATATTGATTCACCTCGCAACATTTTTTCTCCATAAAACAAGTTAACATGAAAAATTATTAAGAACTTATTAGCACTATTTGCCTGTAATTAACCGCGTTTAAATTGTGTTTATTGTCGGGGTTGAGTATTATTGCTTAATATTTAAACACTGGCAGTGTGCGTAAATCATGGAGTGGATCAATGACATTAGCGGAGAAAATAAAATATAACTCTCGGGGATAATCTGGAGGGGTTGCATTAATTTTTTATAAATTAAACTATTTTTGTACGCTGCATATGGAAGACGTTATGAGAGGAAAGATACCCAAGACCGAATTACTGGTGACTTTTGAAGTGGTGGCGCGTCACGAAAGCTATACCCGGGCAGCAGAAGAGTTGGCGTTGACTCAGAGTGCCGTGTTCCGGCAGGTGAATGCGCTGGAGGATTTTTTACATACCTCGTTATTTAACCATGCCAAAAAGCGAATTTTTTTAAATGCAGCCGGTAAGCATTATCTGAGCATTGTTAAAGAAACACTTAACAAACTTGAACGCGATACCAATACGATAATGACCTGGCAACCCACCGTTCAGGTCATTGAGCTGGCGGTGAACCCAACGTTCAGTACCCACTGGCTGATTCCGAATTTACGTGAATTTAATAAAATAAATCCTGACATTATCGTTAATATTCATTCGCTGGCGAATATTGGCGATTTTCTTAACCGTGAGTATGACGCCGCCATTATGCGGGAAGATTTTTGCTCGCCCTGGTCAGAGGTGGAGTATTTATTTGAAGAGGAAATTTTACCCGTATGCAGTGGCAGCCTTTTACCTCAGCCGAATCAAAAACTGACCGTAGAAGAGTTGCTCAATGAATTTCCCCTTTTGCATCAAAGTACGCGCATCAAAGGCTGGCAGGAATGGTTTGCGCTGTCGGATATCAACAGTCCGCTGGTGAATAAAGGCCCGCGCTTTGATTTATTGTCGATGCTGATTGCCGCCGTGCGTTCTAATCTGGGCGTGGCGCTATTGCCCCGGTTTGCGATCCAGCACGATCTGGATAACGGTGAGATGGTGATTCCCTGCGATGTGCCGATGCGTACAGGGAACCGGTTTATTATGACGTGGCGCGAAGAAAAAGCGGAATCCCGGTATTTACAGATCTTCCGTGACTGGCTGCTGCAAAAATCGGTAATCTCAGCGGTGGAGCGCTGACGCCGGATGGCGGCCAGTGGCCTTATCCGGCCTACAAACGGTGAGGACTGATGCCGGATGGCGGCCGATGGCCTTATCCGGCTTACAAGCGATGAGGGCTGCGGCCGGTGGCTTTATCCGGCCTACAGGCGGTGAGGGCTGTAGGCCTGATAAGCGCAGCGCCATCAGGCAAAGGCGCGGCTACCAGTCTATCCCCGCCTGCGCCTGGATGCCGCTATCGAATGCATGCTTCACCGGGCGGACTTCGCTGACCGTATCGGCGAGTTCCAGTAACTGCGTATGACACCCGCGACCGGTAACGATCACGCTCTGCTGTTCGGGACGATTCACAATCGCGGCGATCACGTCCTGGGTGTCCAGGTAGTGATAAGCCAGCATGTATGTCAGTTCATCCAGCACCACCAGATCGTAACGCGGGTCGGCGAGCATGCGCCTGCCTTCCTGCCAGACGGCTTCCGCCGCCTGTATATCCGCTTCCCGGTCCTGCGTCTCCCAGGTAAAACCGGTGCCCATAATGTGAAACTCAACGCCAAGCGGTTGCAGCGTGTTGTATTCACCGTTATCCCACTGACCTTTAATAAATTGCGCGACGCCAACGGTTTTGCCGTGACCGACCGCGCGGGTTGCGGTGCCAAAGGCCGCCGTCGATTTTCCTTTACCGTTCCCGGTGAAAACAATCAGGACTCCTTTCTGTTCCGTGGCCGCCGCCACGCGGGTGTCCACCTGTTCTTTCAGTTTTTGCTGCCGCTGGCGGTGCCTGTCAGTATTGGCTCGCGCTTCCATAAATGCTCCTTAATGTCCTGCCGGACAGGTCGCGCAGCGATGTTGCTGCTCAAACTGGCTGAAGAAGTTATTGCCTTTATCATCCACCAGCACAAAGGCGGGCAGGTTTTTGACCTCCATCATCCACACGGCTTCCATCCCCAGTTCGGGATACTCAAGGCAGCGTAAGCTTTTAACGTACTGCTGCGCCAGAAGCGCGGCGGCGCCGCCAATGCTGCCAAGATTGAAGCCGCCATGCTTGTGGCAGGCCTCGGTCACTTGCTGGCTGCGGTTGCCTTTCGAAAGCATGATCAAACTGCCGCCCGCCGCCTGGAAGGCGTCAACATAGCCGTCCATGCGCCCGCCGGTGGTCGGGCCGAGCGAGCCGCAGGCCTGTTTTTCCGGCGTTTTGGCTGGCCCCGCGTAATAAACAATGTGATTTTTCATGTAGTCCGGCATCGGTTCGCCGTTATCCAGACGCTCTTTAATTTTGGCGTGCGCGATATCGCGGGCGACGACAATCGGGCCGTTCAGCGACAGTCGGGTACCGACAGGCAGCGTGGAAAGGTTATGCAGGATCTCGCGCAGCGGACGGTTGAGATCGAGCTGTACGGTCTGGGCGCTGTTTTCCACGCGCAGGGATTCAGGAATAAATTTTCCCGGATTGTGTTCGAGTTTTTCCAGCCAGATGCCGCGTTTGTTGATCTTCGCTTTAATATTGCGGTCGGCAGAGCAGGAGAGCGCCATTGCGATGGGGCAGGAGCCGCCGTGACGCGGCAGGCGGATAACGCGGATATCATGAGCGAAATATTTGCCGCCAAACTGTGCTCCGATGCCAAACTCGCGGCTGGCATTGAGCAGGGTTGTTTCCAGCGCCGTGTCGCGAAACGCCTGGCCCAGCTCGTTTCCGCTGGTCGGCAGGGTGTCGTAATATTTGGTTGAGGCCAGCTTCGCCACTTTCAGCGACTGGTCGGCAGACAATCCGCCAACCACAAAAGCGATGTGGTAGGGCGGGCAGGCTGCTGTTCCCAGCGACCGCATTTTTTCGATCAGGAAAGCGGTGAGTTTTTCGGGTTGCAGAATAGATTTGGTTTCCTGAAACAGCGCCGCTTTGTTGGCGGAACCGCCGCCTTTATTGACGAAGAGAAACCGGTATTCGTCACCCGGCGTCGCGCTGATATCAATCTGGGCGGGCAGGTTGGTTTGGGTATTCACCTCGGTGTACATGTCCAGCGGGGCGTTCTGGGAGTAGCGTAAGTTATTTTCCTGGAAAGTGATGTACACGCCTTTGCTCAGGGCTTCGGCATCGTTGCCGCCTGTCCAGACGTGCTGACCTTTGCTCGCCACAATGGTTGCCGTTCCCGTGTCCTGGCAGTTTGGCAGTACGCCTTTCGCCGAGACTTCGGCATTGCGTAACAGTTGCAGCGCGACGTACTTATCATTACTGCTGGCCTGCGGATCGTGCAGGATGCTGGCAATCTGTTTCAGATGCGCGGTGCGCAGGAAAAACGAGGCTTCATAAAATGCCTGTTGGGCCAGCAGAGTCAGCGCTTCAGGCGCGACTTTGATAACCTCTTCACCGTCTAACTCCGTTACCGTAATGTGCTTGTCGCTGAGTAATTCATATTCCGTCGTATCTTTGCTTTGAACAAACGGTTCCTGCCAGACAAATGGTTTAGACATATTAACTTCTCACCTTTAAGTTATTTTTGCCGGACGGCTGTCCGGCCTACAACAATGCGCAAACCGTAGGCCGGATAAGCGTTAGCGCCATCCGGCATCGCTGTGGTATCAGGACATCGCCACTTCTGAGTGTTCGGTTGCCGGGCGCTCCTGTTCCGGGGTTTTGACCGGTGCTTTGCCACGGCAGCCTGCGCCGAAGTGCTCGCCTTCCCAACGACCGACAATCGCCGCACCCATCGCATTACTCATCACGTTGGTGGCAGAACGGCCCATATCGAGGAACGGATCGACGCCCATCAGCAGGATCAGACCGGCTTCTGGAATGTTGAACTGGTTGAGGGTAGCGGCGATAACCACCATTGACGCACGCGGCACGCCTGCCATTCCTTTGGAGGTCAGCATCAGAATCAGCAGCATGGTGATCTGCTCGCCCATGCTCAGTTCAATGTTGCACGCCTGGGCGATAAACACGGTGGCAAACGAGCAGTAGGCCATTGAGCCGACGAGGTTAAAGGAGTAACCGATAGGCAGTACGAAGCTGGCAATCTTGGAAGAGACGCCAAACTTCTCCAGTTTGTCCAGCGTACCAGGGAAAGCCGCCTCCGAGCTGGACGTGGTAAAGGCCAGCAGCGCGGGTTCGAAGATTGCTTTGGTCAGACGACTGATGCACGGCCCGACAATCATTGTTGACAGGCCAATCAGGATCGCCCACAGCATCCCCAGCGTCAGGTAGAACTCGCCCATGAAGATCCCGGCGCTGACCATCACGCCCAGACCGCGTTCAGCAATCAAACCGGAGATGGCGGCAAAGACGGTCAGCGGCGCAAACAGCATCACGTAACCTGTCAGCTTCAGCATGACGTGCACCAGCGAGTCGAGCACTTTAACGATGGCGGCGCCTTTTTCACCAACAGCGGCCAGGCTGCAACCGAGGAAAATGGAGAACACCACAATTTGCAGGATCTCGTTGCGCGCCATCGCATCGATAATGCTGGTGGGCACGGCGTGCGAGATAAAGACTTTCAGCGTGAAGGGTTCAGACTGCACGGCGGCAACCGCGCCAGCGTCGTGTGCCACAAAGTTAATGCCTGCGCCTGGCTGGAACATATTGACGATGACCAGACCCAACGCAATAGACAACAATGAGGCGCAAATAAACAGGAAAAAGGTTTTAGAGAATATACGCCCCAGCGTTTTGGCATCGCCCATTTTGGCGATCCCCACCACTAATGTTGAAATAACCAGGGGGGCAATAATCATTTTTACCATGCGCAAAAATATGGTGGTAAAAATAGAGATGTCCTGGGCGTACGATTTTGCTGTTTCAGCCGATGCCATATTATTAATGGCCACCCCGGCAATCATGCCGAGTATCAGGCCTAATATGATCATTTTGGTTAAACTTATTTTTTTCATGTTTGCTCCATCGGATAATGGTTGGAGAATAATGTGTAGGGCAGCGCATACCCGAACGCAGACAACCGCTCAGGTACGCGCTTGTTATGACCAACCGCATGAATAATCAGGAAAACAGTGATACAGCAAAATCCTGTATCCTGATGGCTGTTGTTGTATTGTTATGACTACAAGTCGAAGGTAATACTTAATAGCGGCGCGTGTTGCTGCGCGCCATAAACATCATTGTCACCAACGTTGCCGGAAATAATATCGCGCGGCATGACAATTTTTACCGCATTTGCCGGATCAAACCAGACAATGCGATGAATAAAATCAGGCTCGACGTTATATAAACGGGCAATAAGCTGCGGCGTTAATTGTTCCGATGCTTTTACCCGCTGATAGTCTTCCCGGGTTTTAAACAAAATATCTAAAACCAGTTCGTACGGTCCGGCGTTTTTGGAACGAATCACCTGCGCCAGTGAGCAAATAGAGTGTTTCATGCCTGAACTCCTTCCGGCGTCACCTGTTCGATGTGGAAATCAAATTGCAGCGCGTCGCTCGCTTCAATCAGGTGATAGATTGAAAACTCATACACTGGCCCGCTTTGAATGTCGGAAGGCGAGAACGGGAAGGCGAGGTTACCCGCCGTCGCAATCCGGTTTTCATAGCCATAGTGCAGGAGGGTGGAACGCACCAGCGAACAGACGCTGTTGGCGATATCCTGCGTCGGCGCGACCACGTCGAGCAATATGCCCAGTTCGTGCCCGGCGCTCTGCATCGGTTCGTGATTGCCCATCACCCCGTTCTTACCGTACAGGTGAAACGTCATGCGGATGCTGTCATCATTCAGCGAGAGGTTACGCGCCACGCTGGCCTTCACCTCTTCGAGAATGGTGTCAATGCTGGCAATCATGATCGGGTCGCGCGTCCCGGCGATGGTCAGACAGCGGAAGCCCACCTGACGCGCGCCTTCCAGCTTCAGCGCGTATGGCGTCTCTTCGTGACGGGAACCGCTGACGTAGACCTCGCCCTCGTTGACCGCTTTGAAGCTGCACCCTTTCAGATTCAGCACGCCGCCCGGCCCCGGCAGGTAGTACGGATCGGATTTCTCATACAGGGTGTGCGCCGCCGCAGAGGTTTCGGTGAACTTGCGCTTTGGATTGAACGTTTTAAGCGTAAAGCCGTTATCGTCAATGATCCCCATCGCGCAGTCGGAACCGGAACCCGGCGTCGCGGCGATGGCCGCGCACTCAAGGATCTTGCCGCAGTGCAGCGCCAGACCTTCATCAAAGCCCTGCATGATCGGCAGCGCCGCGAAGCAGGCCGGATCGTAAGCGCGTCCGCCCAGCACCACCTGCGCACCGGCTTTCAGCGCCCGCTGGAAAGGTTCGATGCCCATTTGCGCGACGATATAGGTGCTTTGGTCGATCGCGTCGTGGGTCAGTTCCGGGACGAAATCCAGCGCGGTGATTTTGCCGTTATCCAGCGCCTGGTGAACGATCGCTTTATCAACATCTGACGGGATAAGCGCCATCGAGAACGACAGTTTCTCTTCCTGAGCAATCTCAAGGATTATCTGGCGACACCACTCCAGATGCGGCGCCGCGCCGGAGCCTCCGGCAGTGCCGATCACCACCGGGATGTTGTTTTTCACGCCTGCGGTGATCATATAGCGCAGATCGCGTTTCACTCCCGCCCTGTCGGTAAAGGGTTTCCCTGCCCCCAGGTAGTGGGGGCCAGGATCGGAGGAACCGGCGTCAACGGCGATCAGATCCGGCGACTCCTCCATCGCTTTGCGAAAGCTCTCTTCCGGGAAGCCATAGCCCAGAATGGCCGTCGGCGATAAGATCTTAAATGTGCGTGCCATTTCTCAATCCTTTGTCTGCAACAGCGCGATGGTACGGTTCATCTCGTTAAACACGATGTTGAGACCTTCATCGAAGCCCATACCCGGTTTCACCAGCATCCGCATCGGGCGCGCGGCCAGCGCGACATGTACGCAGGTGCGGGCGCTGATCTCGGTTTCGTTACAGGTGCCGCCCTGATAGGCTTCCATCCCGTGTTTGTTGCAATAGAGCACGGCGTCAACGATGTTGTGAATGCCGCCGAGATCCGGGGTTTTGATCTGCACCATGTGGCAACTGCCCGCGTCAGTGAAATCGACGATGTCCTGATAGGTGTTACACCATTCGTCAGCGACAATTTTCACGCCGGAACCGAGGCGGGTCAGCTCTTTGGTGATCGCGGTCAGCAGACGGATCTGATCCGGTTTGTTACCGGCATCCACCGGGCCTTCAATGTACAACGGCAGACCCTGCGCTTCTTTCTCCAGGCTGGCGATGTACTCCGCGCAGCGTACCGGGTCCATATCGAAGATCAGACCGATGGTACCGTAGACATCAATATGCAGCGTCGGGTGATAGCGGGGGCTGGTGCGCAGGCTCAGGATGCGGTCGGACAGCCAGCGTACATACTCACGCAGTTTCTCGCCCTGAAAGCCCAGTTTCTCTTCCACGTTGTTGATCAGCGCATGCGGCAGCACGTCAACGCCTTTGAGGATCATCTTATCGACGGCGATATAGCGATCGTCGCCGCTCTGACCAAATAACGGAATCGCTTCCGGGACGCACGGCAACTGCCATTCATCGCAAACCACTTCTGCTTTCAGACGACCGGACGCCAGCGCGGTGGCGTCGAGCAGCGCCTGCGACAGGCCGTAACGCACGGCGGTGTGCAGCAGATTGCCGTCAATGCGCAGCTTGTCGAAGAAGCGGGCGTTCGGCAGGAATGCATCGACATCACGACCTTCCAGCAGTGGTTTAATGTGATCGTTCAGGAACGGAATAAAGTGCTCCGCCAGGAACAGCGGGTCACGACCGCCAGCGCCGGAATACTGCACGGCGGCGCAGTCACCGACCGCTACCGCACCATTTTCCAGAATCAGCTGTACCGAGATGCACTCGCCCGCCTGACGCACAGAGGTAAAGCCGGGCGTGACCGGCGCGCCGGTATAAATGAATCCATCATGACCCGCGCCGTTTTTAATCGCCTGCTGATCGTCGAAATAGAATGAGGAGTAGCCAGCGGTGAAAAGGGCCTGTTTAATTTTCATTATGGTCTTCCTATTAATTGACTGTGGGATACCGCGTTGATGTCATCAACAACCATCTGGAATGAGGGCTTGCGTCCTTCAAAATGGGCGCGCTCAGCGACGTAATCGTGGTGCAGGGCGAGGATATCTTTCGGCAGCGGAACCGCACCGGCTTCAAGGATGCGAATGGCGCCGGAGTTATCGCGAACCGGCAGGATTTTGCCTGCGTTACAGGAGGCCGGGGCGAAAGGTACGTCCAGCACGCCGGCTTCAAAAGCCAGCACCGTGCCGCGCGCCACATCGCCGTTACCCAGCTCAAAGACTTTTTTCAGCACCGCACGGACTTCGCACTTAATCAGTTCGACTTCCTGTTCCACGGCCGCGCACGGCGGGAACTTCTGGTCGCTGACCATATTGAGCATCTGGCGAGAGGCTTTAAGCCCCTGGGCGTTTGCGGCGGCCGTTGGGATACCGAAGGCTTCGTGCGGACTCTTGGTGATCACTTTGGTCGCGCCGGACATACCCGCCACCGCCGCGCCCCAGGAGATAATGGCGAACGCTTTGGATTCATCTTCCGGGAAGCCGCCCATCCACTGGTGGAAGACGGTGCTCAGTTCGTAATCATCAAAGCCGTAGTTCTGGAAATATTCGTGGGACAGTTCGCGCAGCGACTGAATGGCGGCGATATCCTGCGTCAGGCTGCCCACCTGGCCATAGCCGACGGTAATCGACTTCACGCCCTGTTCCAGCGCCAGCAGACCTTCGATGATGGCGACCGCGTGGGACATAAACGGCGGGATCAGCGTGCCGGTCAGCGGGCCGAACGGCTCGCGGTTAATACGGATGCCGTGCTCTTCATACATTCCCATCAGACGGTCGCAGTACTGCCAGTCGCGGATTGATTTTTCCAGCGTGACGCGCTTGGCGTAAGGAATGTTGTAGGAGATGCCGCCGCCTTCATAGCTGGTGAAGCCGCTGGCCATCGCGATTTCCGCCAGCAGTCGCGCATCCGGCGTACCGTGACGAACCTGAATGGGTTTTTCCAGCGCTTCCGTCATCCGGCGGCAGGCAGCAACGCCGTGGTTGACAACCGGCAGGCCGTTCAGCTTAGAGGTGCCTGCTTCGATGGATTTTTGAATACCGATCGCCGCTTCTTCGTAACGGTTCAGACGGGTATAGGCATCGATGGTGCTGGGAAGCAGATCGCACTCTTCCTGCAACGTTTTGAGCAGCGCGATGTGTTCATCCATCAGCGCCACGCCCGCGCGCGGCTGGCTGAGCGTTTTGCCTTCCTGATCGGCTTTTAACAGGGCGTGAGAAAAGCGTTTTTTCTCTGGAATGGTTTGCTGATACTTCACGCCATCTTCAAAATTCTCGACGTCCTTGCCGGTATGCCAGGTTTGCAATACCTGATGCCGCTCGGTCATGAATTCGTCATGGGTTAATTTTTTATTTCGGAGTTCCATTCGTAGCTGCCTTAGGTTTTATAGGGTTAAACATTGAATACTGGTGCGAGCGGCGAGCTGCGGGTACAGCCTGGCGACGTTCGCCAGCAGAGGAAGCAAGCCTTTTGAATCGCGGTAATAGTCAAACTGCCCGGGTAAGAGAATGCGTCTGCCGTCATCGTCCAGCTCGCGGTATTTCAACCAGCGATGGATGTCGAACTGACTGGCGCGGGAGAGCCATCCGCCGGAACCGACAACTTTGCGAACGGTGGTGAGGTCGCGCCCCATCTGTAAGTCGACGTTGCCCACGCAGGTGCAGACCTGCTTTTTGGTGCCCGCGTGACGTTCGCTGGCATAACCCACGCACAGCCCTGCCAGCAGGGCGTCGAAGAATTTCTCTTCGTCGCTGCGGGGGAGGTAATCGGGGTGGGACACCAGGTGGCGCAGATAGCCGTAAAACGCCTCCTGACGCTCAGGCTGTTGGGCAAACACGACGTTTACCATCTCCTGGGTGCTTTCTCCGACCACAAGGGCAGAGACGCGCATCCCGAGATCGCCTTCAACGGTGCGTTTGACGAACGGTTCCGGCACGCCATGCAGTACGGTATCGGGAGAGAGCATATTGGCGCAGGCGGAGTACACGTCGGTGGTGGCGCCGCCCATATCGATCAGCATGAACTCTTTCCATGCGCTGTCGATGTCGCTGATGGTTTTAACCAGCTCGTAGACGGTCCACGGCGTTGGCATCGGCTCTTCGCCGGTTTCGCCAACAATCACGTCCAGCCCTTTGCCTTTCACGATTCGGGACAGGAACAGATCGCAAATGGCCTGGCGGGCGGCATACGGGTTCGGGTGATCGAGGTCGGGCAGAATGTTGTCTACCGTGGTCAGATCTTTGTGCCCCAGAATGGCCTGTACCTCATCCTGAATGTCACGGTTTCCGGCATAAATAATCGCGCAATCCAGATTTGAGTTCGCCAGCGCGCGCGCATTCGCCAGGCCGTAGCTTTCTTCGCCGCCATCCGTACCGCCGGTAAACAGCAGGATGTCCGGCGGCGAGTTTTCTAACGCCTGGATGTCATGGCGGTTGAGCTTATACGCGTAATATTGCGCGATCTTCGCCCCCGCTGAGTGGGCAGTAACTTTTGCGGATTCCAGCGTGATAGACGGCACCAGCCCCATAGCGGCGACGGCGAGCCCGCCTTTTGCCGATGAGGAGTATTTCAACTGCACTTCGCCGCTTTTCAGCAACGGACGAGCATCGGCGACATTCAGCACCTGATTCAGACTGGCAAAAAAACCGTCTGCCAGATGGTATGTGGTGGTTGGCGTCAGGACATGGTTCACCAGGGTTAACGCATCCCCCTCCCTGGCGAAGAGGGCGGCTTTGGTCCATGTCGAGCCGATATCGACAGAGACGATTTGCATCAGATGGCCTCTTCAAGGCAGCGCTGTTCAACACCATGACGCGGGTTAATGTCCCCGGCCATTAACCGGCACACATCTTCCAGATCATGACTTGGCGCAAAGACGCGGTTAAAGCCCATCTCTTTAAACTTCGCTTCCACGTCGGCAAAGTCATGTTTACCCACTACCAGATTGCCGCCGACATAGAGCAGAATGTCACCAATACCGCGTTCGATGCAGCGTTCACGTAAACCGAGGCAGTCGATATCGCCGTGGCCGTAAATGGATGACACGACAATCGCATCGGCGCCGGTTTCGATTGCGGCATCAATATATTCATCCTGGCTTACCATGACCCCCAGATTGATTACGCGAAAATCATGGGCAGTAAAAACGCGATCCAAAACTTTATTGCCTACTGCATGGCAGTCAGCACCAATGACGCCAATAACAAGTGTTGATTTTTTCATGAGTAATCCTCTGTAGAGCTGATGAACAAAAGGTAAGAGTCGTCGTTTAATATTGCGCACTCAGGTTTCTGCAACCTTTTAATAGTCATGGAGTGTCTGTGCAGGCGGGAGGGGATGCAATTGATCTATTTTCAAAATATCTTTCTTAAAACTAATGTTCTTAATTAACCATTTGAAGTGTGTTTTTTTATCAATGAGTTGCTATTAATCACTCAGCTCTGATTAATTTAATTGGAACAGAGGGGAATAAATAATATGCCGTGTTTGTGATCGCGGTCTTATTTATTTTTGCAAACGGTTATTGAGAGATAAATATAATACAAAGGCAAAACTGTGAGTTAAATAACGGAACAGAAATGGATGTTTCTATAGGAACACGGTTCATTGTTAATGAAAGGATAAATATGATAATAATTTGTTCTTTCTTACCGGGCGGATTATTTGTGAGCCCGGTAGCATATTGTCACAATACCGTGAACAGAAAACATGATCAGCGCTGTTTTCTGCGCGCGATCAACGTAAATTTATAATCATCGGTATTAAACGCATTACGGCTATATTCAAATACCTGACCGTCTTTCAAGAATCCGCGAGAGACCTTTTCCAGGATCGGTTTGTTTGCGCTGATCGCCAGCGTGCGGCTCATTTCTTCGGTTGGCATGATCGGGATCAGCTCCTGCTCGCTGCGATCAATGACCATCTGCTTTACCTCTTCAATAAAGTGATACTTGGAATTTTCCATCACCTGCCAGGTCAGGTCGGGAAAGAGCGCCAGCGGCATCCATGTCTCTTCGAGGGCGACGGGTTTTTGCTTAATGTAACGCACGCGTTTTACGTGCCAGACCCGGTTGTTCTCCGCCAGTTGTAACTGGTTGCGCAGAAAGTCGTCCGCAGGGATCACTTCAAAAACCAAAACGTCACTGTGGGTGTCAACATGGCGATCGGCGAGTTTTTCGTAAAAGCTGGTTAGCTGGTAGATATCGTAATTGACCCGCTCTTCTTTCACATAGGTCCCGCTGCCCTGAATGCTTTCGATGATCTGCTGTTCGGTCAGTTGCTTGAGCGCCTGGCGTACCGTGACCCGGCTCACGCCAAACGCATGCTGCAATGCCTGCTCGGTGGGTAACGCGTCGCCTGCTTTCAGTTCGCCACGTTCAATCTGCTCGCGGATTCGGTCAGCAATCTGTCGGTATAACGGTTTTTGGCTCATCTTTTTACTTTTGTATGAATGAATTAATACGACTTCGTTGATTATGCCCGATCAATAGCTCTTGTAAATAATACAAATTAAATACAAATTATTTTGCGTAAGTGAAAATGATCACATAAATGTATTGTTTCATCTGGCACAATTTCTGAAACATACAATGACAGTGTGAGGACTATGATGAACCTGACGACGTTAACCCACCGCGATGCGTTATGCCTGAACGCCCGGTTTGGCAGTCGTGAAGAGGCTATTCACGCGTTAACCCAGCGGCTTGTGCAACTGGGGAAAATTTCAGATTTCGATGCTTACCTTGAAGAAGTCTTTTTGCGTGAAAGCCAGGGGCCAACGGCGTTGGGAGAAGGGCTGGCGGTGCCGCATGGTAAAACGTCGGCGGTTAAAGAAGCGGCATTTGCCGTGGCCACCCTGCGCGAACCCATGATGTGGGAAGGAGTTGACGGGCCGGAAGCGGTGACGCTGATTTTTCTGCTCGCCATTCCGCCAGGCGAAGCGGGAAGCACCCATATGCAGTTGCTGACCGCACTCACCACGCGACTGGCGGATGATGACACCCGCGCAAGGATTCTGGCAGCGACCACGGCGGATGAGCTACTGTCGGCGCTGGACGACCAATATCAGGAAAGCGCTTTTCAGCCCTTACAGGATGCGCCGACCATCGTCTGCGTAACGGCGTGTCCGGCGGGAATTGCGCACACCTATATGGCGGCGGAGTATCTGGAAAAAGCGGGACGCAAACTGGGCGTGAACGTGTATGTGGAAAAGCAGGGCGCTAACGGAATTGAAGGCCGTCTTACCGCGCAGCAGCTCAACGCGGCAAAAGCCTGCATTTTCGCCGCAGAGGTGGCGATAAAAGAGAGTGAGCGCTTTGCGGGCATTCCTGCGCTGTCGGTGCCCGTCGCCGAACCTATCCGCCACGCCGAAGCATTGATCCAACAAGCGCTGGCGCTGGAACCCGCGCAGGGCGATCGCGCGGTTTACCAGGAAACGGCAGCGCCTAAGAGTCTAAAAACGGAGTTAAAACAGGCGCTGTTGAGCGGCATCTCGTTCGCCGTGCCGCTGATTGTCGCCGGGGGAACCGTACTGGCCGTGTCGGTGCTGCTGGCGCAAATGCTCGGCTTGCAGCATCTCTTCGATCAGGAGAACTCCTGGCTGTGGATGTACCGCAAGCTGGGCGGCGGGATGCTCGGCATCCTGATGGTGCCGGTGCTCGCCGCTTATACCGCCTATTCGCTGGCGGATAAACCCGCGCTGGCCCCCGGATTCGCCGCCGGCCTTGCCGCCAATATGATTGGCTCCGGCTTTCTCGGCGCGATCGCGGGGGGGTTGATCGCCGGATATCTGATGCGCTGGGTGAAAAACCATCTTCGCTTGAGCAGTAAATTCAACGGCTTCCTGACCTTCTATCTGTATCCGGTTATCGGCACCTTAGGCGCGGGCAGCCTGATGCTGTTTGTGGTGGGCGAGCCCGTTGCGTGGATCAACAACGCGCTGACCGCGTGGCTTAATGGGCTGAGCGGCGCCAATGCGCTGCTGCTTGGCGCGATTCTTGGCTTTATGTGTTCTTTCGATTTGGGCGGGCCGGTCAATAAAGCGTCTTACGCGTTCTGTCTTGGGGCGATGGCGAACGGCGTCTACGGCCCGTATGCCATTTTCGCCTCGGTCAAAATGGTGTCCGCCTTCACCGTAACGGCATCAACGATGCTGGCGCCGAGGTTGTTCAAAGAGTTTGAGATCGAAACAGGAAAGTCGACCTGGTTACTGGGGCTGGCGGGCATTACGGAAGGGGCAATTCCGATGGCGATTGAAGATCCGCTGCGGGTTATCGGTTCTTTTGTTCTGGGGTCAATGGTGACTGGCGCGATTGTTGGCGCGATGAATATTGGTCTTTCGACGCCGGGCGCAGGCATTTTCTCACTCTTTCTTTTGCATGACGCCGGATACGGCGGTTTCGTCGCCGCCGCAGGCTGGTTTGGCGCAGCGTTAGTGGGGACAGCGATATCGACCACTATCCTGCTGTTCTGGCGTCGTCATGCGGTAAAGCAGGGCAAGTATCTGACTAACAATGTGTTGCCATAAACGAACTAACAGGAAACGAAGATGAAAGCAGTATCTCGCGTTCACATTACGCCGCATATGCACTGGGATCGTGAATGGTATTTCACCACGGAAGCGTCACGTATTTTGCTGGTCAACAATATGGAGGAGATCCTGACCCGCCTGGAGCAGGATGCAGAGTATAAATACTATGTCCTTGACGGGCAGACGGCGGTACTGGAGGACTATTTCGCCGTCAAAGTGGAAAATAAAGCGCGGGTAAGAAAACTGGTGCAGGCCGGAAAACTGATTATCGGCCCGTGGTATACCCAAACGGATACCACGCTGGTATCCGGGGAGTCGATCGTGCGTAATCTGATGTACGGTATGCGCGACTGCCTGGCGTTTGGCGAACCGATGAAAATTGGCTATCTGCCGGATTCGTTCGGCATGTCGGGGCAGCTTCCGCATATCTATAACGGTTTCGGTATTACCCGCGCCATGTTCTGGCGTGGTTGTTCGGAACGCCACGGCACCGATAAAACCGAGTTTTTATGGCAAAGCGCGGATGGCAGTGAAGTGACGGCGCAGGTGCTGCCGCTGGGCTACGCGATTGGTAAGTACTTACCGGAGGACGAGGCCGGGCTGCGTAAACGTCTCGACAGCTACTTCGATGTGCTGGAGCGCGCGTCGCTGACCAAAGAAATTTTGCTGCCGAATGGCCACGATCAGATGCCGTTGCAGCAAAATATCTTTGCGGTGATGGATAAACTGCGCGAAATCTACCCGCAGCGTAAGTTTGTGATGAGCCGCTTTGAAGAGGTGTTTGAACACATAGAAGCCCGCCGCGAGCAGCTTGCCACGCTGAAAGGCGAGTTTATTGATGGCAAATATATGCGCGTTCATCGCACCATTGGTTCGACGCGGATGGACATCAAAATCGCCCATGCGCGCATTGAGAACAAAATCGTCAACATTCTTGAGCCACTGGCGACGCTGGCCTGGACGCTGGGGTTTGAGTATCACCACGGCCTGCTGGAGAAAATGTGGAAAGAGATTCTGAAGAATCACGCCCACGACAGCATCGGCTGCTGTTGCAGTGACAAAGTACACCGCGAAATTGCCTCCCGTTTCGAGCTGGCTGAGGATATGGCCGACAACCTGATCTGTTTTTATCAGCGCAAAATCGCCGACAACATGCCGCAGAGCGATGCCGACAAACTGGTGCTGTTTAACCTGATGCCGTGGCCGCGTGAAGAGGTGATTAACACCACGGTACGCCTGCGCGCCAGCCAGTTCTCTCTGCGGGATGATCGGGGCAACGCCATTCCTTATTGCATTCGCCATGCCCGGGAGATCGATCCCGGTTTAATTGACCGCCAGATTGTGCATTACGGTAACTACGAGCCGTTTATGGAATTTGATATCCAGATCCAGCAGATTATCCCTTCAATGGGCTATCGCACGCTTTATATCGAACCGAACGCAGCGGGCAATGTGGTGAGCCCGACGGTTTCATCAGACGCGCTGCTGGAGAATGCGTTCTGGCAGATTACGGCGAATGATGACGGTACGCTGAACCTGCGCGATAAAGACAGCGGCGTGCGTTATCAGCGCATACTGGCGCTGGAAGAGGGGTCAGACGATGGCGATGAGTACGATTACTCCCCCGCCAGAGAAGAGTGGCTGCTTACTTCGACGACGGCAAAACCGGAATATGAAGTGATTCATGACGCATGGCAGAGCAGGGTTGTCATTCGCTATACCCTGGCGGTTCCGGCGAATCTTGCCGAACGCAGCGCACGGCAGCGCAACGGAACGTTAGGCGTGGAGATCGCCGTTACCCTGAGCCATAACAGCAGACGCATTGATGTTGAGGTGGCGCTGGATAATCAGGCTGACGATCACCGCGTGCGGGTGTTAATCCCCACGCCGTTCACGACGGATGTTGTGCTGGCGGACACCCAGTTTGGCGCAGTGACGCGCCCGGTACAGGACAGCGCGATGGAAAACTGGCAGGAAGAGGGGTGGAAAGAGGCGCCGGTACCGGTCTGGAATATGCTGAACTATGCGGCGCTTCAGGAAGAGAGAAATGGCCTTGCGCTTTTCACGGAGGGATTACGTGAATTTGAAGTTATCGGCGAAGGGAAGAAAACGTTCGCCTTGACGCTCCTGCGTGGGGTGGGGCTGCTGGGGAAAGAGGATCTACTGCTGCGACCAGGGCGGCCTTCCGGCATCAAAATGGCGGTGCCGGATTCACAAATGCGCGGAATGCTACGCAGTCGGTTTAGCCTGTTCAGCTATAGCGGAACGCCTTTTAGCGCCGGTGTCGCGCAACAGGCGAAGGCGTGGCTGACGCCTGTTCAGTGCTATAACAAAATTCCCTGGGATGCGATGAAACTCAACAAGGCCGATGTTTGCGTACCGGAACATTACAGCCTGTTAACGATGTCGCCGGTGGGCTGCCTGTTAAGCGCGCTGAAAAAAGCAGAGGATCGCGATGATGTCATCCTGCGCCTGTACAATCCGTCCGAAACAACCTCATGTGATGCCACCGTTGCCTTCGGCAGAGCCGTTAGCGCATGTACAGAGACCATGATGGATGAACAGGCGTGCCCTGCGAAAGGAGAGGGCGCAAGTGGGGCTGGCCTCTTTCTGCCGGGGCAGTCCCGAACGTTTAGCTACACGCTTGCCTGAATCTCAGACAAACAGATTAAAGCCACGCTTAGCGTGGCTTTATTGTTAACGGAATAATAACAATCCGGTGTTAATTTCAATGGGCTCAAAAGTAAAATATTTGTGATTATTTTCATGGCGAATTGACCCTGTGGAAAATTACGCTGAAGCGTCTACGCTAAATAGTTGCAGACGGCAAAAGAATGTCGTCGATGATAACGTTAAATGAAATGCTGTTTTTTTATATATACCTTTCTATTAGATAACCGCCAACACCCTCAGAGATACATATGCGCAACATTGTTTTCACTGTGTTTACGCATTGTATACACCGTTAACGAATTTTGGTGTTTTTGATTTAAATCAATGTTTAATGCTTGGAAAAAGATGTCAAAACACGATAAATTGTCGCCGATCAAATTGGCCTGAAACCGGTAAATTAGCTATAAATTGATCAATGTCGAAAAATGCAAATTTGACTCAATAAAAACCTGTTTATTGTAGGGATTTTACGGCGTAATATATTTGCGGGATCAATTTAGGTTTTTTATTAACATGTTTGTAACTTTTTATCATTGCTGTTTCCTCTGATGATGAAACGGCAACGGTGAAGGGGAGCAAATAAATTTTATTGGGGCATGCGTGTGACCCTTTCTAACGGGGTTCACTCTCGGAGTCTTCATGCGATGAGCAAGGAGTCATGATGTTAGATATAGTCGAACTGTCGCGCTTACAGTTTGCCTTGACCGCGATGTACCACTTCCTGTTTGTGCCGCTGACGCTCGGTATGGCGTTCCTGCTGGCCATTATGGAAACGGTATACGTCCTTTCCGGCAAACAGATTTATAAAGATATGACCAAGTTCTGGGGCAAGTTGTTTGGTATCAACTTCGCTCTGGGTGTGGCTACCGGTCTGACCATGGAGTTCCAGTTCGGGACTAACTGGTCTTACTATTCCCACTATGTAGGGGATATCTTCGGTGCGCCGCTGGCAATCGAAGGTTTGATGGCCTTCTTCCTCGAATCCACCTTTGTAGGTCTGTTCTTCTTTGGCTGGGACCGTCTGGGCAAAGTCCAGCATATGTGTGTCACCTGGCTGGTGGCGCTGGGTTCCAACCTGTCTGCGCTGTGGATACTTGTGGCGAACGGCTGGATGCAGAACCCTATCGCATCGGATTTCAACTTCGAAACCATGCGTATGGAGATGGTGAGCTTCTCCGAACTGGTGCTTAACCCGGTTGCGCAGGTGAAATTCGTTCACACTGTGGCGTCTGGCTATGTGACCGGTGCAATGTTCATCCTCGGTATCAGTGCTTACTACCTGCTGAAAGGCCGCGACATCGCGTTCGCTAAACGCTCCTTTGCTATCGCCGCCAGCTTCGGTATGGCTGCTGTGCTGTCTGTTATCGTGCTGGGTGACGAATCCGGCTACGAAATGGGCGACGTGCAGAAAACCAAACTCGCCGCGATTGAAGCGGAATGGGAAACCCAGCCAGCGCCTGCTTCCTTCACTCTGTTCGGTATCCCGGATCAGGAGACGCAGGAAAACAAACTGGCTATCCAGATCCCTTACGCGCTGGGTATTATCGCGACTCGCTCCGTCGATACGCCGGTCATCGGTCTGAAAGACCTGATGGTGCAGCATGAAGAACGTATCCGTAGCGGGATGAAAGCCTACGCGCTGCTGGAAGAACTGCGTGCCGGTTCTACCGACCAGGCCGTTCGCGACCAGTTCAATAACGTGAAGAAAGATCTGGGCTACGGTCTGCTGCTTAAACGCTATACGCCGAACGTCACTGACGCGACCGAAGCGCAAATTGAGATGGCGACCAAAGACTCCATCCCACGCGTTGCGCCGCTGTACTTTGCGTTCCGTATCATGGTTGCGTGCGGCTTCCTGCTGCTGGCGATCATCGCGCTCTCCTTCTGGAGCGTCATTCGTAACCGCATCGGTGAGAAAAAATGGCTGCTGCGCGCGGCGCTGTACGGCATCCCGCTGCCGTGGATTGCTGTAGAAGCAGGCTGGTTCGTTGCCGAATATGGTCGTCAGCCGTGGGCGATCGGTGAGGTGCTGCCAACCGCCGTGGCGAACTCGTCACTGACGGTTGGTGACCTGCTGTTCTCCATAATCCTGATTTGCGGCTTGTATACCCTGTTCCTGGTGGCGGAGCTGTACTTAATGTTCAAGTTTGCACGCCGTGGCCCAAGCAGCCTGAAAACCGGTCGCTATCACTTTGAGCAGCCCAATGTGGCCTCTCAGCCGGCACGCTAAGACAGGAGTCGTCAAATGATCGATTATGAAGTATTGCGTTTTATCTGGTGGCTGCTGGTTGGCATTCTGCTGATCGGTTTTGCGGTTACCGATGGCTTCGACATGGGGGTGGGCATGCTCACCCGTTTCCTCGGTCGTAACGACACCGAGCGTCGAATTATGATCAACTCCATCGCCCCGCACTGGGATGGTAACCAGGTGTGGCTGATCACCGCCGGTGGTGCGCTGTTCGCCGCCTGGCCGATGGTTTACGCTGCGGCGTTTTCCGGTTTCTATGTGGCGATGATCCTCGTGCTGGCGTCCTTGTTCTTCCGTCCGGTCGGTTTTGACTACCGTTCCAAGATTGAAGACACCCGCTGGCGCAACATGTGGGACTGGGGCATCTTCGTGGGGAGCTTTGTGCCGCCGCTGGTTATCGGCGTGGCGTTCGGCAACCTGTTGCAGGGCGTACCGTTCCATATCGACGAGTATCTGCGTCTGTACTACACCGGTAACTTCTTCCAGCTGCTGAACCCGTTTGGCCTGCTGGCAGGTATCGTCAGCGTAGGGATGATCATTACCCAGGGCGCGACCTATCTGCAAATGCGTACCGTGGGTGAGCTGCACCTGCGTTCCCGCACGACGGCACAGGTAGCCGCGCTGGTTACGCTGGTGTGCTTCGCGCTGGCGGGCGTATGGGTGGTTTACGGTATTGATGGTTATGTCGTGACTTCCGCGATGGATCATCACGCCGCATCTAACCCGCTGACCAAAGAAGTCGCGCGTGAAGCCGGTGCGTGGATGGTGAACTTCAACAGTACGCCGATCCTGTGGCTGGTTCCGGCGCTGGGCGTGGTTCTGCCGCTGCTGACTATCCTGACCTCCCGTATGGAGAAAGGAGCATGGGCATTCCTGTTCTCTTCTCTGACCCTGGCCTGCATCATCCTGACTGCCGGTATCGCAATGTTCCCGTTTGTGATGCCTTCCAGCACCATGATGAATGCGAGCCTGACCATGTGGGATGCGACCTCCAGCCAGAGAACGCTGAACCTGATGACCTGGGTTGCGTTGGTGTTTGTACCGATCATTCTGATCTACACCAGCTGGTGTTACTGGAAAATGTTCGGCCGCATCACTAAAGAACATATTGAAAGCAACACCCACTCTCTGTACTAAGTAAGGAGCTAAAAATGTGGTATTTCGCATGGATTCTGGGAACGCTTCTTGCCTGTGCATTTGGGATAATTACTGCGCTGGCGCTTGAGCACGTAGAATCAGGTAAAGCCGGACAAGAAGACAGCTAATGACCAGTATTATCGCAACGTTGTATGCGGTAATGGATAAGCGCCCATTACGGGCGCTTTCCTTTATGCTGGCGTTAGTGTTGGCAGGCTGCATCTTCTGGGACCCGACGCGTTTCGCGGCGAAAACAAGCGAGCTGGAAATCTGGCATGGTTTTCTGCTGATGTGGGCCGTCTGTACGGGCGTGATTCATGGCGTAGGATTTCGTCCTCGCGCCGTTCACTGGCAGGGGGTCTTTTGCCCGCTGCTCGCCGATATCGTGCTTATTGTTGGTCTGATTTTTTTCTTCTTTTGAATAAGAAGTATCCTTAAAAATTTATGGGTTTTCATAAGCCCATAAATTTTTACTCTCCCTTAACTTCCCCCCATTCCCAAGCCTCATTCGCGCGCGTATAGTAGCAACGTTTAAAAGCGTTAACTTTTTTTGCATTACCGGGATGTACAGTGAATATATTTCGATGGCCGGTTCGTGTCTATTATGAGGATACCGACGCCGGTGGTGTGGTTTACCACGCCAGTTACGTCGCTTTTTATGAAAGAGCACGCACAGAGATGCTGCGTCATCATCACTTCAGTCAGCAGGTGCTGTTGGCTGAACGGGTTGCTTTCGTGGTGCGTAAAATGACGCTGGAATATTATGCGCCTGCGCGACTCGACGATATGCTCGAAGTCCAAACTGAAATTACGTCAATGCGTGGCACCTCTTTGGTTTTCACGCAACGCATTGTCAACGCAGAGAACAACGTGCTCAACGAAGCGGAAGTTCTGATTGTTTGCGTTGATCCACTCAAAATGAAGCCTCGTGCGCTTCCCAAGTCTATTGTCGCGGAGTTTAAGCAGTGACTGACATGAATATCCTTGATTTGTTCCTGAAGGCAAGCCTTCTGGTTAAACTTATCATGTTGATTTTGATTGGTTTTTCAATCGCATCCTGGGCTATCATCATCCAGCGGACTCGTATTCTTAACGCTGCGGCGCGCGAAGCGGAAGCGTTCGAAGATAAATTCTGGTCTGGAATCGAGCTGTCTCGCCTGTATCAGGAGAGCCAGGGGCGTCGTGATAGCCTCGCGGGTTCGGAACAAATCTTCTATAGCGGGTTCAAAGAGTTTGTGCGTCTGCATCGTGCAAACAACCATGCGCCGGAAGCGGTTGTTGAGGGGGCGTCTCGTGCGATGCGTATCTCCATGAACCGTGAGCTGGAAACATTAGAGACGCACATTCCTTTCCTCGGCACCGTGGGTTCCATCAGTCCGTATATTGGTCTGTTTGGTACGGTATGGGGGATTATGCACGCGTTTATCGCCCTCGGTGCGGTGAAACAGGCGACGCTGCAAATGGTGGCGCCGGGTATCGCGGAAGCGCTGATTGCAACGGCTATCGGTCTGTTTGCGGCGATTCCAGCGGTTATGGCCTACAACCGTCTGAATCAGCGCGTGAACAAGCTGGAACTGAATTACGACAACTTTATGGAAGAGTTCACCGCCATTCTGCACCGTCAGGCGTTTACCAGTAGCGAGAGCAACAAGGGGTAAGCCATGGCCAGAACGCGTGGACGAGGTCGTCGCGATCTCAAGTCCGAAATCAACATTGTACCGTTGCTCGACGTACTGTTGGTGCTGCTGCTGATTTTCATGGCGACGGCGCCGATCATTACCCAGAGTGTGGAAGTCGATCTGCCGGACGCGACCGAGTCGCAGGCCGTCAGCACCAATGACGATCCGCCGGTCATTATTGAAGTTTCCGGTATTGGGCAATACAGCGTGGTGGTTGAGAAAGACAGGATGGATCAGTTGCCGCCAGAGCAGGTTATTGCCGAAGCGAAAAGTCGCCTGGAGTCCAATCCGAAAACGGTCTTCTTAATCGGTGGCGCGAAAGACGTGCCTTACGATGAAATAATTAAAGCGCTGAACTTGTTACACAGTGCGGGCGTGAAATCGGTTGGCTTGATGACGCAGCCTATCTGATCTTCTGCGTCTCCGGGACGTAAAGATAGCAAGTAACAGGCGCATAGTTTTTGGGAACCGAGAGTGTCAAAGGCAACCGAACAAAACGACAAGCTCAAACGGGCGATAATTATTTCAGCGGTACTGCATGTCATCTTATTTGCAGTGCTGATCTGGAGTTCGTTCGATGAGCATATAGAGGCTTCAGCCGGGGGCGGCGGTGGTTCTTCCATCGACGCCGTCATGGTCGATCCCGGCGCAGTTGTTCAGCAGTACGATCGTCAGCAGCAGCAACAGGCGAGCGCGAAGCGTGCGGCGGAACAGCGTGAGAAACAGGCGCAGCAGCAAGCTGAAGAGCTTCGCGAGAAGCAGGCGGCTGAACAGGAACGACTGAAGCAACTTGAGAAAGAACGTTTAGCTGCGCAAGAACAGGCGCGCGAGCAGGCGGAACAGCAGAAACAAGCGGAAGCGGCCGCGAAGAAAGCGCAGGAGCAGCAGAAACAGGCTGAAGAAGCGGCGGCGAAAGCCGCAGCGGATGCGAAAGCGAAAGCGGACGCGCAGGCTAAAGCAGCGGCGGAAGCGCAGAAAAAAGCGGAAGCTGAAGCGGTAAAAGCGGCTGCTGATGCGAAGAAGAAAGTCGAAGCTGAAGCGGCAAAAGCCGCCGCCGACGCGAAGAAAAAAGCGGAAGCCGAGGCGGCTAAGCAGGCTCAGGCAGAGGCCGCGAAGAAAGCTGCGGCAGAAAAGGCTGCTGCTGAAAAAGCGGCCGCAGAGAAGAAAGCTGCCGCCGACAAAGCCGCCGCTGAGAAAGCGGCAGCAGCAAAAAAAGCTGCTGCTGAGAAGGCTGCTGCCGATAAGAAAGCTGCGGCAGATAAAGCGGCTGCTGCGAAGAAAGCCGCAGCCGAAAAAGCCGCTGCCGCATCTGGCGTCGATGACCTGTTGGGCGATTTAAGCTCCGGTAAGAATGCGCCGAAAACCGGCGGCGGAGCGGCAGGAAGCAATGCTTCTCCTGCGGGGAGTGGTAATACTAAAAACAATGGCGCATCAGGCGCGGATATCAGCAACTATGCCGGGCAGATTAAATCGGCCATTGAAAGTAAGTTTTACGACGCATCGTCCTATGCAGGTAAAACCTGTACGTTGCGTATAAAACTGGCGCCAGACGGCCTGTTGCTGGATATTCAGTCTGAAGGTGGCGATCCCGCGCTTTGTCAGGCAGCGCTTGCTGCGGCCCGACAGGCGAAGATTCCAAAACCACCAAGCCAGGCGGTATACGAAGTGTTTAAAAATGCACCTCTGGACTTTAAACCGTAAGCTAAACTTTCCCCGTCACGGCGGGGAAAGGCACGCAACGAGAGTCGCTGGGTTCTGGTAGTTTTGTGTATTTGAGTTTGTTAACATTCTGCTAAATTATCGTGGGCTTTCCGCCCGGATAAGGGAGATATGATGAAGCAGGCATTACGAGTAGCATTTGGTTTCTTAATGCTGTGGGCAGCGGTGCTGCACGCAGAAGTACGTATCGAGATCACCCAGGGGGTGGACTCGGCGCGCCCGATTGGCGTTGTGCCATTCCAGTGGGCAGGGCCGGGAGCTGCGCCTGAAGATATTGGCGGCATCGTTGGCGCTGACCTGCGCAACAGCGGTAAATTCAATCCGTTGGATCGCTCTCGTCTGCCGCAGCAGCCGGGTACGGCGCAAGAAGTTCAGCCGGCGGCATGGTCTGCGCTGGGTATTGATGCGGTTGTTGTCGGCCAGGTGACTCCGAATCCTGACGGTTCCTACAATGTTGCTTATCAGCTGGTTGACACCGGCGGCGCACCGGGTACTGTACTGGCGCAGAACTCTTACAAAGTGAACAAGCAGTGGCTGCGTTATGCTGGCCATACTGCAAGTGATGAAGTGTTTGAGAAGCTGACCGGCATCAAGGGCGCATTCCGCACCCGTATCGCTTACGTTGTGCAGACTAACGGCGGCCAGTTCCCGTATGAGTTGCGCGTGTCTGACTACGATGGCTACAACCAGTTCGTGGTTCACCGTTCTCCGCAGCCGCTGATGTCTCCGGCGTGGTCTCCTGACGGCTCTAAACTGGCCTACGTGACCTTCGAAAGCGGTCGTTCTGCGCTGGTTATCCAGACGCTGGCTAACGGGGCTGTGCGTCAGGTTGCGTCGTTCCCGCGTCACAACGGCGCGCCTGCGTTCTCGCCGGATGGCAGCAAACTGGCGTTTGCGTTGTCTAAAACCGGTAGCCTGAACCTGTATGTGATGGACATTGGTTCTGGTCAGATTCGTCAGGTGACGGATGGTCGCAGCAACAACACCGAACCAACGTGGTTCCCGGACAGCCAGAACCTGGCCTTTACCTCTGACCAGGCCGGTCGTCCGCAGGTGTATAAAGTTAACGTGAACGGCGGTGCTCCGCAGCGTATCACCTGGGAAGGTTCGCAAAACCAGGATGCGGATGTGAGCAGCGACGGTAAATTTATGGTAATGGTAAGCTCGGCGAATGGTCAGCAGCACATTGCCAAACAAGATCTGGTAGCGGGTGGCGTACAGGTTCTGTCGTCAACGTTCCTGGATGAAACGCCAAGTCTGGCACCTAACGGCACTATGGTAATCTACAGCTCTTCTCAGGGGATGGGATCCGTGCTGAATTTGGTTTCTACAGATGGGCGTTTCAAGGCGCGTCTTCCGGCAACCGATGGTCAGGTTAAATTCCCTGCCTGGTCGCCGTATCTGTGATAATAATTAATTGATTAGTAAAGGAATCATTGAAATGCAACTGAACAAAGTGCTGAAAGGGCTGATGATCGCTCTGCCTGTTATGGCAATTGCTGCATGTTCTTCCAACAAGAACGCCAGCAATGACGGCAGCGAAGGCATGCTGGGTGCAGGCACTGGTATGGATGCGAAC
This sequence comes from Citrobacter sp. CK185, assembly GCF_030333565.1. NCBI lineage: Bacteria > Pseudomonadati > Pseudomonadota > Gammaproteobacteria > Enterobacterales > Enterobacteriaceae > Citrobacter > Citrobacter sp. CK185. The sequence continues at coordinate 201,179 of NZ_JAOWFR010000023.1, read as the reverse complement.
GGCAGCGGCAACATGTCTTCTGAAGAGCAAGCGCGTTTGCAGATGCAGCAATTGCAGCAGAACAACATCGTTTACTTCGATCTGGACAAGTACGATATCCGTTCTGACTTCGCGGCAATGCTGGATGCGCACGCTAACTTCCTGCGTAGCAATCCGTCTTACAAAGTCACCGTAGAAGGTCATGCGGACGAACGTGGTACTCCTGAGTACAACATCTCCCTGGGCGAACGCCGTGCTAACGCTGTTAAGATGTACTTGCAGGGTAAAGGCGTTTCTGCTGACCAGATCTCCATCGTTTCTTACGGTAAAGAAAAACCCGCAGTACTGGGTCACGACGAAGCGGCTTACGCTAAAAACCGTCGCGCCGTACTGGTTTACTAAGAGAATTGCATGAGCAGTAACTTCAGACATCACCTGTTGAGTCTGTCGTTACTGGTTGGCATAGCGGCCCCCTGGGCCGCTTTTGCTCAGGCGCCAATCAGTAGTGTCGGCTCAGGCTCGGTCGAAGACCGCGTCACTCAACTCGAGCGTATTTCGAATGCTCACAGCCAGCTTTTAACCCAACTCCAGCAACAACTCTCTGATAATCAGTCCGATATTGATTCCCTGCGTGGTCAAATCCAGGAAAGCCAGTATCAGCTGAATCAGGTTGTTGAACGGCAGAAGCAGATCCTGCTACAGATGGACAGTCTGAGCAGCGGTAGCACAGCGACGCCATCGGCGGGCGGCGAGCAAAGCGGGGCGGCAACCGCAACACCTGCGCCTGGCGCGGGCGCGGCGACGTCAGGCGCGCCGGTACAAAGCGGCGACGCCAATACCGATTACAATGCGGCAATTGCTCTGGTGCAGGATAAGTCCCGCCAGGATGATGCGATTGTGGCGTTTCAGAACTTCATCAAAAAATACCCGGACTCAACTTATCAGCCGAATGCCAATTACTGGCTCGGCCAGTTGAATTACAACAAGGGTAAAAAAGATGATGCCGCATTTTATTTTGCCTCGGTAGTCAAAAACTACCCGAAGTCACCAAAAGCGGCTGACGCGATGTACAAAGTCGGCGTCATCATGCAGGACAAAGGCGACGCGGCAAAAGCCAAAGCGGTTTATCAGCAGGTTATCAGTAAATACCCTGGCACTGATGGCGCAAAACAAGCGCAAAAACGTCTTAACGCGATGTAATGCACACCACGCGACCAGAAATCGCGTTATTTCTGGTCTCGTCGTGCGATTCCTAAGCAGTTGAGTGATCTACATCGAAATTTTTGTTGCGCTGAAATCTGAAATCAGTAATATATGCCGCCGTTGCCAGGGGATATCAAACAAACCGAAAGCAGCGCAAAAGTGGGTCGTTAGCTCAGTTGGTAGAGCAGTTGACTTTTAATCAATTGGTCGCAGGTTCGAATCCTGCACGACCCACCAATCGTTAGGTGGATAGCGATAGTTAAACGTGAAGGATAACGTTGCGTCAGCAACGGCCCGTAGGGCGAGGCAAAGCCGAGTCATCCTGCACGACCCACCACTTTAAAGATGGAAACATCTTACCAGCGTAGTATCGGGTGATTAGCTCAGCTGGGAGAGCACCTCCCTTACAAGGAGGGGGTCGGCGGTTCGATCCCGTCATCACCCACCACTCGGGTCGTTAGCTCAGTTGGTAGAGCAGTTGACTTTTAATCAATTGGTCGCAGGTTCGAATCCTGCACGACCCACCAGTTTTAGCATCACACTCAGATGTTAAGCGTGAAGGATAACGTTGCGTCAGCAACGGCCCGTAGGGCGAGGCGAAGCCGAGTCATCCTGCACGACCCACCAATTTTAAATTGGTGCCGAGTAAAATCTTTCAGGTAACACCCGTATGGGTCGTTAGCTCAGTTGGTAGAGCAGTTGACTTTTAATCAATTGGTCGCAGGTTCGAATCCTGCACGACCCACCAGTTTTAAAGGTGGTTACTGGTAGAGAACGTGAAGGATAACGTTGCGTCAGCAACGGCCCGAAGGGCGAGGCGAAGCCGAGTCATCCTGCACGACCCACCATCCTGAATGATTAAGCAGTAAAATCCCGCAAGGGGTCGTTAGCTCAGTTGGTAGAGCAGTTGACTTTTAATCAATTGGTCGCAGGTTCGAATCCTGCACGACCCACCAATTTTAACATTGCACTCAGATGTTAAACGTGAAGGATAACGTTGCGTCAGCAACGGCCCGAAGGGCGAGGCGAAGCCGAGTCATCCTGCACGACCCACCAATGTAAAAAGGCGCCCTAAAGGCGCCTTTTTGCTATGCGCAGAATTTGTGCCTGATGGCGCTGCGCTTATCAGGCCTACAGCGATACACTCGTTCAGGTCGGATAAGACGTCAGTCGGCGACCCGTAGGCCGGGTAAGGCGCTTGCGCCGCCATCCGGCATTATCAAGCGCAATTGTTGTGACTTTTGCCAACCAATCGGCTATCTTGTTTAGCATATAAAACAAATTTAACCGATTGTGGCGTGGGTTACGCTTTATATCGGTTATTTCGTTAAGCCAGTAAAACGAGAAAGCATGATGAGCGTAATGTTTGACCCGGAAGCCGCAATCTATCCGTTTCCGCCGAAACCGACCCCGCTAAGCGTGGATGAAAAGCAATTCTACCGCGAGAAAATCAAACGTCTGCTGAAAGCGCGCGATGCCGTCATGGTGGCGCACTATTACACCGATCCCGAAATCCAGCAACTGGCTGAAGAAACCGGAGGATGCATTTCCGACTCGCTGGAGATGGCGCGATTTGGCGCGAAACATCCTGCCTCCACGTTGCTGGTTGCTGGCGTCCGTTTTATGGGCGAGACGGCTAAAATTCTCAGCCCGGAAAAAACCATCCTGATGCCGACTCTACAGGCGGAATGCTCGCTGGATCTGGGCTGTCCGATTGACGAATTTAGCGCGTTTTGCGACGCCCACCCGGATCGCACGGTAGTGGTTTACGCCAACACGTCTGCTGCCGTCAAAGCCCGCGCTGACTGGGTTGTTACCTCCAGTATCGCTGTTGAACTGATTGAACATCTGGACAGTCTGGACGAGAAAATTATCTGGGCGCCGGATCGTCACCTGGGACATTACGTGCAAAAGCAGACCGGCGCGGATGTGCTCTGCTGGCAGGGAGCCTGTATCGTTCATGATGAATTTAAAACCCAGGCGTTGACCCGGATGAAAGGTTTGTACCCGGATGCCGCCGTGCTGGTGCATCCTGAGTCGCCACAATCGATTGTCGATATGGCGGATGCCGTCGGGTCTACCAGCCAGCTGATTAATGCCGCCCGCACGCTGCCGCATAAGCAGCTTATTGTGGCGACCGACCGGGGCATTTTCTATAAAATGCAGCAGGCGGTGCCTGATAAAGAGTTGCTTGAAGCGCCGACAGCCGGAGAAGGGGCGACCTGCCGTAGCTGCGCGCATTGTCCGTGGATGGCGATGAACGGCCTTAAGGCAATTGCTGAGGGGTTAGAGCAGGGCGGGCAGGCCCATGAGATTCACGTTGACCAGGCGTTGCGAGAAGGGGCGCTGCTGCCGCTCAACCGTATGCTGGAATTTGCGGCTACACTACGAGCGTAAAACGTAAAACGCTCTGGGGGAAAGATGGATTTTTTTAGCACACAGAACATTCTGGTTCATATTCCAATTGGCGCTGGCGGTTACGACCTGTCATGGATTGAAGCTGTCGGCACCGTTGCGGGTTTGCTGTGTATCGGGCTTGCCAGCCTGGAAAAGATCAGCAACTATTTTTTCGGCCTGATTAACGTGACGCTATTCGCGATCATCTTTTTTCAGATCCAACTCTACGCCAGCCTGCTGCTTCAGGTATTTTTCTTTGCCGCCAATATTTACGGCTGGTATGCCTGATCCCGCAAAACAAGCCAGCATGAGATTGAATTGAAAATTCGCTGGCTGCCGCTGCCAAAAGCGCTGGCCTGGCTGGCGGTATGCGTGGTGGCGATAGGCCTGATGACCGCGTATATCGATCCGGTATTTGCTTTCCTGACTCGCGTCGCCGTCAACCTGATGCAGGCGCTGGGATTGGCGGTCGCCGTGCCGGAATTGCAGCCTGATGCCTTCCCGTTCTGGGACTCCTGCATGATGGTGCTGTCGATTGTGGCGATGATCCTGATGACGCGCAAGTATGTCGAAAACTGGCTGCTGTGGGTGATTATCAACGTGATAAGCGTGGTGATCTTCGCACTGCAAGGCGTCTATGCGATGTCGCTGGAGTATCTGATCCTGACCTTCATCGCTCTGAATGGCAGCCGGATGTGGATCAACAGCGCGCGCGAACGAGGCTCACACGCGCTTTCCAGTTAGTGGTGATGGTGCGAATGGCCGGATAGCCCCTGATTCAGGTGGCAGTCCGGCCCGTTGCACGGCTGATATTCCATCTGAATGGTGGCGTGCTCAATCTGGTAATGGTGAATCAGGAAATGCTGGATGCGCGCCAGCAACGCGTCATGATCGTGCGGCGGGATCACCTGCACATGCAACGTCATCACGGGTTTTTCTCCTATCATCCAGACATGGACATGATGCACATTGCGTACTTCGGGAATATCCCGGCTGAGATGGCGACGCAACGCCGCGATATCCAGCGAAACCGGCGCGCCTTCCAGTAATTCATTTACGCTGTCTTTTAACAGACGCCAGGCGCTGCGTAACACCAGTATGGAAACCAGGATCGAGAGAATCGGATCCGCTGGCGTCCAGCCTGTCCAGATGATAATCAGTGCGGCAAAAATGGCGCCGACCGATCCCAGTAAATCCCCCATCACATGCAGCGCGGCGGCACGCACATTGAGGTTTTTTTCTTCATTCCCCCGGTGCAGGAGCCAGAACGCGAACACGTTGGCGAGCAAACCCGCCACTGCGATAGTCATCATCATGCCGCCTGCGACAGGGCGTGGCGTATAGAAGCGCTGAATGGCTTCCCAGACGATTAAAAGGGTAATCACCACTAATGCGATGGCGTTAACAAACGCGGCCAGCGTTGTCAGTCTCAGCCAGCCGAAAGTGTGGCGAATGGTTGGAGGACGACGGGAAAACTGTACGGCCATCAGAGCGAACAACAGGGCTGCGGCATCGGTAAGCATATGCCCGGCATCGGCCAGCAGCGCCAGCGATCCTGAAAGAATGCCGCCCACCACTTCAACCAGCATAAATCCGGCGGTGACACAAAATGCGAACAGCAACCGACGGGCGTTCTTATCTTCCGGCAGATGCGAAGCAGTATGAGAGTGTGAATGTGCCATCGTGTCATCCCTTTGTTATTTTCATTATTACTGTATGACATCATACAAGTTTTGGGCTGACAAAATAAAAAGGAGAGCGTCAGCTCTCCCGTTACCAGGCCTTTTTTCAGGCTTACTGCGTGGTGCCATCGGTTTTAGTATCAACGTCGTTGTTGATGCCGTCGCCGGTCTCCACTTTCTTATTCACGTCCGGGCAGCGGCCGTCCTTACACATGGTGTTTTTATGCACTTCATCGGAGGTCATGCCGTCGTGGTTCATTGATGAGCCATCCGGGTGAAGCATGGTGCCGCCGGAATTAATCTGACTGTTGTCCACATTGTTTGGCGCGACGTTTTCGCGGGCGTCAGGGGCGACCTGTCCGGCATCCGCCGAAGAGTTTGCCTGTCCGTTGTTGGACTGCGTATTCGCGTCAGCGGCCAACGCTGCGCCACTGGCAAGGCTGAGTATGGCAGTAAGAAAAAGTGTGGCCAGTTTTGTCATTTTCATAAGATGCTCCTGTTATGGTCGATATGTCGGATAACTCTTCCAACAGTGCATGTGCCAGTAAAATCTCAGAGAGGGGTTAAAGATCCCGCACTGGCGATTTAGCCCAGCAGAGAATCTTGAAAAAACTCACAAAAATAGTGTTTGCAGTTAAAAATTGTAGGTTAGATCTCGTTTTTCGCTACTTTCTGGCGTTTTTTTCTCTAATTCCAGGATTAGTCCGTTCGAAGTGTAAAAGTCAGTTTACACTTTTTAGCCAAAGAGATAGATTGAAGGGATTGCATTTAATTAGATAAGTATGGCAACACTGGAATAATCATGAATTATCAGAACGACGATTTACGTATTAAAGAGATCAACGAGTTATTACCGCCAGTCGCACTCCTTGAAAAATTTCCCGCTACAGAGAATGCAGCAAACACCGTTGCCCATGCCCGCAAAGCGATTCATAAAATCCTGAAAGGGAATGACGATCGCCTGCTGGTGGTGATTGGGCCGTGCTCAATTCATGATCCGGTTGCCGCCAAAGAGTATGCCGCTCGTTTAATGACGCTGCGTGAAGAGCTAAAAGGCGAGCTTGAAATTGTCATGCGCGTCTATTTTGAAAAACCGCGCACCACGGTGGGCTGGAAAGGGCTGATTAACGATCCGCATATGGATAACAGCTTCCAGATTAACGATGGTCTGCGTATTGCCCGCAAGCTATTGCTCGACATTAACGACAGCGGATTACCCGCTGCGGGTGAGTTCCTTGATATGATTACCCCGCAATATCTGGCGGATCTGATGAGCTGGGGCGCGATTGGCGCACGTACCACGGAGTCTCAGGTACACCGCGAGCTGGCCTCCGGTCTTTCCTGCCCGGTCGGCTTTAAAAATGGCACCGACGGCACCATCAAAGTGGCGATTGACGCCATCAATGCCGCCGGTGCGCCTCACTGCTTCCTCTCCGTCACTAAGTGGGGGCACTCCGCCATTGTGAATACCAGCGGCAACGGCGACTGCCACATTATTCTGCGTGGAGGCAAAGAGCCAAACTACAGCGCGCAACATGTGGCAGAAGTAAAAGAAGGTCTTGCTAAAGCGGGGCTTGCGCCGCAGGTTATGATCGATTTCAGCCATGCGAACTCCTCCAAACAGTTTAAAAAGCAGATGGACGTTTGTGCGGATGTTTGCCAGCAGATTGCGCGTGGCGAAAACGCGATCATTGGCGTGATGGTGGAAAGCCATCTGGTGGAAGGTAATCAGAGCCTGGAAAGCGGCGAACCGCTGACCTACGGTAAGAGCGTTACCGACGCCTGCATCGGCTGGGAAGATACGGATGCGCTGCTGCGTCAGTTGTCGAATGCGGTGAAAGCCCGTCGCGGATAATTCCTCCTGCCAACGCACGTTGCGCAATTGAAAAACCGGCAAATCAGGCCGGTTTTTTTCTACTAACTGTTTGTAATCCAAAAGAGTTAGTTCTTTGTTTAAAAGTTTTGATGTGATCGTGATCAACTTTTTACACTTATATCGGTCGTAATATAATTTTTTACATAACGATTGATAATACAAATGAATAAGCCCACTCAACTGGCAACGCTGTTGCCTCTTCTCATTTCCCTGGCGCCGCACAGCGCACATGCGGCAAACACCTCTGAAGATGAAATTATCGTCACCAGCCAGCCTTCTGCCGATACCACGCATGCCGCTTCCGGCGCTGGATTCAAAACCAATGATATCGATGTCGGGCCGCTGGGCAATAAAGCCTGGGTTGATACACCGTATTCGACCACAACCGTCACCAAAGAGATGATTGAGAACCAGCAGGCGCAAAGCGTGAGCGAACTGCTGAAATACTCGCCCAGCACACAAATGCAGGCGCGCGGCGGCATGGATGTCGGCAGACCGCAGAGCCGGGGGATGCAGGGCAGCGTGGTTGCCAACAGCCGCCTGGATGGGTTGAACATCGTCTCAACCACCGCTTTCCCCGTTGAGATGCTGGAACGCCTGGATGTGCTCAACAGCCTGACCGGCGCGCTGTACGGCCCGGCAAGTCCGGCCGGGCAGTTTAATTTTGTCGCCAAACGCCCAACGGAAGAGACGCTGCGCAAAGTCACTCTGGGTTATCAAAGCCGGAGCGCCTTTACCGGGCATGTCGATTTGGGCGGACACATTGATGATGACAACCGTTTTGGCTATCGCGTGAATGTGCTAAATCAGGAAGGTGAAGGGAATCTGGATGACAGTACGCTGCGCCGTAAGTTGCTTTCCGTGGCGCTGGACTGGAATATTCAGCCAGGCACGCAATTGCAGCTGGATGCCAGCCACTATGAGTTTATTCAAAAAGGCTATCCGGGAAGCTTCAGCTATGGCCCGAACATTAAACTACCTTCCGCACCCGATCCCAAAGATAAAAATCTGGCGCTCAGCACGGCCGGGAACGATCTGACAACCGACACGGTGAGCACGCGTCTTATTCATTATCTCAATGATGACTGGTCCGTAACGGCGGGCGTTGGCTGGCAGCAGGCGGATCGTGCGATGCGTAACGTATCCAGCAAAATTATCAATAACCAGGGCGATATCAGCCGTTCGCTGAAAGACTCTACTGCCGCAGGACGTTTTCGCGTACTGAGCAATACCGCCACGCTTAACGGTCATGTTGATACCGGTTCTGTCGGGCATGATATTGCGCTCTCGACCACCGGTTATGTCTGGTCGCTGTACAGTGCGAAAGGGACGGGGCCGTCTTATAGCTGGGACACCACCAATATGTACCACCCCTCTGAGATGTACGAAAAGGGCGATGGCAAAATCATAACCGGTGGGGATCGTTATAAATCCAGCGTCAACACGCAACAGAGCATTACCCTTGGGGATACCGTGACTTTCACGCCGAAATGGTCGGCGATGTTCTACTTGAGCCAGAGCTGGATTCAGTCGCAGAACTACAATAAAAGCGGTCATAAAACCGGCCAGATTGATGAGAACGGTTTAAGCCCGAATGCGGCGTTGATGTATAAAATCACCCCGAATGTGATGGCCTACGTCAGCTATGCGGAGTCGCTGGAACAGGGCGGGACGGCGCCAACCAATAGCGACGTGAAAAATGCCGGGCAAACCCTCGACCCGTATCGCAGCAAACAATATGAGATGGGGCTAAAAGCCGATGTCTCCGGGATGAATCTGGGGGCGGCGCTGTTCCGTCTTGAGCGTCCATTTGCCTATGTCGATCCCGGCGATAATGTCTATAAGGAACAGGGGAACCAGGTCAATAACGGTCTGGAATTGACGGCCTCCGGTAATGTCTGGCAAGGGCTGAATATCTACAGCGGCGTGACGCTCCTCGATCCGAAACTGAAAGATACGGTGAGCGATACCACCAGCGATAAACGGGTGGTAGGCGTACCGAAAGTGCAGGCGAACATGCTGGCGGAGTACAGCTTACCGTCGATGCCGGAATGGGTATACAGCGCTAACGTTCACTATACCGGCAAGCGTGCCGCCAACGATACCAACACCGCATGGGCCCGCAGCTACACCACCTGGGACCTGGGCACCCGCTACACCACGAAAATCAGCAACGTGCCGACCACCTTCCGCGTGGTGGTTAACAACGTGTTCGATAAGCACTACTGGGCATCAATCTTCCCGTCAGGCACCGATGGCGATAACGGTTCACCCAGCGCCTTTATCGGCAGCGGGCGTGAAGTTCGCGCCTCCGTCACGTTTGATTTTTAAAGGATGGAGTCATGACGCTAACCCGCATTTTCCCCGCGCTGGCCTGGCTGGTGGCGGGGAGCCTGTTTGCCGCGCAGCCGCACAGCGATGTGCGCATCGCTTCGCCGTGGCCGGCGCAAAACACCATCATCACCATGCTGGGGTATGGCGATAATATTGTTGGCACGTCGATGATTGCAAAGACGATTCCGCTTTTTCGCCAGAGTCTGCCGCGTATTGAGAATGTCGCCGTTGTCAGCGTCAACAGCGGTCACGAACTGGACCCGGAGCAGATCATCTCGCTCGGTACGCAACTGCTGTTTGTGCCGAAATCAATGACGGTGCCGAGGGCGTCGCTGCTCCAGCAGGCAGGGGTGCGCGTACTGGCGTTTGAGGCGAACTCCATGCAGGCGCTGACCGCCCGGGTGCATAAAACAGCGGAGGTGCTGGGGCCAGATGCGCAGGATAAAGCGCAGCGGTATCAGCAGTATTTTGACCGCAATGTGGCGCGGGTAAAGGCACGCTTAAGCGATCTTCCTGAAGATCAGCGAATGACCCTCTATCACAGCATGGGCAATCCGCTGACCACTTCTGGCAGGCCGTCGCTTAATCAGGACTGGATGGATCTGGCCGGTGCAAAAAACGTCGCCGAGCGCTGGTTTAGCCACAAGCAAAACCGGACGGGGGAAGTCGCTCTTGAGCAGATTGTCGCGGCAAATCCGGCGGTGATTGTCGCCATGAATAAGCGGGATGCGGATGCCATCCTGACTTCTCCCCAGTGGGCGCAGGTGGATGCCGTGATTCATCATCGCGTGTATGTGAACCCGAAAGGGATGTTCTGGTGGTGTCGGGAGACCAGCGAAGAGGCGTTACAATTCCTCTGGCTGGCAAAAACGCTCTACCCGCAGCGCTTTGCCGATGTGGATATGCGCAAGGAGACCCGCCGCTTTTACCAGGACTTCTTTGGCATTACACTCAGCGACGCGCAGATTAGCGATGTGCTCAATCCGCCGAAATGACTCTACAGGTAAGGAACGTTATGTCGCTATCCGCTAATGCTCCGTCGATCGACGATCGCTACCGTCTTGTGGTACGCAAGCGGTTGATGCTGGCGCTGCTGATTATTGCGGCGATAGTCGCCTCGCTGGTGCTGGACTCTACGCTTGGCCCGTCTGGTCTGTCGCTCGGCGAGCTCTGGCAAACGCTGCTGCACCCGGCAAGCGTTAATGCGGGGACGCGCGTTATTGTCTGGGATATCCGTTTACCCTATGCGCTGATGGCGTTACTGGTGGGAATGGCTTTGGGGCTGGCGGGCGCCGAAATGCAGACAATCCTGAACAACCCGCTGGCGAGTCCGTTCACGCTGGGCGTTTCTTCCGCTGCGGCCTTTGGCGCTGCGCTGGCGATCGTGTTGGGTATCGGCATTCCCGGCGTTCCTGCCGCCTGGTTTATTCCCGCGAATGCCTTTGCTTTTGCGCTGTTGTCCGCCCTGCTGCTGGACGGGATTACTCGCTGGACGCGCGTGGCGACCTCTGGCGTGGTGCTGTTCGGTATCGCGCTGGTGTTTACCTTTAATGCGCTGGTGTCGATGATGCAGTTCGTTGCCGATGAGGACACGCTACAGGGGCTGGTGTTCTGGACGATGGGCAGCCTGGCGCGCGCGTCGTGGGAAAAGCTTGGCGTGCTGGCGTTGGTGTTTGCCATTGTGCTGCCGTGGTCGATGCGTAGCGCCTGGCAATTGACGGCGCTGCGGTTGGGGGAAGATCGGGCGATGAGTTTTGGCATTGACGTGCGGCGCCTGCGCCTGTCGTCTCTGCTGCGCATCAGCCTGCTATCGGCGCTGTCGGTGGCGTTTGTCGGGCCAATCGGTTTTATCGGTCTGGTCGCGCCGCACATTGCGCGAATGCTGTTTGGTGAAGATCACCGGTTCTATCTGCCGGGCAGCGTGTTGACGGGGGGGCTGGTGCTGTCGCTGGCCTCGATCGCGTCGAAGAATATTGTTCCTGGGGTGATCATCCCGGTAGGCATCGTAACGTCGCTGGTGGGTGTGCCGTTCTTCCTGAGCATTATTTTGCGCCACCGGGGGAGCATGTCATGAGCGGGTTGATCCTCAAGGGAATAAGCGCCGGTTATCCGAAACATCCGGTTATCCGCGATCTCAGCGTGCCTGAGCTGCCGCGCGGTAAAATTACCGTTCTGCTGGGGCCGAACGGCTGCGGGAAATCAACGTTATTACGCGCGCTGGCCGGGCTGAATAAAGCCCGTGGCGAGGTCATGCTGGACGGTGAGAACCTGATGTCGCTGCCGTTTGCCCGACGTGCGGAAAAGGTGGTGTTTTTACCGCAGTCGCTGCCGCAGGGCGTACATCTGCATGTGCTGGAGTCAATTATCGTGGCGCAGCGGGCGTCCGGCGGGCGGGATGGCGCGAACAGCCACTCGCAGGTGCTGGCAATCCTGGATCAACTCGGCATTGCGCATCTGGCGCTGCACTATCTTGACCAGCTTTCCGGCGGCCAGCGGCAACTGGTGGGGCTGGCGCAGTCGCTGATTCGCTACCCGGAACTTTTGTTGCTGGACGAGCCGCTTAGCGCGCTGGATCTGAACTATCAGTTTCACGTTATGGATCTGATCGCGCGGGAAACGCGGGCGCGCAATATGGTGACGGTTGTGGTGGTGCATGACATTAATATCGCGCTACGCCACAGCGAACATGTGCTGATGCTGAAGGAGGGCAAACTGGTGGCCAGCGGCGCGCCGGAAGCGGTTATTACCGCAGAAAGCCTGGCGGAAGTGTATAACGTTCGGGGTCGTGTGGAACGTTGTTCACAGGGCAGGGCGCAGGTGGTGCTCGACGGGGTTATCGGGGTTTAAGTGCATGTATTGCCGGATGGCGGCTTACGCCTTATCCGGCCTACAGGACGTATATTGCCAACCCGTAGGCCCGATAAGCGAAGCGCCATCAGGCAAATCAGATTACTTCGCTTTACCCTGGTTCGCTACGGCCGCCGCTTTTGCCGCGATCTCGTCAGCGTTACCCAGATAGTAATGTTTGATCGGTTTGAAGTTTTCGTCGAACTCGTACACCAGAGGTACACCGGTCGGGATGTTCAGTTCGAGAATCTCTTCTTCGCTCATGTTATCCAGGTATTTCACCAGCGCACGCAGAGAGTTACCGTGAGCGGCGATGATGATGCGCTCACCGCTTTTCATGCGCGGCAGAATGGTTTCGTTCCAGTAAGGGATCACGCGATCGATAGTCAGCGCCAGGCTTTCAGTCAGCGGTAGCTCTTTCTCGGTCAGTTGCGCATAACGCGGATCGTGGCCCGGGTAACGCTCGTCATCTTTGGTCAGCTCCGGCGGGGTTACGGCAAAACCGCGACGCCACTGTTTAACCTGCTCATCACCGTATTTTTCAGCGGTTTCCGCTTTGTTCAGACCCTGTAGTGCGCCGTAGTGACGTTCGTTCAGCTTCCAGGATTTCTCAACCGGCAGCCAGGCCTGATCCAGTTCGTCCAGGACGTTCCACAGCGTGTGGATGGCACGTTTCAGCACGGAGGTATAAGCAAAATCGAAGCTATAGCCTTCCTCTTTCAGCAGTTTACCTGCCGCTTTTGCTTCACCCACGCCTTTCTCGGACAGGTCTACATCGTACCAACCGGTGAAACGGTTTTCGTTGTTCCACTGACTTTCGCCGTGACGTACCAGAACCAGCTTAGTTACAGCCATACTCTCACTCCTCAAGCTTTATTGAATGATAATAATTCTCATTATATTGCCGTGACAGGTCAGCGGCAACGCTTACGCATAACCATAGCGAAAATAGTGACGCAGTGTAAGGTTCTTGTGAACCCGGAGTTGCGATTTTGTCTTTGAGTGGTGGGGATTTGAGCAAAGCGACGCGCCACAGGCCCGATAGCTGGCACCATCGGGCCTGTTATGGCTCATCGTCAGGCCGGAATAAACTGATATTCCGTCAGGCTGGCGTACTCGTCGCCGGGATGCAACACGCAGTCAGGTTGCGGCCATTCCGGGTGGTTCGGGCTGTCTGGCAGAAATTCGCTTTCCAGCGCCAGGCCTTGCCAGTCGGCATAAGGTTCAGGCCCGCGCGACGGCGTGCCGCCCAGATAGTTGCCGGAATAGAATTGCAGCGCCGGAGCGGAGGTATAAACCTTCATCTGCAATTTCTCATCCTGCGACCACAGATGCGCGGCTGGCTGGCTGGCATCGCCTTTGGTCTGCAATAAAAAGGCGTGATCGTAACCTTTTACCTTGCGCTGATCGTCATCGGCAAGAAACGCGCTGGCGATGGTTTTTGCGCTGCGGAAGTCGAACGAGGTTCCGGCAACGGATTTCAGCCCGTCGCGTGGAATACCGCTTTCATCAACCGGCAGGTACGTATCAGCCAGAATCTGTAGCTTGTGCTGGCGTACGTCTGACTGCTCGCCGTCCAGGTTAAAGTAGACGTGATTGGTCAGGTTCACCGGGCAGGGCTTATCTACCGTCGCTCGATAGGTAATGGAGATTCGATTATCGTTGGTGAGACGATACTGCGCGGTGGCGCAGAGATGGCCGGGGAAGCCCTGATCGCCATCGTCAGACGTCAGTGCAAACAGCACCTGACGATCGTTCTGGTTGACTATCTGCCAGCGACGTTTGTCAAAGCCGTCCGGCCCGCCGTGCAGTTGGTTTTCACCCTGGCTTGGCAGCAGACTGACGGTTTCACCCGCCCAGGTGTAACGGCTGTTGGCAATGCGATTGGCGTAGCGGCCAATCGATGCGCCAAGAAAGGCGGCCTGATCCTGGTAATATTCCGGGCTGGCGCACCCCAGCAACGCTTCACGGACGCTGCCATCGGTTAGCGGGATACGGGCGGAAAGTAGTGTGGCGCCCCAGTCCATCAGCGTGACCACCATTCCTGCATCGTTGCGCAGGGTGAGCAGGCGGTACGGCTGACCATCGGGCGCCAGTGCGGGCGTTTCGTTTAGCACTGTCCGGCTCCTTGTGAGGGTTTGCATACGTAAAACGTTTCTTTGATTCCGGTTTTCGCTTCATACTGCGTGGCTACGGCCTGCTGTACGGCAGGAACCAGCGCTTCCGGGAGCAACGCGACGACGCAGCCGCCGAAGCCGCCGCCGGTCATGCGTACGCCGCCTTTATCGCCGATGGTCGCTTTCACAATTTCGACCAGCGTGTCGATCTGCGGGACGGTGATTTCGAAGTCATCGCGCATTGAGGCGTGAGATTCCGCCATCAATTCACCCATGCGTTTCAGGTCGCCTTTCTCCAGCGCGCTGGCGGCTTCAACGGTACGGGCGTTTTCGGTCAGTACGTGGCGAACACGTTTGGCGACAATCGGGTCCAGTTCGCTGGCCACCGCGTTGAACGCCGCAAGGCTGACATCGCGCAACGCCGGTTGCTGGAAGAAACGCGCGCCCGTTTCACACTGCTCGCGGCGGGTATTGTACTCGCTGCCCACCAGCGTACGTTTAAAGTTACTGTTGATGATCACCACCGCCACGCCTTCCGGCATGGAAACCGCTTTCGTACCCAGCGTGCGGCAGTCAATCAGCAGGGCATGATCTTTTTTACCCAGCGCGGAGATCAGCTGATCCATAATGCCGCAGTTGCAGCCGACGAACTGATTCTCCGCTTCCTGGCCGTTGAGCGCGATTTGCGCGCCATCCAGCGGCAGGTGGTACAACTGCTGGAATACGGTGCCGACCGCGACTTCCAGCGACGCAGAAGAACTGAGTCCCGCGCCCTGCGGCACATTGCCGCTGATAACCAGATCCGCGCCGCCAAATGCGTTATTTCGTTTTTGCAGATGCTTCACCACGCCGCGCACGTAGTTTGACCACTGCTGGCTGTCGTGGGTAACGATCGGCGCATCAAGGGAGAATTCATCAACCTGGTTGTCGTAGTCAGCCGCAATCACGCGCACTTTGCGATCGTCACGCGTGGCGCAGCTAATCACCGTCTGGTAGTCGATAGCGC
Source organism: Citrobacter sp. CK185 (assembly GCF_030333565.1). Lineage (NCBI taxonomy): Bacteria > Pseudomonadati > Pseudomonadota > Gammaproteobacteria > Enterobacterales > Enterobacteriaceae > Citrobacter > Citrobacter sp. CK185. The sequence goes on along the minus strand of NZ_JAOWFR010000023.1, from coordinate 185,738 downwards.
AAGGCAGCACGAAGCCGTCGTTGTAATCGGTGTGCTCGCCGATCAGATTGACGCGACCAGGCGCCTGAATGGTGTGGGTAGCAGGGTAGCCGAAAATTTCTGCAAACAGAGATTGTGTTTTCTCTTTCAGACTCATTATTTAAACTCCTGATTCGCGAAAATGAATGTCGCTGACCGCGCGCAGACGCTCCGCCGCTTGTTCTGCCGTCAGATCGCGCTGGGTCTCCGCCAGCATTTCATAACCGACCATAAATTTACGGACTGTCGCGGAACGTAGCAGCGGTGGATAAAAGTGCGCGTGCAGCTGCCAGTGCCCGTTCTCTTCACCGTTAAACGGCGCGCCGTGCCAGCCCATGGAGTAGGGGAAGGAGCACTGGAACAGGTTGTCATAACGACTGGTCAGCTTTTTCAGCGCCAGCGCCAGGGAGTCGCGCTGATCGTCGGTCAAATCGGTAATGCGCAGCACATGCGCTTTGGGCAGCAGCAGCGTTTCAAACGGCCAGGCCGCCCAGTAAGGCACGACCGCCAGCCAGTGCTCGGTTTCAACCACCGTACGGCTGCCGTCCGCCAGTTCGCGCTGCACATAATCCACCAGCATCGGGGAGTGCTGCTCGGCGAAGTAGGCTTTTTGCAAACGATCTTCACGCTCGGCTTCGTTCGGCAGGAAGCTGTTGGCCCAAATCTGGCCGTGCGGATGCGGGTTGGAGCAGCCCATCGCCGCGCCTTTATTCTCAAAAACCTGCACCCAGGGGTAGGTTTTTCCCAGATCGGCAGTCTGTTCTTGCCAGGTTTTGATGATGTCGGTCAGCGCGGGGAGGCTCAGTTCCGGCAGCGTCTTGCTGTGATCGGGAGAAAAGCAGATCACGCGGCTGGTGCCGCGGGCGCTCTGGCAACGCATTAACGGGTCATGGCTGTCCGGCGCGTCCGGGGTGTCAGACATCAGCGCGGCAAAGTCATTTGTAAAGACATAGGTGCCGGTGTAATCCGGGTTTTTATCTCCGGTTACGCGCGTATTGCCCGCGCACAGGAAGCAGTCCGGGTCATGGGCGGGAAGCGCCTGCTGAGATGGCGTTTCCTGCGCCCCCTGCCAGGGGCGCTTTGCGCGATGCGGTGAAACCAGAATCCACTGTCCGGTTAGCGGGTTAAAACGGCGATGTGGATGATCGACAGGATTAAATTGCGTCATGACATGTCCTTAGTCTGGATATCCCTGCGGATGGCGTGACTGCCAACGCCAGGTGTCCTGTGCCATTTCGTCAAGAGTGCGGGTTACGCGCCAGTCCAGTTCGCGGTCGGCTTTGCTGGCGTCCGCCCAGTAGGCCGGAAGGTCGCCTTCACGGCGTGGGGCAAAATGATAAGCAACGGGTTTACCGCAGGCTTTGCTGAAGGCGTTAACCACATCCAGCACGCTGTTGCCAACACCGGCGCCAAGGTTGTAAATATGCACGCCTTGTTTGCCAGCCAGTTTTTCCATCGCGGTTACGTGGCCGTCGGCAAGATCCATCACATGGATGTAATCACGCACACCGGTGCCGTCTTCGGTAGGGTAGTCGTTGCCAAAGACCGCGAGTGATTCGCGACGGCCAACGGCGACCTGGGCGATGTACGGCATCAGGTTGTTAGGAATGCCCTGCGGATCTTCACCCATATCACCTGACGGATGCGCGCCGACCGGGTTGAAGTAGCGCAGCAGGGCGATGCTCCAGTCCGGCTGCGCTTTTTGCAGGTCGGTCAGGATCTGTTCGACCATCAGTTTACTTTTGCCATATGGGCTCTGCGGCGTGCCGGTCGGGAAACTTTCGACATAAGGAATTTTGGGCTGATCGCCGTAGACGGTGGCGGAGGAGCTGAAGATGAAGTTTTTGACATTGGCGGCGCGCATGGCGCTGATTAAACGCAGCGTACCGTTGACGTTGTTGTCATAGTATTCCAGCGGTTTGGCGACAGATTCGCCCACGGCTTTCAGACCGGCAAAGTGAATGACGGCGTCAATCGCGTGGTCATGCAGAATTTCAGTCATCAGCGCTTCGTTACGAATATCGCCTTCAACGAAAGTTGGGTGCTTACCACTTAATCGCTCAATAACAGGCAGTACGCTGCGCTTACTGTTGCAGAGGTTATCAAGGATGATGACATCGTGACCGTTTTTCAGTAACTGTACACAAGTATGACTTCCAATGTAACCGCTACCACCGGTGACCAGTACTCTCATAATTCGCTCCGTTAAGCCTATGGTATGGAATAACCATAGCATAACAAAGATGCGAAAAGTGTGACATGGAATATATTAGTGGAATCGTTTACACTTCGGTTTTTTCACCCGCCGACGACTGTTATTTAATGATAAATCATATGCTTTAAGAATGATTGCGCCTTTTATCTGAAAAAGCAGTGAAAAAAGGGGCGTGGTCGCACGCCCCCAGTGAACCGCTAACGCAGCGTCGTCTGTTGATAGCGGTAACTCTCGCCTTCCGGTACAAACTCCAGCCGATGGGTAATGCAGCCTGGGGCGTCTTCCGCGTGATGGGAGACAAACAGCAACTGCGTTTCTCCCTCGCTAATCAGTACATCGACAAAGCGGCGAACAAGCTGACGATTCAGCGGGTCCAGGCCTTGTAAGGGCTCGTCAAGAATCAGCAGCGTAGGGTGTTTGACCAGCGCACGGGCAATCAACGCCAGCCGTTGTTGCCCCCAGGACAGGCTGCGGAAAGGCGCATCCGCAGTGCGTTTGTCCATTCCCAGAATATCCAGCCATTGCTGCGCCAGCTTGTGCTGCCTGTCGGAAACCGCCTGGTAGATGCCAATCGAGTCAAAGTAACCGGAGAGAATGACATTACGCACCGTGGTGCTGACGCGGTAATCCAGATGCAGGCTGCTGCTGACATAGCCGATATGTTTTTTGATATCCCAGATTGTTTCACCACTCCCGCGACGGCGGCCAAACAGCGTCAGGTCGTTGCTGTATCCCTGCGGATGGTCGCCGGTGATTAAACTTAGCAGGGTGGATTTTCCCGCGCCGTTAGGCCCGACAATCTGCCAGTGTTCACCCGGATTCACCTGCCAGCTCAGATGATTAAGAATAGGGCGGTCGTTATAGGAGACGACGCCATCGTTGAGAATAATGCGCGCCGCGCCGTTCGGCAGGGCGTGACGGGCAGAAGGTTCATCCGGCTCGGGCAACTTTACGCCTTCCAGTCGTTCGCTATGCGCGAGTTGGGCAATCAGCGCCCGCTGGAGCAAATCCGCTTTTTCCCCCGTTTCCGTTAACGTGCAGTCGGCAAGGACTCCCGCATACTGAACGAATTCGGGGATCTCATCGAAGCGGTTTAACACCAGCACCAGCGTGTAGCCCGACTGGTGCAGCGTGGCGAGAAGATTCGCCAGTTGCTGGCGGGAGGCGACATCCAGCCCGTCAAACGGCTCATCGAGGATTAATAAATCCGGTTCTGACATCAGCGCCTGACAAAGCAGCGTTTTGCGCGTTTCGCCCGTAGAAAGGTATTTAAAACGTCTGTCGAGCAGAGAAGAAATGCCAAACTGCTGCGCCAGTTCGGCACAGCGGGCGGGATCGCTCACCTCATCCTGAATGATTTCTGCCGTAGTACGTCCGGTGTCGTCTTCGCCAGGGCTGAGCAGATCGGTGTTATTGCGCTGCCATTCATCGCTGACCAGTTTTTGCAACTGTTCGAATGAGAGGCGGGTGACGCGCGCGAACTGAGACTGGCGCTCGCCTTTCAGTAGCGTCAGTTCTCCCGCCAGCGCGCGGGCCAGCGCCGATTTCCCGCTTCCATTGGTGCCGACAAAAGCCCAGCTCTCCCCCGCCTGCAACGTCAGCGCACTTAACTGAAGCGTTTTTGTGTCGCTCAGGCGAAACGTACCTTGCGAAATATGCAATGATGACATTTTGTATCCCATTTTTTGCAGCGATGAATGACAGGGATACGTGTTCAAAGAACAGATGTCAATGCACTTAGCACAACGTAGCGATAATCACTCTGTCAGCATTAAAATATGCCGTCACGTTAGCACCTTCTTCCAGCGTGGCGGTCTCTTCAACGGGCAGGGTGGCGCATAACGTCTGGCCGTCAGGTAATGTCATGAGGACTTCGCACTGCTCGGCGCCGCGTTCAATATGGCTGATGGTTCCCTGAAGCTGGTTGTCGGCAGCCCGGGCAATCGCCTCGTCCTGGGTAATGCCAACCCACGGCGCTTTCAGCAGGATCAGGACTTCTTTACCTTCATCAAGGCCAAGACGCTCGCCGCTTTGCGCAGTGATGGCGACCTTCAGTCGCGTTTCGCCGTCGGCCAGCAGCACATCGACATGCTGTTGAACCTGATCGTGATCGCGTGCGGTAATGGTGCCGAACCACTGGTTACGGGCGCTGGTTTGCAAAGAGAAACGGGAAATGGCGGCCAGCAGGCTGTCGAGCGGCAGGGCGTCGTCGTCGCTCAGCACGTCGAACGCTTTTTGCTGAATCTGGGCGAGCAAATCGTAAAGCTGGATCAGGCGCTGACCGTAGCGGGTCAGTATCGCGCCGCCGCCGCCTTTGCCGCCCGTTGCGCGCTCGACGAGCGTCTGCTCGCTGAGTTGGTTCATCTCGTTAATGGCATCCCAGGCGCTTTTGTAGCTGATGCCCGCATCTTTCGCCCCCTGGCTGATGGAGCCGGAAAGCGCGATATGCTTGAGCAGCGAAATGCGGCGGGGGTCCGCAAACAATTTTTGTTGAAGTTTGAGTGTAAGGAGGATTTCGGCCTGCATAACAAGATCCTGGCAAAAGGGTTATTGTGACGGAAAACCGCTTCCGCGCAAAGTCGACCGCACAAAAGGGGAGTGCTTTTCTCATTTATGCAGTTAGAATATCAAAAGAATCCTATCTGGAGTTGACCATGTTAGAGTTATTGAAAAGTCTGGTATTCGCCGTAGTCATGGTTCCGGTGGTCATGGCCATCATTCTGGGGCTGATTTACGGTCTGGGTGAAGTGTTCAACATTTTCTCCGGTATCGGTCAGAAAGACCAGTCCAGACAAAACCATTGATTTTTAAACGCCCGCTCAGTCGGGCGTTTTACTTTCTTCGACTTTCAGGCCGCATTTTTGTTGGCTGTGCCTGTGAGTCTCAGCGCAACTCGAAATCCATTGGGTAGCGCCCCTCAAGATCCTGCTTTTCCTGCCGATATTTTCTTTGCGTAACCTCAATTGGGTATCAATAACTTCTGGGAAAAACCTTATTTTCTCGCTATATTTGCGCCTACATAACGACACTCAAAGGAGTTACAGATGGCACGTACATGGTTACGCCTGTTTGCTGGGGCAACATTATCTCTGACTGTTGCCGGACATGCGCTGGCGGATGAAGGGAAAATCACCGTATTCGCGGCGGCTTCGCTGACCAACGCAATGCAGGATATTGCGGTTGAATACAAAAAAGAGAAGAACGTTGACGTTGTCTCTTCATTTGCCTCTTCTTCTACGCTGGCTCGCCAGATTGAAGCGGGAGCGCCAGCGGATCTGTTTATCTCTGCTGACCAGAAATGGATGGATTACGCGGTAGACAAAAAAGCGATTGATACCGCAACGCGTGAAACGCTGCTTGGCAACAGCCTGGTTGTGGTCGCGCCAAAAGCCAGTGAACAGAAAGACATCACCATCGACAGCAAAACCAACTGGACGACTCTGCTGAATGGCGGTCGTCTGGCGGTGGGCGACCCGGAACACGTTCCGGCTGGCATTTATGCAAAAGAAGCGCTGCAAAAACTGGGCGCATGGGATACCCTGGCGCCGAAACTGGCTCCTGCGGAAGACGTGCGTGGCGCACTGGCGCTGGTGGAGCGTAGCGAAGCGCCGCTGGGCATCGTTTACGGTTCTGATGCCGTTGCCAGCAAAGGCGTGAAAGTGGTTGGCACGTTCCCGGAAGATTCCCATAAGAAAGTGGAATACCCGATCGCGATTGTTGATGGACACAAAAACGCAACGGTCAGCGCGTTCTATGACTACCTGAAAGGACCGCAGGCTTCCGAAATCTTTAAACGTTATGGATTTACGACGAAGTAATGATACTGACTGATCCAGAATGGCAGGCCGTTCTACTGAGCCTGAAAGTTTCTTCCCTGGCCGTGTTGTTTAGTCTGCCGTTTGGGATCTTTTTTGCCTGGTTACTTGTGCGATGCAAGTTTCCAGGCAAAGCGTTGCTTGACAGCGTACTGCATCTGCCGCTGGTTTTACCGCCCGTGGTGGTCGGTTATCTGCTGCTTATCGCGATGGGCCGACGCGGATTTATTGGTCAGTGGCTTTATGACTGGTTCGGCATTACCTTTGCCTTTAGCTGGCGAGGCGCCGTGCTGGCGGCGGCGGTGATGTCTTTCCCGTTAATGGTTCGCGCTATTCGTCTGGCGCTTGAAGGGGTCGACATTAAGCTGGAGCAGGCCGCCAGAACGCTGGGCGCAGGACGCTGGCGTGTTTTCCTCACCATTACGCTACCGCTGACATTGCCTGGCATCATCGTCGGGACCGTGCTGGCGTTTGCCCGTTCGCTCGGCGAGTTCGGCGCTACCATCACTTTCGTGTCTAACATTCCGGGTGAAACCCGCACCATTCCTTCCGCGATGTATACCCTGATCCAGACCCCTGGCGGCGAAAGCGCGGCGGCGAGATTGTGCATTATTTCTATTGTGCTGGCGCTGATCTCATTGTTGATTTCGGAATGGCTGGCGCGTATCAGCCGTGAGCGCGCGGGGAGATAAACATGCTGGAACTCAATTTCTCCCAGACGCTGGGCACCCACTGTCTGACGCTCAACGAAACGCTACCTGCCAATGGGATCACCGCTATTTTTGGCGTTTCCGGCGCCGGGAAAACATCGCTGATCAATGCCATCAGCGGACTGACGCGTCCGCAAAAAGGGCGCATTGTGCTCAATGGTCGCGTGCTTAATGATGTTGAAAATGGCATCTGCCTGACGCCGGAAAAACGGCGCGTCGGTTATGTGTTCCAGGATGCCCGACTGTTTCCGCATTACAAAGTGCGCGGCAATCTGCGCTATGGCATGGCGAAAAGCATGGCTGGACAGTTCGACAAGCTGGTGGATCTGCTCGGTATCGAACCTTTGCTGGAGCGTTTGCCAGGCAGCCTTTCCGGCGGGGAAAAACAGCGTGTGGCGATTGGTCGCGCGTTGCTGACCGCGCCGGAGCTACTGTTGCTTGATGAGCCGCTGGCTTCGCTGGATATTCCGCGCAAACGCGAACTGCTGCCGTATCTGCAACGCCTGGCGCGCGAAATTAATATCCCCCTGCTGTACGTCAGCCACTCGCTGGACGAGATTTTACATCTGGCGGACAGAGTCATGGTGCTGGAAAACGGGCAGGTGAAAGCGTTTGGCGCGCTGGAAGAGGTCTGGGGCAGCAGTGTGATGCACCCGTGGCTGCCGAAAGAGCAGCAGAGCAGCATCCTGAAAGTGAGCGTGCTGGAGCATCATCCGCATTATGCAATGACCGCGCTGGCGCTGGGCGATCAGCACCTGTGGGTCAACAAACTGGAAGAGCCGCTGCAAACCGTGCTGCGTATTCGTATTCAGGCCTCGGACGTGTCGCTGGTATTACAGCCACCGATGCAAACCAGTATCCGTAATATCCTGCGGGCAAAAGTGGCAAACTGTTATGACGATAACGGGCAGGTGGAAGTCCAGCTTGAAGTCGGCGGGAAAACGCTGTGGGCGAGAATCAGCCCGTGGGCCAGGGATGAGCTGGGCATCAAACCTGGCCTGTGGCTGTACGCGCAAATCAAGAGTGTTTCAATTACCGCCTGATTACAGCAGGTGGGTATAAATAAACTTCGCAATGCTGTCCGTGGTGTTATCGCCGATCACGATATTCGCCCGCGTTTTCACCGCGTCGTCAGCATTGCCCATCGCAACGCCGGTGCCTGCCGCTTCCAGCATACTGATATCATTGTAGTTATCGCCAAACGCCACCACATTCTCCATCGACCAGCCCTGCGCTTCAATCCACTGGGTAAGGCGTTTCCCCTTGCTGTTCCCTTTACGCGCGATATCCACCTGATCGTGCCAGGACCATTCGCACTCCAGACCCAGCTGATGCTCAACCTGTTGCACGAACTGTTGCAGTTTTGGCAGATTTTCATCGGTCAGCGCGAATTTCCAGACGGCGTTGACGTCGCGTGCCGACTGCGCCAGCGACGGCACCTGAGTAAAGGTCGGACGCTGTTCCGGCGGCAGCGTCTGCGCCCAGTTAGCGGTACGGATCACATGGCCGGTCGGGCGTTCATAAACCATCGCGTCATCAACGTACATCAGACCGTGAATCTGATGCGCATCCAGCAGATCAATCAATTGCAATGCCTGATCGACAGGCAGCGGATCGGCTTCAAGAACATTTTTTGCTTGATAATCATACAAGTAAGTGCCGTTACAGCAAATTGCAGGTGTATCCAGCGCCAGTGCCTGATAAAAAGGATGAATCGCAACGTGATGACGGCCAGTGACGATGATAAGTTGGTAGCCTGCCTCTCTGGCGCGAGAAAGCGCCTCAAGCGAGGAGGGGAGCAATGTTTTTTTCGGCGTCAGTAAGGTGCCGTCTAAATCCAGGGCAATCACACGAGCGGTCATAGGGAGTTCCAGATTAAGGTTGAGAATTTTGCCTGCGGGAATGGTACACCGAGACGGTTGGCCGGACAAAATTCTGAGCGTTAATTCAGCATTCACCGTTAAAAGCGTCTACGTTAAGCTGTATTCCGCAATTGCAGACAGTTGCCATAAGGAAGGAGTAGTCATGAAGCAAACCGTTTATACCGCCAGCCCTGAGAGCCAGCAAATTCACGTCTGGAGCCTGAATCATGACGGCTCGCTGAAGCTGGTGCAGGTGGTTGATGTACCGGGGCAGGTTCAGCCGATGGTGGTCAGCCCTGATAAGCGCTATCTCTATGTTGGCGTCCGTCCTGAGTTCCGCGTGCTGGCTTACCGTATTGCGCCGGATGACGGCGCGCTGACCTTCGCGGCGGAGTCCGCTCTGCCGGGTAGCCCAACCCATATCTCTACCGATCATCAGGGCCGTTTTGTGTTTGTTGGCTCGTACAATGCCGGTAACGTCAGCGTGACCCGTCTGGATGATGGCCTGCCGGCTGGCGTGGTGGATGTCGTTGAAGGGCTGGAAGGGTGCCACTCAGCGAATATCTCGCCGGATAACCGGACGCTGTGGGTGCCTGCGCTGAAGCAGGATCGCATTTGCCTGTTTACGCTCAGTGACGACGGCAAACTGGTCGCCCAGGAACCGGCGGAAGTCACCACCGTTGAGGGGGCCGGGCCGCGCCATATGGCGTTCCACCCGAACCAGCAATATGCCTACTGCGTGAATGAACTGAACAGCTCTGTTGATGTCTGGGAGCTGAAAGATCCGCACGGCAATATTGAATGCGTGCAGACGCTGGATATGATGCCTGCCGATTTTTCTGACACGCGTTGGGCGGCGGATATCCACATTACGCCGGATGGCCGTCATCTGTATGCCTGTGACCGTACCGCCAGCCTGATTACCGTTTTTAGCGTTTCTGAAGACGGCAGCGTACTGACGAAAGAGGGCTTCCAGCCGACCGAAACGCAGCCGCGCGGCTTTAACGTCGATCATAGCGGTAAGTATCTGATTGCCGCCGGGCAGAAGTCACACCATATTGCGGTGTATGCCATTGCCGGTGAGCAGGGGTTGCTGACGGAGAAAGGCCGTTATGCGGTAGGCCAGGGGCCTATGTGGGTCGTGGTTAACGCGTATTAATATTCCGTGACGTTGTGCCCGGTGGCGCTCGCTTACCGGGCCGTCGGCCGGATACGGCGTTATTGTTGCCGCTGTGGTTCAGCAAAAGGCGTCCACAGCGTGTCTTTATCATCGGCCCAGACATTCAAAAGCAGAGAGAAAAAACGCTCTGCCGGAGGAGAGAGAACGGCGTCTTTGCGCCGGATAATCCCTAACGTGCGTCTGATAACGGGTTCGATCAACGGGATTCCGATAAGCGTGGGATGCACTGTCTGAGGCATTGCCAGCCCCGGCAGCGCAGAAATACCCAGCCCGGCCTCAACCAGCCCAAGCGAGGTCGATAAATGACGAACCTCGTAAAACCAGTCCAGCTTCCAGGGTTTATCCGCCAGATTGTGCTCAATAAGCAGCCTGTTACCGCTGGATGACCGCACGCCAATCAATTTGTAGCCCACCAACTCCTGCCATTCGACCAGTTGCTTACTGGCTAAGGGATGGTTTCGTCGACAGGCCAGAACAAACGGTTCATTCACCAGCGGGGTGAAGTCAATAGCAGAATTTGTGATGCTGTTCATATTTATGCCGAAATCAGCTTCGTTACCCAACACCGATTCCATGCAGTTGTTCGTACCTTTTTCAAGAATTCGTATTTTGATATTGGGGTACAACTCATTAAATTTTCCGATAGCAAGGGGTAAAAAATAGAAAACAGCGGTCGGAATACAGGACAATGTGATCGTGCCGTGGTGATAAGCATTCATTTCGCGAACATTAAAAAGAGCTTCATCCAATTTTCTTATTAATTCTCTGGCTTCCGGTAACAGCATCCTCCCCGCTTTTGTTAATTCTACTTTACGTGTTGTTCTCTCAAAAAGCAGGGTATGTAAATCATCTTCCATCTTTTTTATTCTGCGAGTTAATGCAGGTTGCGTAATGTTAAGTAATTTAGCGGCTTTGTTAAATGATCCTGCCTCTGCCAGTGTGACAAATGCCTTCATACTTGATAATTCGTGTTTCATCATAACTCCAGAAAATAGAATCCAGGGATTCCCTGATTTGCTGCCCCAGGAGAGAAAAACGTAGTTTATATGTAAATTATCCGTCTTGATTAATGCAAATAAATTATCAATCATAAATTTAAAGTCATTAGCCTCTCTATTCTGCGCGTGCAACCATGTCCTCATTAACGCTAATGTTTTTTAATTGAGGGCAATGTTATGAAAAAAATTCCCTGCACGTTGATGCGAGGGGGAACATCCAGAGGGGCGTTTTTATTAGCAGAACACCTTCCTGAGGAGAGACAGCGGCGCGATGCCATATTGATGGCAATTATGGGATCGGGGAATGAACTGGAAATAGATGGCATTGGCGGCGGTAATCCGTTGACCAGTAAAGTGGCCATTATCCGTCGTTCGGATGACTCAAAAGCAGATATCGACTATTTATTTGCTCAGGTTCTGGTACATGAACACCGCGTTGATACCACGCCGAACTGTGGAAATATGCTTTCCGCGGTAGGCGCATTTGCGATTGAACATGGCTTAATTGAGACTACGCCGCCCGTCACGCGCGTGCGTATACGTAATGTAAATACAAATACGTATATCGAAGCGGACGTGCAGACGCCGGACGGCGCCGTTGAGTACGAAGGCCAGGCAAAAATCGATGGCGTACCGGGAACGGCCGCGCCCGTGGCACTCACGTTTTTGAACGCTGCTGGCGCCAAAACCGGGCAAATTTTTCCGACCGGTCATCGTGTCGATCATTTTAATTCCGTTGCCGTCACCTGTATTGATATGGCGATGCCGGTGGTCATTATCGCTGCCGAAGATGTCGGTAAAACGGGTTATGAATCCCCTGCGGAACTCGATGCCGATACTGAATTATTGCGCCGCATTGAATCCATCCGTTTGCAGGCGGGTAAAGCGATGGGGTTAGGCGACGTCAGCAATATGGTTATTCCTAAACCGATGCTTATTTCCCCGGCCAGACGGGGCGGGACGATCAATGTGCGCTATTTTATGCCGCACTCCTGCCATAAGGCGCTGGCGATTACTGGTGCTATCGCGCTTGCCAGTAGTTGTGCGACAGAAGGGACGGTCGCCCACCGGATGACGCAATTGACGGACTATGGCGATATAAATATCGAACACCCGGGCGGGTGCCTTGATATTCATTTAACAAATGAAGGTAATGAGCCTTCTTCAATACGTGCTTCTGTTATTCGCACAGCAAGAAAGATTTTTGCAGGTGAAGTTTATATTCCTGAATGATGTTGATCTCATTTCGCTGTGATTAAGGAAAATAAAACAATGCCTTTTCTGTATAACGAATACAGATAAATCAGGGTGCAAAAAAATGAATAAAAAATCTATATGGAAGCTAATTATTATATTAGCGATCCCGTGTATTATTGGCTTAATTCCTGCGCCAGCCGGTCTGAGTGAACTCGCCTGGGTTCTCTTTGGCATCTATCTTGCGGCAATCGTGGGGCTGGTGATAAAACCGTTTCCCGAACCCGTTGTATTATTGATTGCCGTTGCGGCATCGATGGTCGTGGTCGGAAATTTAAGTGAAGGGGCGTTTAAAACGACCAGCGTGCTCAGCGGTTATGCCTCTGGAACGACGTGGTTGGTATTTTCTGCGTTTACGTTAAGCGCCGCGTTTGTCACTACCGGTCTGGGCAAACGCATTGCGTATATTCTGATTGGTAAGATTGGGAATACCACGCTGGGGCTGGGCTACGTCACGGTTTTTCTCGATCTGGTTCTCTCTCCGGCAACGCCGTCAAACACGGCGCGCGCAGGCGGCATTGTTTTACCTATTATCAACAGTGTGGCCGTCGCGCTGGGTTCTGAGCCTGAAAAAAGCCCCCGTCGTGTCGGTCATTACTTAATGATGTCCGTGTATATGGTCACGAAAACGACCAGTTATATGTTTTTTACCGCAATGGCAGGGAACATACTGGCGCTGAAAATGATCAACGATATTTGCCATCTGCAATTAAGCTGGGGAGGATGGGCGCTGGCAGCAATGGTGCCGGGTATCATTATGTTACTGGTGACGCCGCTGGTGATTTATACCATGTACCCACCGGAAATTAAAAAGGTTGATAATAAGACGATCGCGAAAGCCGGGCTTCAGGATCTCGGGCCAATGAAAGGCCGTGAGAAATTACTGCTGGGTATTTTTGTCCTCGCGCTGTCAGGCTGGATTTTCAGTAAACAACTTGGCGTGGATGAATCAACCGTTGCGATTGTGGTGATGGGCGCGATGTTGTTACTGGGCGTGGTGAGCTGGGATGATGTCGTTAAAAATAAGGGCGGCTGGAATACATTAATCTGGTACGGCGGTATCATTGGCTTAAGCTCTTTATTATCGAAAGTGAAGTTTTTTGACTGGCTGGCTGAACTGTTTAAAAACAACCTCTCTTTTGATAATCATGGTAACGTGGCGTTCTTCGTCATTTTGTTCCTGAGTATTATTGTCCGTTATTTCTTTGCCTCCGGTAGCGCTTATATTGTGGCGATGATGCCGGTATTTGCCATGCTGGCGAATGTCTCTGGCGCGCCATTAATGCTAACCGCGCTGGCCTTATTATTCTCCAACTCTTATGGCGGAATGGTCACGCACTATGGCGGTGCCGCTGGCCCGGTTATTTTCGGGGTCGGTTATAACGATATAAAGTCCTGGTGGCTCGTCGGCGCGGTTCTGACCATCTTAACGTTCCTGGTACATATCACGATTGGTATCTGGTGGTGGAACATGTTGATTGACTGGAACATGCTGTAATCAACCGTCAGCGTTCATTTTTATTATTAATGACATTGTCTGTTGTCCGTGCATGGAAACATGCACGGCAATGTGGAGTAATGAATGATTAAGTTATATGACAAAGGGATTTATCTCTCCGGTAACAATGAGATAATTGCAGAAGAACAGTATTGCGGTAATGTACAAAAAGAGGAAGCCAAAAAAGGCACCATCGCATGGTCCATTCTTGCGTCTCATAATACGTCAGGAAATATGGATAAACTTAAAATCAAGTTTGATTCGTTAACCTCCCACGATATTACCTATGTAGGCATAATTCAGACCGCGAAAGCGTCCGGGATGGCGCGTTTTCCATTACCTTATGTTCTCACAAACTGTCATAACTCATTATGCGCCGTTGGTGGAACCATTAATGGCGATGATCATCTTTTTGGACTTTCCGCCGCGCAGCGCTATGGCGGTATTTATGTGCCGCCCCATATTGCGGTCATCCACCAATATATGCGCGAGATGATGGCGGGTGGTGGAAAAATGATTTTAGGCTCAGACAGCCACACGCGCTACGGTGCGCTGGGGACGATGGCCGTAGGGGAGGGCGGAGGTGAACTCGTCAAACAACTGTTGAATGATAGCTGGGATATCGATTATCCAGGCGTCGTGGCGGTATATCTGACGGGAAAACCGGCGCCAGGCGTTGGCCCGCAGGATGTGGCGTTAGCCATCATTGGCGCCGTATTTAAAAATGGCTATGTCAAAAATAAGGTCATGGAATTTGTGGGGCCGGGCATTAGCGCAATGTCCACGGACTTCCGTAACAGTGTTGATGTCATGACCACGGAGACGACCTGCCTGAGTTCGGTGTGGCAAACGGATGATGAAACCCGTAGCTGGCTGGCGTTACATGGCCGTGAACCGGACTATCGACAGCTGAATCCGCAGCCAATGGCCTGGTACGATGGCTGTATTTATGTTGATTTGAACACAATTAAACCGATGATCGCGCTACCTTTCCATCCGAGCAATGTGTATGAAATCGACACATTAAATGAGAATTTGACGGATATTCTGCACCAGGTAGAAATTGAGTCTGCGTGCATTGCCCGTGGGAAAGCCAAAATCTCACTGCTGGATAAAGTTGAGAAGGGAAGATTAAAGGTTCAGCAGGGAATTATTGCCGGATGCTCAGGCGGTAACTATGAGAACGTCATTGCGGCGGCGAATGCGTTGCGCGGTAAATCGTGTGGTAACGAGACGTTCTCACTCGCGGTTTACCCCTCTTCACAGCCTGTATTTATGGATCTGGCGAAAAAAGGCGTGGTGGCCGATTTAACTGGCGCGGGCGCAATCATCAGAACCGCTTTCTGCGGCCCATGCTTTGGCGCTGGCGATACGCCCGTTAACAACGGGCTGAGCATTCGCCACACCACCCGTAACTTCCCGAACCGTGAAGGTTCGAAACCGGGTAATGGTCAAATGTCCGCGGTTGCGCTGATGGATGCGCGTTCTATTGCGGCGACGGCAATAAATGGGGGCTATCTGACCTCCGCCGCTGAACTGGACTGCTGGGAAAACGTTCCTGACTATGCGTTTGATCCCACTCCGTACAAAAACCGTGTCTATCAGGGTTTTGTTAAAGGGGCGACGCAGCAATCGCTCATCTATGGCCCGAATATTAAAGACTGGCCGGCGCTGGGGGCGCTGACGGAAAATATTCTGCTCAAGGTGGCGTCAAAAATTCTTGATGAAGTCACAACGACGGATGAGCTGATCCCGTCCGGGGAGACCTCGTCTTTCCGCTCAAACCCGGTTGGTCTGGCGGAGTTCACCCTGTCACGCCGCGATCCAGACTATGTTGGCCGAAGCAAAGCAACCGCGACGCTGGAAAAACAGCGTCTGGCAGGCGAGGTGAGTGAGCTGGAGCCGGTCTTTGCCCGTATTCGCACTATTGCGGGCCAGGAAAACACCGATCCGTTAGCCACCGGGATTGGCAGCATGATTTATGCCGTTAAGCCGGGAGACGGTTCCGCGCGTGAACAGGCGGCAAGCTGTCAGCGCGTGATTGGCGGTCTGGCGAATATAGCTCAGGAGTATGCGA
Source organism: Citrobacter sp. CK185 (assembly GCF_030333565.1). NCBI lineage: Bacteria > Pseudomonadati > Pseudomonadota > Gammaproteobacteria > Enterobacterales > Enterobacteriaceae > Citrobacter > Citrobacter sp. CK185. The sequence goes on along the minus strand of NZ_JAOWFR010000023.1, from coordinate 170,111 downwards.
CGAAACGCTACCGTTCGAATGTGATCAACTGGGGAATGTTGCCGCTGCAAATGGCGGGTGAGCCTGGGTTTGACGTCGGGGATTATATTTACATTCCTGGCGTCCGTACGGCGCTGGATCAATGCGCAACCACCTTAAAAGGCTATGTGATTCATGACGATGAAATCACGGAAATCAGTCTGTATCTGGAAAGCCTGACCGCCGAGGAACGTGAAATTATCAAAGCGGGAAGTCTGATTAATTTCAATAAAAACCGTCAGATGTAAAAAAAGGTCGTCACGCCCGGCGTGACGACCTTTTCTCTTTTATCTGGCCTGAAGAATAATCGTCAGCAGATATTATTGCTTCGGTTCGGCAACCACTTTACTGCCTAAACCCCGGTTGTTGTATTCCCACATCCGGTTAAAGTTCGTGTCGTTCAGGTTACGCTGTACCTCGTCTTTATCATCCTTCGCGCCAGTATTCCCGGCAAAAGGACGTTTGGAGATAACGGCGTCAGCCCACGGTTTCGCCATATTGAACCCTTCGTTAATCACGCTATCGCGGATAACGACCTGACCGTTGGTGTTGGCATCCACATCCAGCGAACGCCCCAGTTGTGCGACGCCATCACCTGCGGCGGTAAAGCGGCTGTTGGTGGCGAGGAAACCGTAATAAATATTCGACAGCGTTGCCGGAGCGAAAACATACGCTTCCTGCTGGGTACGGGAGTTCACCACGCGGAAATCGGTGTTATCGAACACCACTGCGCCGCGACCGGAAACCATATCCACATCCCCTTCAATGTAACTGTTCGTCACCAGCGTGCGTGGTTGGCGATCGTTTTGCAGGCGGTTCTGTACGCCGCTGTTGGTCACGAAGAAGGTATTCTGGCGACCCAGAATGTTCACTTTATTAATCTGCACTTTGTCGCCGTCAGTGCGTAAGGCCACTGCCGGATGGTTGCCGGCGTCAACGCTGTCACCGAGATTGTTTTCGATGGTCAGATTTTGTAACTGCAAGCCGTCATTCTGTGACCAGACCACCGCAGAACACATCACGCCAATGCTGGCGCCGCGTTTGCTCTGGCAGTTATCAAACATATACCACGCAGGTTTGCCCGGCATGTATTTACCGCCCGGGTTCACTGAACGACGCCAGTCGGTCGTGCTCATTTCGCCGTCAATCGCCTGGCCGATTTTCACATCAATCGCGTTCTCGCCCGTACCGTACAGCGTCAGGCTGCCAGGCGCCGCCGGGATATACACGGTTCCCTGATACTCGCCCGGCATAATGGCGATGTACAGACGCTTGCTGCTGCGCTGCGTAATTGCTGCATCTACCGCCGCCTGAATGGTGGTGTGCGTCACGCCTGGCGTGCCAGCCGGGCCGACAACGAAGTCAGGTTGCGCAGGCAGCGTAATGGCGGAAGGCGTCCACGGCGCCGTATTCGGCGTCAGTGACGAGAAATAGTGTGCAGCAACGAAATTCTGCGCTTCGTTCGCCGACAGGATCGGACGCGAGGAGGTGCCTGGCGCGGTCTGATCGGATGGGATTTGATCGGGCGGCGTAGAGCTACAGGCGGTCAGCGTCACGCCAAAAGCCAGTGCCAGCGCCAGACGGGAAACCGAAAATGTGTTCACAGGTTGCTCCGGGCTTTGAAAGTTAAATTAATTCCATTGAAGCCTGCTTTTTTATACTAAGTTGAGCGAAACGGGAAGGTGAAAAGGTAAAAAGTTCTTTTTTAGACGCCGCGCACCCGACGTTCCAGGCAAGTACATCACAAATAAATAACATTCATGGCCTGTAAGATTGACAACCCCGGCAGAATAAAAAATAAATGTATAGACAACCCATGACAAGTGATGAACCCAATGGCGCAACTTTTACCTGATGACACGATCTGGCGGAATGGCCGACTGGCGACGATGGACCCTGAACGCGGTAGCCCTTATGGGATGGTGGACGATCATGCGCTTGTCGTCCGCCAGGGCCGGATACTGGATATTGTGCCTGCGTCGTCGCTCAACGCCGAGCACCGCAATACCGTGGATCTGCAAGGCCGACTGGTCACGCCCGGATTGATTGACTGTCACACCCACCTGATTTTTGGCGGTACGCGCGCCGGGGAGTGGGAGCAGCGGCTTAACGGCGTGTCGTACCAGCAGATCAGCGCGCAGGGCGGTGGTATCAACGCGACCGTCGCTGCGACCCGGACGGCCTCTGAAGATGAACTTTTAGCCGTTGCGCGTGCGCGGATGGCGCGATTGCTGCAAGAAGGCGTTACGTTGCTGGAGGTGAAATCCGGCTATGGCCTGAATTTCGCCACGGAAGAGAAAATGTTGCGCGTTGCCGCTGCGCTGGCGCATGAAAACAGGGTGGAAATCAGTCCTACCCTGCTGGCGGCACATGCGACGCCAGCAGAATACCGTGACGATCCCGACGGCTATATCACGCTGGTTTGCGAAAGTATTCTGCCCGGATTATGGGCAAAAGGGCTGTTTGAGTCGGTGGATCTTTTCTGTGAAAGCGTGGGGTTTAACCTGGCGCAGAGTGAGCGGGTATTTCAGGCCGCTCAGGCGTTGGGCATTCCGGTAAAAGGGCACGTTGAGCAGCTCTCCTTGCTGGGGGGCGCACAACTGGTGAGTCGTTATCAGGGGTTATCCGCTGACCATATTGAGTATCTGGATGAGGCTGGCGTGGCGGCGATGAGTCGCAGCGGCACCGTGGGCGTTCTGCTGCCGGGGGCGTTTTATTTCCTCAAAGAGACGCAGCGCCCGCCGGTGGCGTTGCTCCGCCACTATGGCGTGCCAATGGCAGTTGCAACGGACTTTAACCCCGGCACCAGTCCGTTTATCAGTTTGCATCTGGCGATGAACATGGCTTGCGTACAGTTTGGCTTAACGCCGGAAGAGGCGTGGGCGGGCGTGACGCGGCATGCTGCGCGCGCGCTGGGGCGGCAGACGACGCATGGGCAATTGAAAGCGGGATATGTCGCTGACTTTGCCGTATGGGACGCTGAGCTTCCGGTTGAAATCCTTTATGAACCGGGGCGTAACCCGCTCTGTCACCGTGTATTCAGAGGAGAAGTAACATGACGCAATGGCAACCCGCATCCCCCACGCTCTGGCAGGGGCGTGATGACAGCGCCGAGGCGGCTAACGCGCTGCGTCTCTTTCAGACGGTGACGCGCAGCCCGACGTTTTCTCCCGAAATGTATCGTGAAAAAATCGCCTTGCTCGGCTTTGCCTGTGACGAAGGCGTGAAGCGAAACCAGGGGCGACCTGGCGCTGCTGGCGCGCCGGATGCCCTGCGCCGGGCGCTGGCGAACCTGGCCTCTCACCACGGCCACGATCGGCTGGTGGATTTAGGCAACATTATTGCGCAAGCCCCCGATCTGGAAGGCGCGCAGCAGGCGCTTCGCGATGCGGTACGGCGCTGCCAGCAGGCGGATATGCGCACGTTTGTGCTAGGCGGCGGACATGAAACGGCGTTTGGGCATGGCGCGGGACTGCTCGATGCGTTCCCGCATGCCAGAGTCGGCATTATTAATCTTGATGCGCATCTGGATCTGCGTCGGGCTGACCACGCCACCTCCGGTACGCCGTTTCGCCAGTTGGCGCAATTATGCGATGAACAGCAGCGTGAGTTTCATTACGCCTGCTTTGGCGTCAGTCGGGCGGCAAATACGCAGGCGTTATGGGATGAGGCGCAACAACGCGGAGTGACCATCGTAGAAGACGTGGATTGTGATACCGCTCAGGCGCCGTTGGCGCAGGTTATCGACAGCGTGGATAAGATCTACCTGACCATCGATCTTGATGTGCTGCCCGCCTGGGAGATGCCCGCAGTGTCTGCGCCCGCAGCGCTCGGTGTGCCGTTGGCGACGGTGATGCGGCTTGTCGATGCCGTTTGTCGCAGCGGTAAGCTACAGGCGGTGGATATGGTTGAATTTAATCCGCGCTTTGACGATGATGGCAACGCAGCGCGTGTTGCGGCACGCCTCGGCTGGCAAATCGCACACGGGTGGCGTTAATCGCGATGTTTGTCCGGCCCAGAATCGCGTTACAGGCTGGATAATGCCATCCGGCAAATAAAATCATACGCTTAAGGAAGGCTTACGCATGCTCCCATCCCGTTCTGCCCCTGTGCCTTTCTATGAAAAGGTCAAACAGACGATCAGCGACAACATCGCCAGCGGCGTCTGGCGCCCGCATGACCGCATTCCCTCGGAAGCGGAACTGGTGGCGCAATTTGGCTTCAGCCGGATGACAATCAACCGGGCGTTGCGGGAATTAACGGATGAAGGGCTGCTGGTGCGTTTACAGGGCGTCGGCACATTTGTGGCGGAACCGAAAGGGCAGTCCGCACTGTTTGAAATTCGCAGCATTGCCGATGAAATCGCCGCCCGTCACCATCAGCACCGCTGTGAGGTGCTGACGCTGGAACAGACACAGGCGAATGCGCTTCAGGCCACGGCCCTGAATGTGCGTGAAGGCACGCTGATTTTTCATTCGGTGATGGTGCACTATGAAAACGATCTGCCGGTGCAGATTGAGGATCGCTGTGTGAATGCCGGCGTTGTACCGGATTATCTGGCGCAGGATTACAGCCAGACCACGCCTCATGCATACCTGTCGCTGATCGCCCCGCTAACGGAAGGGGAGCACATTGTGGAAGCCGTGCGCGCCACGGCGGAAGAGTGCGCGCTGCTGAACATTAAGGAGCACGATCCCTGCCTGTTAATTCATCGGCGCACCTGGTCTGCGTCGCACATTGTTTCTCACGCTCGCCTGCTTTTTCCCGGTTCTCGCTACCGGTTGCAGGGCCATTTTATGTCCTGAATGACGGCGCGATAAAAAGCGTGATTGCTGACGCAATATAACAAAAATGTATCTCAGTTGTTAAAATCAGCCTTGCGACAAGTTGTATAGACAAGTATATGTTACTTATCTGTCCGATCATCGTAAGGAGTCTGGTGTCATGCCTCAAAGCAAGTATCGTCAGCAGGATATCCGCGCCCCGAGGGGAACAACCCTGACGGCAAAAAGCTGGTTAACCGAAGCGCCGCTGCGCATGTTAATGAACAACCTCGATCCCGATGTTGCCGAGAATCCGCATGAACTGGTGGTTTATGGCGGCATTGGCCGCGCAGCGCGCGACTGGGAGTGCTATGACGCCATCATCAATGCGCTGACCAAACTGGAGGCCGATGAAACCCTGCTGGTGCAGTCCGGTAAACCGGTCGGCGTGTTTAAGACCCACGAAAACGCGCCGCGTGTCCTGATCGCTAACTCCAACCTGGTGCCGCACTGGGCGACCTGGGAACATTTCAATGAGCTGGACGCCAAAGGGCTGGCGATGTACGGCCAGATGACCGCCGGAAGCTGGATCTACATCGGCAGTCAGGGCATCGTGCAGGGTACCTATGAAACCTTCGTTGAAGCAGGACGGCAGCACTATCAGGGGAATTTGTCCGGGCGCTGGGTGCTGACCGCCGGGCTTGGCGGTATGGGCGGCGCACAGCCGCTGGCCGCGACGCTGGCGGGGGCGTGCTCGCTGAATATCGAATGCCAGCAAAGCCGTATTGATTTCCGTCTGCGTACCCGCTACGTCGATGAACAGGCCACCTCGCTGGATGATGCGCTGGCGCGAATTGAAAAATATACCCGCGAAGGTAAAGCCGTCTCCGTTGCGCTGTGCGCCAACGCGGCGGACGTCGTGCCGGAACTGGTAAAACGCGGCGTTCGCCCGGATCTGGTGACCGACCAGACCAGCGCGCACGATCCGCTGCACGGTTATCTGCCCTCTGGCTGGCGTTGGGAGGAGTATCAGGCGAAAGCGGCGTCAGATCCACAGGGCACGGTACAGGCGGCGAAACGCTCAATGGCGAAGCACGTACAGGCGATGCTGGCGTTCAGTGAAATGGGCGTCCCGACCTTCGATTACGGCAACAATATCCGCCAGATGGCGAAAGAGATGGGCGTAGAGAACGCCTTTGATTTTCCTGGGTTCGTTCCGGCCTATATCCGCCCGCTTTTCTGTCGGGGGATCGGCCCATTCCGTTGGGTAGCGCTTTCCGGCGATCCAGAAGATATTTATAAAACCGATGCCAAAGTCAAAGAGATTGTGGCGGATGACAAACATCTGCATCACTGGCTGGATATGGCGCGCGAACGTATTAACTTCCAGGGCTTACCGGCGCGTATTTGCTGGGTGGGGCTGGCGTGGCGGCAAAAACTGGGTCTGGCGTTTAACGAAATGGTACGCCGTGGAGAGGTCTCCGCGCCGATCGTCATTGGCCGCGATCATCTGGATTCCGGCTCCGTCGCCAGTCCAAACCGGGAGACGGAAGCGATGCGCGACGGTTCTGATGCGGTATCCGACTGGCCGTTACTGAACGCGCTGCTCAATACCGCCAGCGGTGCGACCTGGGTTTCGCTGCATCATGGCGGCGGCGTCGGCATGGGGTTCTCGCAACATGCCGGAATGGTGATTGTCTGCGACGGCACCGACGAGGCGGCGGCGCGTATCGCCAGAGTGCTGCATAACGATCCGGCGACAGGCGTGATGCGTCATGCTGACGCCGGGTATGAGATTGCGGTTGAATGCGCCGCAGAACAAGGGCTGAACTTGCCGATGATCGCGGCTACTCAAGGAAAACGCTGATATGAATACGCTTACGTTAACGCCGGGTCATCTGAGTTTTGCGCAGCTTCGCGCCGTCTGGCAGCAGCCAGTGCAACTGCGTCTTGATAGCAGCGCGGTTGACGGTATTAATGCCAGCGTCGACTGCGTGAACAATATCGTCGCCGAGGGGCGCACGGCCTACGGTATCAATACCGGTTTTGGTCTGCTGGCGCAGACGCGCATCGCCACGGAGGATCTGCAAAACCTGCAACGTTCGCTGGTGCTCTCCCACGCGGCGGGTATTGGCGAGCCGCTGGACGACGCGATGGTGCGTTTGATCATGGTGCTGAAAATCAATAGCCTGGCGCGTGGTTTCTCGGGCATCCGCCTGAGCGTGATTGAAGCGCTGATTGCGCTGGTCAACGCAGAGGTCTGGCCGCTGATCCCGGCGAAAGGTTCTGTAGGGGCATCGGGCGATCTGGCGCCGCTGGCGCATATGTCGTTGACGCTGCTTGGCGAAGGGAAAGCCCGCTGGCAGGGGGAGTGGCTTCCGGCGAAAGAGGCGTTGAAAAAGGCCGGACTGGAACCGATCACGCTGGCGGCGAAAGAGGGACTGGCGCTGCTGAATGGCACCCAGGCCTCCACCGCCTTTGCGCTGCGTGGGTTGTTCGAAGCGCAGGCGCTGTTCGCCTCTGCGGTGGTCTGCGGGGCGTTAACCACCGAAGCCGTTCTGGGGTCGCGCCGACCGTTTGATGCGCGCATTCATGCCGCGCGCGGTCAGCGTGGGCAGATTGACGCCGCCGGGCTGTTCCGCCACGTTCTGACGGAGACCAGCGCGATAGCACAGTCGCACCATAACTGTGAAAAGGTGCAGGACCCGTACTCGCTTCGCTGTCAGCCGCAGGTGATGGGCGCGTGCCTCACACAACTGCGTCAGGCGATGGAGGTGCTGCTCGTTGAAGCCAACGCCGTTTCGGATAACCCGCTGGTGTTTGCCGAAGAGGGGGATGTGATTTCCGGCGGTAACTTCCATGCCGAACCGGTGGCAATGGCGGCGGATAATCTGGCGCTGGCGATTGCGGAAATCGGCGCGCTGTCGGAAAGGCGTATCGCGCTGATGATGGATAAACATATGTCGCAGTTGCCGCCTTTCCTGGTGAAAAACGGCGGCGTCAACTCCGGTTTTATGATTGCGCAGGTGACCGCTGCGGCGCTGGCCAGCGAAAACAAAGCGCTGGCGCATCCGCACAGCGTGGACAGCCTGCCGACGTCGGCCAATCAGGAAGATCATGTGTCGATGGCGCCCGCTGCGGGTCGGCGACTATGGGAAATGGCGGCAAACACGCGTGGGGTCATTGCGGTAGAGTGGCTGGCGGCCTGCCAGGGTATCGACCTCCGGGAAGGGTTAACCTCAAGCCCGCTGCTGGAGCAGGCGCGAAAAGCGCTGCGCGAGCAGGTGCCGCATTATACTCAGGACCGTTTCTTCGCGCCGGATATTGAGTGCGCGACCGAACTGCTGGCGCGTGGGGACTTGTTCCGGTTATTACCTGATTTCTTGTAAAAAAATGCCGGATGGCGCTGACGCTTATCCGGCCTACGGCGCTGGGTGTCAGGTGCCGTAAGCTGGATAAGACGCTTTAGCGTCGCCATCAGGCAACAACGGCACTTAGCTGAACATTGCGGTAATCGACGCGCTGGCGAGCGCATGGAAATGGACGTTAAAGCCCACCATCGCGCCGCTGGCGCCTGCATCGACATCAATACGCTCCACATCCAGCGCGTGAACGGTAAAGATGTAGCGGTGCGTTTCCCCTTTCGGCGGAGCTGCGCCGCCGTAGCCTGCTTTACCAAAATCGGTGCGCGTCTGGAGAGTCCCTTCCGGCATCGCCACCAGGCCGGAACCAAACCCTTGCGGCAGTACGCGGGTATCGGCTGGCAGGTTGGCGACAATCCAGTGCCACCAGCCTGAGCCGGTTGGCGCATCGGGATCGTAGCAGGTCACGACAAAGCTTTTCGTACCGGCGGGCACCTCGTCCCAGGCCAGGTGCGGGGAGATGTTGTCCCCGTCATAGCCCATGCCGTTAAACACATGGCGATGGGGCAGTTTTTCCCCGTCGCGCAGGTCGTTGCTGATAAGTTTCATACCGCCTCCATTAATCTACTGATTAGCAAGGAAGTGTAGCCAGAACCGCTACAGCTTACCGCTGATTAATGGATAAAAAATGTTTCATTGCGCACAGCGTCGTTCACCGCCTGTGTCAGACGATGCAATTGTTCCGGCTGGATGATATAGGGCGGCATCAGGTAGATCAGTTTACCGAACGGGCGCACCCAGACGCCTTGCCCGACAAAGAAACGCTGCAACGCCGCCATATTGACCGGGTGCGTGGTTTCCACGACGCCGATGGCGCCGAGTACACGCACGTCAGCAACCCAGGACGATGCGCGCGCGGGCGCTAATTCCTGGCGTAACTGCGTTTCAATCGCCGCCACCTGCTGCTGCCACTCGCCCGTTTCCAGCAGGGAAAGACTGGCGCAAGCCACGGCACATGCCAGCGGATTGCCCATAAAAGTCGGGCCATGCATAAAGCAACCGGCTTCGCCGTTGCTGATGGTTTCAGCGACCAGACGGGTGGTTAGCGTGGCGGAAAGCGTCATCGTGCCGCCGGTGATGGCCTTACCGAGACACAAAATATCCGGCGTAATGTCTGCATGTTCGCAGGCAAACAGTTTACCTGTGCGGCCAAATCCGGTGGCGATCTCATCGGCAATCAGCAGAATCCCTTCGCGATCGCACATCTTACGGATGCGGCGAAGCCACTCCGGGTGATACATCCGCATCCCGCCTGCGCCCTGGACAATGGGCTCCAGAATCACCGCTGCAATCTCATGCCGGTGCGCCGCCATCAGGCGGGCAAAGGCCACCATATCCCGCTCGTCCCATTCGCCATCCATCCGGCTTTGCGGGGCGGGGGCAAAGAGGTTTTCCGGCAGATAGCCCTTCCACAGGCTGTGCATTGAGTTATCTGGATCGCATACCGACATCGCGCCGAAGGTGTCCCCGTGATAGCCGTTGCGAAAGGTCAGAAAACGCTGACGAGACTCGCCTTTCGCCTGCCAGTATTGCAGCGCCATTTTCATCGCCACTTCCACCGCCACCGAACCGGAGTCCGCCAGGAATACGCACTCCAGCGCTTGCGGCGTCATCGCCACCAGCTTGCGACACAGGTTGACCGCAGGGGCATGGGTAATGCCGCCAAACATCACATGCGACATGGCGTCAATTTGCGTTTTCATCGCGGCGTTGAGCTGTGGATGGTTGTAACCGTGGATCGCCGCCCACCATGACGACATGCCGTCGATCAGACGGTCGCCGTTGGCCAAAATCAGTTCGCAACCCTCGGCGCGCGCAACCGGATAAACCGGGAGCGGGGAGGTCATGGAGGTATAGGGATGCCAGATATGGCGTTGGTCAAAGGCAAGATCGTCCGTTGTCATAATCGACTTGTAAACCAAATTAAAAACATTTAGGTTTACGAGTCTACACCGAATCAAGAATTAACAACACCCTTTGGAGAGGCCCTATGGCTCACCACCCACGCTGGACATTGTCGCAAGTTACCGAATTATTTAATAAACCGCTGCTGGATCTGCTATTTGACGCGCAGCAAATCCATCGTCAGCATTTCGATCCGCAACAGGTGCAGGTCAGCACGCTGCTGTCGATTAAAACCGGCGCCTGCCCGGAAGACTGCAAATATTGCCCGCAGAGTTCCCGCTATAAGACGGGGCTGGAAGCGGAACGTCTGATGGAAGTGGAGCAGGTGCTGGACTCCGCGCGCAAAGCGAAGAACGCCGGTTCAACCCGTTTCTGCATGGGCGCGGCATGGAAAAACCCGCACGAGCGCGATATGCCGTATCTGGAACAGATGGTGCAGGGCGTGAAGGCGATGGGGCTGGAAGCCTGTATGACCCTCGGCACGCTCAATGAATCTCAGGCGCAGCGCCTCGCCAACGCCGGGCTGGACTACTACAACCACAACCTGGATACCTCCCCGGAATTTTACGGCAACATCATCACGACCCGCTCGTATCAGGAACGTCTTGATACGCTGGACAAAGTGCGTGAAGCGGGGATTAAAGTCTGCTCTGGCGGTATCGTTGGCTTAGGCGAAACGGTTAAAGATCGCGCCGGGCTGCTGTTGCAACTGGCGAATTTGCCGACCCCGCCGGAGAGCGTGCCTATCAACATGCTGGTGAAGGTCAAAGGTACGCCGCTGGCGGATAATGAGGATGTGGATGCGTTTGATTTCATCCGCACGATCGCTGTCGCGCGGATTATGATGCCAACCTCCTACGTGCGTCTTTCTGCGGGTCGCGAACAGATGAACGAACAGACGCAGGCGATGTGCTTTATGGCGGGGGCGAACTCCATCTTCTACGGCTGCAAGCTGCTGACCACGCCGAACCCGGAAGAAGACAAAGATCTCCAGCTGTTCCGCAAACTGGGGCTGAATCCGCAGCAAACGTCGGTGCTGGCTGGCGACAACGAACAGCAACAGCGTCTGGAACAGGCGCTGATGACCCCGGATACAGACGACTATTACAACGCGGCAGCAGTATGACCTGGCAGCAAAAAATTGACGATGCGCTTATGGCGCGTCGTTCTGCCGATGCGTTGCGTCGCCGCTATGCGGTGGCGCAGGGGGCAGGGCGTTGGCTGGTGGCTAACGAACGCCAGTATCTGAATTTCTCCAGCAATGACTACCTCGGTTTAAGTCACCATCCGCAGATTATTCGCGCCTGGCAACAGGGTGCGGAGCGCTTTGGCGTCGGCAGCGGTGGCTCCGGCCACGTCAGCGGCTACTCCGTGGCGCATCAGGCGCTTGAAGAGGCGCTGGCAGGCTGGCTTGGCTATTCGCGGGCGCTGCTGTTTATCTCTGGCTTTGCGGCGAATCAGGCGGTTATCGCCGCGCTGATGGCGAAAGACGATCGGATTGTCGCGGACCGTCTCAGCCACGCCTCATTGCTGGAAGCGGCAAACCTCAGCCCGGCGACGCTTCGCCGCTTTACCCACAACGATCCTCAACACCTGGCGCGCCTGCTGGACGCCCCGTGCGGCGGGCAGCAGCTGGTGGTGACAGAGGGCATATTCAGTATGGACGGCGACGGCGCGCCGCTGGCGGAGATCCACCGTGTCGCACGGCAGCGTAACGCCTGGCTGCTGGTGGATGATGCGCACGGTATTGGCGTTACGGGCGATGAGGGGCGCGGAAGCTGCTGGCGACAGCAGGTCAAACCTGAACTGCTGATTGTGACGTTTGGCAAAGGTTTTGGCGTCAGCGGGGCGGCGATTCTCTGCTCTGAAAGCGTTGCGGATTATCTGTTGCAGTTTGCCCGCCATCTGATCTACAGCACCAGTATGCCGCCGGCCCAGGCGCAGGCGCTGAGCGCGGCGCTGGCGGTGATCCGAAGCCCGGAAGGCGCAGATCGCCGGGAAAAACTGGCTGCGTTAATTCAGCGCTTCCGTTCGGGCGTTAAGGCCAGCGATTTTACGCTGGCAAATTCGCACAGTGCGATTCAGCCGCTGATTGTCGGAGACAATGCGCGCGCGTTACGGCTGGCGGATACTCTGCGGGAGCAGGGATGCTGGGTGAGCGCGATCCGACCGCCTACTGTTCCGGCCGGTACTGCCCGGTTGCGCCTGACGCTCACTCAGGTGCACGAAGCGCAGGATATTGATCGCTTACTGGAGGTGCTGGATGGCGCAGGTTGATAAGCAGGCGATTGCGGCCGCGTTTGGGCGCGCCGCGTCGCATTATGAGCAGCACGCTGAACTGCAACGCCAGAGTGCGGACGCGCTGTTGGCGCTGCTGGCAGGGCGCGAATGTGCGCACGTTCTGGACGCTGGTTGTGGGCCAGGGCGGATGAGCCGTTTCTGGCGAGAGCAGGGATGCGAGGTCACGGCGCTCGATCTCTCGGCGCAAATGCTGGATGAGGCGCGTCGTCAGCAGGCTGCTCACCATTACCTTGCGGCGGATATCGAAGCCATCCCGCTGGCGGCGGCGCGGTTTGATTTGGCATGGAGCAACCTGGCGGTGCAGTGGTGCGGCGACTTGCGCGGCGCGCTAAGCGAACTGTATCGCGTGGTGCGTCCTGGCGGCGTGGTGGCGTTTACCTCGCTGGCGCACGGATCGCTGCCGGAACTGCGTCAGGCCTGGCAGGCGGTAGATAACCGGGGGCATGCCAACCACTTTTTGTCGCCGGAGACGATCGGCAATGCAATGCGCGGCTGGCGCGTCCGTCAGCAGATCCAGGCGATCACCCTGTGGTTTGATGATGCGCTCAGCGCGATGCGTTCGCTTAAGGGCATTGGGGCGACGCATCTGCATGAGGGGCGTGAACCGCGCGTGTTAACGCGTTCGCAGTTGCGACAGTTGCAGTTGGCCTGGCCGCAGCAGCAGGGGAAATATCCGCTGACGTATCAGCTTTTTTTGGGAGTCATTGAACGTGATTAAACGGTATTTTGTCACCGGGACGGACACTGAAGTCGGAAAAACGGTCGCCAGTTGCGCCCTGTTACAGGCTGCCGCGCAGAGCGGCTTTCGGACGGCAGGCTACAAGCCCGTGGCGTCGGGCAGCGAGATGACGGCGCAGGGGCTGCGCAATAGCGATGCCCTGGCGCTACAGCGCAACAGCACGCTGACGCTGGCCTATGAAGCGATCAATCCCTACACCTTTGCGGAACCGACCTCGCCGCACATTGTGAGCGCAGAGGAGGGGAGACCCGTTCAGGCCTCGGTGATGTCCGCCGGTTTACGCACGCTGGAACGGCAGGCCGACTGGGTGTTAGTGGAAGGGGCGGGCGGCTGGTTTACTCCGCTTGGCGAAACGCTGACGTTTGCCGACTGGGTTGCGGCGGAGCACCTGCCGGTGATTCTGGTGGTGGGCGTGAAGCTTGGGTGTATCAATCATGCCATGCTGACGGCGCAGGCCGTGCAGCAAACCGGGCTGACGCTTGCCGGGTGGGTAGCCAATGACGTGACGCCGCCCGGAAAGCGCCATGCGGAATACATGGCGACGCTAACGCGGGTGATTACGGCTCCTCTGCTGGGCGAAATCCCCTGGCTTTCCGGGAAGGCGGAAAGTGCATCAACAGGACAATATCTCGACCTGACGCGCCTGAAGGCGGTGTAAAACAGGTGAAAATGCGAGCAGGATCTCGCCTGCCGCCCGCGTTTCGTTAGCTGATAAAAATCAAAAAAAAGCGATAATTTTTTTTTAGCCCCTCATCAAGGGGCGTCCGCGCGATTTTGCCAGGCGGCAGTCCATACGGGCTGGACGCAGTTATCCACCATTCCTGTGGATAACCTTGTGTATTAGAGTTAGAAAACACAACGTAAGCGAGAGAAGACGCGGCCTGCGACTAAATTGATGCGAAAGGCGTCTTAAGTAAATAGTGCTTATGAAACAATTTGTTAGATAAAAGCAATGGCTGTAAGGAAAGTGTCACGGGTTGCCACAAATCTTTCATCACACATCTTGACAAGTGTTAAAAAAGTCTTTGGTTTGGGGATAACCGCATCTCACTGGTTTTTTATCTCGTCAGGGTCTACATTTTACGTCGCAATGCCGGGTGTTATCCCTTATTTGAGTAATACCTTAAGTCGCCACTGTTTTTTCATCCAGTATATTTTGCTGGCAATATTAGCGGCTCCGGGTAAAATTAGTGTCCTGCCCGCCCATTCCTTCAGGTAGCTGCCCATGAGTAAACCGTTCAAACTGAATTCCGCTTTTAAACCTTCAGGCGATCAGCCGGAGGCGATACGTCGTCTGGAGGAAGGTCTTGAAGATGGTCTGGCGCACCAGACGCTGTTGGGCGTAACGGGATCAGGGAAAACGTTCACCATCGCCAATGTGATTGCCGATTTACAGCGCCCGACGATGGTGCTTGCGCCCAATAAAACGCTGGCGGCCCAGTTATACGGCGAAATGAAAGAGTTCTTCCCTGACAACGCGGTGGAATATTTCGTCTCTTACTATGACTACTATCAGCCAGAGGCGTATGTGCCCAGCTCCGACACCTTTATCGAAAAAGATGCGTCGGTGAACGAACACATAGAACAGATGCGACTGTCGGCGACCAAGGCGCTGCTTGAGCGGCGGGACGTTGTGGTCGTGGCTTCGGTTTCCGCTATCTACGGTCTGGGCGATCCCGACTTATACCTGAAGATGATGTTGCACCTGACGGTGGGGATGATCATCGATCAGCGCGCTATCCTGCGCCGTCTGGCGGAGTTGCAATATACCCGCAACGATCAGGCCTTCCAGCGCGGCACTTTCCGCGTACGCGGCGAGGTCATCGACATCTTCCCGGCGGAGTCTGACGATATTGCGCTGCGGGTTGAGCTGTTTGACGAAGAGGTTGAACGTCTGTCGCTGTTTGACCCGCTGACCGGGCAGGTTGAATCGACTATCCAGCGCTACACCATCTACCCGAAAACGCACTACGTTACGCCGCGCGAGCGCATCGTACAGGCGATGGAGGAGATCAAAGACGAACTGGTGGACAGACGCAGGATCATGCTGGAAAACAATAAGCTACTGGAAGAACAGCGCTTAACCCAGCGTACGCAGTTCGATCTGGAAATGATGAACGAGCTGGGATATTGCTCGGGGATTGAAAACTACTCCCGCTACCTTTCCGGGCGCGGGCCTGGCGAGCCGCCGCCGACGCTGTTTGATTATCTGCCAGCCGATGGCCTGTTAGTCGTGGATGAATCTCACGTCACGATTCCGCAAATCGGCGGGATGTTTCGTGGGGACAGGGCGCGCAAAGAGACGCTGGTGGAGTACGGTTTCCGTCTGCCGTCAGCGCTGGATAACCGTCCGCTAAAATTTGAAGAGTTTGAAGCGCTGGCCCCGCAAACCATCTACGTTTCCGCCACGCCGGGCAACTATGAGCTGGAGAAATCCGGCGGCGAGGTGGTGGATCAGGTGGTGCGTCCCACCGGGCTGCTGGACCCGATCATTGAAGTTCGGCCGGTGGCGACGCAGGTTGATGATCTGCTCTCTGAGATCCGCCTGCGGGCGGCGATTAACGAACGTGTGCTGGTGACAACGCTGACCAAGCGAATGGCGGAAGATCTTACCGAATATCTCGAAGAACACGGCGAGCGTGTACGTTACCTGCACTCGGACATCGATACCGTTGAGCGTATGGAAATCATTCGTGATTTGCGTCTGGGCGAGTTTGACGTGCTGGTGGGGATCAACCTGTTGCGAGAAGGGCTGGACATGCCTGAGGTCTCGCTGGTGGCGATTCTGGACGCAGACAAAGAAGGCTTCCTGCGCTCAGAGCGTTCGCTGATTCAGACCATCGGCCGTGCGGCGCGTAACGTCAACGGGAAGGCGATCCTCTATGGCGATAAGATCACCCCGTCGATGGCGAAAGCGATAGGCGAAACCGAACGTCGTCGCGAGAAACAGCAGTTATACAACGAAGAGCACGGTATCGTTCCGCAGGGGCTGAATAAGAAAGTGGTCGATATTCTGGCGCTGGGTCAGAATATCGCGAAAACTAAAGCGAAGGGCAAAGGGAAGTCCCGCGCAGCGGCGAAATCGGGTGTGGTTGAGCTGGATATGACGCCGAAAGCGTTGCAGCAGAAAATTCATGAGCTGGAAGGTCAGATGATGCAGCATGCGCAAAACCTGGAGTTTGAAGAAGCCGCAGAGATCCGCGACCAGTTGCATCAGCTACGTGAGCTGTTTATCGCGGCGTCCTGACGATGGCGGATGGCGACGCAAAGCGTCTTATCCGGCCTACGGTTGTGCCGCCTGTTGTGTGTAGGCCCGGTAAGCGAAGCGCCACCGGGCAAATCTGAACGCTTACCCCAACGCCTGTATCGCTTTCTCCAGCGCGTTATGCAGCAGCTGTCGGTCATGGCGATACGGAATATCGCTGGCTTCCAGCACTTCCTGAATCACAATCCGGCCCGTCACCGCTGAGGCATCCACTTTCGGGCCAACCACAATGGCGTCGATAACCTGTTTCCCGACGTATTGCTCCATAATCGCCAGTTTGTCGACAAGCGTTAAGCTGGCGGCGGGCAGACTCAATTCGCGCCCCAGATTACCGATATAGACCATCGGCGCCGGAGTACGGCGCAGCGCCTGCGCCAGCTCATCAAGCAGCAGAATCGGCATCAAACTGGTGTAGAAACTTCCGGGGCCAATCAGAATCAAATCGGCTTCGCTAATGGCCTGCACCGCTTCCCGGGTGGTGGGGACTTTCGGTGACAGCATCAGCTCCTGCGGCGGGGTCGCCAGTTGATCGATATTCACCTCGCCGTATACTTCATGCCCCTGATCGTCGATGGCCATCAGGTCTACCGGCAGCTCCGACATAGGGATTAAATGCGCATCCACCTTCAATAAGTTGCGAATTAAATTTATCGCTTCGAGAGGCCGCACACTCAGGTGGTCCAGCGCCTTTAACATCAGATTTCCGAGGTTATGGCCGGAAAGTTCACCATTACCGCCAAAACGGTACTCAAACATCGCCGACGCGACGCTGGGTTCGGTAATTAACTGGTTCAGACAGTTGCGCATATCGCCCCAGGCGATGCCCCCTTCAGAGCGGCGAATACGGCCTGTGGAACCCCCGTTATCGGTAGTGGTGACAATACCGGTCAGGCGTGAGCCTAATGAAGAGAGTGAAGAGAGAACGCGTCCTAATCCATGCCCTCCGCCGAGAGCGACAACACGATCCAGGTCTGCCAGCGTACGATTGCGCATACAAATTCCTAATATCAGAGGTACTGCGCTACAGTAGCGCAAATAGCGCCTTTTCAGCAATTAGCCAACGAACAACGATGGAAAATAAATCCATCCCCTCTACCTCTTTCGGATAGGGTTAGCCTGATGGCTAACTGATGTATATCAATGCAAAAGTGTAATTTTTGCTTATTCTGTAGCGAAATAGCACGATCATGACGCTATATACATGATTATATAGCGTAAAGTGGGAATGGCAAAAATGCTATTTACACGCTAGTATCGGCATAACCACCTTTTTAAGCGATGCTTAAAAAGACACTCTAGCCTCTACGCCTGTGTCAAATTGATATGGTGTTTTGGCCGTGACAAGCCTCGAAAGAGTTTGCCACCAGGGCGCAGGAAGAAATGACTCCGCCTCCCGTATTTGGAAAGGTGTACATGGCCTCACAACTTACCGATGCTTTCGCACGTAAGTTTTATTACTTACGTCTGTCGATTACTGATGTGTGTAACTTTCGTTGCACATACTGCCTGCCGGATGGCTACAAGCCTGGCGGTGTCACCAATAACGGCTTTCTGACCGTCGATGAAATTCGCCGTGTGACGCGCGCGTTTGCCAGTCTGGGCACCGAAAAAGTGCGCCTTACCGGCGGTGAACCGTCGCTGCGTCGCGACTTTACCGACATCATTGCCGCCGTGCGTGAAAACGACGCGATTCGCCAGATTGCGGTGACCACTAATGGGTATCGTCTGGCGCGTGATGCGGCGAACTGGCGCGACGCGGGTCTGACGGGCATCAACGTCAGCGTCGATAGCCTCGACGCCCGCCAGTTTCACGCCATTACCGGGCAGGATAAATTCCAGCAGGTGATGGCGGGCATTGACGCCGCGTTTGACGCCGGTTTCGCAAAGGTCAAAGTGAACACCGTGTTGATGCGCGATGTGAACCATCATCAACTGGACACCTTTCTCGCCTGGATTCAGGCACGCCCCATTCAACTGCGCTTCATTGAACTGATGGAGACGGGAGAGGGGAGCGAACTCTTTCGTAAACACCATATTTCTGGACAGGTGCTGCGTGATGAACTGCTGCGTCGCGGTTGGATTCATCAACTGCGCCAGCGCAGCGACGGCCCGGCGCAGGTTTTTTGTCATCCTGACTATGCCGGTGAAATCGGTCTCATCATGCCGTATGAAAAAGATTTCTGCGCCACCTGCAACCGTCTGCGCGTTTCCTCGGTCGGTAAGCTCCATCTTTGCCTGTTTGGCGAAGGCGGCGTGAGCCTGCGCGACCTGCTGGAAGACGATGCACAGCAACATGCGCTGGAAGAACGCATTTCAGCCGCGCTGCTGGAGAAAAAGCAGACCCACTTCCTGCACCAGAACAATACCGGTATTACGCAAAATCTATCGTACATAGGCGGTTAACGCCTTAACGGAAAAGGAGTTTTTATGAGTCAGGTAAGCGCTGAGTTTATCCCTACCCGCATTGCTATTCTTACGGTTTCCAGTCGTCGCGGCGAAGAAGACGACACTTCCGGTCATTTTCTGCGCGACGCCGCGCTGGAAGCGGGGCATCAGGTCGTGGACAAAGCCATCGTTAAAGAGAACCGCTACGCCATTCGCGCGCAGGTTTCCGCGTGGATCGCCAGCGATGACGTTCAGGTGGTGCTCATCACCGGCGGCACCGGGCTGACCGATGGCGATCAGGCGCCGGAAGCGTTACTGCCGCTCTTTGATCGCGAAGTCGAAGGGTTTGGCGAAGTGTTCCGCATGTTGTCGTTTGAAGAGATTGGCACATCGACCCTGCAATCTCGCGCGGTGGCCGGCGTTGCCAACAAGACGCTGATTTTTGCGATGCCGGGCTCCACAAAAGCGTGCCGCACCGCCTGGGACAACATCATCGCGCCGCAGCTTGATGCTCGCACACGCCCGTGTAACTTCCACCCACATTTGAAGAAATAAGTATGTCGCAACTGACCCATATTAATGCCGCTGGCGAAGCGCACATGGTGGACGTCTCCGCCAAAGCGGAAACCGTACGTGAGGCGCGCGCCGAAGCGTTTGTGACGATGCGCAGTGAAACGCTGGCGATGATTATCGACGGTAGCCACCATAAGGGCGATGTTTTCGCGACCGCGCGTATCGCCGGTATTCAGGCGGCTAAACGTACCTGGGAGCTGATCCCGCTGTGCCATCCGCTGTTGTTGAGTAAGGTCGAAGTGCAATTGCAGGCGGAACCTGAACACAACCGGGTACGCATTGAATCGCTGTGTCGCCTGACGGGGAAAACCGGCGTGGAGATGGAAGCGCTGACAGCCGCTTCCGTGGCGGCATTGACGATCTACGACATGTGCAAAGCGGTGCAAAAAGATATGGTGATTGGCCCGGTGCGCTTGCTGGCGAAAAGCGGCGGTAAGTCTGGCGATTTTAAGGTGGATACGCATGATTAAGGTTCTGTTTTTCGCTCAGGTGCGTGAACTGGTGGGAACGGATGCGTTAGAGGTCGCCGCCGATTTCCCAACCGTAGAAGCGCTGCGTCAGCATCTGGCGGCGCAAAGCGATCGCTGGGCGCTGGCGCTGGAAGACGGCAAGCTGCTGGCCGCCGTCAATCAGACGCTGGTCAGTTTTGAACATCCGCTGACGGCGGGTGATGAAGTGGCCTTTTTCCCACCGGTGACAGGAGGCTGAGATGGCTGAAACGCGAGTGATCGTTGGCCATGCGCCGTTCAGCGTCGGGGAGGAGTACCCCTGGCTGGCGGAGCGTGATGAAGATGGCGCGGTCGTGACCTTTACCGGTAAAGTCCGCAATCATAATCTGGGCGACAGCGTTAAAGCGCTGACGCTGGAACATTACCCGGGGATGACGGAAAAAGCGCTGGCGGATATCGTGGACGAGGCGCGCTCGCGCTGGCCGCTGGGGCGCGTGACGGTGATCCATCGCATTGGCGAACTGTGGCCGGGCGATGAGATTGTCTTTGTCGGCGTAACCAGCGCGCACCGCAGCAGCGCGTTCGAGGCCGGGCAATTCATTATGGATTATCTGAAAACCCGCGCGCCGTTCTGGAAGCGTGAAGCGACGCCGGAAGGCGACCGCTGGGTGGAAGCGCGCGATAGCGATCGGCAGGCGGCAAAACGCTGGTAGCAGAATGTGATACCCTTATTCAGGGGTATCACTTTTAATCAGGAGATCATCATGGACCGATTCCCACGATCCGATTCTATCGTACAGACCCGTTCCGGCCTGCAAACGTATATGGCGCAGGTATATGGCTGGATGACGGTTGGGCTGCTGCTGACCGCATTTATCGCCTGGTATGCGGCGAATACGCCTGCGGTGATGATGTTTGTCTTTTCCAGCAAAATCACCTTCTTTGGCTTGATTATCGCCCAGCTTGCGCTGGTTATTGCGCTGTCGGCAATGGTGCAAAAACTTAGCGCCGGGATGGCGACCACGCTGTTTATGCTCTATTCGGCGCTGACGGGCCTGACGCTGTCGAGCATTTTTATCGTTTATACCTATTCGTCTATCGCCAGCACGTTTGTCGTGACCGGCGGGATGTTTGGCGTGATGAGCCTGTATGGCTACACCACGAAACGCGATCTCAGCGGCTGGGGCAGCATGCTGTTTATGGCGCTGATTGGTATCATTCTGGCATCGTTGGTCAACTTCTGGCTCAAAAGCGAAGCGTTGATGTGGGCGGTGACCTATATCGGGGTGGTTGTCTTTGTCGGCCTGACCGCCTATGACACGCAGAAGCTGAAAAACATTGGCGAGCAGATTGATGTTCGTGACAGCTCGACGCTGCGGAAATACTCGATTCTCGGCGCGTTAACGCTGTATCTGGACTTCATCAACCTGTTCCTGATGCTGCTGCGTATTTTCGGTAATCGCCGTTAATTGGCGTGAACGCTGTATCCGGCCTACAGGTTAGGCCGGTAATACACCTGATAAGCAGCAAATAACCCGTCACTTCGCTAAGGCTTTCTCGTTTTTCGCCCGCAGCTTCTTTGCCCGACTTTCCAGCAGCAGATAGCAAATCAACGCCAGCAATAGCGGAATAAAATAATAGAGCACACGCCAGGCGAGCAGGGCGGCGATAATGGTGCCTTGCGACGTATGCTCACCCGCCAGCAGCGCCATAAACACGGCTTCCAGAACGCCGATCCCGGCCGGGATATGCACGATCACTCCGGCAATACTGCTCACCAGCAGCACGCCAAGTACAAAGAAATAATTAACGTCTTGCCCCATCAGCAGCCAGATAATGGCGCCCATCACCATCCAGTTAGCGCTGGAAATCCCCATCTGCGCGAGGGCGAATTTCCATGACGGAAGCATCAGCTTTTGGCCTTTAATCGTGATATGACGCCGTTTTGCAAAGGCGCAAAACCACAGGTAGACGGCTATCACCAGCAACAACACAATACCGAGAATGCGCAGCGTATTTTCATCGATATACCAGTGGGCCGGGAGTTGCACGACGCCGAAGGTAAAAATAATTCCGCCCAGCAGAATATAGCCCAGCCAGTTGGTGGTAATGCTCAGCGAAAAAATACGCGTGATGGTGCTCCCCGGTAAGCCGAGGCGGGAGTACAGACGGTAGCGCATACCGATTCCGCCGACCCAGGTGCTTAACGTCAGATTGAAGGCGTAACAGATAAACGACACCAGCATGACCTGCCGCTTCGCCAGCTTGTGGCCGCAGTAAAAGCGTCCCAGCAGATCGTAGCAGCCGTAAAGAAGGTAGCTGACAATCACCAGTCCAACCGCGCTCAACAGCGCAATCCGGTTGTAATCCCGGATCACCGTCCAGACATCTTCCCAGTTGACCTTTCCGGCATAAATGACCAGCAGGACAATCACCGCGATAAAAAACAGCCAGGTGAGGATCTTTTTCGCCAGCCGCCATCGCGGGTGTGATGTTGACATCAGGGCTTCACCCCCGTGTTTTCCGCTTCGACCCGATCCTGCGTTTCCATCGTCGGTTGGGCGGGTGGTTCAACCTGCGCCAGATGCGGCGTGTGTGCCGGCAGCCAACCGACCAGCGCCGGGAAGTGGCGCAGGAAGTGGAACGCCAGCACGCTTTTGCTCAGATTCCACCAGGTGCGCTTCGGCAGCATAGACTCGTCCACCTGCTTGCAATCATTGGCGATAATGGCGTTCAGGTTGTCGCGCAGCGTCTGGTTAAACGTGCGGTCATGAATAATGACGTTTGCTTCAAGGTTAAGCGACAGACTGAGCGGATCGAGGTTGCTGGAGCCGACGGTCGCCCAGTGATCGTCCATCAACGCCACTTTGCCGTGCAGCGGGCGACGGCGATATTCATAGACATGGACGCCGCCTTTCACCAGATAGTTGTACAGCAGACGCGCGCCGACTTTGACGATGGGCATATCGGGTTCCCCCTGGATTACCAGTTTTACCCGCACGCCGCGTCGGGCGGCTTTGCGCATGGCATGCAGCAGGCGATAGCCGGGAAAGAAATAGGCATTGGCGATAATCACTTCACGTTTCGCCTGCGTAAGCATCTTCAGATAGTGACGTTCAATATCGTTGCGATGTTCATCATTATCGCGCCAGATAAACAGCACCTGCGCTTCGCCGGGTTTCCGGTTTTCTTCGGCGCGATGATGGCGTCGCCACCAGCGGCGCGCGGCGCTTTGCCCCGGCAGGTTTTCCAGCTCAAACTGCAAAATATCCTCCACGACCGGCCCTTCGACGCGAACGGCGTAATCCTGTTTGGCTTCCGGGCCGTAATCGGACATATGTTCTGCGGAGTAATTCAGCCCGCCGACAAACGCGACCCGATCGTCAATAACCACGATTTTACGGTGCATACGGCGAAAGAGGTTGGTGCGCATGCCGAACAGGGGAGGACGCGGATCGTAATAGCGGAAGATTATCCCCGCTGCGGTCAGTTCCCCGACAAACGCCTCGCTGAGGTCAGGTGAGCCGTAGCCGTCTAACAGCACTTCCGCTTTTACGCCGCGTCTGGCCGCTTTAAGCAGCGCCGCGTGTAGCTGCTTACCTACGTCATCTTCAAACCAGATGAAGGTTTCCAGGATGATCCTCTGCTGTGCCTGCGCGATGGCGTCAAACACGGCGGGATAGAACTGGTCGCCGTTTTCCAGTAGCTGAATCTGATTGCCTTCACGCCATCCGCATTTCATAGATGTATCTCCGCGCTAAGAGGGGCATGGTCAGATAAATGTCGCCAGTTACGCAACGGCAACGCCGCAGGAGAGCTGGCATTGGCATTCTTGACGTATATACGATCGAGTCGCAGTATCGGCAGCCTGACCGGAAAGGTGCGCGCCGGGCGGCCATGCGCGCGGGTGAAGATCTCCTCCAGCCCCGCAGACGCTTTTAACGGATAGTTGGCTTTCTGCCGCCAGTCGTTGAAATCCCCGGCGACCACCACGGGTTCGGATTCGGGAAGGGCGTTAACCCATTCAACCAGCATATCCAGCTGCGCCTGGCGGTGGCCTTCCCGTAAGCCGAGATGCACGCACATCACATGAATTGGCTGAGCCAGCACCGGCGGAACAATACGGCAATACAGCACGCCGCGTTTTTCACTGCCGCCGACGGAGACATCGCGATTTTCATAGTGTTCAATCGGATAGCGCGACAGTACCGCGTTGCCGTGATGTCCTTCTGGGTAGACGGCATTACGACCATAGGCGAAATCGCTCCACATGGTGTCGGCAAGAAATTCGTAATGGGTGGTATCAGGCCAGTTCTCGACGTGCAGCGGATGAACTTCATGCGCGCCCATCACTTCCTGGAGGCAGACAATATCCGCGCTGACGGTTCTGACGGCGTCGCGCAGCTCCGGCAGAATAAAGCGCTTATTAAAGGCGGTAAAACCCTTATGCGTGTTAATTGTGAGCACTTTGAATGAAAAATTTCGCGTTTGTTGGATCATTTTCTTCCTGTCCGCGTCACTATCCTGATTGAAATAGTGTAGTCGTCGTCACAAAAAGATGCGGTCTTACGGAATTTTCCGTAAAGTTCGGTACTCTGAATAATTAGATAAAAATCCTTCAGGAGAAAAAGCCATGAGGTGGCAACAACGTGTTCGTGTCGCAACGGGTCTTAGTTGCTGGCAGATAATGTTGCATTTACTGGTAGTGGCGCTGCTGGTAATGGGCTGGATGAGCGGCGCTTTAGTCCGCGTCGGCCTGGGATTATGCGTGCTTTATGGCGTGACGGTGCTGCTGATGCTGGCGTTACAACGCCACCACGAACAGCGCTGGCGCGACGTTGCGGATGTGCTGGAAGAGCTGACGACCACCTGGTATTTCGGCGCCGCGATGATTGCCCTGTGGCTGCTGTCCCGCGTACTGCACAACAACCTGCTGCTGGCGCTGGCTGGGCTGGCGATCCTTGCCGGGCCTGCTGTGGTTTCGCTGCTGGCGAAGGAGAAAAAGCTACATCACTTTGCGTCTAAACATCGCATACGCCGCTGACCCCGTTGTGGCCGTGATCACCAGTAGCGGCCACAAACTCCCCCAGACGATCTTCAGACTCGCATCTTTCAAATAAATCTGCTTGGTGATGTCCGTAAAATGGCGGATAGGGTTTATCCACGTCAGATTTTGTAGCCATACCGGCATGTTCTCGACCGGAGAAACGTATCCCGATAGCAGGATAGCAGGCATCATAAAGACGAATACGCCGATGAAAGCCTGCTGTTGGGTGGAGCAGAGCGACGAGATTAACAAGCCAAATCCAACCAGCGACAGCCCGTAAATCACCATTGTGAAGTAGAACAGCGCCAGCGAACCGGCAAAGGGGATGTGGTACGCCCAGATGCCAATAGCCAGTACGATCGTGGCCTGAAAAGTGGCGACAATCAGCGCGGGCACCGCTTTACCGATGAAAATTTGCCAGGTGGTGAGAGGGGAAACCAGCAGTTGATCCAGCGTACCCTGTTCACGCTCGCGGGCAACGGAGAGCGAGGTGACGATCATGACGCCTATCGTGGTGATCATGGCGATCAGGGACGGCACCACAAACCACTTATAGTCCAGATTCGGGTTGTACCAGTTGCGCACCACCAGCTCACTGTTGTTGGGCTTGGGTTTGCCCTCTATCAGCTCCTGCTGATAATCCTTGACGATCTGCTGGAGATAATTGGCGGCGATTTGCGCGCTGTTGGAGTTACGGCCATCAAGAATGAGCTGTAGCGGCGCGGGCTGGAGGTTATCCAGGTGACGGGAAAAATCGGCCGGAAAGCGCACCAGCAGCAACGCTTTTTGCGTGTCGATCGTCGGCTGGATTTCCTGCGGGCTTTTCAGCAGCAGGATATGGGTAAACGCTTTGGCGCGCGCGAACCGTTGCGTCAGCTCGACGGCATGTTTGCCATTATCTTCGTTATAAATGGCAATGGTGGCATTGGTCACTTCCAGCGTGGCGGCAAAGGGAAACAGCAGCACCTGGATCAGCACCGGTAAGATCAGGATCGCGCGGGTCTGCGGCTCGCGTAACAGCGATTGCAGCTCTTTGCGGATTAATGTCCACAGGCGATGAAACATGTTTCTCTCCCTATGCATGCCATGCCGGATGGCGGCGTAAACGCCTTATCCGGCCTACAAAATATGTGGTCGTAGGCCTGATAAGCGAAGCGCCATCAGGCAGAAAATTTAATCCAGCCGGCGTTTGGTCTTCATCCACGTCAGGCCGATAAACATGGCTGCCGAAGCGATTAAAAATAACGTATTAACGATCAACACAATGGGGATGTTCCCCGCCAGAAACAGGCTTTGCAGGGTGCTGACGAAATAGCGCGCCGGAATAATGTAAGTCACCGCGCGGATGACGGCAGGCATACTGTCTATCTGAAAAATAAAGCCTGACAGCATAATCGACGGTAAAAAAGCGGCGTTCAGCGCGACCTGCGCGGCGTTAAACTGGTTACGGGTAATGGTGGAAATCAGCAGCCCCATTCCCAGCGTACTGAGCAGAAACAGGCTGGTGATAAGAAACAGAATCACCAGCGAGCCGCGCCAGGGCACGCCAAGAATAAACACCGACACCAGCATACACAGCAGCATCGCCAGCATGCCGAGGAAGTAGTAGGGGATCAGTTTGCACAGCAACAACTCTGCGCGCGTCACCTCGGTCGAGAGCAGCGCCTCCATCGTCCCGCGTTCCCACTCGCGCGCAACCACCAGCGAAGTGAGAATGGCGCCAATCACCGTCATGATAATGGTGACTGCGCCGGGAATGATAAAGTGCTGGCTGATGGCCGCCGGGTTAAACCAGTAGCGGGTCTGCACGTCGATCAGCGGTTCAAATTCCTCCCCACGATCTTCAGCCCGCTGCATTTGCCAGATCTGCCAGACCCCCTCCACGTAACCCTGCACGAAGTTGGCGGTGTTCGGTTCGCTGCCGTCGGTGATAACCTGTATCGGCGCGGTGTCATTCTCTCGCGCCATCTTTTGCGCAAAATCGACAGGGATCACCACCAGCCCGCGAATGCGCCCGGCCTGCATTTTCTCAATAAGCTCATGGCGGCTATCGCTGATGGTGGCGTCGATATACGGCGAACCGGTCATAGCGTGGGTGAAATCCAGCGCCTCCTCGCTCTGTTGTTCGAGCAGAATGCCGACCCGCAGCTTGCTGGAGTCGAGGTTAATCCCGTAGCCAAAAATAAACAGCAACAGCAGCGGGATCACCACGGCGATCAGCCAGCTACTGGGATCGCGGATAATCTGACGCGTCTCTTTCACGCACAGCGCGCGTACGCGCCGCCAGGAGAGCAGGGCGTTACTCATGAGTATGCTCCTTATCCCAGTCGTGAATGAGCGTGATAAAGGCCTGCTCCATCGTCGGGTCCGGCGTGTCGTCGTCTGCCGCCTGCGCTTTCAGATCGTCCGGCGTCCCGCTGGCGATCAGCTTGC
This sequence comes from Citrobacter sp. CK185, assembly GCF_030333565.1. Lineage (NCBI taxonomy): Bacteria > Pseudomonadati > Pseudomonadota > Gammaproteobacteria > Enterobacterales > Enterobacteriaceae > Citrobacter > Citrobacter sp. CK185. Next base: position 142,811 of record NZ_JAOWFR010000023.1, on the reverse strand, counting down.
CGCGATAAACCAGCCCGATACGGTCGCAGTATTCCGCTTCGTCCATAAAGTGGGTGGTGACCATCACCGTGACCCCTTTTTCTACCATGCTGTTGATGTGCAGCCAGAACTCACGGCGGGTGAGGGGATCGACGCCGGAGGTGGGTTCGTCGAGAAACAGAATGTCGGGCTCATGCATCAGCGAACAGGCCAGCGCCAGACGCTGTTTAAAACCGAGCGGCAGCGCATCCGTCGCATGAGAGGCGATGCTTTTCAGGCCGAAGGCTTCGCTCATGCGGGTGATTTTTTCGTTTTGCGCCCGGCCTCGCAGGCCATAAACCCCGGAGAAAAAGCGCAGGTTTTGCTCTACCGTCAGGTTGCCGTACAGGGAAAATTTTTGCGCCATATACCCTAAATGCTGGCGCGCCTTGCCGGAGCTGACTTTCAAATCCATATCCAGCACCAGCGCTTTGCCGGAAGTTGGCACCAGCAAACCGCACATCATCTTGAACGTGGTGGATTTCCCCGCGCCGTTGGGGCCGAGCAGACCGAAGATTTCTCCGCGCTCAACGGCGAAGTTAACGTGGTCGGTGGCGGCGAAGTCGCCGAATTTTTTGGTCAGTTCTTTGGCCTCAATGACCGTCTCACCCGGCGTGCCGTCAACGGTATGCAGGATCGCGCCGAGCGGAGACTCCGACGTACCCGCGCCGCCAAGCAGGTCGATAAAGGCATCTTCAAAGCGCGGCGTGGTGTCGTTAATCGTTATCTCCGGCATCCCTTCGGCCCGGCGGATATCCTCTGCGGTAGCCTCTTTTTTCAGGATCAGCCGTACCGATTTCCCCTGAATCATACCGTCGCTGACCTGCGGCAGTTTCAACGCGCGTTGCAGGAGCTTGCGGTTATTCTCCTGCGGGCTGCTCATTAAGAAACTGCGTCCTGCCATGGTCTGCGTTAGCTTAGTCGGTTCGCCCTGATACAGCAGCTCTCCTTCGTTCATCAGCAGCACGTCGCGACACTGTTCGGCTTCGTCCAGGTATGACGTACTCCACAGGATAAGCATGCCGTCACCCGCCAGTTCATGCACCATTTGCCACAGCTCGCGACGGGAGATGGGGTCAACGCCGACGCCCGGTTCGTCAAGCAGCAGCACTTTCGGCTCGCCGACCAGCGTACAGGCCAGCCCGAGTTTTTGTTTCATCCCGCCCGAGAGCTTGCCTGCCAGCCGTTTGGTGAAGGGGCCGAGGGCGGTAAATTCCAGCAGACGGGCAAACGTTTTTTGCCGTTCTTCGCCCGTTACGCTGCGTAAATCCGCATAGAGATTGAGATTCTCCATCACGGTCAGATCTTCATACAGACCAAATTTTTGCGGCATGTAACCAAGTACCGCATGCAATTCACTGTCGTTTTTGATCGGATCGAACCCGATCACCGACGCGCTGCCGCTATCGGGCTTGAGCAGCCCTGCCAGCATCCGCATCAGCGTGGTTTTGCCTGCGCCATCCGGCCCGACCAGACCCGTGACATAACCGGCGTGGATCGTACAGTCGAGCGGGGCGACCGCCGGTTTTTCCATTCCGGCGAAGCGCTTCACCAGGCCGTTTAACGTAATGACGGCGTCATTCATGCCGCGCCTCGTCGCTGAACGTCAGCGTTACCGGCATTCCCTGGCGCAGCGCATCGTCCGCGTCAGTCACGACAATGCGCAGTCGATAGACCAGGTCTGTGCGCAGATCCGGCGTTTCAACGGTTTTCGGGGTGAATTCAGCGGTCGGCGATACGAAGCCGATTTTGCCGTGGTAAGGCTTGTCAGGGCGGCCATCGGTGTAGAGTAAAATTTCGCGGCCGGGCTGCGCCTGGCTGAGGTTGCGTTCATCCACGTAGGCGCGAACCCATACCGGACGAGTCAGCGACAGCGTCAGCACGGTGCTGCCTGCGTTGAGCATACTGCCGGGCTCTACCGCGCGGGTTAACAGCGTACCGTCAGAGGGGGCGATCAGCGTTGTATCCTGTAAATCGAGTTCTGACTGCGCCAGCTGCGCCTGCGCCTGTTCGAGGCTGGCTTTTGCCTGGGCGATATCCTGCTGGCGGTTACCGGTACGGTACTGGCTCAATTTGTCCTGTGCGGATTTCAGCTGCGCCTGCGCCTGATCGCGGGATGAGCGGGCGTTCTCCAGGTCGTTGGCGGAGATCGTGCGGCTTTTCCACAATCCCTGCTGGCGCTGATAAAAGTTCTGCGCATAGTCAAATGCGGCCTGCGCCTGTTTTACGGCGGCAGCGGCCTGGGCTATCTCTTCATCGCGATACCCCGCGAGCATCAGATCATACTGTGCCTGGGCGACGGAGACGCCTGCTTTAGCCTGCATCAACGCGTTCTCGTACGGGGCTTTATCCAGCACGCCCAATACCTGCCCGGACGTAATGGCGTCGCCTTCGTCAACGGCCAGCGAAGCCAGCCGGCCTCCGACGCGAAAACTCATATTGACGGTGCGAATATCCACATTGCCGTAGAGCGTCAGCCCGTTATCCTGCCGACTCTGATACCACCATGTACCACCGGCAAGCACGGCGGCCAGCGCCGCGACAGCCAGTGCGATAACGACAGGTTTTTTCATTGCTCCTGACTCCTTTGCGTTAAGCCTTGCAGAATGAGATCGATATGACAGGTGATCGTCTGGTAAATCTGTTCTGTTTTCTCTTCATCAAACGTTGACCAGCCGGTACGCAGCAAAATGGTTTCTTTTCCCAGGCGGAAGGCCAGCACTTCGCCCAGCAGCGCGTGCGTGTGGAGAATGGTTTGCGTATCTCCCGGATCGCGGCCGGTATACCCCGCAATCAGGCGCGTCAGATGCGTGTGAAGGGGGTTGAGAACCTGATCGTGTACCCGTTGATAAGCCGCCGTCGGGGAGAGCTGCTCGCGCGAAATAAATTTGCTCAGGTTGACCGTGTCGTCCTGGGTTAACAGCATGATCATATTTTTGCAGGCGCGCAGGATCAGCTCGCGCATTGCGGCGCGATCGGGCTGCGGCTGGGCGAACAGTCGTTCCGCTTCCTCGGCATGAGGGCGAAACTGGGCGCCGATGAAATCAGCTATCCACTGGGCGCAGGCGAGGTATAAATCCTCTTTGGAGCCAAAGTAGTAAGTGATGGCGGCGATATTTTGTCCGGCCTGGGCGGCAATGTCGCGTGTGGTGGCATGGAGGCCGTATTCGCCAAACTGCGCCAGCGCAGCGGCGATAAGCTGGCTTTTGGCCTGTTCGCCTTTCGTCGTCATGGTTGGGGTATTCATCGCGCAACCCAATTCTTAATCAATCGATTGATTAAGATTATGACCGATAATTGTTCTTGTCCAGTGTGGTGGTTTATTTTGTTTTTTCCAGTCACGGGGATAATTTATGCGGTATGTCACAAAAACTGCTACACTCCGCCCCTTCATGACATTGTGGTTTTTGTCATCCCTCTTGTGAGTATCTCCCTGAAAACTACACCGGTAACGGTCGGGGCGGTTCGGAGTAGTTATGTCTTTTGATTCCCTTGGGTTGAATCCTGATATTTTGCGCGCGATTGCCGAGCAGGGTTACCGTGAACCTACCCCTATTCAGCAGCAGGCGATCCCTGCGGTGCTGGAAGGCCGCGACCTGATGGCCAGCGCCCAGACGGGGACGGGTAAAACAGCCGGTTTTACGCTGCCGCTGTTACAACATCTGATCACGCAGCAGCCGCACGCGAAGGGCCGTCGCCCGGTACGCGCGTTGATTCTGACGCCGACCCGTGAGCTGGCGGCGCAAATTGGCGAAAACGTCCGGGATTACAGTAAATACCTGAACATTCGCTCTCTGGTCGTGTTTGGCGGCGTCAGCATTAACCCGCAGATGATGAAACTGCGCGGCGGCGTTGACGTGCTGGTGGCAACGCCGGGGCGTTTGCTCGACCTGGAACATCAAAACGCGGTGAAGCTGGATCAGATTGAGATTCTGGTGCTGGATGAAGCTGACCGTATGCTCGACATGGGCTTTATCCACGATATTCGCCGCGTGCTGGCAAAACTGCCGCCGAAGCGCCAGAACCTGCTGTTCTCCGCCACATTCTCCGATGACATTAAAGCGCTTGCTGAAAAGCTGTTACATAACCCGCTGGAAATTGAAGTGGCGCGCCGTAATACCGCTTCTGAGCAGGTGACCCAGCACGTTCATTTCGTGGATAAAAAACGCAAGCGCGAACTGTTGTCGCAGATGATTGGCAAGGGCAACTGGCAGCAGGTGCTGGTCTTTACCCGTACCAAACACGGCGCCAACCATCTGGCGGAACAGCTGAATAAAGACGGCATTCGCAGTGCGGCGATCCACGGTAATAAATCTCAGGGCGCGCGTACCCGCGCACTGGCTGATTTCAAATCCGGCGATATCCGCGTCCTGGTGGCGACCGACATCGCGGCGCGCGGGCTGGATATCGAAGAGCTGCCGCATGTGGTGAACTATGAGCTGCCAAACGTCCCGGAAGATTACGTGCACCGTATCGGCCGTACCGGTCGTGCCGCCGCGACCGGCGAAGCGTTATCGCTGGTCTGCGTTGATGAACACAAACTGCTACGCGATATCGAGAAGCTGCTGAAAAAAGAGATCCCGCGCATCACCACGCCGGGTTATGAACCGGACCCGTCAATTAAAGCGGAGCCGATTCAGAATGGTCGCCAGCAGCAGCGTGGCGGCGGTGGTCGCGGCCGAGGCCAGGGTCAGGGACAGGGCGGAGCAGGCCGTGCCCAGCAACCGCGTCGCAATGATGGTGGGGCGCCGAAAGCCAAACCGCGCAGCGGAGAAGGTAAGCCAGGCGGCGATAAACCACGTCCGCCGCGCCGCCCGCGCAGACTGGCGGATTAATTGCGAGCCCGGCCGAAAGGTCGGGCTTTTCTTTTTGCGACCCGCGCCAGAAAGTGCCACAATAGTGGCTGTTTATACAGTATTTCAGGTTTTCTCATGGCATTGACCGCTGCGCTTAAAGCGCAAATCGCCGCCTGGTATAAGGCGCTTCAGGAGCAGATCCCCGACTTTATCCCCCGTGCGCCGCAGCGGCAGATGATCGCCGATGTCGCCAAAACGCTGGCGGGTGAAGAAGGGCGTCATCTGGCGATTGAGGCGCCGACCGGGGTCGGGAAAACCCTCTCTTACCTTATTCCCGGTATTGCCATCGCCCGCGAAGAACAAAAAACGCTGGTGGTGAGCACCGCCAACGTGGCGTTGCAGGATCAGATCTACAGCAAAGATCTCCCGCTGCTGCGCAAAATCATTCCTGACTTGCGGTTTACCGCCGCGTTTGGTCGTGGGCGCTACGTTTGCCCGCGTAACCTGGCGGCGCTGGCCAGCAGCGAACCGAATCAACAGGATCTGCTCGCGTTTCTGGATGACGAACTGACGCCGAATAACCAGGAAGAGCAAAAGCGCTGCGCCAGGCTAAAGGGCGATCTTGACAGCTACAAGTGGGACGGGTTGCGCGATCATACCGATATCGCCATTGACGACGCGCTCTGGAAGCGCCTGAGCACCGATAAAGCCAGTTGCCTGAACCGCAATTGCCATTACTACCGTGAATGCCCTTTTTTTGTCGCCCGACGGGAAATTCAGGAAGCTGAAGTGGTGGTGGCAAACCATGCGCTGGTGATGGCGGCGATGGAGAGCGAAGCGGTGCTGCCGGAGCCGAAAAATCTTCTGCTGGTGCTGGACGAAGGCCACCATCTGCCGGATGTCGCGCGCGACGCGCTGGAGATGAGCGCTGAGATCTCCGCCCCCTGGTATCGCCTGCAACTGGATCTGTTCACTAAGCTGGTGGTGACCTGCCTGGAACAGTTCCGCCCGAAAACCACGCCGCCGCTGGCGAATCCTGAGCGCCTGAATGCGCACTGCGAAGAGTTGTACGAGCTGATTGCCTCGCTCAACAACATCCTGAATCTGTATATGCCCGCGACGCAGGACGCTGAGCACCGCTTTGCGATGGGCGAGTTACCGGATGAGATCATGGCGATCTGCCAGCGACTGGCGAAGCTGACGGAAATGCTGCGTGGGCTGGCGGAGCTGTTCCTTAACGATCTCAGCGAGAAAACCGGCTCGCACGATATTGTGCGCCTGCACCGGGTGATTTTGCAGATGAACCGCGCGCTGGGCATGTTTGAGGCGCAAAGCAAGCTCTGGCGGCTGGCGTCGCTGGCGCAGTCTTCCGGTGCGCCGGTCTCGAAGTGGGCCACGCGGGAGGCGCGCGATGGGCAGATACACGTCTGGTTCCACTGTGTGGGCATTCGCGTCAGCGATCAGCTTGAAAGGCTGCTCTGGCGCAGCGTGCCGCATATTATTGTAACGTCGGCGACCCTGCGTTCGCTTAACAGCTTCTCACGCTTGCAGGAGATGAGCGGCCTGAAGGAGAAAGCGGGCGATCGCTTTGTGGCGCTGGACTCCCCCTTTAATCATGTGGAACAGGGTAAAATTGTCATTCCGCAAATGCGCTATGAACCGTTGATTGATAACGAAGAGCAGCATATTGCGGAGATGGCGGCCTATTTCCGTCAGGCGCTGGAAAGCAAAAAACACCACGGCATGCTGGTTTTGTTTGCCAGCGGACGGGCGATGCAGCGCTTTCTGGAGCATGTGACCGATTTGCGTCTTTTGCTGCTGGTTCAGGGCGATCAGCCGCGCTATCGCCTGGTGGAACTGCACCGTAAGCGGGTGGCGAGCGGCGAGCGCAGCGTGCTGATTGGCCTGCAATCTTTTGCCGAGGGGTTGGATCTGAAAGGCGACCTGCTGACTCAGGTGCATATTCACAAGATTGCGTTTCCTCCCATCGACAGCCCGGTGGTGATCACCGAAGGCGAGTGGCTGAAAAGCCTGAATCGCTACCCGTTTGAAGTGCAGAGCCTGCCAAGCGCGTCGTTTAACCTGATCCAGCAGGTGGGCCGTTTGATTCGTAGCCACGGCTGCTGGGGAGAGGTGGTGATTTACGACAAGCGTCTGTTAACCAAAAGCTACGGGCAGCGTTTGCTGAATGCGCTCCCGGTATTTCCGATTGAACGCCCGGAAGTGCCGGAGGTAAAAAAACGCCCGACAAAAGTGGTTGCCGGGCGTAAAAAAAGCATCCGTGCGAAGGGGCGCTCTCCTACTGATAGGTAAACGTGACCTGTATGACACTATCGAACGAGCCCGCGCTGACGGGCATGGACGTGGCGTAATAGCGGGCGGCTAACGGGAAAGTGGCCGTGTGATCGCTTTGGTTGATCAGCACGTTAAAGCTTGCCTGCGGGGCGATGAGAATATTGTCCTGCCGATCGGCCAGCTCCAGCGCAAGCCCTTTCGCGCTGCCGCTGTTGGCAAATTTGGTCGGGTGTACGCTATCGGCCTGTCCGTAAAAAAACGCGTTGGCCAGCGTGAGTGTTTTTGGGCAATGCGTTACTTTCAGGGAAAACGCTTTCCATTCGCCGGTATCGCCTACGTCTTTGAAATCACTGGATGACGCCTGCCCCAAATCGACGGTTAAATCTTTACTGGCGCAGTCCACGGAGCAGGTGTTGGCATAGATGTTACCCACCATTTGCACCTGGATATCATCTGCGCAGGCATACGTCATCAGACCTGCGGTGAGTAAGAAAATAATTTTTTTCATCGCGATCACTTATAGGCCAGCGTAATCGTGGCGACGGTATTTGCCGGGCCTGGCGTAACGTCGTCGCTGATTTGCTCATAGCGGACCTGGAACGGAATATCCAGCGTTTCGTTGGCTTTTGCCTCGCTTTGCGTGTTGACGTAGTTGTCGAAGGTGGCGATATTGCCATCAAACAGCATTCTGACGCCGACGCCGGTCGCCATCCCGCTTTGCTGAGTCAGTTTCATCACGCCGGCAAAACCCGATTCGTAGCCATTCGCACTGGTGATCTTCACTTCAGGCTGTACGGTGGAATTACAATTGACCGTAACGTTAAAATTTTGTGCTGGCATCGAGAGGGTGCCTACTCCCATAAAATCACTGATCGGAAAGTCGCCCAGATTGACGGTCAGGTTTTTCGGTAACACGGAGCAGGTTACGGTTTCGAGATCCACATTGCCGGCATAGGCAATGTGGTTAGGACTCCCGATACCTTCGTGACCAAACACGCCAATCCCAAACTCTGTTTGCGCCTGCACCAGTGTACCGGAGGTCACGTCACTGCCGGTTTTCACCAGTTCAAGCGTGACGTTGAAGTTAAATGACTGCTGCCCATCGCTGGATACATAACCGATCGGCGTGCCGCGTGAATCGCACTGTACGCCGCCTGCGCCGCTGATCCGCTGGCCTTGCTCGTTCATCAGCGCGATGCCAACGCCGGGCACCCCGGAGTCGTACACCCCTCTCAGGCCTGGTATCTCAGCGCCTGTTCCGTAATAGCAGGAGACAATTTCCAGACCGCTATCAATACTTTGATCGCACTGTCCGGCAACGTGTACGGTTTGCTCTGTTCCTGGAATGGTCTCACCAATCGCCAGCGTCGTCGGTACGGAAACAGATGCCACGTTGATCATTTTGGGCATATCCGGCGTTGTGCAGGCCGCCTTTGCATGCGGCATAAACAAGGCTGCGCTGGCCAAAATCAGGAGGAAAAAACACTGTTTAATCATTTGCATAATGTTGAGTCTGCATGGTGAATCAATGACACTGCGCGGCAGCGTTAATGATGCTGGTTTTATGTCTCTCATCCGTTAGCGTGTACTCTGCGATGCAGTGTTCGCTGGCATCCTGACCCCACGACACGAAGAGCGTTCCGTGCTGAGGTAAACCGGAGAGATAAGTCTGACCGCCGTTGCCAACAATAAACTCGCTGTCTTTATCGTCGGTGGTGACGGTTGCGCCAAAGGGCAACGGCTTACCGTTTTGCGTGAGCATCATTAAAACCCTGCTGCCCACGCGGGTGTTAAAACTGGCGCGGACTACCGCGCCGCGCGTTGGGGTTACTATTCGCGCGGCATGGGTTACGTCGGCATCGTCTGGCAGTGTTTCTGTGTCCAGGGCAATCGTGTTGTGGCGGTAGGCTGATACAAATGGCACAACGGTATAGCCGCGAAAATCGGTTTTGACGCCGGTCTGATTGGTAATGTGTGTGCCATGTGTTCCCGGTGCTTTCACCAGCGCGATGGTTTCACCGAGCGGTTGCGTCAGAGTGATGCCGTTGGCGTGCGCCACAACGCCGCCTTGCAGACCCATATTAACGCTCCGTTGATGGCTGTCCTGGCTGACGCCGCCGCTCACTTCGCCATAGGTTCCTTTGTAATCGGCATTCATACTGGTTGAGTTGCCGCTTCCGGTATTGCTCACGCCTTCCTGGATATTCCAGTTCAGGTTGTCTTCGGCCAGAGCGGTACCGTTAAGGCCAATGTTTTGCGTGGCGCCGTCTTGACTGTTGTTCAGGTTGTACGTCGCCCAGGTGTTGTGCATCCAGTGGTCGAGTGGAACCGAAACGCTCAGCGCGAACTGGTTGTCATGGGTAACGGACTCACCGTTTTCATCGCTGTCGCTGGTGTTTTTGTTCATGCTGTAACTCAGGCTATAGCTCACGCCATGCCAGCTGTTGTTGTAGCTGAGGCTCATGGAGGTCATATCCTGGCGCTGGCTCCAGTAGGTCTCTTTGACCAGACTCAGCGTAAAAGACCCCCAGCTCTCGCCGAGCGTCTGATCGACAGTGGCTTCGGTACGCGCTCGGCGCTGCTGCGGGGCGGACCAGTCGCTGGCGCGGGTATAGGACTCCATTGTGTCTTCCAGGGTGTAAAAACCCTTACTGTTATAGCGATACCCGGCCAGGGAAAAGTTGGTGCCGGCGCCTGCAAAATCTTTGCTGTAACGCACGCGCCATGACTGCCCTGTGCTGGCCTGCTGCTGTTTCAGCAATGCTTTGGCCCGCGTGACGTCGACAGAAAACGCGCCTAAATCCCCCAGGTTTTTCCCGGTGCCGATCGCCTGCGACTGGTAATGGCGGCTTTGCTGTACGCCGCCATAGGCGGTAAAACCATAAGGTAGGCCATAGATTGCGCTCCCCTGAGCAAATGGAGTTTGCTCGACGTCTTTGTCATAGGCGCGATAGCGACCGGCAGTTACGCTATAGCGCAGGTTTTTTTCACGCTGCAACACGGGTACGGAGGCGTAGGGCACCACGAAATGGCTTTCGCTGCCGTCCGTCTCTTTGACGGTGACCTGCAAGTCGCCGCTGCTGCCCGTCGGGTAGAGATCGTTAATTTCAAATGCGCCTGGCGCTACGGTGTTCTGATAAATGACGTAGCCGTTCTGACGAACCATCACCAGGGCGTTACTGTGTGCGGTGCCACGGATAATCGGCGCATAGCCTTTTTCGCTATCCGGCAGCATGTCGCTGTCGGAATTGAGTTGTATGCCGGTATAAGGCACGCTGTCGAACACGTCCGCCGGAGAGGCGCTTTGCCCTACCGTGAGATCGCTTTTCATCGCCACGATATCGCGCTGCGCGTAGGTATAAACAGACGAGAATTTCTGCTGTTCGTCATGGCCCGTGACGTTACGATTCCAGGTTGAGTAATTGCGCACGCGCCAGGCGCCGATGTTGAACCCGGGACGCAGGTTGACATACTGGCTGCTGTTATCCTGTTCACCCTGTCGGCGGACGTCGCTCTGACTGGCGTTGGCGCTGTAGTTCAGTAGACCGGCGGTAATGCCTTCATCGAACGTTTTTGGGTCGATATAACCGCGCGGAATCTGGCCCAGCGCTGACTGAGGAATACTGAGCAATAGCTGCTGGTTGCACACGCGAAACGTGGCGGAGGCGGCGGGGATGGCGCTTAAATCTGCACATTTTCCTTGTGCCATGAGCTTCGGAAACGCCTTCGTTTTAATGCCGAGACTCTTTAAATCATCCAGGCTGAAACAGGGCTGGAGTGAACGGTTGCCCTTAACATCTTTCTGTAATTTAAATGTGACATCGCGGGTGTCGACTTTATTATTATCAATAAAGATTGATACCTGGTATTTTCCTGGTGCTTGTCCTGGACCTTTTTCATATACCGATAAATCGGTTTTTTCCTGTCGGGGATTATCAATATCCAGGAGCGCCGGGTTAAAATAATCATCTGCCCGCGTTTGCTGCGCAAAACAGAATACTGCCAGGCCACATAGCAGGGGCAGCAGTGTGAATAATTTGCAGGAAAACGGCTTTTTATCGCGGTACATGATTATTTTAATTGCCTGTGCGCCGTTATCTTAATGGACAGGCTTAGACCAGGTTCGGCTGATGCTGCCGTAATCAGTAATAATGGAATAGGTCACGGTGTTACCGTCAGTATTGGCGGGCAGAGCCATGTGGGTTGCCGTTTCAGGTACTGCCCAGGTCGCTTTACTGATTTTATGACCATTAATCATCACGCTCTGGAAATTCATATAAAACGGCGTCGGGTTATTGACAACCAGATCGTGACCTTCACGATGCCATTCCAGTTTGTCAGCAACCTCTTCTGGCTTACCTTTCACGGAGGATGGGCGATACAATAATTTAATACGCGTGTTGATCGCGATTTGCAGGGTATTTACCCCCTCAACGTGTTTTGAGGATGGAATAGCCTTGATATTCAGCCAGTACAGCGATTCACGATCCTCAGGCAGATTGCCACCTGTGCGAATAACCCGCAGAACGTTGTCTTCTTTCGCATTCAGGCGAAACAGCGGCGGCGTAATCAGAAAGGGGGTGTTGCCCGGATTTTTACTGCCGGAATCGACCCAGGATTGTACCAGATAGTCCGTTGAATCTGGGTTTGAAAGACCAAGCGAGGATTCCTTTTTGTCTCCCTGGTAAACAAGACGGGTGCCGTTAATAATAACGCCAGCATGCGCTGTCGCTGCTACCAGAAAAAGAGTGCCCAGTAAATAACCGTGACGCATAAATATTTCTCAGCATGAATAAAAGATATTAGCCCTGAAGAAAGGGCTAATATCTTCGGATGGATAATATCAGTTATAGATAACGGTAAAGGTGGATACGGAATTTGCCGGGCCGGCCGTAACGGCAGCCTGAGTCTGAATATAACGCGCTGCAAATTCCAGATCGTTTACCGTGCTTCCTGCCGTCAGTGGATATTGACGGGAAGGGGTATATAAGCTGACGGGTTGCTCTGACGAGTCGAGCAACTGAATTGCCACACCGGTAGCCGTCTCCGTGTCTGGCGTTAATGCCAGGGTCGTGCTGTTATCCGTATCCGGCGTACCGCCAAAATTAATGGCGGCAGAGGTCACCGTTTCCGGGCAGTCTTTTAGCTGAATATCGAATTTCGTTGGTGTGCTGGTAGAGCCTGCGCCAGAAAATACGGTTTTAGACACTCTGCCCAACTCGACATTTAGCGGGTTACTTAACCCATTAACGACCTGACAAGCGGAGTCAATGATTTCACCCGTAAAGTTAATCTGACCTTCGCCATTTGTTGCCGCAAATGCGGATGCGGAACATCCTACTGTTGCAGCGATGAATAAACCTAAAGCAACCTTGTTCATCATAAATCCTGGTGTATAAGTGGTGAAAACCAGCCTGGACGTTTTCACCGTGGACCCTCAATAACTCTTCGCCAGATATTTAATCAGATTGTTTACGGATTAGAATCGTGTATAAAAATCACAAATATTTGAACTAATGCTTGCGTTTTAATAATTACTACAAAAACAGGTGATTGATGACTGAGATAAAAAACTAACGGCCGGGTCTCCAGAGGGGCTATATTGTTAAAAAAATGTCGCAGTGGAGAATGTCATGGATTATCGCAAAATCATCAAAGAGGTCGGTCGGGGTAAAAATCACGCCCGCGACCTGGATCAGGATACCGCGCGCGGCCTGTATACCCATATGTTGAATGGCGATGTGCCCGAACTGGAAATGGGCGGCGTGTTGATCGCGTTGCGTATTAAAGGGGAAGGCGAAGCGGAGATGCTGGGCTTTTATGAAGCCATGCAGAACCACACGATTACGCTTACGCCGCCGGTCGCCAAACCGATGCCGATTGTCATCCCCAGCTACAACGGAGCGCGCAAACAGGCGAACCTGACGCCGTTGCTGGCGATTCTGTTGCATAAACTGGGGTTTCCGGTGGTGGTACATGGCGTAAGCGAAGATCCGACGCGCGTACTGACGGAGACCATTTTCGAACTGATGGGGATTGCGCCGACGCTGCACGCCGGTCAGGCTCAGGCGAAGCTGGATGGACACGAGCCGGTGTTTATTCCTGTTGGTACGCTGTGCCCGCCGCTGGAAAAACAGCTGGCAATGCGCTGGCGGCTGGGCGTGCGTAACAGCGCGCACACGCTGGCGAAGTTAGCGACGCCGTTTGCGGAAGATGCCGCCTTGCGGTTGTCCAGCGTCTCGCACCCGGAGTACGTTCCGCGCGTCGCGAAATTTTTTGCCGACATCGGCGGGCGCGGTTTGCTGATGCACGGCACGGAAGGGGAGGTGTATGCCAATCCACAGCGTTGCCCGCAAATCAGCCTGATCGACCGTTCCGGCGTGCAGGTGCTTCAGGATCGCCAGAGCGAGATGCCCGACGAGCCGGTGCCGCTGCCTGCGGCAAAAGACCCGGAAACCACCGCCCGCTGGATTGAGCGCTGCCTGGCGGGAAGCGAGCCGATCCCGGCTTCCCTGAAAATTCAGATGGCGTGCTGCCTGGTGGCTACGGGAGAAGCGGCGACGTTAACGGAAGGGCTTGCGCGGGTAGCGCAGCATTTTTAAGCGTCAGGCAAAAAAAAGCCCGTCCAGTGGCGGACGGGCGAACAAGGGTAACACAGGTTCAATGAGGGTTGGAGCAGTGTGTCTGTCGGCAAACAGACGGGTATAACAGAAACGCGTGAAATTATTTGTAGATAACAGCAGTGCCGCTCATTTTGTTGTTGTTGGTTGCGGAAGTGATGCTATAACCGGTTGCGCCGGCAGCTGCCGCTTTCTCAGCCAGTTTCGCTTCCAGTCCATCCAGAGTGGTGGCGCCTTCCGCAGAAACAACACCGATTTTATTCATGCTTTGCGCCTGGGAAGCCGTTACCGGCTCGGCAGCGAAAACGCCAAATGACAGGGTAGACAGAGCGATAGCAGCAACAGCATATTTGATATTTTTCATGATTAATCTCTCGCAGGTTATTCTTGTGTAGTAAGACGTTGTTCCGTCGATGTGATAAGTATCACGGTTTTTTGCGGGAGATAAAATCGAATAGAATTGACGTCATCCATCAAATAATTTGAATGACAAATAACTTATTGATTATTAATAAATTCAAAACATGGATTTACGCTTCTTGCCGTTTCACTTTACAGAAGAGAGAGTAACGGCACATTTTGCCACGCAGAAGGTGAAAAAGCATGAGAGTAAAAGAACATGCTTACGCTGTTGTTTTACGTAAAGAAAAGTTAGCGTAACTGGCTATCTTTCGATCCCCTGCGATTATATCCTGAGAATGTTGCGTTATGTAAATCTTTCTCCTGCTGGCAGGCAATGCATAGCCTTACTCCCGGAACGGCTTTACGCCGCGCTTCCGGGATAGGATCGCCGCACTCTTCACATTCATACAGGCTTTCGCCTTGAGGAATTTCGCCGCGAGCGCGGGCGACAGCATCTTCAATAGTATTGTTGATTTGTTCATTAACGGCGTCGTCGTTCGCCCACCCGGATGCCATATACCGGTTCCTCCCCCTTTATTCCACACGGTAAGTGTAGTGAATATGGGGTCAAAAATCGTACAGTCAATAGCGCAGAAGCAGGCCGGTATATCAGTCAGCGAAAAACATCAGCGAATGAAAAAGACGGGGGAAGTTTTCTATGCTAAGGAAAACTGCATTCGGTGGGAATGCAGTTACCTGGTAGGGGGTTATTTGTAGATGGTGGCAGTGCCATACATTTGGTTATCGCCACCGGCAGAATTGACGACAAAACCTTTGGCGCCTTGTTCACGCGCTTTTTCTGCCAGTTTATTTTCAAGTTCGCTCAGCGTCGTCGCGCCCGTTGCTGAGACGGTCCCGGCGGGTCTGAGCTGGCCTGCTTCTGAGCTGCTAAGCGGCTGCGCGGCGAATGCACTAAAACTCATGCCAGTGAGCAGAGCAGCAGCCAGTACGGTGAGGCATTTTTTCATAACGGCATCCTCTTAGAAACAACAGGTGGTGCCTCATAAGTTTAGGACGTTGATGACGCAAAATTAACGCAAAAAATTGATTATGATGTGCTTGTTTTTTGAACGATATTTTTTGACGAATATTGACAAATCAATGACATACAGATTGTTGATTTTCCAGGGGTTTGTCGCTAAGCGCTGCGGAGCGACCCGTGTTCGTCTGCGGTATAAGCGGGCTTTCTCCGTCAGGTTTGTTTACCGCGTTGCGTTATGCGAGTATCTTACGCCGCTGCTAAAAGGAGAATGCCATGTCTGCCCAGAAACCGGGATTGCACCCACGTAATCGCCATCATCATCGTTACGATCTCGCGACGTTATGCCAGGTCACGCCAGAACTGGCGCAATTTCTTACCCGTACGCCTGCGGGTGAGCAAAGCGTTGATTTCGCGAATCCTTTGGCAGTCAAGGCGCTCAATAAAGCGCTGCTGGCGTATTTCTATCAGGTGGCAAACTGGGATATTCCCGAAGGCTTTCTGTGCCCGCCGGTGCCAGGCCGCGCCGATTATATTCACCATCTGGCGGATCTGCTGGGCGAAACCACAGGCGCGATTCCGGCGGATGCGAGCGTGCTGGATGTGGGGACAGGAGCGAACTGCATTTACCCGCTTATCGGCGTGCATGAATACGGCTGGCGCTTTACCGGCAGCGAAGTCCATGCGCAGGCGCTGGCCAGCGCCCAGGCGATCATCAGCGGCAACCCAGGATTAACCCGATCGATTCGTCTGCGTCGGCAGAAAGATCCTGCGGCAATCTTTAACGGCATCATTCATAAGAATGAACAGTATGACGCCACGCTGTGCAATCCGCCGTTCCACGATTCGGCAGCTTCTGCCCGTGCGGGAAGTGAGCGCAAACGTCGCAATCTGGGGCAGGATAAAAACGATGCCCTGAATTTTGGCGGCCAGCAGCAGGAACTCTGGTGCGAAGGCGGGGAAGTGGCGTTTATCAAAACGATGATCGCGGAAAGCCAGGCCTTTGGCCGCCAGGTGATGTGGTTCACCACGTTGGTGTCGCGCGGCGAAAATTTGCCGCCGCTGTACCGCGCGCTGACGGACGTCGGGGCGGTAAAAGTGGTCAAAAAGGAGATGGCCCAGGGGCAAAAGCAGAGCCGCTTTATTGCCTGGACTTTTATGGATGACGATCAGCGTCGCCGCTTTATGGCGCGTAAGCGCTAAAGCGTGGGTTCGCTCGGCGGCAGGGGGTCTGTCGCTGGCGCCTGACCGATCGTCGGTGCGGGCAGTACCTGATACGTTTGCACCGGCGCGCGAACGCCCGCCAGATCGAAGTGTTTTTTCACCTGGCTGTCGAGCGCGAAGCGTACCGTCCACTGTTTTAAGGGCAAGGTGGTAAAGGAGACCCGCAGCGTAAAAGCGGTATTGGTCAGCCCGACGATCCCGGAGAATGACGGTTCTCCGATAATCAACCCGCGAATATCTTCCCTCTCCATCACCGCAGCCACCGCGTCTTTCAATGCCTGATTGGCTTTATCCGCATCTTCATGGCGATCCACGTCATAGTTAGCCACGACCGAACCAATGCCGCGCACAAAGTTCGCGAAGGTAGTAATCGAAGACCACGGAATAATGTGGTACGCCCCGGTATCCTGACGCACGCCTACCGAGCGAATCGACATTCGCTCCACCGTACCGGTCAGCGGGCCGATAGTCACCAGATCGCCGGTATTCATCCCGTTTTCAAACTGGATGAATACGCCGGTAATAATATCTTTCACCAGCGTTTGCGAACCGAACGAAATCGCCAGCCCCAGCGCCCCGGCGCCGGCCAGTAAGGGGGCAATGTTCACGCCAATCTCCGACAACACGATCATGATTGTGATTGTACTGATGATCACCGCCAGGGCGTTACGAAACAGCGTAAGCAGGGTTCGGGTACGCGCGCTGGGCAAGGGGCGGCCGTGAATATCTGACGCCAGGCGGTTCTCAATCAGGCTGGCGAGGATGGTCCATCCGACCGCAGAGAAAAAGAGGATCAGCGCAATGCGGATCAGAATATCGACGGTTTTCTCTCCCGCGCCGTTGTGCAGCCAGTTCCAGAAGTCGAATAACCCCCAGGCGTTGAGCAACAGCATGATCGCCACGCAAACCGTCAGGATTCGCGCGGCTTTCAGGGCGGTTGACAGCCAGCCGTTCAGCCGTTTTTGCAGCTCAGGGTAGTTGCGCTGCGTAGGGGGCGACAGCGTAATGGTTTTGGCTATCCAGCGTGAGAACATGCCGGAAACAAACGCGGCGACACCGATAATGAGCAGGCTGCGTACCGTCGCGCCCATCATAAACTTCAGGCTGTTGCCCGGGTCGAATAATGAGAAGAAAAACAGCACGATAAAATAGGCGCTGGCCAGCCAGTGCCACACCAGCGCGAAGGCGCGAATAAACAGACTGAAAAAGGCCAGCGACCGTTCCGCGAGATTCAGCAGATGCTGGGTGATCTCTTTTTTGTTTTTGAAGATCAGATACAGCGCCCACAGTGTAATGCACAGCATGATGATGACGTTCGCCATCGCGCCGACCTGGACGTTGACCTGGTTGGAGATAATCGGCACGGCGACGATCAGACCATAGCCGATCAGGCTACTGAGCGAACTCAGACGGCGATTCCAGTAGCGCGCGCTGGCGTCCTGAATCGTGAACGGACGCAACTCCGCTACGTTAGGGCAAAAGATCAGGCGCAGAATGGCTTTGAAAAACTCAATCAGGGCAAACGCGTTCAGGAACAGACTTTGTTGAAAGGCGATGGTTCGGCTGCCGGCGTTCATTCTGTCGCTCAGTATCTGCCCGACAAACAGGGTCAGCGCCAGCAGGAGCAGATCGATGATAAATGCGCCGATAATCATTGCGGGAAGCTGTAGCCAGTTGCTGCGGTCGCGATTTTTTTTGCGCGCCCACTGACCCATTTTGCGATACAGCGGCAGCGCGCAAAGCCGTATCAGCCAGTAAAAGACAAACACCGAGGCCGCCAGCATCAGGAAGTGGGTTAGGGCATTGGTAAATGCCTGCGTGTTAAACGGCTTATGCGGCGAGTCGGTGATGTTACGATAAAGCTGGGCAAAGCGCCCGGAGAGGGCTTCTCCGTAACGCCGGCTGATGTCGGTTACATTCTCCAGCACCGTTTTTTCTTCCGTAACCGTGGGCGGCGTTATCGTGGGGACAGGCTCTGGCGGCGGCGTGGCGGCGACTTTTCGTAGCTGGTCGATGAGTTCCTTGCGAGAGGTCTCGTTTTCCAGCACATCCGCCAGCGCTGCGTAGGCGGCTTTCTTTTGTTCGACATCGGGTTCAGCCGCAGGCGCGGCCTCCTGACTGCCTGAGGCGTCCGTTGTGACGCCGGGGATCGCGACCGCATGCGCGGGGGCGCCCAGCAGTAAAAAGAGGATGAACAGGATCCGCCGCATGACTCCTCCTGTGAGAAATATAAGCAAAAAGATAAGTATAGATGCTTAAAGGGGAGGGATTTGAAATGGGAGGATTCCGGGGAAACCCTCCCTTCCAGGCGGAAGGGAGGGGCGTGCCTCAGGAAACGTGCTGCAAGAACTCCTGCAAACGCTGGCTGGGCGGATTTTCAATCAGGGTTTGCGGATTACCGTCTTCCGCAATGCGCCCTTTGTCGATGAAGATCAGACGGGAGGCCACTTTCTCGGCAAAGCCGATTTCGTGGGTCACAATGACCATTGTCATCCCTTCTTCCGCCAGATCCTGCATGACTTTCAGCACTTCGTGACGCAGTTCCGGGTCCAGCGCGGAGGTCGGTTCATCAAACAGCATCATTTTCGGCTTCACCGCCAGCGCGCGGGCAATCGCCACACGCTGCTGCTGACCGCCGGAAAGTTCGGAAGGGTAGTGATGCGCACGCTCTGCCAGCCCGACTTTCGCTAATAACTCTTTGGCCTGCTTTTCGGCATCTTCTTTCTTCGCGCCGCGCACGCGCAGCGGCCCGAACATGACGTTTTCCAGCGCCGTCAGATGCGGGAAGAGATAGAACTGCTGGAACACCATGCCGGCTTCCTGACGGATTAACCGCTCATCCACCTTCGGATCGTTCACTTTCAGACCATCAACAATCAACTCGCCGGACGTGATCTCTTCCAGTTTGTTGATGCAGCGCAGCAGAGTGGACTTCCCGGAGCCGGATGGCCCGATGATGACCACCACTTCACCCTGTTTGATGTTCAGATCAATATTGTGCAGCACCTGGGTTGGCCCAAAATGCTTGGAGACGTTTTTAAATTCAATCACAGGATTTTCATCCTTCTTTCCAGACGACGCAGAATGAAACTCAGCACCAGCGTAATGATCAGATAGAACACCGCAACGGCACTCCAGATTTCCAGCGCGCGGAAGTTACCGGCGATGATTTCCTGCCCCTGACGAGTCAGTTCAGCGACGCCGATAACAATAAACAGCGAGGTATCTTTGATGCTGATAATCCACTGATTACCGAGCGGCGGCAGCATACGGCGCAGCGCGAGCGGTAAAATAACGTGGCGAATGGTTTCGCCGCGAGACAGCCCTAATGCCAGGCCCGCTTCGCGAAAACCTTTGTGGATAGACAGCACCGCACCGCGCGTGATTTCTGCAATGTACGCGCCCGAGTTAATCATGATGGTGACAACGGCGGCGCTGAAGGGATCAATTCGCAGATCGTTAAACGCCATCGGCAGCGCGAAGTAGATAAACATCACCTGCACAACGATAGGCGTACCGCGAATCACTTCGATAAAGACCAGCGCAACGTGGTTGGCGATCCAACCACCAAAGGTGCGCGCAAAACCCGCAAGCAACCCGATGACCAGGCCGCCAGCCAGACCAAGGATTGAAATCCACAGGGTCATTTTGGCGCCTTCAATCAACAGCGGGATGGCGGGCCAGATGGCACTCCAGTCAAACTCCATAAATTGTTCCTGTTACCGTGGTGAAAATACTCAAAGGCCTGTACGCCCGGTAAGCGCAAGCGCCACCGGGCGTAACGAGCTAAAATACAGCGTTATTATTTAGGTTCAGTACCGAACCATTTTTTGTAGATTTCGTTATAGGTGCCGTTTTCACGCAGCGTTTTCAGCGCGCCGTTCACTTTCTCACGCAGTTCGTCGCTGCCTTTCGGGAAGGCGATGCCGTATTGCTGCGCTTCCAGAGACTCACCTACCGCTTTGAACTGACCATTGCCCGCGGTTTTGATGAAATAGAGGATGTTTGGCGTATCGTGCAGAACGGCGTCTGCGCGGTTGGTGCCCAGTTCCATGTAGGCGTTATCGATGTTCGGGAACTGACGCAGATCTTTGGTTTTGATGTTTGCTTTCGCGTAATCGACAGAACCGGTGCCGCTCTTCACCGCAACCACTTTGCCGTCGAGGTCTTTCACGCTTTTCACATCGTTGTTATTGGCTTTCACCATGACCAACAGACCGCTTTTGTAATAGCCGTCAGAGAAGTCGATCGCTTTTTTACGCTCGTCGGTGATCGTGATGCCTGCCAGAGCCAGGTCGACGTTTTTGGTTTGCAGCGCCGGGATGATGCCGCTGAAATCCATCGGTTTCAGGGTGTAGTCCAGATTCAGCTCTTTCGCGACAGCGGCCCACAGATCCACATCAAAGCCAACGTATTTGTCGCCCTGTTTGAATTCAAACGGAACGAACGCCGTGTCGGTTGCCACGACGAGTTTCTTATCCGCGGCGTGAGAAGACACCGCAAAAGCCAGGGTAAGTGCAGCCAGTGAAACTTTTAATACAGACTTCATAGCATTTCCTTTTATATCCACGGGGCGATCCCCTGCGAGAACATATGGCGTAATGAAAGAATCGTGCCAATTATGCAACTCATTGTTTTAAAAAGAAGGCGTTTCATTTTAATGCACAATAAGCGTGGCAAAACTGACGGATTGCACCGTTTTGGGGCGCTGATTTAGTGCAGACCGAATCGGGTGCAAACGGTATGACTATTTAGCGCAAAAATTGTTGCTAAAACAATCTCTCGTTAACGATTGTGTGAGGTGATTATTACAAATATTTTACTTTACGGCAGGGCGGAAGAAATTTGATGCACTATAAAAGTGCAAAACCCCCGCCGAAGCGAGGGTTCATAGGTCTTACTTATCATGCTGCTTATTCGATGTTGGCTTCGATGAACCACAGGAATTTATCGAGGTCGCGGGAAGCAGCAGTAAAGATATCAGCAGTGTCTTCGTCTTTGGCTTCGCTGATGGCTTTACGGACGTCATTGGCGACAACAGAGTAACGATCCGCCAGCTCTTTCAGGTGATCCTGAACGCTATGGATATCCAGCGGGTAGCTTTTCAGCGGTGTTTTGCTGTTAATCACTTGCGTTGTCCCTAATGCCACGCCACCCAGCTGTACGGCACGTTCTGCCATGGTATCAAGGTGGTCGGTCAGCGCTGTACGGAAGCCATCCAGCATCTCATGTACGGCAATAAAGTTAGCACCGCGCATATTCCAGTGAGCTTGCTTAGTGATCAGTGACAGGTCAATGAACTGGATCACCTGACGATTCAGCAACTCAACCGTCGCTTTCTTATCGCTGTCTGATACATCGTTGCGGGTATAAAGCAGATTAGACGCTTTCGTTTTTACCAGTTTAGCGGTACTCATAATCTCATATCCTCTTGATGTTTTGTGTCCCAGGTAATTAACGAAACTAAGTATAGCACCGGTTTTTCATTTTGCTTTTCTGTCTGTGCCTATCACTTTAATAGCGCAGAAAGTGTTTAATATTGAAAATGATTAAAAATCAGTATGTTATGAAATTAAGTGTTAGTATGTTAATAATTCTCATTCACTATGAGCGATAAACATAAATAGGTTTGCAGGCAGCAGAAAAATAGCGGAGATAATAATAATGAGAAGGATGAAAGCAATATTCTGCATGATTATGCAAATCATGCAGAATTGTAACGTTAATTAATGTCGACTTGCTGAATTTTCGTTTCCCGCCGGATGGTGAGCGTGGACCCCATCGAGGCGGCAATGATGGCGGCTAATGCCAGAAGCTGCACCAGCGTCAGCGTTTCTCCCAGGAAAATCATCCCCGAAACGGCAGCCAGCGCGGGCTCCATGCTCATCAGCGTCCCAAACGTTCGCGTGGGCAGTCGCGTCAGCGCGATCATTTCCAGCGAGTAGGGCAGCGCCGTTGACAGCACGGCGACAGCCAGACCCAGCGGGAGAATCGACCAGTGCCATAATGCCTCTCCCGCCTGTAGCGCGCCAACCGGAACGAAAACGATCGCCGCAATGAGCGAGCCTACCGCCACGGTCGCGGGGCCGTGTTCTTCACCCGCCCGCTGCCCGGTCAGAATATAGATAGCCCAGCAGGCGCCTGCGCCGAGCGCCAGCGCGGCACCCGTTAAATCAACATGCGATACGCCCTGACCAAGCGGTAACAGGAACCAGAGTCCAAGCACGGCCAGCACAACCCAGATGAAATCGACAGGCCGTCTGGACGAGAACAGCGCGACCGCCAGCGGCCCGGTGAACTCCAGCGCAACGGCGATGCCGAGCGGCACCGTCTGAATCGACAGGTAAAACAGGTAGTTCATCCCGCCAAGCGACAGACCGTAAAACAGGAGCGGCAGCCGCTGTTCTCTGGCAAAGCGCAGACGCCAGGGCTTAAAGAACGCAATCAGGATTAGCGTGCCTAATGCCAGACGCAGTGCGGTAACGCCCGGCGCCCCGACGAGAGGGAACAGCGATTTCGCCAGCGAGGCTCCGCTCTGAATAGAGGACATCGCAATGAGCAAAACCAAAATAGGCAGCCAGACTGGCTTACGTGACGACCCCGGCATCCTTTCTCCTGTCAATTAATGTCAATAGAAGTAAAAAAGGCAGTGTAATAGAAATAACCTCTGACGGTTGAGTATTCGTTGAAAAAAAATCCCGGAGAATCCGTAAAATATCGATGAATTGATGGATTAATAAACTGCGTAATTAGGAATTATCTGGATGAATGTACCATATTGTGCGCGTAATAATGGTGCGCTTCACCGGAAAAGTGATGTTATTTGAAAGAGATAGCGGGTTATGGAAATGTTCTGTTACACGAAAAGACCCGTTAGACATCGCGAATCGCAAAGAGTTTCTCATCAATTTTTGATATATTTATAACTTAGGATTTACTTGAAGCACATTTGAGGTGGTTATGAAAAAAATTGCATGTCTTTCAGCACTGGCCGCTGTTCTGGCTATTTCCGCAGGTACTGCTGTAGCTGCTACTTCTACCGTTACGGGTGGTTACGCTCAGAGCGATGCTCAGGGCGCAGCGAACAAAATGAACGGTTTTAACCTGAAGTATCGCTACGAGCAGGACAACAACCCGCTGGGCGTAATCGGTTCCTTCACCTACACAGAAAAAGATCGTACTAACGGTGCTGGCGATTACAACAAAACTCAGTACTACGGCCTCACCGCCGGTCCTGCTTACCGTCTGAACGACTGGGCAAGCATCTACGGTGTTGTTGGTGTGGGTTACGGTAAATTCCAGACTGCTGCCACCCCGGCTGACAAACACGACACCAGCGACTACGGTTTCTCCTACGGTGCCGGTTTGCAGTTCAACCCGATCGAAAACGTTGCGCTGGACTTCTCTTATGAGCAGAGCCGTATCCGTAACGTGGACGTCGGCACCTGGATCGCCGGTGTTGGTTACCGCTTCTAATCACTTCGGTGATATGAAAAATCCGCCCCTCGGGGCGGATTTTTTTTGTCTGATGTGTAGGCCGGATAAGGTATTTATGCCGCCATCCGGCAATGCCTGATGGCGACGCTGAGGCGTCTTATCAGGTCTACAACATTATCAGGACTACAGGTTTAGCGCTGTTTGGTACTAAAAATATCCGTACCCAGATGGTTGTAATCCACCTTCTGCAACTTGAAGTTGGTGATGAAGACCGGTCCGGCTTTCTGCTCAGAGATAAAACGGTATTTGGTTTTAATCTCTTTCGCGCTGATCCCCGTCCATTGCGAGAAAAAGCCTAAGAAATCATTTGCCGAGCGGCGCGCTTTAATCACGTGATGCGCTTTGTCATCGCTGGAAAGCACCATAAACGGCACCTGAAAATTCTGCTGATACCTGTCGTCATGCGCCAGATACTGCACCTCTTTCCCGCGCTCTTTAAATGCGAGGCCATGATCCGAGAAGTAGACCATAGAGAAGCTGTCGCCGCTGTTACGCAACTGCGCGTACAGTTTTCCCAGTAATGCGTCCGTTTGGGTCATGGTGTACAGGTAGCAAGAGGTCTCTTTCGACTGCACGAAAACGTCGTATTTTCCCTGCGTGCGATCGCAGGCCTGCGGGTGCGAGCCCATCAGGTGCAGCACAATTAACTGCGGCTGCGTGCGTTCTGTCTCCAGTACCTGAGCGGTCATTTTTAACAGCGCATCGTCACGCGTATTCTTGTCGGCTTCGAAGTCTCCGCTTTTCAGGAAGTGCGCTTCATCGGCACGTTTCGCGATGCTGGCGATAGCCGTATCGTATTCGCCGATTTGCCCCTGATTCGAGAACCACCAGGTCTGGAAACCGGCACGGTTGGCCAGCGTCACGAAGTTATCCTGGAATTGCGGCTTGTTGTCGACCACGCGATTGAGCGTTAAACCGAGCGATTTTTGCGTTGAGCCGCTGGCGGCAACGTAATCCATGAAAAAATAACCGTTGGCGGTACTGGCGAACGGGGTGTTATCCCAGTGACCGCCGAATGCGCCCATTGCGTCACGCCGCGCGCTTTCACCGATCACCACCACGTAGGTATGGTATTGGGGCTTAACCGCAGTGACCGTCCAGGTATCCTTCATCCCGGACAGCTTCGCCATCCGCTCTTGCTCCTCAATCACCTCATTGTTGTTGACGATGACATCCTTCACGAAGCGAAAAACCGGGTAGCCGGTGTCTTTTAATTTAAACACGCCGCCCCACGCCAGGTTTTGCACCGGCGCGACAAAAAAGGCGATGATGCTGAACAGCAGACACACGCTGTCCACAACGCGCCAGGCTTTTTTCTCCGTCTCTTGCTTACGGCGAACGGCAATCACGCCCAGTGCAAAGATAAAGAGGCCTACCAGATAGTTGTACCACGGGAAGATGGTCAGGATTTCGGTGGACTCTTCCACGTTGGTCGAATGCAGCGCCAGCAGCGTATTAAAGTTTGGCGAGCCGTAGGCCTGGCCGAACGGAAAATACATGGCGGCGATCAGCGAGCATAGCCCGATCAACACCTTTTGCGCGCGCGGCGCGGTGCGCCAGAGCAACAACAATAGGCAGGTAAAGGCCGCTGTATAGAACAGGCTAAACGGGTAGCCCGACGCGAGGTTAATCAGCAGCGACTGTAAAAAGTAGAAGCCAGTCCACGGGCTAATGGCCCTGCTGCGGGCAATAAGCGAGTCTTTGAGGGTTAAATTCATATGCCACTATTGCAAAAACGCCATGTGCTCACCCTGGCGTTAAGGGTCAATACCTGCCGGAAAGTGCGTGAAGAGGGGATGGGGTCCGCATCTGCGAGCCGCAATATATGCAGGGCTGCGCAACGATAGAGCGTGTGTATAAGAAGGTCAACTACTACAAGGAAAATGTTTTGCGAAGGGGGCAGCAAAACCGACAAAAAGAAAGGGTATTGAGATAAAACACAGCGCGAGCGCGCCTTGATGGCCGCGAAGATGGCGTCAAAATGGAGCGGCGTACCGCGACGCCGCGTTATTTTGACGAGGGCTGATCCTGCTCGGGTTTGCCGTTGATCATGTCACACAGCATGGACAGCAGCATTAACCGTACTTTAAAGGGAGAGTGGCTAAACACGCGCATACACCTCTTAAATTCGTTCATAGAAACCTCCTGACTTTACGATCCCATCGATCCGTGAGGGATGCCTGCATTACATACAGATATAGCACAGGCTATATTATATAGCTATTGCTAAAACGTTAAATTTTTGAGCCTGTGCAACTCTGGTTTACAATGGGCCCACTCCAGCCAGATGCAATTAACGCGTCACAGTAACGAGGAAGCAGAATGAGTCGTCGCGCAGGTACGCCAACAACAAAAAAAGTGACGCAATTAGTGAATGTCGAAGAACACGTCGAAGGGTTCCGCCAGGTCAGGGAAGCGCATCGCCGTGAACTGATTGATGACTACGTTGAGCTGATTTCCGATTTAATTATCGAGGTCGGTGAAGCGCGTCAGGTTGATATGGCGGCGCGACTTGGCGTTTCCCAGCCGACGGTCGCCAAGATGCTCAAGCGTCTGGCGTCGGTAGGGCTTATCGAAATGATCCCCTGGCGCGGGGTATTCCTGACCGCAGAAGGCGAGAAGCTGGCGCAGGAAAGCCGTGAACGCCACCAGATCGTGGAAAACTTTTTACTGGTGCTGGGCGTCAGCCCGGAAATCGCACGCCGCGATGCGGAAGGGATGGAGCACCATGTAAGCCAGGAAACGCTTGAGGCTTTCCGCCTGTTTACGCAAAAGCACGGAACGCCTTCTGAATGAGTTTTCCTTTTCTGCGGGCATTAAGATGCGATCGTTTCCTGCTGTTATTACTCCTTGTCGGGGCCGGACTCAGTCTGTTCGTCCCGTTTACTCCCCGCACCTGGCCGGGTGCAATTGACTGGCACACCATTATTACGCTGAGCGGTTTGATGCTGCTGACCAAAGGCGTTGAGCTGAGCGGATATTTTGATGTGCTGGGCCGCAGAATGGTTCGTCGTTTTAAAACGGAACGCCGTCTGGCAATGTTTATGGTGCTGGCGGCGGCGGTGCTGTCAACGTTCCTGACCAACGATGTGGCGCTGTTTATCGTCGTTCCGCTGACCATCACCCTGAAAAGACTGTGTGCGATTCCGGTAAACCGGCTGATTATCTTTGAGGCGCTGGCGGTCAACGCCGGTTCGCTGCTCACGCCGATTGGCAATCCGCAAAATATTTTGTTGTGGGGGCGTTCTGGTCTTTCATTTGCGGCTTTTGTCTGGCAGATGGCACCGCTTGCCGCCGTGATGATGCTGACGCTGTTGGTGCTGTGTGGCCTTTGTTTTCCGGGGAAGGCGTTGCAATACCATACCGGTACGCGCGCCCCTGAGTGGCAACCGCGCCTGGTGTGGAGCTGTTCTGGGTTGTATATCGTGTTTCTGACCGCGCTTGAACTGAAGCAGGAACTCTGGGGGCTGGCGATTGTGGCGGCAGGGTTCATCGTCCTGGCGCGCCGCGTGGTATTGAGCGTCGACTGGACGTTGCTGCTGGTGTTTATGGCGATGTTTATCGACGTGCATTTATTGATACAGCTACCGGTGTTACAGGGCGTACTGCGCCATGTTGAAACGCTCTCTGCGCCGGGGCTTTGGCTGACTGCGCTCGGTCTGTCGCAGTTTATCAGCAATGTGCCCGCCACGATTTTATTGCTCAACTACGTTCCGCCGACCGCGTTGCTGGCCTGGGCGGTCAATATCGGTGGTTTTGGTTTGCTACCGGGATCGCTGGCGAATCTGATTGCATTGCGGATGGCAAATGATCGGCGTATCTGGTGGCGGTTTCATTGGTATTCGTTGCCGATGCTGCTCTGGGCGGCGCTGGTGGGATATGGATTGTTGCTGCTGAAGTGATGGCCCGATGGCGCTACGCTTATCGGGCCGATGCGGTAGGCCGGGTAAGGCGAGAGTCGCCACCCGGCACATTGCTTTGATCAGTTCAGACGAACCGGCATACCGGAACGGTTCTGAACGGCCTGCTCAACCACAGACTGATCGACATCAGGCTGGCTGGTTACGCTCTGAACGCTTTTGTTCAGGTTAATCGGTACGATCTCGCCGCCTTCGAACTGCGCTTCCGTGGTAGACAGCGGGTTATGGACTTCAATGTAACGGCTGCCATCTGGCTCAGTGGTCGCTTTCACCGGCTCGTCGATAAACTGTACGCGGGTGCCGACCGGCACATTTTCAAACAGGAACTTGATGTCGTCGTTACGCAGACGGACGCAGCCGTGGCTGACGCGCAGGCCGATACCGAAGTTGGCGTTGGTGCCATGAATCGCATACAGACGACCAATGTACAGCGCGTACAGACCCATCGGGTTATCCGGGCCAGCCGGTACGACGGCAGGCAGCGGTTCGCCCGCCGCGCGGTATTCGGCATGCATTTTCGCCGTCGGCGTCCAGGTCGGGCCTGCTTTCTTACGCTCAACTTTCGTTGTCCAGTTGATTGGCGTGTCTTTCCCTAACTGACCGATACCAATCGGCAGGACGATCACCGTGTTGGTGCCTTTCGGGTAGTAGTACAGACGCATTTCCGCACTGTTAATGACAATGCCTTCATGCACGGTGTCCGGCAGGATCAGCTGCTGAGGAATGTTCAGCACCGTACCGCCTTTTGGCAGGAAGGTATCAACACCCGGGTTCGCTTCCAGCATGTTAGACAGCCCCATCTGATATTCAGCCGCAAAATACTCCAGCGGTTGGGTATTGCCTTCCGGGATAGTGATCACCTGGTTTTGACCAACGACGCGACTGCCATCGGTCGGTAAAGGATAAGTCACCGCTGAGGCGGTGCTGCAAAAGCCAACTACAGCGAGGGCCGCCGCGAAAAACGTTGTTAATTTCATATTCATGTTATGCGAGATTCAGTGCCTGGCAGGCTATTGGGTTGAGAATTCTGTCATGTTGGGAGCGCATTATATGTGCATTCCCGTTAAGTGGGAATTCAGATGTGTACGAAATCACATTTTTTTCCCGTGAGGACAATTTTAGCGGCTTACCGTGAGGCGCGATCTTATTTAAGACTTGTGGCATAATAAGCGGTTTGTCACATATTTTTCAGGATACGCCAGTGTTAGTTTCCAGCAACGTCACCATGCAGTTCGGCAGCAAGCCGCTGTTTGAAAATATTTCCGTCAAATTTGGCGGCGGCAACCGTTACGGCCTGATTGGCGCCAACGGTAGCGGTAAATCCACCTTTATGAAAATCCTCGGCGGCGATCTCGAACCGACGCTGGGCAACGTCTCTCTCGATCCAAACGAGCGTATCGGTAAGCTGCGCCAGGATCAGTTTGCCTTCGAAGAGTTCAGCGTACTCGACACGGTGATCATGGGGCATGTTGAACTGTGGGAAGTGAAACAGGAACGCGACCGCATCTACGCGCTGCCGGAAATGAGCGAAGAAGATGGCTATAAAGTGGCCGATCTGGAAGTGAAATACGGCGAAATGGATGGTTACTCTGCCGAAGCGCGCGCGGGCGAACTGCTGCTGGGCGTGGGGATTCCGGTTGAGCAGCACTACGGCCCGATGAGCGAAGTCGCGCCAGGCTGGAAGCTGCGTGTCCTGCTGGCGCAGGCGCTGTTTTCCGACCCCGATATCCTGCTGCTTGATGAACCGACCAACAACCTCGACATCGACACGATCCGTTGGCTGGAGCAGGTACTGAACGAACGTGACAGCACCATGATCATCATTTCGCACGACCGTCACTTCCTGAATATGGTGTGTACGCATATGGCGGATCTGGATTACGGCGAACTGCGCATTTACCCGGGTAACTACGACGAGTATATGACTGCCGCCACCCAGGCGCGTGAACGCCTGCTGGCCGATAACGCCAAGAAAAAGGCGCAGATTGCAGACCTGCAATCTTTCGTCAGCCGCTTTAGCGCTAACGCGTCTAAGTCTCGCCAGGCAACGTCTCGTGCCCGTCAGATTGATAAAATTAAGCTTGATGAGGTGAAGGCCTCCAGCCGTCAGAACCCGTTCATCCGTTTTGAACAGGATAAGAAGCTGTTCCGTAACGCGCTGGAAGTGGAAGCGCTCGCGAAAGGCTTTGATAACGGCCCGCTGTTCAAGGGCGTCAATCTGCTGCTGGAAGTGGGCGAAAAGCTTGCGGTACTCGGGACTAACGGCGTGGGTAAATCCACGTTGCTGAAAACGCTGGTGGGCGATCTGGCGCCGGATAACGGCACCGTGAAATGGTCAGAGAACGCGCGCATTGGGTATTACGCGCAGGATCACGAATATGAGTTCGAAAATGACCTGACGGTGTTTGAATGGATGAGTCAGTGGAAGCAGGAAGGCGATGACGAGCAGGCGGTACGCAGCATTCTTGGCCGTCTGTTGTTCAGCCAGGACGATATCAGAAAACCGGCGAAGGTGCTCTCCGGTGGTGAAAAAGGGCGTATGTTGTTCGGTAAGCTGATGATGCAGAAACCGAATATCCTGGTGATGGACGAACCGACCAACCACCTGGATATGGAATCGATCGAATCGCTGAACATGGCGCTGGAGATGTATCAGGGCACCCTGATTTTCGTTTCTCACGACCGTGAGTTTGTTAGCTCGCTGGCGACGCGCGTGCTGGAAATTACGCCGCAGCGTGTGGTGGACTTCAGCGGCAACTACGAAGATTATCTGCGTAGTAAAGGGATCGACGGCTAAAAAAAAGCCCGGTGGCGCTACGCTTACCGGGCCTACGCTACAGTTTGTAGGCCGGGTAAGGCGAAGCCGCCACCCGGCAATCAACAACTCACTACAACACCCACTCACTCCCTTCAACGCCGTTCACCCGCAGCGTACGTTTTTCCCCCGCCGGTAACGATACCTTCAACGCGTTCCATGCCGGACGATAGTCGCCACGCGCGTTGATCCTCAGGTTGACGGTTGCCCCATCGCACACCATCTCCCATTCCACCCACAGGGCATTGCCCGTCTGATAACCCCAGCTTTCGCCATCGTCTTCAAACAGCAGACCGGACGTTGTCCCCACGCCTTTGACCGGGAACAGTTTCAGCTCGCGGGTATCGTCGCGTTCAGCGCTGACATGGGTGATCCGTTCGCTCAGCGGCAGACCTGCACCGGCGCGTACCAGCAGCGGCAGTTTTTCCAGCGGCGCGTTCAGCGTGATCCACTGGCCGCCAGAGAACCATTCGTGGCTATCGAAATCGTACCAGCCGGTTTCGTTATCCGGCAGCCAGACGCGGCGTTCACGTTGACCGGGTTCCACCACGCTCGCCACCAGAATATCGCGGCCAAGCAGGAAGTCGTCGCACTCTGCGAAGGTTTGCGCGTCGTGCTCGTGGTCGAGGAAAGTGGGGCGCAGCATCGGCTCGTCGTCGGCGTGCGCCTGCCACAGCAGCGTGTAGAAGTAGGGCAGCAGACGGTAACGTAGCTCAATCGCGCTACGAATCGCCGGCGTCACGCCCGGGTACATCCACGGCTCATTCACCGTATGATCGTCATTCCATGAGTGGATGGTAAAGCGAGGGTGCATCACGCCGTTCTGTACCCAGCGCACGAACAGCTCCGCATCCGGTTTATCGCCAGAGAAACCGCCGACGTCGTGACCCACGTTATACAGCCCGGACAGACTCATCCCCAGCCCCATGCGGGTGTTGTAGCGCAGGGTATCCCAGCTGGTGCGGTTATCGCCGCTCCAGGTTTGCACGTAACGCTGCATCCCGGCGCAGCCGGAACGGGAGATCAGGTACGGGCGTTTTTCCGGCGCAAAGCGCTGCTGCGCTTCCAGCGAGGCGCGCATCATCAACAGCGGCATGACCGGGCGAATATGTTTGATGGCGATTTCGCGGCCAAAGCCGTGGCAGCGGGCTTCGCCGTCCCACACTTCAAACTCGTTGTTGTCGTTCCAGGTGGAGTCGATCCCCATCTCCAGCAACTGCGTGGTGACGCCTTCCTGCCACCAGGCGACGGTTTGCGGATTGGTGAAATCAAGGTTAGAACCTTCGTCATCCCAGAAACTTGAACGTTCCGGCGCGTCGGTTTCCGAATCACGGATAAATAACCCTCTTTCCGCGACTTCGTTGTAGCGCGGGTGATCCTGCAACAGACACGGTTTAATGTTGGCCGCCAGCTTCAACCCCGCATCGTGGAATGCCTGGGTCATCACTTTCGGCTGCGGCACCTTGTCGTAGTTCCAGTTAAAGACATAGCGTTTGCCGTTAATGGAGGTGTAGCCAGATGAAAGCTGGAACGAATCGCACGGAATCGCGTGTTCATTGCACAGACGGATAAAGTTCATCAGCTGGTTTTGTGCGTCCGGCGCATCGGTGTAATGCATGGTCGAGCCGCTGTAACCCAGGCTCCACTTTGGCCCGAACAGGGTTTTCCCCGTCAGGCGCACAAAGGCTTTGGTGACATCCAGCACACGCTTGCCGGTAAAGATGTAGTAATCGATATCGCCCGCTTCCGCCTGCCAGCGGCGATAGGCGGTGTGATAGTTGTCGATTTCATTGCCCAGATCCAGCCAGCAGCTGCTCAGGTTGTCGTAAAACAGACCGTAGCTGACGTCATCGCGGCGGGCGATGGTGAATGGAATATGTTTGTACAGCGGATCGGTGCTGACCGCGTTATAGCCCATCGCGTCAAGGTTGCGCATCTCATAGCGTTGGCCGTTGCGTTGCAGGTCGCCCGCTTTCTCGCCCAGACCGTAAAAACGTTCATCTTTACGGCGGCTTAAATAGTGCGCCACGCCGTCGCCGTGAGCGTTCAGCAGATAGGCGCTGGTGGGGCGGTCGTTGACCAGCGGCTGCCAGTCGCCCGCCTCATCGCGATAGTGCCACTCCAGCCACAGCGGCTGGTGGACGGTCACGCGCAGTTGCTCAGTAGCGACAATCAGCGCGCCATCCTGCTGCGTCAGTTGCCAGGCCGGGCAGCTAAAGCCGCTTACATCTTCGCGGCTGCGGCCTTCCCACGGCACATCCTGCGCCGGGGCGATACTCCAGGTTCTGTCTAATGCCAGTTCGCCTTTACGTTTGATCAGCACGCGAAACAGATTTTCTTCCAGTACGTACAGGCACAGATGGTGTTGACCATCGACCAGCAGTTCCAGATGATGGGCCGACTGTTTCTCTACAATCCAGTTTTTCAGGGTTTTCATACGCAATACATCCACTATCAGGCGCGCTTGGCGCGACGTTCAGCAATAAATGCCACCAGGAAAACAGCGCCAATCAGGTCAAAGAACCCCATGGCGATAAAGAGCGGGTTAAAGCCGATTTTGTCGGCGGTAACGCCAATTAACAGAGAGAAGAGGAAGCTGGCGATCCACGCCGCAGAGCCGCGCATTCCGTTGACGGTCGCCATCTGGCCTTTATCAAACGACTCCACGACCAGTGCGCTCAGCATGCAGGAGATGATCTGATGACCGAAGCCGCCGATGGAGATCAGCACGATGGTGATATACGGATCGCGGGTAATGGCCACGATGCCGAGAGAAATCATCAGAAACGCGCCGGTCACGGAGCTTGCCACCACGGAGTTAACGCGAGAGCAGCCAAACAGACGGGTATACAGGCGGGTGAGGTAGCCGCTCGCCACGCTGCCGAGATCGGCGGCGAGGAACGGCAGCCAGGCGAACATGGCGATCTGCTTCAGATCCATGCCGTGTTCCTTCGCCAGATACAGCGGTACCCAGAAGCTCAGCACCGCCCAGGCCGGTTCTGCCATAAAGGCCGGGATCGCGATACCGTAGAAACGTTTATTTTTCGACACGGTTTTCAGCGCGGTCAGGAAGGGCAGTTTCACGGCCGGAGGCTCGTTATCCTGCTTGATATACTCCAGCTCCTCTCCACTCAGGTTCGGGTGCTGTTCCGGGTTATGGTAGAACGCCCACCACAGGATCACCCACAGCAGCGCCAGCACGCCGGTAAACATAAATGCGCCCTGCCAGCCGAATGAGGCGTGCGCGAAGTAGATGATTGGCGGCGCCAGCATGGCGCCAATTGAGAAGCCGACGCCCGCCCAGCCCGCCGCGACCGGACGCTCTGATTTCGGGAACCATTCGCCGATGGTTTTGGCGTTGGCTGGCGTAGCGGCCGCTTCAGATGCGCCCATAAAGAAGCGCAAAATTGCCAGATGCAGCCAGCTTCCGGCGCCCGCGTGGAAGATACACATCAGCGCCCAGATCCCGGCGCAGACCATAAAGCCAATCTTCAGGCCAATCACATCGATCAGCCAGCCGCACAGGGGCTGGAAAATGGTGTAGGCAATCTGGAACGCGCCGACAATCCAGGAGTATTGCTCGGTGGTGATCCCCAGACTCTCTTTTAGCTCCGGCGCCAGGATACCCAGCGAGTTACGCGTGATGTAGTTAACGGTCACACCCAGTAAGAACAGCACCAGCACATACCAGCGCAAATTTTTGATGACGCGGCGGGTTTTACTCGCGGCGACAGTGTTATTGATGTCCTGACTCATTTCTTTTCTCCACAAGACGGACGGTAGGGGAAATAAACGTTTTGGTGTCACACAAATTTTGTTATCTCATTGAAAGTTATCTTTTTATTTATTCTTAGTTGCTATACAACTAGTATGTAAGTTGTGTGACAAGTTCAGGTTAAGTGAGAAAATGGGCGGGCAATAGCGGATTTTGTGCAAGTTTTCTCATTACTAACGGTATCGCTCTGGCAAGATGGGCGTTAAGCCAGTTATTTCCCTGTTTGTGCGTTATGAAAATTTTTTCATTTAGCAAATGGAGCAAGATCACAAAATGGATAAAAGGCTCAAAATCAGCGAAATTGCCGCGCGGACGCAGCTTTCCGTCAGCACCGTTTCCCGCGTGCTGGCGGGGAAGGCAAATACCAGTGAAAAAGCGCGCAACAAAGTGCTGGAGTGCGCGCGGGAGCTGGGCGTCATGGACGGGATGGCGGCAGGCAGGCTGTTGCTGAATAGTCTGGTGGTCTTTGCGCCGCAGCGGGCGTTTGATGAGCGGTCCGACATCTTTTACTACCGCGTGATTCAGAACGTGAGTAAAGGACTGACGGCGTATGAAGTACGGCTGCGTTATTGCGCGCTTGAGGAACTGGACAGTGACGCGCAGCTTTTCCTCGCGCGGATGAACGAAGCGGAAACGCAGGCGGCGATTTTGTTAGGGATTGACGATCCGCATATTCACGATTTGGCGGTGGACGTGGGGAAACCCTGCGTACTGATTAATTGCCGCGATCAGCGAATGCGTTTGCCAGCCGTTTCGCCCGATCACCGCGCCATTGGCGAACTTGCCGCTGATTATCTTTTTTCAATGGGGCATCGCGACGTGATGACGGTGCTCTGCCTGCGTCGCTACACGATGGAGCTGCGTCTGGCCGGCATTCGCGACGCCTGGCAAACCCATAATCTGAAATTTAACGATAAGCGGGATTTACTGGTATCGCCGAGTTTCAGTGCGAAAGAGGCGGAGCAGCGGGTCAGCGAATGGCTGGCGAATACGCCGGATAAGGCGTTGCCGACGGCGTTTTTGGTCGGCGGTGATTTTATGGCGGCGGGCGTCATCAGCGCGTTGCAAAAGCGCGGCCTTCGCGTGCCGCAGGATGTGTCGGTGATGAGTATTGACGGCTTTAATCTGGCGGAAATTCAGGATGTGCCGTTAACAGCAGTGCATGTGCCGCGCGATGAGCTGGGGACGGAGGCGGTACATATGCTGCAACAACGTCTGGTTCGTCCGAATGCGCCAATCGGTACGCTGTTGCTGAACGGCACGTTAACGGTGCGGGAGTCGGTGCGGCGGATACGTCCAGGGAAACGACGCACCGCCGTCGAACGGGAAGGGCTGTATGACGCTTAACTCATGCCCAGCGCGCGTTTTCCGTGAATGTTCAGATCGCTCAGCGTAAAACGGCCTTCCCAGTTTGTTTCGTAATCTTCACGCGGGAAATCGCCTGGCGATGCGCCCGTTTCCAGCGCGGCTTTGACCTTGTGCGCGTAAGCCAGGTTTTTCTCGCACATCGGCGCGGCGGGGATGTACATCACGTTCCCCCAGCCTTGCTGATTTTCCACCGGCGCGACGGAGTGGATCACATCGCAATGCCACCAGACGGAGTCCCCGGCCTCCAGTTGCGGAATACTGGTCAATGCCTCAATCAGCAGCGGATGCCATTGTTGCGAAACCGGCAGCACCCGGCCTGGTGCAACGCCGCACAGTTCATCTTCAGGAACGTCATCCAGCAGGGGGCGTAACAGGATATACGCCATCGCTTCTGGAATCGGCACCACATGCAGCAAGCCCTGGCCCGGCAGCATATCTGACAGCGCCGTCCACCCCTGGAAGGTGCGGAAAACCGAGCATTTGGTGGTGTTATCGACCGTATACTCTTCGACTTCGGTACGGTAGGCGGCATGCCAGGGATCGTACTTCTCCAGCTCGCCGTTAAAGATACTGGCGAAAACCCGTTGATAGGCGGGCAGCAGCCAGCGTTCCAGCGCGCCGGAATCGGTATGCGCCCCCAGACCTTTTGAGGTGGTGCCGGGCGGGCGGCGGCGGATGCGATCCGGGTAGATCACGCTGATATCCGGGTTGAACCACTGTCTGCCGTCGCTTTCAAATGTCCACAGCCGATTAAGGAAAGACTGAACGTTCGCCATCTCTTCGCTCTGACGAGCCTGCATCTGCGCCTGCGACCAGTAAATCGGATAAATTTCAGGGCGGGAGGCGGTTAACGTGCCGAAGAAGTTATCGCCGGGACCTTTGTACACCTCATCAAAATGGTTGCGATCCAGATAATCCAGCATGGATTGATCCCATGCCAGCGCCTGTTCCCGCGGGAAATGGCCCTTAATGACCGCGCATCCACGCCGCTTGAGCTGTTCACGCTGCGCTGCCGTGATGGCGCCGGACTGGATATCCGCGTAAGACAGCACAGGCCAGACGGCATCGCCCTGCGCTTTGAGCGTATTGATTTCCGCCACGCGTGTGGCAATCACCTCGCTGAGCCTGTCAAAAACGCCCTGCACATCACCGAGCTGCGCCCGCAACGCCTGCTTCATCTGCCGGATCGCCGCTTTATGATCGGCCGGTAATGTATCGCTTGTGAAGGTTAAAGCCATAACCACCTCGCATTGACTTTCATTCGAAACTTAAATTAATTACAAATGACAATATAAGTTATAAATAAGTTAATGCAAGTTTAAAAACTTGATGCGGTACGCAGAATGGAAAAGCAGGGGGAAACCGGAGCAGCGCTCCGGTATCTGGAATCAGACGTTAAAAGGCGGGGCGTTATCCAGTACGGCCTGAATCACGTTTAACGCTCCCTGATGGTTGTTATCATCGGTATGATAACGGCTGAGGGCTTTGATGTTGTCTGCGGCGTTCGCCATCGCGAAAGCGTACCGCGCCATTTTCAGCATTTCCGCATCGTTGTCGCTGTCGCCAATCGCCACCACATTTTGCGGCGAAAGATCCCAGCGTTTCAACAGACGGCTGATGCCGTTCGCTTTGTGTAACCCCGGTATGATTAAGTCGATGAAGCCGAAGCCGCTGGTCACGGGTTTCATAATGCCGTCCAGCGACGTATGCAGCGCATCAACCACGAAGGGGATCTGCTGGTCTGGCAGGTTCAGTGAAAACTTAAACAGAACATCGTCAATGTCCTGGTAATCCTTCACGGGTTGCAGACGGTGGTAGTGCTTCGACATCAGCGCCACAAAAGATTCCGGCGCATGTTCGCTGACATAAGCGCTTTTCAGGCCACAGGCGACAAAATTAAGCTGCTTATCTTTTAACAGCTCGCCAATCACAATACGGGATTCATGCCGGGTCAGTTCGCCATGAAACAGTTGCTTGCCATGCTCATAAACCAGCGCGCCATTTTCCGCGACGAAGGAAATTTCGTCTTTCAGCTCGGGGAAAAAGGAAATAAGTTGGTAATACTGATTGCCGCTGGCGACGACAAATTCGATGCCGCGTTTTTTTAGTTCCTGATACTGCGCCATAAATCGTGCGTGATCGTACTTTTTGGCGTCGTCGAGAAAAGTTCCGTCCATATCAGTGACGATAACTTTAACGGTCATACATTGCTCCTGGCTCAAAACTGCGACCAGAAACATTCTAATAACAAGGTGACGGGGAGCACAAATTTAATTTCGAATGAAAGTCAGAAAGCCGGGTGGCGGCTTCGCCTTATCCGGCCTACGGGGGAATATGTAGGCCGGGTAAGCGAAGCGCCACCGGGCGTATTTTTACAACATATGTTCAGTACGGGCGATGATATCGTCCTGCGCATCCGGCGACAGCGCGGTAAAGAAGGCGGAATAACCGGCCACCCTGACCACCAGATCGCGATACTGATCCGGGTGCTTCTTCGCGTCCAGCAGCGTTTCGCGCGACACGATGTTGTACTGAATATGCCAGCCTTTATGCACTTCGAAGAAAGTGCGCAGCAGTATCATCAGCTTCTGCTTGTCGGATTCGTTCTCCAGCGTCGCCGGGTTCAGCTTCTGGTTGAGCAACACGCCGCCGAGAATTGAGCCGGTAGGCAGTTTGCCGACGGAGCCAATAACCGCCGTTGGACCGAGATGATCGGTGCCGGAAGCCGGGCTTGCCCCTTCCGCCAGCGGGGTATGCGCTTTACGGCCATCCGGCGTCGCCATCGTTGCCGCGCCAAACGGTACGTTTGCAGAAATGGACGAGGTTCCGGCGTAATAGTTGCCGCCGGTCGGGCCGCGACCGTAACGCGGGTTGTGATACTGCTTCAGCTCGTCGATATAGGTCTGATAAGCGCGGGCCAGCAGGGTATCGACGGTGTCATCGTCGTTACCGTATTTTGGCGCGCCGTTGATCAGCCGCTGGCGTAACTGTTCATGAGTGAGGCCTTCAAAGTCATCGGCCAGTGCGGCGGCAAGCTGCTGTTGGCCGATAGCCCCCTGTTCAAAGACCAGTTTTTTCACCGCCGCCAGGCTGTTGCCGAGGTTAGCGATACCGACCTGCAAACCGGAAACCCAGTCATATTTCGCGCCGCCTTGCTTGATGCTCTTCGCGCGTTCGATGCAATCATCCACCAGCGCCGAGCAGAGAATGTCATGGACGTTCTCTTCCAGCATGGTGTCAACCACGTACTCGATTTCGATCGACTTGCGCGTGTAGTAGCGAATCTGCGTATCCCAGGCGTCCATCACTTCATCGAAGCTGGTGAAGTTACCGGCGGAGAGCGCCTTTTCCTGCGGCAGGAAGACTTTACCGCTGGTGGCGTCGCGACCGCCTTCCAGCGCTGCCAGCATCACGCGGGCAAAGTTAATGAAGCTCATGCCGGTGCAGCGGTAGCCCCATTTGCCGCCCACGGCGGTTTCGATACAGCCGATGGCCGCGTAGTCGTAAGCGTCTTGTGGGTCGATACCGAGTTTAATAAATTCCGGGATAACGATTTCGTCGTTGTTGAACGCGGGCATCCCAAAGCCGCAGCGAATAACCTGCACGCAGGCATCGAGGAAGTCGTTGCTCATTCCGGCGTGATAGCGCACGCTGAGGTTCGGCTGGGTGGAACGCAGGCGGCCGCAGGACTCCAGAATAGCGTAAGAGAGCGGATTGACCGCATCCACCGGCTGACCGTTGACCAGACTCTGACCGCCAATGGTGACGTTCTGATACAGCGGGCTGCCCGCTGAGGCTTTGGAGTGAGAGCCGGAGCGGATCTTGTTCACTTCCAGCAGCTTCAGCCAGCAGCTGTGCAGCAGTTCAATCGCGTGTTCGCGATCCAGCGTCTGGTTTTGCTCCACATCACGACGGTAATACGGCCAGAGATACTGGTCCATACGTCCAAACGAAACGGAGTGGCCGTTAGACTCGATTTGCAAAATCAGCTGGATGAAATAGCACAGTTGCAGCGCCTGCCAGAACGTCTGCGGCGGCTGATGGGCGATGAGATCGCAGTTCTCCGCCATCGCCAGCAGTTCGTCACGGCGGCTTTCACGGCTTTCTGTCGCCGCCATCTGACGCGCCAGGTCGGCAAAACGTTTGATGTGCAGGCTGACCGCCTCCAGTACGATATCAATCGCTTTCAGGAACTGCTCGCCGTGCAGGTCTTCCAGTACGGTCAGGTTAATGCGCGAACGGCGTTCTGCCACCTTGTCACGCAGACCATCAAGACCTTTTTCCAGCAGCAGCGGGAAGTTTACCGCCAGATGCGCGTCGCCGGAGGTCATGTTGCCCTCGGCTTTAATGATGCCGGTTTCCAGCAGACCTTTTTGCTCATCGGTAAACATGCCGTAGCAGCGGTCCTGTACCGTCTGACCACGCCACCACGGGCACACGGCGTGTAAAACGCGTTTGTTCTCTTCGCTGACCGCAAAACCGGCGCCAGGGCGATCGGCCAGATCGTCGATCTCTTTTTCAATCCACGAGACGGTGTATTCTGGGAAGATCGGCGCGGCACGCACTTCGCTTGCCTGGTTGCCGATAATCAGTTCGTCATGTTTGATCCAGATAGTGCGTTCTGCCAGATGGTGCGCCAGCGCCAGCGCGCGACGAACCGGAATCGGCTTATCCAGATGTTGCTGATACATCTCGGTGTAGTGCTGCGCGCGCTCCGTACATACGGGCGGCTTCACAATGTGCACCAGTGCGGTTTTATGCGCTTTGATGCGGTCGCTGAGCGTATCCAGTTTCAGTGTGGTCATGGGATTATCCTCGTAAAGTCGCGGTTAAACCTTTGCTGCTGGCGTACTGCTGCGCAAAATCAAGCAACGCGGGCGCATCAAGTGGTTTGTCCGGGGCATAGTAGGGCTGACTGAGTAAGTGGTATTTATTGATGCCCAGCGTGTGATAGGGCAGAAAATGGATCTCACCGACGTGCAGTTCGTCGGCGGCAAAATCGGTAATGGCTTTGATCGCCTCTTCATCGGCGTTAAAACCCTGAATGAGCGGCACGCGGATGATCATTTTTT
Source organism: Citrobacter sp. CK185 (assembly GCF_030333565.1). NCBI lineage: Bacteria > Pseudomonadati > Pseudomonadota > Gammaproteobacteria > Enterobacterales > Enterobacteriaceae > Citrobacter > Citrobacter sp. CK185. The sequence continues at coordinate 102,030 of NZ_JAOWFR010000023.1, read as the reverse complement.
TACCGGCGGCAGCGAGCTTTTTCAGGTTTTCCAGTACGCGAGAAGCGCTGCCATCGGTCCACTGCTTAAACGGCGCCTCGGCAATGTGTTTTAAATCGGCGAGGAACAGATCGACATTCGGCAGGGACGGTTCGATATATTTCCACGGTACGTGCAGACAGGTTTCGACCGCGGTATGGATACCCGCATCATGGCTGGCTTTGAACAACGCGGCGGCCAGTTCCGGCTGCATAAAGGGCTCGCCGCCGGAGAGCGTTATACCGCCGCCGCTGCGATCGTAAAACGGCTTGTCGCGCAGCACGGTGTCCATGATCTCTTCCACGCGCTTTGTTTCGCCGCAGACGGTTAACGCCTGAGTGGGGCAGCAGTGGGTGAGGGCGTCCATATGCGCATCGGTCAGTTTTTCGCGATGAATAAGCAGGCCGTTCAGCGCGCGTTCGATCACCTCTGGCGCGGCTTGCGCGCACAGCGTGCACCCGTCAAGGCACAGGCGCGCATCGTATAAGAGATCTCTGGCGCGTGCGCGGCTTTCCGGGTTCTGGCACCAGCGGCAGCCCAGCGAGCAGCCTTTCAGGAAGACAACGGTGCGAATGCCGGGGCCATCATGGGTAGAATAGCGCTGAATATTGAAAATCATAAACGGCCTCTCTTTCTTTCGTATAAAGATTAAATAACTTTCGAATGAAAGTTATGTTGACGCAGGTCAACTCTCAGAGAGGTTTTGTCGTGATAGTCTTAAACTATGCAAAATCTCACAGTTTGAGGAATGGTTATGGAACTCTATCTGGATACGTCTGACGTTGAGGCCGTGAAATCGCTGGCGCGTATATTCCCGCTGGCAGGGGTGACGACGAATCCCAGTATCGTGGCGGCAGGTAAAAAACCGTTGGAGGTGTTACTCCCGGAATTGCACGACGCGATGGGCGGACAGGGGCGTTTATTCGCTCAGGTAATGGCGAGCACGGCGCAAGGAATGGTCAGCGATGCGCGTAAGCTGCGGGCGATTATTCCTGATATCGTGGTAAAAGTGCCGGTTACAGCCGAAGGACTGGTAGCAATTAAGTTGTTGAAAGTGGAAGGTATTCCGACGCTGGGGACGGCGGTTTACGGCGCGGCGCAGGGGCTGTTATCCGCGCTGGCGGGTGCCGACTACGTTGCGCCTTACGTTAACCGCGTGGACGCACAGGGCGGGAATGGTATTCAGACGGTTAATGATTTGCAGCAGCTACTGAAAATGCACGCCCCGCACGCCAAAGTGCTGGCGGCCAGTTTTAAAACGCCGCGTCAGGCGCTGGACTGCCTGTTGGCCGGGTGTGAATCCATCACCCTGCCGCTGGATGTCGCGCAGCAGCTTATCAGTTACCCGGCTGTCGATGCCGCAGTAGCGAAGTTTGAGCACGACTGGCAGGGCGCGTTCGGACGAACGTCGCTTTGAGCGACGCGTAGGCCGGATAAGGCGTTTACGCCGCCATCCGGCAACATGCCCGGGGCGCTGCGCTTGCCGGGCCTACAAACCATCGTAGGCCGGATAAGGCGTCAGCCGCCATCCGGCACCCGTAAATGCCTGATGGCGACGCGTTTGCGTCTTATCAGGCCGGCACCTGTGCTCCGCACACCTCGCAACCCGGATTGCGCATTAATTTCATTTCGCGGAACTGACAGGTCATCGCGTCGTACATCACAATTTTGCCGGATGCGGGTTGACCGTAATGCGCCAGCAATTTGATGGCTTCCATCGCCTGCAATGAACCGATCACCCCTATCAGCGGCGCCATAACGCCCGCTTCCACGCAGGTGAGGGCGTTCTCGCCAAACAGACGGCTCAGACAGCGGTAGCAGGGTTCGCCTTCCTGCCAGGTAAAGACGGTGATCTGTCCTTCCATACGGATGGCGGCGCCGGAAACCAGCGGCACTTTGGCGGCGAAACATCCGGCATTAAGCTGATTACGGATGGCAACATTGTCAGTACAGTCCAGCACCAGATCGTGCCCGGCGATAAGCGCATTCAGCGCCGGTTCGTCCAGCAGGGCGTTGATCGGTGTAAGGGTGATATAAGGGTTGATGCGCGCCAGCGCCTCGCGCGCCGAATCCACCTTCGGCTGCCCGACGGTGGCATCGCTGTGCAGCGTCTGGCGTTGCAGGTTCGACACTGAAACGGTGTCAAAATCGAGCAGCGTGAGCTGCCCAACGCCCGCGCCCGCGAGGTACTGCGTTGCCGCACACCCGAGCCCACCCAGGCCAACGACCAGCACCCGCGCATCCTTTAGCGCTTCCTGTCCTTCAAAATCGAACCCTCGCAGAATGATTTGCCGGTTGTAGCGCATCATCTCCTGGTCGCTGAGTTCCGCCATTACAGGCCTCCAAACAGCGCGTTAAACGGCTCGACTTCCACCCATTCGCCCGCGTCAACGTTACCGCGATCGCGTTCCAGCACAATAAAACAGTTACCCATGCTAAAGGAGCTGAAAATATGCGAACCCTGGTGTCCCGTGGTGGTGACTTCCAGTTCGCCGTCAGCCGTGCGTTGCAGAATGCCGCGCTGAAAATCAAGACGGCCCGGCGTTTTCTTCAGCCGTGAAGCGGTACGCACGCGCTGACGCGCTGGCAGACCGCTGGCGATATTGCCGCTAAGTTTCGCCAGCAACGGCTGCACGAGCTGATAGAACGTCAGCGCCGCAGAGACCGGGTTGCCCGGCAGACCGCAGAACCAACTGTTGTTCAGCTTACCGAAGGCGAACGGTTTGCCCGGTTTAATCGCCAGTTTCCAGAACGCGATTTCTCCCAGCTCTTCGAGGATCGTTTTGGTGTAATCCGCCTCGCCCACTGAAACGCCGCCAGAGCTGATAACCACATCGGCCTGGCTGTCGGCTTCGATAAAGGCGGCGCGTAGCTGCTGCGGGTTATCGCGAATGATCCCGAGATTGATCACCTCGCAGCCTAACTGTTCAAGCATCAAGTGTACGGTTAAGCGGTTGGTGTCATAAATTTGCCCGTCGCCCAGCGGCTGACCCGGCAATTGCAGCTCATCGCCGGTGGAGAACAGCGCCACGCGCACTTTGCGCACGACCTGCGCTTCGGCGATGCCCAGCGAAGCCAGTACTGGCAGTTCTGCGGTGGTCAGGCGAGTCCCCGCCGGGAAAACCACGGCGTCATGGGTGATGTCTTCCCCACGGCGGCGGATGTTTTGTCCGTTACGAACGTCAGCGGTAAAACGGATGCCCTCGTCGGTTTGCTCCGTCTGTTCCTGCATGACCACCGCCTCACACCCCGCAGGCACCGGCGCGCCGGTCATAATGCGGATACAGGCGCCAGCAGGCCATTCCCCCTGGAACGGTTGCCCGGCAAAGGCTTTCCCCGCCACCGGCAGCGGTTGACCAGCGGTCAGATCCGCCAAACGCACCGCGTAACCGTCCATTGCAGCGTTATCGAATCCCGGAACGTCCAGCGGGGAGACCACATCGTTTGCCAGGATGCGGCCAAAACAGTGAACCAGCGGCAGGGTTTCGAATGCCGTGAGTGGCGTAATGCGCGACAACATCTGGGTGAGCGCCGTTTCAAGCGGCATCAGTCCGGCGGTAAATTCCATGAAAACACTCCTGCGAGGCAAAATCGAATCCGTCTATTATGTCAGAAAATGCGGGCAGGCTGTATGCCACCTCAGACTTAGGGGCTGGCCCTTTACCTTTACATGCCGCCTGCATCTTTCTATATTCAAAAATCGAATCAATAACTCACAACAATTCTGATATTTATAGGGAAAGTTGTGTGCCACCGCTAACGGACGACAAATAATGGGCAAAGCAGTCATTGCTATTCACGGCGGCGCAGGCGCAATTACGCGCGCACAGATGAGCCAGGAGCAGGAACAGCGCTATATTCAGGCGCTGTCGGACATCGTCGAAACAGGACAGAAAATGCTGGAGGCGGGCGAAAGCGCGCTGGATGTGGTGACGGAAGCGGTGCGTTTGCTGGAAGAGTGCCCATTATTTAATGCCGGGATCGGCGCGGTTTACACGCGCGACGCCACCCACGAACTGGATGCCTGCGTCATGGACGGCAATACGCTTAACGCAGGCGCTGTCGCTGGCGTTCGCCATTTACGCAACCCGGTGCTGGCCGCCAGGCTGGTGATGGAGCAAAGCCCGCATGTGCTGATGGTGGGGGACGGGGCGGAAGCGTTTGCGGCTTCCAGGGGGATGGAGCGCGTTTCTGCCGATCTTTTCTCCACGCCTGAGCGCTATGCGCAACTGCTGGCGGCGCGTGACGCCGGAGAAACGGTGCTCGACCATAGCGGCGCGCCGTTGGATGAAACCACCAAAATGGGCACCGTGGGCGCGGTGGCGCGGGATCGGTTTGGTAATCTGGCGGCGGCCACGTCGACGGGCGGCATGACGAATAAACTGCCTGGTCGCGTAGGCGACAGCCCGCTGGTCGGGGCTGGGTGTTACGCCAACAACGCCAGCGCGGCGGTTTCCTGTACCGGAACGGGCGAGGTGTTTATCCGCGCATTGGCGGCCTACGATATTGCCGCGCTGATGGACTACGGCGGACTCAGCCTGGCGGAAGCCTGCGAGCGTGTGGTCATGGAGAAATTGCCTGCGCTGGGCGGCAGCGGTGGGCTGATTGCCGTCGATCATGAAGGCAACGTCGCCCTACCTTTTAACAGCGAAGGCATGTATCGCGCCTGGGGATATGCCGGAGATACGCCAACGACGGGGATCTACCGGGAGTGAGGAGCAACAGGTGCCACACAGTCACGAATTAGACGCCAGCGACGTACTGGCGGTCAAAAATTTGAACATTGCGTTCGAGCAGGAGCAGCAACGCGTCAGCGCGGTGCGCAATGTGTCGTTTCGGCTTCAGCGAGGCGAAACGCTGGCGATTGTCGGCGAATCGGGATCGGGGAAATCCGTTACGGCGTTATCGTTGATGCGCCTGATCGAGCAGGCGGGCGGCGACGTTCACTGCGATCAGATGCTGCTTCGGCGGCGTAATCGCCAGGTCATTGAACTGGGAGAGCAAAGCGATGCGCAGATGCAGCGCGTGCGCGGCGCGGATATCGCCATGATCTTTCAGGAGCCGATGACCTCGCTTAACCCGGTATTTACCGTGGGCGAGCAGATTGCCGAGTCCATTCGTCTGCATCAGGGGGCGAGCCGCGAAGAGGCAATGGCGGAAGCGAAACGGATGCTTGACCAGGTGCGCATTCCTGAGTCGCAGGCCATCTTATCGCGTTACCCGCATCAGCTTTCCGGCGGGATGCGCCAGCGGGTGATGATCGCGATGGCGTTGTCGTGCCGCCCGGCGGTGCTGATTGCCGATGAACCGACCACCGCGCTGGACGTCACGATTCAGGCGCAGATCCTGCAACTGATCAAAGTGCTGCAACAGGATATGTCGATGGGGGTGATTTTTATCACCCATGACATGGGCGTGGTGGCCGATATTGCCGATCGCGTCCTGGTGATGTATCAGGGCGAAGCGGTGGAGACCGGCAGCGTTGAGCAAATTTTCCACGCGCCGCAGCACCCTTATACCAAAGCGCTGCTGGCCGCCGTGCCGCAGTTAGGCGAGATGAGCGGACACGATCTGCCGCGCCGCTTTCCGCTGATTTCACTGAACGATCCCGATCGTGTGGAACCGCAAACCGAGCAGGACACGGTGGTGGCAGGCGATCCGATCCTGCAAGTGCGCAACCTGGTGACGCGTTTTCCGCTGCGTAGCGGCATTCTTAACCGCGTGACCCGTGAAGTGCATGCGGTGGAAAACGTCAGCTTTGATCTCTGGCCTGGCGAAACGCTCTCGCTGGTGGGGGAATCCGGCTGTGGTAAATCGACCACCGGGCGGGCGTTGCTGCGGCTGGTGGAGTCGCAGGCTGGCGAAATTACCTTCAACGGGCGGCGGATCGACACGCTTCCTGCCGGTAAGTTACAGCCGCTACGGCGAGATATTCAGTTTATTTTTCAGGACCCTTACGCTTCGCTCGACCCGCGCCAGACGGTGGGTTACTCCATAATGGAACCATTGCGGGTGCATGGTTTGCTGGAAGGCGAGGCGGCCGCGTCGCGGGTGGCGTGGTTGCTTGAGCGCGTAGGATTGTGCCCGGAACATGCGTGGCGTTATCCGCATGAGTTTTCTGGCGGCCAGCGTCAGCGTATCTGCATCGCCCGCGCGCTGGCGCTGAATCCAAAAGTGATTATCGCCGATGAGTCAGTCTCCGCGCTGGATGTCTCGATTCGCGGGCAGATCATTAATCTGTTGCTCGATTTGCAGCGGGAAATGGGCATCGCGTATCTGTTTATTTCACACGATATGGCGGTGGTGGAGCGCATCAGTCATCGCGTGGCGGTGATGTATCTGGGGCAGATTGTGGAAATCGGCCCCCGCCGGGCGGTGTTTGAAAATCCGCAGCATCCCTATACCCGTAAATTAATGGCGGCAGTACCGGTGGCCGATCCTTCCCGGCACAGGCCGCAGCGTGTGCTGCTGTCGGACGATATCCCCAGCAACATCCGTAAACGTGGGGAGGAGATCGCGCCCGCTCCATTGCAGTTAGTCGGGCCGGGGCATTATGTCGCGCGCGCGCAGGCAGAAAATGCGTTATCGCGTTTATAACATCTCATAAAACAGGCAGGGTTCAGGAGAATAATATGACAACATTTGTAACCCGTAATTGGCTGGTTGCGCTGGGCGTCGCTTCTGCACTGGCGGCATCTCCGGCGTTTGCTGCTAAAGATGTGGTGGTAGCGGTAGGTTCTAATTTCACCACGCTCGATCCGTACGATGCGAACGACACCTTATCGCAGGCGGTGGCGAAGTCGTTTTATCAGGGGCTGTTTGGTCTTGATAAAGACATGAAGCTAAAAAATGTGCTGGCTGAAAGCTACACCGTTTCCGACGATGGCCTGATCTACACCCTGAAGCTGCGCGAGGGGGTAAAATTCCAGGACGGCACCGACTTTAACGCAGCGGCGGTGAAGGCCAACCTCGATCGCGCGAGCGATCCAGAAAACCATCTCAAACGCTACAACCTGTATAAAAACATCGATAAAACCGAAGCGGTCGATCCGACGACGGTAAAAATTACGCTGAAACAACCGTTCTCGGCGTTTATCAATATTCTGGCGCACCCGGCGACGGCGATGATCTCTCCGGCCGCGCTGGAAAAATACGGTAAGGACATTGGCTTCCATCCGGTCGGCACCGGGCCGTATCAGCTGGATACCTGGAACCAGACTGATTTCGTGAAAGTGAAGAAATTTGCCGATTACTGGCAGAAAGGCTTACCTAAACTGGATACGATCACCTGGCGCCCGGTAACGGACAACAACACCCGCGCGGCAATGCTGCAAACCGGGGAAGCGCAATTTGCGTTCCCGATCCCTTACGAGCAGGCGACAATTCTGGAGAAAAACAAAAACCTACAGTTGGTTGCCAGCCCGTCGATCATGCAGCGTTACATCAGCATGAACGTGACGCAAAAACCGTTCGATAATCCGAAGGTGCGGGAAGCGCTGAACTACGCCATCAACCGTCAGGCGCTGGTCAAAGTGGCCTTTGCCGGTTATGCGACGCCTGCCACGGGCGTGGTGCCGCCAGCTATTGCGTATGCGCAGAGCTACGCGCCGTGGCCTTACGATCCGGCGAAAGCGCGCGAACTGCTGAAAGAGGCGGGCTATCCGAATGGGTTTAGCACCACGCTGTGGTCGTCTCATAACCACAGCACCGCACAGAAAGTGCTGCAATTTACGCAACAGCAGCTGGCGCAGGTCGGTATTAAGGCGCAGGTAACGGCGATGGACGCCGGGCAGCGTGCGGCAGAAGTGGAAGGCAAGGGGCAGAAAGAGAGCGGTGTGAGAATGTTCTACACCGGCTGGTCGGCTTCCACGGGGGAGGCGGACTGGGCGTTGTCACCGCTGTTTGCCTCGCAAAACTGGCCGCCAACGCTGTTCAATACTGCGTTCTACAGCAACAAGCAGGTTGATGACGACTTAGCAGCAGCGCTGAAAACCAACGATCCGCAGGAGAAAGCGCGCCTGTATAAAGAGGCGCAGGACACCCTCTGGAAAGAGTCCCCCTGGATTCCGCTGGTGGTGGAGAAACTGGTCTCAGCCCACAGTAAAAATTTGACGGGTTTCTGGATCATGCCGGACACTGGCTTCAGTTTTGATGACGCGGATTTGCAGTAAGCAACGCGCGCCCGATGGTTTTATCCGGCTTGCCGACGCAGTTCGTTGCAGGTCGGATAAGGGATTTACGTCGCCATCCGGCAAAAGGTTTGTAAAGGGAGCCTGATGCTTAATTATGTGCTTAAGCGCCTGCTGGGGTTGATTCCGACCCTGTTTATTGTGGCGGTGCTGGTGTTTTTATTTGTTCATCTGTTGCCTGGCGATCCGGCGCGGCTGATTGCCGGGCCGGAGGCTGACGCGCAGGTGATTGAACTGGTGCGCCAGCAGCTTGGTCTCGATCGGCCGTTGCATGTCCAGTTCTGGCATTACATGACTAACGTGTTGCAGGGTGATTTCGGCACGTCGATGGTGTCTCGTCGTCCGGTATCGGCAGAGATTGCCAGCCGCTTTATGCCGACGCTGTGGTTGACCATCACCAGTATGGTATGGGCGGTACTGTTCGGGATGACCGCCGGAATTATCGCCGCCGTCTGGCGTAATCGCTGGCCGGACAGGCTTAGCATGACGCTGGCGGTAACCGGGATTTCGTTCCCGGCGTTCGCGCTGGGGATGCTGCTGATGCAGATATTCTCCGTTGAGCTGGGGTGGTTGCCGACCGTGGGCGCAGATAGCTGGCAGCACTATATTCTTCCCTCCATCACGCTTGGCGCCGCCGTTGCGGCCGTGATGGCGCGCTTTACCCGAGCGTCGTTTGTGGATGTCCTCAGTGAAGACTATATGCGCACCGCGCGCGCGAAAGGGGTCAGCGAAACCTGGGTGGTGCTGAAACACGGTCTGCGTAACGCCATGATCCCGGTTGTGACCATGATGGGGTTGCAGTTTGGCTTTCTGCTCGGCGGTTCGATTGTCGTCGAGAAGGTCTTTAACTGGCCCGGACTGGGGCGGTTGCTGGTTGATTCAGTGGAAATGCGCGACTACCCGGTGATTCAGGCTGAAGTGCTGCTGTTTTCTCTGGAGTTTATTCTTATTAATTTAGTGGTGGATGTGCTTTATGCCGCCATTAACCCGGCTATCAGGTACAAGTAAGGATGCGATTATTTAACTGGCGCCGTCAGGCGGTTTTAGATGCCATGCCGCGGGTCAAACCCGACCGGGTGCGTACGCCGTGGCATGAATTCTGGCGGCGTTTTCGCCGTCAGCATGTGGCGATGATCGCAGGGATATTTGTGCTGTTGCTGATCCTGGTGGCGATATTCGCCCGCTGGCTAACGCCTTTCGATGCGGAAAATTACTTTGATTACGATCGCCTGAATGACGGTCCTTCGGCGGCGCACTGGTTTGGCGTGGACTCGCTGGGGCGGGATATTTTCAGCCGCGTCCTGGTCGGGGCGCAAATTTCGCTGGCGGCAGGCGTTTTCGCCGTCTTTATCGGCGCGGCGCTTGGCACGGTGCTTGGGCTGGTTGCGGGCTATTACGAAGGCTGGTGGGACCGGCTGATCATGCGTATTTGCGATGTGCTGTTCGCGTTTCCGGGCATTCTGTTAGCGATTGCGGTCGTGGCGGTGCTCGGTAGCGGTATTGCGAATGTGATTATCGCCGTCGCTATCTTTTCTATCCCCGCGTTTGCCCGTCTGGTGCGCGGAAACACATTAGTGCTGAAACAGCAGACGTTTATTGAGTCGGCGCGCAGTATTGGCGCCAGCGATGCGACGATTTTGTTCAACCATATTTTGCCCGGCACGGTCTCGTCGATCGTGGTCTTTTTCACTATGCGCATCGGGACGTCGATTATTTCTGCGGCAAGCCTGTCGTTTCTGGGGTTAGGCGCGCAGCCGCCAACGCCGGAGTGGGGGGCAATGCTCAATGAAGCGCGGGCGGATATGGTCATCGCGCCGCATGTGGCGATTTTTCCGGCGGTGGCGATTTTCCTGACGGTGCTGGCGTTTAACCTGCTGGGCGACGGGCTGCGCGACGCGCTGGACCCGAAGATTAAGGGGTGAATGTCGAACCGTAGGCCTGATAAGACGCTTCAGCGTCGCCATCAGGCATTGCGCCGGATGGCGGCATAAATGCCTTATCCGGCCTACGGGTTTTACGATAATTTGGGCGAATTAAACGCGGCTGCCCCACAGGTCATATTCGTCGGCGTTATCAACTTTCACGCGGATAACGTCTCCGGGTTTAACGTTGGTTTCACCGTTGAGGTAGACCGCGCCGTCGATTTCCGGTGCGTCAGCCATGCTGCGGCCAATCGCGCCTTCTTTGTCAACCTCGTCGATAATGACCAGGATTTCGCGACCCACTTTCTCTTGCAGACGTTCTGCGGAGATCTGCTGTTGCAGCTGCATAAAGCGGTTCCAGCGCTCTTCTTTCACCTCTTCCGGCACCTGATCCGGCAGCGCGTTCGCGCCAGCGCCTTCGACCGGGCTGTACTTGAAGCAGCCAACGCGATCCAGGCGCGCCTCTTTGAGGAAGTCGAGCAGCATCTGGAAATCGTCTTCCGTCTCGCCAGGGAAACCGACGATAAAGGTTGAACGCAGGGTCAGCTCCGGGCAAATCTCACGCCACTGTTTGATGCGCGCCAGTTGGCGATCGACAGCGCCCGGACGCTTCATCAGTTTGAGAATGCGCGGGCTGGCATGTTGCAGGGGGATATCCAGATACGGCAGGATTTTGCCTTCCGCCATCAGCGGGATCACGTCATCAACGTGCGGATAAGGGTAGACGTAGTGCAGGCGCGTCCAGATGCCCAGTTTTGACAACTGCTCGCAAAGGTCGACCATGCTCGTTTTTACCGGCTCGCCGTTGTGGAAACCGGTGCGGTGCTTCACATCCACGCCGTAAGCGGAGGTATCCTGGGAGATGACGAGGATCTCTTTCACGCCCGCATCGACCAGACGTTTGGCCTCGCTTAACACTTCGCCAATCGGACGGCTGACCAGATCGCCGCGCATGGACGGAATAATGCAGAAGGTGCAGCGATGGTTGCAGCCTTCAGAAATCTTCAGGTAGGCGTAGTGACGCGGGGTCAGCTTAACGCCCTGTTCCGGCACCAGGCTCAGGAACGGGTTGTGCTTCGGTTTTGGTACGTAATGGTGAACGTGTTCCAGAACCTGCTCATAGCTATGCGGCCCGGTGATTTCCAGCACTTTAGGGTGCACTTCACGGATCTGATCGACTTTCGCGCCCAGGCAGCCGGTGACGATCACCTTGCCATTTTCAGTCAGCGCTTCACCAATCGCTTCCAGAGACTCCTGTACGGCGCTGTCGATAAAGCCACAGGTATTGACGATCACCATGTCGGCGTCGTCGTAGCTCGGTACGACGTCATAGCCTTCGGTACGCAGTTCAGTCAGGATTCGCTCCGAATCAACCAGGTTTTTCGGGCAGCCCAGGGAGACGAAGCCGATTTTCGGCTGGCGGGTTACATTGCTCATAGCTTAAAAATTGTTCAGTTATTGGAATGGTCAGAGCAGGGATTCTACAGAGATCCGGGCAAAAAATGTATCGCTATCTCATCGCCTGTGCGGGTAAGCGCGCCACGGGATTTATAGCAAATATGTAAAGTATGTTAATACCGAGTGAATTATTGATCTCAGGCAGCACTTTGTTCAAAAAATGACCATACTATTAAGTTGCAGTATGGTTGGAAAGAGGAGGAACAAGGTATGGTCGTTGACAGACTAAGAACCGAGCTACTTAACAAGCTGATAAACGCCCGAATCGATCTCGCCGCTTATTTGCAGTTAAGAAAGGCGAAAGGCTATATGTCAGTCAGCGAAAGTGATCATCTGCGTGACAACTTTTTTGAACTGAATCGTGGGCTTCATGATAAATCACTGCTGCAAGGTCTGCATCTGGATCAGGAAGAATGGAATGCTTTACATCGTGCTGAAGGCGCACTGGCAGCCGCCGCAGTATGTCTCATGAGCGGACACCATGACTGTCCGACGTTTATCGCCGTCAACGCAGAGAAACTTGAAAACTGTCTGACAACATTGACGCTGAGTATCCAGAGCCTGAAAGCGCAATCACCGCTTGAACAGGTCTAAGTCAGGGGGAGGCGACTCCCCCTTTTCGTTAAGTTTTTGTAAAAATCAATCCGCGCTGTCCCTTGCTGACTACGCTTTAACGCAGGGTCATACAGGAGGCGGTATGCGTCGGACACTTTTCTCTGTTGCCTTATTGGCACTGTTTTCTCCCTTCGTGAATGCAGAAACTCCGGCGGTGAAGGTGGAGGTTTTGCAGACCAAACTTGATCATCCCTGGGCGCTGGCTTTTCTGCCGGATAATCGCGGTATGTTGATAACTCTCAGAGGCGGCCAGCTTCGTCACTGGCAGGCGGGTAAAGGGCTTTCCGATCCGATAACGGGCGTGCCGAAGGTCTGGGCGAACGGTCAGGGGGGATTACTGGACGTGGCGCTCGCGCCTGATTTTGAGCAGTCTCGCCGCGTCTGGCTCAGTTTTTCTGAGGCCGATCGCGAGGGGAAAGCCGGAACGGCGGTTGGCTTCGGGCGACTCAGCGATGACCTGAAACATCTGGAAGAATTCCAGACTGTTTTTCGTCAGATGCCGAAACTCTCAACCGGTAATCATTTCGGCGGACGACTGGTATTTGATGGCAAAGGCCATCTGTTTATCGGGCTTGGCGAAAATAATCAGCGCCCTACCGCACAGGATCTGGACAAGTTGCAGGGCAAAGTGGTGCGCCTGACCGACCAGGGGAGCGTGCCGCCGGATAATCCCTTTGTGAATCAGACCGGCGCGCGCCCTGAGATCTGGTCGTACGGCATACGTAACCCGCAGGGTATGGCGATAAACCCGTGGAGCGATGCGCTGTGGTTGAATGAACATGGCCCGCGCGGCGGCGATGAAATCAATATCCCCGAAAAAGGTAAAAATTATGGCTGGCCGCTGGCAACCTGGGGCATCAACTACAGCGGCTTTAAAATCCCGGAAGCGAAAGGTGAAATTGTCGAGGGAACGGAGCAGCCGATCTTCTACTGGAAAAAATCGCCAGCGGTCAGCGGTATGGCGTTTTATAACAGCGACACGTTCCCTCAATGGAAGCAGAAACTGTTTATCGGCGCGCTGAAAGAGCAGGATGTGATTGTCCTGAGCGTTAACGGCGATAAGGTGACGGAGGACGGACGGATTCTGGGCGACAGAGGGAAACGTATTCGCGATGTGCGCGCAGGACCCGACGGTTATTTATATGTCTTAACCGACGAGTCCGACGGAGAACTGCTGAAAGTCAGCCCACGCGCTTAGCTGACCGGGATCATCACTGTTTTACGAAACGCCGGACGTTCGGTAAGTTGCTGATACCAGCGCTCAAGGTGAGGGCGCGGCGTCCAGCTCAGGCCAACGTTAAACAGGTTGTAGACGAAGGGGGCGATCGCGATATCCGCCGTGCCGAACTCCGCGCCGGAGAACCAGGTCTGGCTGGCCAGCGCCTCATCAAGAATGCCAAACAGGCCGTCGCAGACGTTGGCGCCGGCGTCGATCGCCGCCTGGTCGCGCTGCTCCGGCGGGGTGCGGACTAAACCCATCAGGATCACGCGATGCGCCGGGCTTAACGTCTGGTTTGCCCAGTCCATCCACTTTTCCCCTTCTGCCCGTCGCGCCGGAGAGTCTACCCACAGACGTTTTTGCCCATACTGCGCCGCCAGATAGCGGACGATGGTATTGGACTCCCAGAGCAAAACATCCGTTTCATCATCGCGCAGCAGCGGCACCAGGCCATTCGGGTTCATCGCCAGATAGTCAGCGTCATGATTCAGCCCGAACTGCCCGCCTGCCAGAATTTGCGTATAAGGCAGCTCCAGTTCGTCGAGCGTCCATCGCACTTTTTTGACGTTGGTTGAGTTATTCCGTCCCCACAGCGTAATCATAGTTACCCCTCAAATTGTTCTGCAATCGGTATCCGACTCGTCCCATGGTGGGATAAAGCTAACATTTACGCAACAGCTTGCAAAAAAATCCTCACGGAGGCAGCGCAGCGTGGCGTTATTGCATAAACTTTAAAAACTTTACCAACTTACGGTTTCTTTAAGTTCGTTAGTGCGTTATTACTCACCGCACTTATAACACGGTGGTATGGCGTGTTTTTTTGGAATGGATACTCGGGTGGCATTTATGACGCAATACTCTTCTTCCCTTCGTAGTCTTGCTGCGGGTTCAGCACTCTTATTCCTTTTTGCGCCGACGTTACAGGCGGCTGAGCAGACAACGGCGCCGCCGAGCGTTGATGCGCGCGCGTGGATTTTAATGGACTATTCCAGCGGCAAGGTGCTGGCGGAAGGCAACGCCGACGAGAAACTGGACCCCGCCAGCCTGACCAAAATTATGACCAGTTACGTCGTCGGGCAGGCGCTGAAGGCCGGAAAAATTCAGCTTACGGATATGGTGACGGTAGGAAAAGACGCCTGGGCCACGGGCAACCCGGCTCTGCGCGGTTCGTCGGTCATGTTTCTTAAGCCCGGAGATCAGGTCTCGGTATCCGATCTCAACAAGGGTGTGATTATTCAGTCGGGTAACGACGCCTGTATTGCGCTTGCGGATTATGTTGCCGGAAGCCAGGAGTCGTTCATTGGTTTGATGAATGGTTACGCGAAAAAACTGGGGCTGACCAACACAACGTTCCAGACGGTTCACGGCCTGGATGCGCCGGGGCAGTTTAGTACCGCGCGTGATATGGCGCTGCTGGGCAAAGCGCTGATCCATGATGTGCCGGAAGAGTACGCCATTCACAAAGAAAAAGAGTTCACTTTCAACAAGATTCGCCAGCCGAACCGTAACCGCCTGCTGTGGAGTTCTAATCTGAACGTTGACGGCATGAAAACCGGGACAACGGCAGGCGCCGGATACAATCTGGTGGCCTCTGCGACTCAAGGAGATATGCGTTTGATCTCCGTCGTGCTGGGGACGAAAACCGATCGCATCCGTTTTAATGAGTCAGAGAAATTGTTGACCTGGGGCTTCCGCTTCTTTGAAACGGTGACACCCATTAAACCTGACGCGACGTTCGTGACTCAGCGCGTCTGGTTTGGGGATAAGAGCGAGGTGAATCTGGGCGCGGGAGAGGCGGGTTCCGTGACGATTCCGCGCGGACAGCTGAAAAACCTGAAGGCCAGCTTTACGCTGACGGAACCGCAGCTGACCGCGCCGTTGAAGAAAGGCCAGGTTGTCGGCACCATCGACTTCCAGCTCAACGGAAAGTCCATTGAACAGCGTCCGCTGATGGTGATGGAAAACGTGGAAGAGGGCGGCTTCTTTGGGCGGATATGGGACTTCGTCCTGATGAAATTCCACCAGTGGTTTGGCGGCTGGTTCTCTTAATCGCGGTGACGGTGCCGGATGGCGTTAACGCTTATCCGGCCTACGATACGTGCATATTTGTAGGCCGGATAAGGCGCGGCAGCGCCGCCATCCGGCAAACCTTACATCAATACATCAACGTAATGCGCTGCGCTTTGGCATAATCGACAAACTCATCGTCGGGGCGGCAGTCACTCACTACCGTATCAAAACGCGTTAATTCCCCCATCCGCGCGGGTCGCACCTTGCCGAATTTACTGTGATCCACCACCAGGACATGGTATTGCGCCATCGACATAGCCCAGTGTTTCACCGGCAGCTCTTCGAGGTTAAAACAGGTTGCCCCTTTGCTGATATGAACGCCTGCGGCGGAATAAAAGGCGATATCAGGGCAGATATTATTCAGGGTTTCCTGAAAATCGAGCGGTTTGAAAATGGCGTTGCTGGCGTGAAATTCCCCGCCGCACAGAATCGCCCGGCACAGGGGTTTTTCCTGGAGCGCCAGAAACGTATTCAGGGAATAACAGACGGCGGTGAAAGGCAATTCGTTATCAATGGCTTCAATGATCCACGGCGTGGTGGTGCCGCAGTCAAAAAAAATCGTCTGATGCGCCTGTACCAGACCGGCGGCCAGCTGCGCGGCGCGGCGCTTCTCTTCAACCAGGCGGGATTTTTGATCGCTCAATAAATAATGGCTGGCGCTGCGGGGTTCCAGAACAATATACCCGCCCAGTAACACGACGGGCGCGCTTTTATTATTCAGGTCGCGACGAATGGTCATCTCCGATACGCCCAGCAGAGTCGCGGCTTCTTTCAGGTGTAATTTATCGCTGCGTTTTAGCGCTTGCAGCAATTGACCAATACGCTCGTCGCGTCGTGTTTCCATAATTCCCCTGGACAGTTGAATAAGCACTCTGCACAGTACAGAGCGCTTAATACTACTCTTTTTTCACCAGGTTAGTCACGTACCCAGCCTTTACGAATGGGCAGCGCGAAGCAGACGCGGTAGCACGTTTGTAGGCCGTGGTAGAGAGCAACCCCATATTTTTGCCACAGCATTTGCGTGCTCAGGCAGCCGATCATCCCGACCAGCAAACCGCCGAGCATATCCAGCGGCCAGTGAACGCCGAGGTAAACGCGTGACCAGGCGACAGTCACGGCCAGCGCCATGAGCAGTATGCCAGACCAGACGCGGTGCCAGAATAAAAACGCCAGCGCAAAGGTAAAGACAACGGTGCCGTGGTCGCTCGGGAAGGAGTCATCGGGCGCGTGATGCAGGAAGTTATAGCCGATACGATCGACAAAAGGACGATCGTGCGGGAAAAGATGCCCCATTATCCAGGAGATCGTCAGGCTGATGAGCAGCGCGATACCCATTTTAATCACCAGCTGGCGTTGAGCGCAGACCCGATCGCGCGGCCCCCATAACCAAAGCACAACGGCCAGCAGCGGCACGATGTTAATCAAATCTCTGGCAATGAAAATGGCCAGGGCGATCATCCACTGTGCGGAGTCGGGGGTGGCATTGATTAAGTAAAACAGCGAGTTGTTAAGGTTTTCCAGCATAACATCCAGACTCAGTGCAGTGATTAAACGAAACGACCCTACGTGCTCCGGGTAAGGGCGAGAATACAAAGTGCCGCAACGGGGGGAAAGCGGTATTGTCTTATTTACCTGTAAAATGAGGAGATTTAAGACAATGGCGCGAGCTTATTCGCCATGATAGCGCCAGCAACTTAAATTAACCTTAAAGCAAAAGGTCACGAAGGATGATTATGTAAAAATGTGCGCATTTTGTTTGTAAATCACATAATTCGCTATCTCAGGTAACGTACTTTCATTACACTTTGCGCGATTTTTTATTTGCGAAGAGATTGCATGCAAAACCTTTCACAAACAGGCGTCCGGCTCGGACGTCAGGCACTGCTTTTCCCTCTCTGTCTGGTGCTTTACGAATTTTCTACGTATATCGGCAACGATATGATCCAGCCGGGGATGCTGGCGGTGGTGGAACAGTATCAGGCCGGGATCGACTGGGTTCCGACCTCGATGACCGCCTACCTGGCGGGTGGGATGTTTTTGCAGTGGCTGTTAGGGCCGCTGTCGGATCGTATTGGACGCCGCCCGGTGATGTTAGCGGGCGTGATCTGGTTTATCGTCACCTGCCTTGCCACACTGCTGGCGCAAAACATTGAGCAGTTCACCCTGCTGCGTTTTTTACAGGGGGTAAGCCTGTGCTTTATTGGTGCTGTGGGGTACGCCGCCATTCAGGAATCCTTTGAAGAAGCGGTGTGTATCAAAATTACGGCGTTAATGGCTAACGTTGCCCTGATTGCGCCGCTACTGGGGCCGCTGGTGGGCGCCGCCTGGGTGCATGTTCTGCCGTGGGAAGGGATGTTTGTTCTGTTTGCCGTACTGGCGGCGATTGCTTTTGTCGGCTTACAGCGCGCGATGCCGGAGACCGCGACCCGCCTCGGCGAGAAGCTGTCGTTTAAAGAGCTGGGGCGGGATTACAAGCTGGTGCTGAAAAACGTGCGGTTTGTTGCCGGCGCGCTGGCGCTGGGGTTCGTCAGCCTGCCGCTGCTGGCGTGGATTGCCCAGTCACCGATCATTATCATCAGCGGTGAGCAGCTCAGCAGCTATGAATATGGCTTGTTGCAGGTTCCTGTCTTTGGCGCGCTGATTGCCGGGAATCTGGTGCTGGCGCGGTTGACCTCCCGGCGAACGGTGCGCGCATTGATTATCATGGGCGGCTGGCCGATTGTGGCGGGATTGCTGATCGCCGCAGCCGCGACGGTGGTCTCTTCCCATGCATATTTATGGATGACGGCGGGTCTGAGCGTCTACGCCTTTGGCATCGGCGTGGCGAACGCGGGGCTGGTGCGTCTGACCCTGTTCGCCAGCGATATGAGCAAAGGCACGGTTTCTGCGGCGATGGGGATGTTGCAGATGCTGATCTTTACCGTGGGTATTGAAGTGAGCAAGCATGCTTATCTGAGCGGCGGCAACGGCTTATTCAGCCTCTTCAACCTGGCGAACGGCATTCTCTGGCTGCTGCTGATGGTTATCTTCCTGAAAGACAAACGGGTAGGGGATTCACGGGAAGGGTGAGGCCCTCCGGCGCAGCGCCATCAGGCCTCAAAGAGGCATTACCCACTGAACGGGGCTTCGTTTTTCAGCACGCGGTCGATAACGTCCAGCACGCCTTCCGCGTTATTCGAGCCCGCCCGATATTTCGCCGCAGAGGCCACCGCCGCTCCGGCGTTTTCCATCGCAAAACTGAAGCCGGCCTGACGCAGCATCTCAATATCATTGCCGCCGTCGCCAAACGTCACGACCTCATCATTGTTAATCCCCCAGCGTTGTTGCAGCAGACGCAAGCCGTTCGCTTTGTGTACGCCGGGAATGATCAAATCGATGCTGCCGTAACCGGTGTGAACCGGCACCATGATATCGCCAATCGCATCATGCAGCGCCGTCTGAACCTGGGGAATACGGTCATCAGTAATGTTGAGGCCGAATTTAAAGAACACGTCATTGATGTTGTCGAAGCTGTCCACGAACTCAAGGCGATGGTAGTACATCGCCGCAACCTGTTTCAGTTCATCGTTGTACTGTTTCAGGGTATAGGCGCTGTTTTTACCGCAGGCGATGATTTCAATATCCGCGCGGGTCAGCAGATGATCGACAACGGCAGCAAAATCCTCTTTCGCCAGTTCGCCGTTGAACACATCTTCGCCCTCGCTGACCACCCAGCCGCCGTTTTCAGCGACAAAGGCGATTTCGTGGGCGATCTCTGGAAAGAAAGAGATTAACTGGTAATACTGATTACCGCTGGCGACCACAAAACGGATGCCTTTCTGCTTCATTAGCCGATACTGCGCCATAAACCGGTCGCGATTATAGGTTTTTTGATCGCTCAAAAAGGTGCCGTCCATGTCTACCGCAATTAGCTTGATACCCATTAACTATTCTCCATAACAGATTGAGTGTTTGATGTCGGTTTGGCGACAGCCTTCGCGACAAGAGCGGCCAGGATGACCAGCGCCAGCACAACCAGCATTGCGCTGCGCAAACCATAATGTTCGCCAAGGTAGCCCAGCAGCGGCGGCCCCACCAGGAAGGCCAGATAACCGGTTGTCGCCACCACGCTGACGCGGGTTGGCGCGTCCGGGCCGGTATCGCTGGCCGCTGAAATCGTTAGCGGGAAGCCAAGCGACGCCCCAAGCCCCCAGAGAATAACGGAAACGCCCGCGACCCAGGCGCTGTCGACGAAGATAATCAGACCAATACCGAGCGCTCCCATTAGTGCGCTGGCGCGGACTACCGCCACGCGGCTATAACGGTCGATAAACCAGCCGCCGGTAAAGCGCCCGACGGTCATACCGAGCGTAAAGCCCGCATAAATCAGCGAGCCGGACGTTGGGCTGAAGCCGTGACCATCCACCATCAGAAGCGGCAGCCAGTCGTTGGCGGACCCTTCAGCGAAGGCCATTGCCAGTACCACCACGCCGATCAACAGTAGCTGGACATCGCGATAAAAAGGTACGCCTTTTTCCGTTGTGTGGGCGCCGTCGGCGGCGTTTTTCCCCGTGCCGTCGGGAATAGCGCGAATAGCAATAAAAATGGGGACGATCGCGACGAGAGCCGCCAGCAGGATATGAGCGTTGGCAGGGACGTTAAAGGCGGTTAGCGCCATGCCGACGCCAGCGCCAGCCAGCGTACCGAAGCTGTAAAAACCGTGCATCATCGGCAGGACGGTTTTATTCATTTCACGTTCAACCGCCGCCCCTTCGACGTTGATAGCGACTTCGGCGGCGCCAAAGCTGGCGCCGAATACGCCTAAGCCAAGCGCAAAAACCAGCGGAGAAGCGAACCACAGCGCAATGCTGAGGATAACCATCCCCGCAACGGCGCAGGACATGGTGGTCTGAATGACGTTGCGCGTGCCAAATCGTTTTACCAGCCAGGCGGAACACAGAATACCGCTCATCGAACCGATGGAAAGCCCAAACAGCACCGCCCCCATTTCTGCCGTTGATACCGAAAGGATATCGCGAATGGCGGGGGTGCGGGTTGCCCATGAGGCCATCAACAGCCCTGGCAAGAAGAAGAACATAAAAAGCGCCCAGGTCCGGCGTCTTAAGGCTTTACGTGATGAGATGGCGGTCATTGATTCAAACTGAAAAAAGAGAATACAGGGGACAACACTAGCAAGTTTGTGTACATTTGTACACAAACGTGATGAGAGGAAAAGCAGTGCGACGAGCTAACGATCCCCAGCGGCGAGACAAAATCGTTCAGGCCACGCAGGAAGCGATAATAACGCATGGCATTCACGGCGTTACGCACCGCAAAATCGCGGCGATAGCGCAGGTGCCGCTCGGGTCGATGACCTATTATTTTTCGGGAATCGATGAGTTGCTGATCGAGGCGTTAAGCCGGTTTACAGAAACAATGTCGCACCAGTTTCAGTCATTCTTTGCCGATGTCACGAACGTTCAGGACGCCTGTCACGCCATTACCGACATGATCTACAGCTCGCTGGTGACCACGCCAGATAATATGGAGCTGATGTACCAGCTGTATGCCTTCGCCAGCCGAAAACCGGCGCTGAAAACGGTGATGCAGAACTGGATGCAGCGCAGTCAGCAAACGCTGGAGCAGTGGTTTGAACCGGTGACCGCCCGCGCGCTGGACGCGTTTATCGAAGGCATGACCCTCCATTTCGTCACCGACAGAGCGCCTTTAACGCGGGACGATATTCTGGTCATGGTGAAGCGTATTGCCGGGCAAGTGTGAATTTCAGGCAACAAAAAACCCATCAACCTTGAACCAAAATGGCGGGGTTGATGGGCTCCACAAATTGGGGACATCAAAGAAAAGCAGTGGCACTAGTTATGACTGACGCCTTGAAGAAAAGTTCTGCTTACCTGCAAAAATTTTTCACTTAAAGGCAAACTTCAGTTTTATCCTAAGCCCGGCCAGATGATGACAATAAGTGTCCCCGCCAGCGTTAACAGAACGTTGGCTATCGCATAGGTTCCCGCATAGCCTAATGCCGGAATGTTGCTGCGCGCCGTGTCGCTGATGATCTCCATCGCCGGAGCACAGGTGCGCGCGCCCATCATGGCGCCGAAGAGCAGGGCGCGGTTCATACGTAATACATAAGCGCCGAACAGGAAGCAGATAATGACCGGCACCAGGCTCACCACAAGACCGGCAATCAACATTTGCCCGCCGACCGCGCCAAGCCCGTTCCCGATGCCGCTGCCCGCGCTCAGGCCGACGCCGGCCATAAAGACCATCAGACCAAACTCTTTCACCATGTTCAGCGCGCCCTGCGGGATGTACCCGAAGGTGGGGTGGTTAGCTCGCAGGAAACCGAGCATGATCCCGGCGAACAGCAGCCCGGCGGCGTTGCCGATGCCGAAGCTGAAATTACTGAACTGGAAGGTGATCATCCCGATCATCAGGCCGATGATAAAGAAGGCGCAGAAGGCCAGCAGATCGGTTACCTGACTGTGAATCGAGATAAAGCCGATACGGTCCGCGACGGTTTTCACGCGACGCGCATCGCCGCTCACCTGCAAGACGTCGCCTTTATTCAGCACCACGTTGTCGTCGATCGGCATTTCAATCTGGCTGCGGATCACGCGGTTAAGGAAGCAACCGTGGTCGGTCAGCTTCAACTGGGCGAGACGGCGGCCTACGGCATTGTGGTTTTTCACGACGATCTCTTCGGTCACGATGCGCATGTCGAGCAGGTCGCGGTCGAAGACTTCTTTGCCGTTACGGAAGCTGGGGTCCAGCCGGGCGTGTGCATCCGGGTAACCAACCAGGGCAATCTCATCGCCCATCTGCAATACCGCGTCGCCATCCGGGTTCGCCAGAATACCGTTACGGCGGATGCGCTCAATGTAGCAACCGGTCTGACGGTAGATGCCCAGCTCGCGCAGATTTTTCCCGTCGGCCCAGGCCACCAGTTCCGGGCCGACGCGATAAGCGCGGATGACCGGCAGATAGACCTTGCGGTTGGCGTCGGTATCCAGGCCGCGCTCGCGGGCAATCTGCTGGGCGCTGGTTTGCAGATCCTGATGTTGCAGTTTCGGCAGGTAACGTGCGCCGACAATCAGGCTGACCAGGCCGATGAGGTAGGTCAGCGCGTAGCCCAGGCTCAGGTTGTCCAGCGCGACCGAGAGCTGCGAACTCTCCATACCGGAATGGCGTAACGTGTCGCCTGCGCCGACCAGCACAGGGGTCGAGGTCATGGAGCCCGCCAGCATACCGGCGGTCAGGCCGATATCCCAGCCAAAGAGCTTACCCAGCCCTAATGCGATCAGCAGCGCGCTACCGACCATGACCAGAGCAAGCATCAGGTAATTTTTGCCGTCGCGAAAAAAAATAGAAAAAAAGTTGGGGCCAGCTTCGACGCCGACACAAAAAATAAACAGCATAAAGCCCAGATTTAGTGCATCGGTGTTAATACTAAAGTGCTGCTGCCCTAATAATAGGGAGACCACTAAAACGCCAATGGAATTACCGAGTTGGACTGAACCCAGGCGTAACTTACCCAGACATAGCCCGAGAGCCAGGACCACAAATAATAACAGGATGTAATTCCCATTTAACAAATCTGCGACGTTTATATTCACGGAGACTAACTTCTTGTTTACCAGTAAGCTGTTGAAAGAAATGACAATTTACGCTAATGTTTTTGCCAGAAATTATGAGGCGTCGGCATCGTATCGGCGCTCAAATAAAAGCAGCACAACAATTTAATTCGCTAGTTTAATCTCATTACGTATCAACGGCTATAAGAATCGTGTGGGTGTGTTTTTGGCATGGAATGCCGAACGACTTTATCTGACTGGACGCCTTCGGGCGAAAAAAGTGTTCGATAGAGATAGTGTCAGGAGGAACGATTGAAACATAAACAAGGTTGGGCGGGTGCAATCTGCTGCTTTGTACTCTTTATTGTGGTGTGCCTTTCATTAACGATGCATATGAAAGGGGCATTTCGGGTTGCCGGGCATCCTGAGATTGGGCTGTTGTTTTTTACGTTACCTGGCGCGGTGGCCAGTTTTTTTTCCCATCGCAGAGAAGTCATTAAACCTCTTATCGGCGCCATGCTGGCCGCACCATGTTGTCTGGTCCTGATGCGATTTGTTTTTATGCCTACGCGCTCCGTATGGCAAGAACTGGCGTGGTTGTTCAGTGCGGTGTTCTGGTGTGCGCTCGGCGCGCTTTGCTTTTTATTTATCAGCAGCCTGTTTAGTCAGCGACGTAAAAAGAACCGATAACGCCCTCCGGGAGAGGGCGTAAAGCAGCGATCAGGCGAACAGGTTCAGATTCTCTTTTGCCCATGCCTCAAAATCGGTGTAACCGCCGATGTGTTTCTGATCGACAAAAATCTGCGGTACGGTCTCTACCGGTTTACCCACGGTTTTTTCCAGATCCGCTTTGGTAATGCCTTCAGCATGAATATCAATATAACGATAGTTAAAATCGTCGCGCTCAGTGCTCAGTTTTTCTGCTAACTCTTTCGCACGCACGCAATACGGGCACCCTGGGCGACCAAAAATAACGGTAAACATTGTTTTTTCCTCGAACTCATAGCCTTGTGACGAATGGCGGCTATGATGCCGTTAAACGACGCATCTGAAAAGCAGGTTGCGCCTGTTGCTTTGATACCTATAGGCTATATCTGTTAAACACGATAAACCTGAACGCGTTACACTGAGCATCCGTTATCCGGGAGGCCCTTATGCGCTCGATTGGCGCTTTACCCAAAAGCGTGTTGATTCTGGAAATTCTCGGTATGATTTTGCTGGCAGCGGCGTTGCTGTCGCTCAATCAGTACCTCACATTACCCGCGCCGATGAACAGGCCGCTGGCGGTAACGGTGATGATATTTCTCGGTATCCTGCTTATGCTTCCCGCTGCGGTGGCGCTGATGTGGCGGATCGCGCAGCTTATTGCGCCGCAACTGATGACGCGCTCACCCGATTCTTCTTCCCGTTCAGCAAGAGAAAAACCGCATGACTCCAACCATTGATTTAATCCGTGGTCACCGTTCTATTCGTCATTTCACCGATGAGCCGATTTCCGATGCGCAGCGTGAGTCGATTATTGCCGCCGCGCGGGGAACCTCAAGCTCCAGTTTTTTACAGTGCAGTTCCATTATCCGCATTACCGATAAAGCCATGCGCGAAGCGCTGGTGCCCCTGACGGGCGGGCAAAAGCACGTTGCGCAGGCCGCGGAATTCTGGGTTTTCTGCGCTGATTTTAATCGTCACTTACAGATTTGCCCGGACGCGCAGCTCGGGCTGGCGGAACAGCTGCTGCTGGGCACGGTCGATACGGCGATGATGGGGCAAAATGCGCTGACCGCTGCCGAATCCCTGGGGCTGGGCGGCGTCTACATCGGCGGTATCCGCAATCATATTGAAGCGGTTACGGAACAGCTGAAATTACCGAAATATGTCCTGCCGCTGTTTGGGCTGTGCCTCGGCTGGCCTGCGGATAACCCTGGCGTTAAGCCGCGCCTGCCCGCAGAACTGGTGGTGCATGAAAATCACTATCAGCCTGTGGATGCCGCGCTGCTGGCGCAATATGATGAGCAGATCGCGGAGTATTACCTGACCCGCGACAGCAATACGCGCCGCGATACCTGGAGCGATCATATCCGTCGTACCATCATCAAAGAGAATCGCCCGTTTATTCTGGACTATTTGCATAAACAGGGTTGGGCGACGCGCTAACACCCGGTGTATGATACGCAGGCTTTTACCAGGTCTTTTAGAGAGGTGCAGGGTGAAAATTGCCATATTGTCCCGGGACGGAACGCTCTATTCTTGTAAACGCCTGCGCGAAGCGGCGATGAAGCGCGGCCATCTGGTCGAAATACTCGATCCGCTTTCCTGCTATATGAACATCAGCCCGGCGGCCTCTTCTATTCACTATAAAGGCCGCCAGTTGCCGCATTTTGATGCCGTCATCCCCCGTATTGGCTCCGCCATCACGTTTTACGGTACAGCGGCGCTGCGTCAGTTCGAAATGCTGGGTAGCTATCCGCTGAACGAATCCGTGGCGATTACCCGCGCGCGCGATAAACTGCGTTCGCTACAGTTACTGGCCCGGCAGGGGATTGACTTGCCCGTTACTGGCATTGCGCATTCGCCGGATGACACCAGCGATCTGATCGACATGGTCGGCGGCGCGCCGCTGGTGGTAAAACTGGTGGAAGGTACGCAGGGCATTGGCGTGGTGCTGGCGGAAACCCGGCAAGCCGCAGAGAGCGTGATTGATGCGTTTCGTGGCCTCAATGCGCACATTCTGGTGCAGGAGTACATCAAAGAGGCCAGAGGGCGTGACATCCGTTGTCTGGTCGTGGGCGACGAAGTGGTGGCGGCCATTGAGCGGCGGGCAAAAGAGGGCGATTTTCGCTCCAACCTTCATCGCGGCGGTATGGCGAGTATCGCCAGTATCACGCCGCGTGAACGAGAGATCGCGATAAAAGCGGCGCAGACGATGGGGCTGGATGTCGCTGGCGTCGATATTCTGCGCGCGGAGCGTGGGCCGCTGGTCATGGAAGTGAACGCCTCTCCGGGTCTGGAAGGGGTAGAAAAAACGACGGGTGTGGATATCGCCGGGCGAATGATCCAGTGGATCGAGCGTCACGCCACCCCCGAATTTTGCCTTAAAACGGGCGGTTAATCGCAATATCGTTCCCGATCGTGGTATGACGCGGTCTTTTTGCGTAAGCTGTGCCGGTAATTTTTTATCGTAAGAGGTAGCACATTATTATGACATCACTGGTCGTTCCTACTCTGGATACGTTGCGTCAATGGCTCGACGACCTGGGCATGAGTTTTTTTGAATGTGATACCTGTCAGGCGCTGCATTTGCCCCATATGCAAAATTTTGACGGCATTTACGATGCGAAAATCGACCTGGTGGATAACACGGTGCTGTTTTCCGCAATGGCGGAAGTGAGGCCCTCTGCGCTGCTGCCGCTGGCTGCCGATCTGTCGGCAATTAACGCCAGCTCGTTAACGGTGAAAGCGTTCCTGGATATGCAGGATGATAATCTGCCAAAACTGGTGGTTTGCCAGTCTTTATCCGTTATGCGGGGCGTGACGTATGAACAGTTCGAGTGGTTTGTTCGTCAGAGCGAAGAGCAGATTTCTATGGTGATCCTGGAAGCCGGAGCGCATCAGCTGCTGTTCAGCGCAGAAGAAGACGCGCAAAAAAGTAGCGCTGAAAATCATTTTCTTCACTGAAATCTGCGCACATGCAACCTGAAGAATGACGCGTCTAACGCAGTCGCTGCCAGAGCGGCTGCTGTTTGCATTTTTTTATTCTGCCTTTAACCTTTCTTTAAAGAATAATTCACCTCCTTTCCGCCTGTTTCGCTTTATCACATAGACAAAACCTGCATAAAAAATTGATAAAAGGCGTTTTTTAATCTGAGCTATAGCCTCGAACCCTGGCTAAAGTTATTCTTGCGAAGCTTTTACACGTCATCCTTCAGACAACCTCCTGAATGATTTTGTGTATTTATGGCGAGCAATGACGGCAGGGAGAGAGCCCTCTCTTCTGTAACTGTGTCGAGTGACAAAATATGCACGTTTCTTGCATATCTTAGAATGCAACTTTTTTGGTTCGTTTGTTAACGAACTTTCAGAAGGAAAGAGATTATGACCGCCTTAAATAAAAAATGGCTATCGGATCTGGTTGCGGGTGCTCTGATGGCCGTCTCTGCCAGCACGCTCGCCGCTGAACAAAAAACACTGCATATCTATAACTGGTCTGATTATATCGCCCCGGATACGGTCGCGAACTTTGAAAAAGAGACCGGTATCAAAGTGGTCTATGACGTCTTCGACTCCAACGAGGTACTGGAAGGGAAACTCATGGCCGGGAGCACCGGTTTTGACCTGGTTGTCCCGTCGGCCAGTTTTCTGGAACGCCAGCTCACTGCGGGCGTATTCCAGCCGCTGGATAAAAGCAAATTACCAGGCTGGAAAAACCTCGATCCAGAGCTGTTGAAGCTGGTAGCGAAGCACGATCCCGACAACAAATACGCGATGCCGTATATGTGGGCGACTACCGGTATCGGTTATAACATCGATAAAGTCAAAGCGGTGCTGGGGGCTGACGCGCCGGTCGATAGCTGGGATCTGGTGCTGAAACCTGAAAATCTGGAAAAACTTAAAAGCTGCGGCGTCTCCTTCCTTGATGCGCCTGAAGAGGTGTTCGCGACCGTGCTGAACTACCTGGGGAAAGATCCCAACAGTACCAAAGCGGATGACTACACGGGGCCTGCGACCGATCTGTTGCTGAAGCTGCGCCCGAACATTCGTTATTTCCACTCGTCTCAATACATAAACGATCTGGCGAACGGCGATACCTGCGTGGCGATTGGCTGGGCAGGGGACGTATGGCAGGCGGCTAACCGCGCGAAAGAAGCGAAAAACGGCGTGAATATCTCCTTCTCCATTCCGAAAGAGGGGGCGATGGCGTTCTTTGATGTGTTCGCGATGCCTGCTGATGCGAAAAACAAAGAAGAGGCTTATCAGTTCCTCAACTATCTGCTGCGCCCGGACGTGATCGCCCACATTTCCGACCATGTGTTCTACGCCAACGCCAACAAAGAAGCGACGGCGCTGGTCAGCGCTGAAGTGCGTGACAACCCGGGCATTTATCCGCCTGCGGATGTGCGAGCGAAAATGTTCACGCTGAAAGTGCAGGAACCGAAGATCGACCGTGTGCGTACGCGTGCCTGGACGAAGGTGAAAAGCGGTAAATAAGCCGCTGTATCAGAACGTTGCCCGGTGAGGTTTACCGGGCAATGCGCACTTTTATGGTGCGTTTGCACTGATTTTTGTTTATGCCGGAGAGCACCCCGTGAACGACGCGACCCCCCGCCCACAGGCGAAAACCCGTAAAGCGCTGACGCCGCTTCTTGAAATCCGCAACCTGACAAAATCATTTGATGGTCAACACGCCGTGGATGATGTCAGTCTCACTATCTATAAAGGCGAAATATTTGCGCTGCTTGGCGCATCGGGCTGCGGGAAATCCACGCTGCTGCGTATGCTGGCCGGATTTGAACAACCCTCTGCCGGGCAAATCATGCTCGATGGCGTCGATCTGGCGCATGTCCCGCCTTATCTGCGCCCTATCAATATGATGTTTCAGTCCTATGCGCTGTTCCCCCATATGACGGTGGAGCAGAACATTGCGTTTGGGCTGAAGCAGGACAAGCTGTCGAAGGCGGAAATCACCGCGCGCGTGAACGAAATGCTGGGGCTGGTGCATATGCAGGAGTTCGCTAAACGTAAGCCTCATCAGCTTTCCGGCG
The DNA here is from genome assembly GCF_030333565.1 of Citrobacter sp. CK185. Classification (NCBI taxonomy): domain Bacteria; kingdom Pseudomonadati; phylum Pseudomonadota; class Gammaproteobacteria; order Enterobacterales; family Enterobacteriaceae; genus Citrobacter; species Citrobacter sp. CK185. Next base: position 73,212 of record NZ_JAOWFR010000023.1, on the reverse strand, counting down.
GCCAGCGTCAGCGTGTGGCGCTGGCGCGTAGCCTGGCGAAACGCCCGAAGCTGTTGCTGCTCGACGAGCCGATGGGCGCGCTGGATAAAAAGCTGCGCGACCGGATGCAGCTGGAAGTCGTCGATATTCTTGAGCGCGTTGGCGCGACCTGCGTGATGGTGACGCACGATCAGGAAGAGGCGATGACGATGGCCGGGCGAATTGCGATCATGAACCGTGGGAAATTCGTGCAGATTGGCGAACCGGAAGAGATTTATGAACATCCGACCACCCGCTACAGCGCGGAATTTATCGGTTCTGTGAATGTCTTTGAAGGCTTGCTGAAGGAACGTCAGGATGATGGGCTGGTCATTGATTCGCCGGGGCTGGTGCATCCTCTGAAGGTGGATGCGGATGCGTCCGTTGTCGATAACGTTCCGGTGTATGTTGCGCTGCGCCCGGAAAAAATCATGCTGTGCGACGCGCCGCCAGAAGACGGCTACAACTTTGCCGTGGGTGAAGTGGTGCATATCGCCTACCTCGGCGATTTGTCGATTTATCATGTGCGGTTGAAAAGCGGCCAGATGTTGAGCGCTCAGTTACAGAACGCGCATCGCTATCGCAAAGGGTTGCCGACCTGGGGCGATGAAGTGCGTTTATGTTGGGATGCGGACAGCTGTGTGGTGTTGACGGTTTAAGGAGCGAAAATGAGTACACTTGAACCTCCGGCTCGCGATAAAAAGCCCGGCGGCCTGACGCTGTGGCTGGCGCGGATGCAAATGAAGCATGGGCGTAAGCTGGTCATCGCGGTGCCGTACCTTTGGCTGATCCTGCTTTTTCTGCTGCCGTTTCTGATTGTGTTTAAAATCAGCCTGGCGGAGATGGCGCGGGCGATCCCGCCCTATACCGATCTGGTGGCGTGGGCCGACGGGCAGCTATCCCTGACCCTCAATCTGGGAAACTTCCTGCAACTGACGGACGATCCGCTCTATTTTGACGCCTATTTGCAGTCTTTGCAGGTGGCGGGCGTTTCGACTCTCTGCTGTTTGCTGCTGGGGTATCCGCTGGCCTGGGCGGTGGCGCACAGCAGGCCGTCAACGCGTAATATTCTGCTGTTGCTGGTGATCCTGCCGTCCTGGACCTCGTTTCTGATCCGCGTTTACGCCTGGATGGGGATTCTGAAAAATAACGGCGTGCTGAACAACTTCCTGATGTGGCTGGGGGTTATCGATCATCCCCTGACGATTTTGCATACCAATCTGGCGGTGTATATCGGTATTGTCTACGCCTATCTGCCGTTTATGGTACTGCCGATTTATATCGCGCTGACGCGCATTGACTATTCGCTGGTGGAGGCCTCGCTGGATCTGGGCGCGCGTCCGCTGAAAACCTTCTTTAGCGTCATTGTGCCGTTAACGAAAGGGGGAATAATTGCCGGATCGATGCTGGTGTTTATTCCGGCGGTGGGGGAATTTGTGATCCCGGAACTGCTCGGCGGGCCAGACAGCATTATGATCGGCCGCGTACTGTGGCAGGAGTTCTTCAACAACCGCGACTGGCCGGTGGCCTCTGCGGTGGCTATCATCATGTTATTACTGCTGATTGTACCGATTATCTGGTTCCATAAGCATCAGCAAAAAAGCGAGGGGGAACTCGGATGAATACTTTACCGGTGGTTCGTTCGCCCTGGCGAATTGTTATTCTGGTGCTCGGGTTTACCTTCCTGTATGCGCCGATGCTGATGCTGGTCATCTATTCGTTTAACAGCTCGAAGCTGGTGACTGTCTGGGCGGGGTGGTCTACGCGCTGGTATGGCGAGCTGTTCCGGGATAGCGCGATGATAAGCGCCGTCGGCCTGAGCCTCACGATTGCCGCTTGCGCCGCGACAATGGCGGCTATTCTGGGGACGATTGCCGCCGTGGTAATGGTGCGTTTTGGCCGTTTTCGTGGAGCGAATGGCTTTGCGTTTATGATCACCGCGCCGCTGGTTATGCCGGATGTGATTACCGGACTGTCGTTGTTGCTGCTGTTTGTGGCCCTGGCTCATGCTATCGGCTGGCCCGCAGATCGCGGAATGCTGACAATCTGGCTGGCGCACGTTACCTTCTGTACGGCCTATGTGGCGGTGGTTATTTCATCGCGTCTGCGCGAACTGGATCGCTCGATTGAAGAGGCGGCGATGGATCTTGGCGCGACGCCGTTAAAAGTGTTCTTTGTGATTACGCTGCCGATGATCATGCCTGCGGTGATCTCTGGATGGCTGCTGGCTTTCACGCTGTCGCTGGACGATCTGGTGATCGCCAGTTTTGTCTCTGGCCCGGGGGCGACGACATTGCCGATGCTGGTCTTCTCCAGCGTGCGTATGGGGGTTAACCCGGAGATTAACGCGCTGGCGACCCTTATCCTCGGCGTGGTAGGCATTGTCGGTTTTATCGCCTGGTATCTGATGGCGCGCGCAGAAAAGCAGCGAATGCGTGATATCCAACGTGCAAGACGCGGCTGAAGAAACTAAAATCTGCCAACCTGGCAACACGTTACCGTGGGCAAACGCGGTAACGTTTTCATGGAAGACGATTCGTTGGGATTTTTTAAGAAATCATCCTCATCACATGCCCGTTTAAATGTACCCACGCTGGTGCAGGTGGCGGCGCTCGCGATTATTTTGATCCGCTGCCTCGATTTGCTGATGATTTTTAACACGCTCGGCATGCGGGGAATGGGGGAGTTTATTCATCGCAGCGTGCAAACCTGGAATCTGACGCTGGTGTTTTTAGGCAGCCTGGCGCTGGTCTTTACTGAAATATATTGCGCGTTTTCGCTGGTGAAAGGGCGCAACTGGGCGCGCTGGGTGTACCTGCTCACGCAGGTTATTGCCGCAGGTTATCTGTGGGCGGCGTCGTTGGGCTATGGCTACCCGGAACTGTTCAGTATTGCCGGGGAGTCGAAACGCGAAATTTTGCACACGCTGGTGATGCAGAAATTGCCAGACATGCTGGTTCTGATGCTGCTCTTTATCCCTGCGGGCAGCAGGCGGTTCTTCCGTTTGCAATAACGTGTATAATCCTCGCCCCTGGTAATATGAAGGTCTTTGTATGCAGTGCGCACTCTACGACGCCGGTCGCTGTCGATCCTGTCAGTGGATAGTCCAGCCGATCCGCGATCAACTCTCCGCCAAAACCGCCGATCTGAAGGGGCTGCTTGCCGATTTTTCAGTTGAACAGTGGTGTGCGCCGGTCAGCGGCCCGGAACAGGCCTTTCGTAATAAAGCCAAAATGGTGGTCAGCGGCAGCGTGGAAAAGCCGCTGTTAGGCATGTTGCATCGCGATGGCACCCCGGAGGATTTGAGCGACTGTCCGCTCTATCCCGACACGTTTGCTCCCGTTTTCGCCACGCTGAAGCCGTTCATCGCCCGTGCCGGGTTAACGCCTTACAATGTGGCGCGCAAACGCGGCGAGCTGAAATACATCCTGCTGACGGAAAGTCAGTTCGATGGCGGTATGATGCTGCGGTTCGTGCTGCGCTCAGAAACCAAACTGGCGCAGCTGCGCGCGGCGCTGCCGTGGCTACAGGCGCAGTTACCGCAGCTGAAGGTTATTACCGCGAATATTCAACCGGTACACATGGCGATTATGGAAGGGGAAACGGAGATCTTCCTGACGGAGCAGCAGGCGCTGGCAGAACGTTTTAACGATGTGCCGCTGTGGATCCGTCCGCAGAGCTTTTTCCAGACCAACCCGGTCGTTGCGAGCCATCTGTATGCGACAGCGCGTGACTGGGTGCGTCAGCTGCCTGTTCATCATATGTGGGATCTGTTTTGCGGCGTCGGGGGATTTGGTTTGCACTGCGCCACCCCGGAAATGACGTTGACGGGCATTGAGATCGCACCAGAGGCAATCGCCTGCGCGAAGCAATCCGCCGTGGAACTGGGGCTGACGAATCTTCATTTTCAGGCGCTGGACTCCACCCGATTCGCCACCGCGCAAGGAGAGGTGCCGGAACTGGTGCTGGTGAACCCGCCGCGTCGCGGCATTGGAAAAGCCCTGTGCGACTATCTTAGCCAGATGGCGCCGGAATACATCATCTACTCCAGCTGCAACGCGCAGACGATGGCAAAGGACATTGCCAACTTGCCGGGCTACCGTATTGAGCGTGTTCAGCTTTTCGATATGTTCCCGCATACCGCGCATTATGAAGTGTTAACGCTGTTGACCAAAGCACGCTGACCGGTAGGCCGGGTAAAGCGAAGCCGCCGCCTGGCGCAACGTCCGCACAAAGTTCAACAAAATGTGAACTCTTCCCCCCTGTGAAATCGGGTAAGCTTAAGTCATTGGCATTGAGAGAATGAAGGCTTACCCATGAAGCAGATCCTGCTGGTGGAAGATGACCACGACATCGCGGCGCTCCTGCGCCTCAATCTAGAAGACGAAGGCTACGCCATTACTCACCAACCGGATGGGGGTAAGGCGTTACAGTGCCTTGAAACCCAACCCTGGGATGCCGTGATCCTCGACCTGATGCTCCCCAACGTTGACGGTCTGGAGATTTGTCGTCGCATCCGTCAGATGACCCGCTACCTGCCGGTGATTATTATCAGCGCCCGCAGCAGCGAAACGGACCGCATTACCGGGCTGGAAACCGGGGCAGATGATTACCTGGCAAAACCCTTCTCGGTGCAGGAGCTGATCGCGCGCATCAAAGCGCTGTTTCGCCGTCAGCAGGCTATGGGGCAGGCACAGACTGCCGGGCATATTCAGGCTCATGGCCTGACGCTTGATCCGCTGGCGCGTACGGTGCGCCTGCACGGTCAGGACGTGGACCTCACGCCGCGTGAATTTGAGCTGCTGTACTTCTTTGCCCGTCATCCTGGAGAAGTCTTTTCGCGTCTGGCGCTGCTGGAACAGGTCTGGGGCTATCAGCACGAAGGGTATGAGCACACCGTCAACACCCACATTAATCGCCTGCGTATCAAGATTGAAAAAGATGCCGCTGAACCGGAGATTATTCGTACCGTCTGGGGCAAAGGTTACAAATTTGCGGAGCTGAACCATGATGCGGCGCTTTAGCCTGAGCCAGCGGCTGACGCTGCTGTTCATTCTGCTGCTGATGCTCTGCGCTACCGTTGCCTGCGCGGTGCAACTCTACAGCAGCATGCAGTACGGCAACGCGATGGTGCAGCGGCTGTCCGGCGGGCTGGCGCAACAGATTGTGCAGCGTGAACCCATTCTGGATGCGCAGGGCAGGGTTGACCGCAGCGTGCTGAAGCCGCTGTTTGACCGCCTGATGACCTTTAACCCGAGCGTTGAGCTGTATGTCGTCTCCTCTGATGGCGAACTGCTGGCCGATGCCGCGCCGCCGGGCCATATCCAGCGGCAAAAGATCGATATTAGTCCATTGCAAACGTTTCTCAGCGGCGCAGCGATGCCCGTCTATGGCGACGATCCGCGTAGTCAGAGTCAGAAGGTTTTCAGCGTTACCCCTTTACGTCAGGATGGTGAGCTTAAAGGCTATTTGTACATCATCCTGCAAGGTGAAGAGTCAAATGCGCTGGCAGAAATGGCCTGGCATAAAGCACTCTGGAGTACGGTGTTGTGGTCCCTGCTATGGGTGGCGCTGTTCGGCCTGCTGGCGGGGTTACTGATCTGGTACTGGGTGACGCGCCCGGTAAAACGCCTGACGATGGACGTTGCCGGGCTGGAGCAGGACAGCATTACCGCCATCAAACAGCTGGCGGCACAGCAGCCGGAAACCACGGTGAATGATGAAGTTGCGGTGCTGCGCAATACTTTTATCGAGCTGGCGCGCAAAATCGCCGGTCAGTGGGATCAACTGGCCGACAGCGACCGGCAGCGCCGGGAGTTTATCGCCAATATCTCGCATGACTTACGCACGCCGCTGACGTCATTGCTGGGCTACCTGGAAACGTTATCGCTTAAATCCGCTACGCTGACGCCGCAAGAAACGCAGCAATATCTCGCCACTGCGCTGCGTCAGGGGCACAAGGTGCGGCACCTGTCGCAGCAGCTTTTCGAGCTGGCGCGGCTTGAGCATGGCAGCATTAAACCGCAACTGGAGCGCTTTGCTATTGGTGAGCTGATTCAGGATGTGGCGCAAAAATTCGATCTGACAATAGAGACCCGGCAGTTGCATTTGCAGGTCGATATGCCGCATTCCCTGCCGCTTATCAATGCTGACGTCTCAATGATAGAGCGGGTAGTGACGAATCTGCTGGATAACGCCGTGCGCCATTCGCCGCAGGGGAGCACTATCCGGCTGAAGGTGTGGCAGGAGGAGGCGCAGCTACAGGTAGAGGTCAGCGACAGCGGGCCAGGTATTGACGAAGCGTTGCGTGAACAACTGTTCCAGCGACCATCGGTGCTGGGGCATCAGGCGTCGCGGGAAGATCGCGGAGGGTTAGGGCTGCTGATTGTAAGACGGATGCTGGAACTGCACGGCGGTGGGATCAGGCTGATGGATTCAGTGAGTGGCGCGCGGTTTAGGTTCTTTGTGCCCTTATAGAATTGCCGGATGGCGCTGCGCCATCCGGCAAGGAAGATTACTGCGGGAACCACTGATCGCTGATTTTCTGATAAGTGCCATCAGCTTTGATTGCCGCCAGCGCGGCGTTCAGTTTTTCCAGCAGCGCTTTATTATCCGGGCGCACAGCGATGCCAAGGCCGGTGCCGAAGTATTGCGGATCGGTCACTTTTTCTGTTGCCGCGCCCAGTTGCGGATTGGTTTTCAGCCACTCATTCACCACGGCGGTATCGCCGAATACGCCATCAATACGGCCATTTTTCAGGTCGATAATCGCATTCTGGTAGCTGTCATAAGCCACGGTTTTCACTTCAGGATGCTTATCTTGCAGGTATTTCTGGTGCGTGGTGCCGTTTTCCATGCCGATACGTTTCCCTTTCAGGTCGGCAAAGGTTTTATAGCTGTCTTTTTTCGCAATCACCAGCGCAGAGTTGGCATAGTAAGGGCTGGTGAACGTCACCTGTTTGCTACGCTCAGGGGTAATATCCATACCAGAGATAACCGCGTCATATTTTTTGAATTTCAGCGCCGGGATCAGGCTGTCAAACGCGTGGTTGGTAAAAGTACAGTCGGCCTGCATTTGTTTGCATAACGCAGTCGCCAGATCGATATCGAAACCGACGATTTTATTGCTCGCATCCAGTGATTCGAACGGCGGGTAAGTGGCGGAAACGCCGAAATTGATTTTATCGGCAGCTGAGGCGCCAGCGGCGAAAGTAGCGAGTAATGCGGCCAGAACTAACTTTTTCATGGTGGAACTCCCGTCTGTCAATCTTATGATTATTCACCGTGTCTGCGGCATGGGTTTACAATGCCATTTAATGAATTTATATGCAATAAAAATGATTAAGTATTTTTATTGTTATAAAAAAGACGGACAGTTTAGTGGTTTGTCCGTCTTTATGATTTCGTTTTATGCATTTATGTCGATGATTTTGTAGGCTGGATAAGGCGCTTGCGCCATTGCCTGATGGCGACGCTGATGCATCTTATCAGGCCTACATGGTGTTCTTAATTCCTGCGCTCAAACGCCAGCGCTTTACGCTCGATGAGGCGCATCAGCAAGGTTAGCAAACCGTTGACGATCAGATAAATCACGCCAGCTGCGCCAAACACCATCACATCGTAGGTACGACCGTACAGCAACTGGCCGTGGCCCATCACTTCCATCAGCGTAATGGTGTACGCCAGGGAGGTGCTTTTGAAGACCAGCACCACCTCATTGGAGTAAGAGGAGAGGGCGCGTTTAAACGCGTACGGCAGCAGGATCGCCAGGGTATCTTTTTTGCTCATCCCCAGCGCGCCGCAGGACTGCCACTGGCCTTCCGGGATCGCACGGATCGCGCCATAGAACAGCTGCGTGGTATAGGCCGCGCTGTTGAGCGACAGGGCAAGTAAGGCGCATAGCCACGGCTCGGACAGCAGATGCCAGAGTACCGGGTAATCCTGTAACGACGGGAATTGCCCCGGGCCGTAGTAGATCAGGAAGATTTGCACCAGCAGCGGCGTACCGGTAAACAGCGTAATGTAGCCGCGAACCAGCCATACCAGCACCGGCGTTTTCAGCGTCAGAATGATGGTGAAAATCAGCGCCAGGATCAGCGCGACGATGATAGACGCAACCGTCAGCGTCAGGCTGGTGTGCAGCCCTTTCATCAGTTCAGGTAAATACTCAAACATCAGCCTGGTCTCCGCTCAAAACGTGTCGCGCGCAGGTCAATGCGTTTGAGAATGTACTGACTCACCAGCGTAATCACCAGATAGATAGCCGCAGCCACAATGTACCAGGTGAACGGCTCCTGAGTGCGCGTGGCGATGCTTTTTGTTTGCAGCATCAGATCGTTCACGCTGATAAGGCTAACCAGCGCGGTATCTTTCAGCAATACCAGCCACTGGTTGCCCAGCCCTGGCAGCGCATGACGCCACATTTGCGGCATCACCAGGCGGAAGAAAATCGCGGTTTTTGATAAGCCCAACGCCTGACCGGATTCCCACTGTCCAGACGGAACCGCTTTCAGCGCGCCGCGCAGCGTTTGCGACGCGTATGCCGCATACAGCAACGACAGCGCGATGACGCCGCACAGGAACGGACTGACGTCGAAGTCTTCAATCTGCATCTGCAACGGGATTTGCACAAACCCCAGGTTGATGGTGAAGCCATCAGACAGCATCAGCAGAAGCTGAGAGGAACCGAAATAGATAAACAGCACCACCAGAATTTCCGGCAGGCCGCGCAGAATCGTGACCACTGCGGAACCTGTCCAGGCTATCGGGCGCCATTTTACGGACTCCCAGACGGCAAAAATCATAGCGAGGACGAGGCCGATGATCAGCGCACAAACGGCAAGGCCGACGGTCATCCCGGCGGCGCTTGCTAAAGGAAAAAATTCGTTCATCAAGTCTTACTTCTGGAACCATTTGTTGTAGATGGTTTCGTACGTGCCATCTTGCTTCACTTTTTCCAGAGCAGTATTGAATTTCTGCTGTAGTTCCGTGTTGCCCTGGCGTACCGCGATGCCGAGGCCGGTGCCGAAGTAATCTTTGTCGGTCACTTTATCGCCAACCGGCGCCAGCTTCGGATTATCTTTCAGCCATTCAGTGACCACGGCGGTGTCGCCGAACACGCCGTCAATACGACCATTTTGCAGATCCAGCTTCGCGTTCTGGTAGCTGTCATAAGGCACGGTGGTGATTTCCGGGTGCTTATCCATGATGAACTTCTGGTGGGTAGTGCCATTCTGTACGCCCACTTTTTTGCCTTTCAGCTGATCGATGCTGGTGTATTTACCCTGCTGACCGATGAACAGCGCGGAGTTGTCATAGTAAGGCGTGGTGAACAGAACCTGCTTTTCACGCTCAGGCGTGATGTCCATACCGGCCATCACCGCGTCGAAACGACGGAACTTCAGGCTTGGGATCAGGCTGTCAAACGCCTGGTTGGTAAAGGTGCAGGTCGCGTCAATCTCTTTACACAGCGCATTGGCCAGATCGACGTCAAAGCCGACGATTTTGTTACTGGCATCCATAGATTCGAACGGAGGGTAGGATGCTTCCGTGGCGAAACGGATGGTTTGAGCTGCTGTAGCGGAAAGGCTAAAGCCTGCAATTAGCGCGGCAATCAGAACTTTTTTCATTGTCATTGTCCCGAATCTTAGTGAGATAAATAGTTTTTGAATGCATCGGTCTGCGGGTTTGCAAAGCAGCTCGCATCCCCTTGCTCGACGATGTGACCGTTTTCCATATAGATCACCCGGCTGGCGGTTTTACGCGCCACTTCTACTTCGTGAGTGACGATCACCTGGGTAATTTTGGTTTCCGCCAGTTCACGAATAATACTGACGATTTGCGCGGTGATTTCCGGGTCCAGCGCGGCGGTTGGCTCGTCAAACAGCAGCACCTGTGGCTCCATCATTAACGCACGGGCGATAGCCACACGCTGTTGCTGACCGCCGGAAAGATGCAGAGGATAGCGATCGCTGTAAGGTTTCAGACGCAGACGTTCCAGCAGTTTCTCGGCACGCGCCAGCGCCTGGTCTTTTGACAGACCCAGCACGCGGCAGGGCGCTTCAATCAGGTTTTGTTGTACCGTGAGATGCGGCCAGAGATTGTATTGCTGAAAAACCATGCCTACGTTCTGGCGCAATTCACGAATCGCCTTATCGGAAGGCGTTTTCGTGAAGTCGAAATGATTTCCTGCGATAGTGAGCGTGCCGGAGCGCGGCATCTCAAGCAGATTGAGTACACGCAGCAGCGAGCTTTTACCCGCTCCGCTTGGGCCAAGTAACACCAGCGTTTCGCCCTGAGGGCAATCCAGCGTGATATCGAACAGCGCCTGATGCGCGCCGTAGAAGCAATTAATGCCGTTTAATTGAATACTCATTGATTCTCGTATGCTGGCAGTCTGATAACTGTACACGTCATCCTTCATGCTGCCTCTTTGTTGGCTGCTGAGTGACTCGTCTCACCCTGAGACTCGCCCTTACGGACCGTTGCTCGCGACGTTCAAATCTGTTCCTGACAGATTTGTCACTCCAGTCACTTGCCGCCTCGACGCATCATGAATGATTTTGTGTATGTTGAGGCCGCAGATAGTACCTTTGACAGAATAGTTATGCAATATTTATGCGTTAAAAGTTAAATGCAAACCACATTCTTCAATAAACATAGCACAAAATAGCGGGGGAGGTAGGCGGCAAGAATAATTGTCGGCATTCTATGCAGAATGCCAGACAATTTGTGGGGCTTATGATTTATCGACGTTTTGTCGGGTGATCAGCGGTTTTCGACGGACTGGCGCAGCGTACCGGCTGGCGCGTGGACGCTGCCGCCAAGATAACGTACATCATCAATAACCCAGCACTGACCCTCATGGATCATCAGCACTTCGTCGCGCCAGGTCTGGTCGCCTTGCTTCAGCTCCACGCGCAGCGGGATGTTGCGGGCGTCGCGATTAGGAATGGTGGACGCGCTGGCTACGCTGGCGCTATCCGGGAAGGTGGCGCGGCTGGAGAACGGGTCGCTGCTCATCAACTGGCGGTGTTCGCTGTCACGGCTGGCGTCAGAGAGCAGTTTTGCCAGGTTGTCGCTTAAGTAAGGGCGAAGGGCGGTAATGTCGTTAGTACGGTTTTGAATGCGGTAGTCATAAAATTGTTGAGCCACGCTGTCCGGCCCGCCTTCTATGCACGACCCGCTGCGCGGGCCATTGTCTTTATAAGCAGGAGTGACGGTTGTGCAGGCACTGAGCAGCAGTGCGCAAGGGACGAGCAGAGAGAGTTTGCTGTAGCGCATAGTGATTTCCTTATAAGCGATCTGCCAAAAAGCGATCTACGATAATCAATTATATCTTTTCAATGATAGCGTATCGGTCTGATAATGCGTTTGAGATCGAGTGCTTAGGTAAACAAGGAGATCGGCTATGCAGTTTTCGACAACCCCGACGCTGGAAGGGCAAAACATCGTGGAATATTGCGGTGTGGTAACGGGGGAAGCCATTTTGGGCGCCAACATTTTCCGTGACTTCTTCGCGGGTATTCGCGATATCGTTGGCGGACGTTCGGGTTCCTATGAAAAAGAGTTGCGTAAAGCGCGTGAAATCGCTTTTCAGGAACTGGGCGAACAGGCGAAAGCGCTGGGTGCGGATGCGGTTGTGGGCATCGACATTGACTATGAGACCGTAGGCAAAGACAGCAGTATGCTGATGGTGAGCGTCAGCGGGACGGCGGTAAAAACGCGCCGATGAGACGCCTGCTCTGGCTGGTCGTCGCGCTTCTGTTAACCGGGTGCGCGGGCGAGAAAGGGATTATTGATAAAGACGGGTATCAGCTGGATACCCGTCATCAGGCACAGGCGGCGTACCCGCGCATCAAAATCCTGGTCATCCACTACACGGCGGATGACTTTGATACCTCTCTGGCGGCGTTAACGGATAAAAACGTCAGCTCGCACTATTTAATTCCTGCTGTACCGCCGCTTCACCGTGGCAAGCCGCGTATCTGGCAACTGGTGCCAGAGCACGATCTGGCGTGGCACGCGGGCATCAGCTTCTGGCGCGGCGCAACGCGCATCAACGACACGTCCGTTGGTATCGAACTGGAAAATCGCGGCTGGCAAAAGTCGGCGGGAATGAAATACTTCGCCCCGTTTGAACCTGCGCAAATTCAGGCCCTGATCCCACTGGCGAAAGAGATCATTGCCCGCTACGACATTAAGCCGCAAAACGTGGTGGCGCATGCGGATATTGCCCCGCAGCGTAAAGACGATCCCGGCCCTCTGTTCCCCTGGCGCGATCTGGCGGCGCAGGGCATTGGCGCCTGGCCTGATGAACAGCGCGTGGTGTTTTATCTGGCGGGACGCGCGCCCAATACGCCAGTCGATCCCGCATCATTGCTCGACTTGCTTTCGCGTTATGGTTACGAGGTCAAACCGGAGATGACCGCGCGTGAACAGCAGCGGGTGATCATGGCGTTCCAGATGCATTTCCGCCCGGCGTTATGGAACGGGGTGGCGGATGCGCAAACGCAAGCGATTGCTAATGCGTTACTGGAAAAATATGGCCAGAATTAATGGCGCTGGCGTCGTGATAAAAGTCAGTTAACTTGTTTATTTTCATCGAAATTCATTTTGGATAAAAATCAAATTAATCTATGGTTAATTGACTTTAAATTCCCCTCATCTATGATTGATTTTATCAGGAAGATATTTCTTATACGCTAAAAGTCGTGAAACTTAGCGCGCACAATCTTTTTTTTGCTTAATTTTATTTTTAACCAGGTTGAATCAGTGAGTGACATTAAGCTGAGGTTATCACTCGTCGCTTGTCATTAAATTTAAATCAATATTCTTTGAAAGGCATAATATGTTAAGCATTTACGGTAAGAAAATTCGTCCGCATCATGAAATGGAACGTATTATTTCTTTAACGTCAGGTTATAAAGAAAAAACCTTAAAAAAATGGCAGAAAATCACCACCAGTGACTCGGAATATATTCATATTATCGTGAGCGGAGACGTTGAATTTCGCCGTACCTCCGATGAGTTATGTATGTTTACCCTGCAAGGGCAGTGTATCTTTGGGTTATCTGCCATATTTTATGGTTCTCTGCATATGTATGGGCTTGCTCGTACCAATACCGTCGTGCGCTCAATCAAAAAAGATGAGTTTATGCGCCTGTTGACTGAACACAGTTTATGGCCAGATCTCACCAGGGTGCTGTCATGGTATATTTGCCTGCTTAGCAAACGTGATGATGTTTTGGTTGCCCGTAGCGCTTACTCTGTTATTCGTGAATTTTTAATCGAAATTAATGAGCTGATTATTCACCATAACCGTGACATCAATGTATACGACTATATTCAGGAGTATACGAATTTTGCCCGCAGTACGATCATCAAAATTCTCTCTGACCTTAAAAAAGGAAACTATATTGTCATTGAGAAAAGCCGATTAATGTCGATGACGACCTTGCCAGAAAAATATTAATCACATTTCCCATTGTCTCCTCTTCAGCTAATGAAGCGGAGGCCTTTGGGGAGCGCATTAAGACGTAATGATGTTTTCTTGCGTCATCAATCATCGGGCGGTTCCGGTATTTTTCCCTGCTGATAGTCCTCTTTTTGCTCCTGTAACGCTTGCAGGAAACGCGCTTTCAACGATGGCGTCTGTTCTTCCGCGCCGGGCAATGCCCGATCCGAGAGATCGCCTTCCGGCGCTTGCCGCCAGTCGCTGTCTTGACTTACCGGCGCTTCATCCTGCAATGGGGGTAACGCCTGGGGAGCAGGGGCCGGTTTGGGGGCTGGCTGCGGGAATGGCTTCGAAATATAAACATAGTGCATCTCAGAAAGCCGGGTATCCGGGTTTTCCACTTTTGTCGGTTTCGGCTCAGGCGTCGGATGCTGACAGTTCCAGTAAATATGGGCATACAGTCCGGCAATAATAAACGTGCAGAGGGTCAGCAGCCACATCATGGCGCGGAACAGCACTTTTTGGGGCGCCGGAAGGCGCCAGGCAAAATAGACCGCTTCTCCCGTCGTGAAACTGCGCTGTGCAGCAAGGCAAATGGTGGACATTATTTCGTGTTCCCTTGCGTTTTATGTTCCTGCTTCTGGCTTAGTGTTTGCGCCAGTACGCCCGGAACGCTGTTGGTTGCGCGCATTAACTGCATCAGCGTCTCTTCGCCGGCGATGCCGTCGACATGCAGTCCTGCCTTACCCTGAAATTCACGGGTGCGTTTTGCCAGTTCAGCCGTCCAGCTTCGCGAGTGGGTCAGCGGTTCATTCAACGTCTGGCTTAGCGTTTGATCCAGCCACGCCAGGTCTTTATCGCCGCTGGTCGCGCTAATCTCATCTTTCCCTTGCGGCGTTAAACGATGCAAAAGCGTGTAATTTCCGGTGGCGTGTTGATTAAACCAGTGTCTGCTTACCTGCCAGGTTCGGTTATTGATCAGAAGATCGAGCGACTGTTTATCAACGTGGGCCACGACGGCGTAATTCAGGTGATTACCCGTTTTGATCTCTCCTGCCCACGGATAACCTTCCTGTTCCAGCGCCTGTAAAGACGTATTCCCCTGACGACACATCAGGTTCACTCGCGCTGCGTTCTGGCATAGCGCATCGTTCGCGGAAGCATCATAACCCCACATAAGATAGAGCTGATGCATGGCGTCCGACTGATTAACCACCTCATTTTCAATGGTGGGCATAACAGGCGCAGTCGCCTCAGGCAGCGTCTTTTTCCAACTGGCCGGAACCGGCACTTGTTGCGGCAGGCGAGACGCGATCGCGCCGGAAAAGTACCAGCCGCAGCAGGCGAACAGGACGGAGGCAAACAGCCCTGCGGTTGCCAGGCGTTTACCGCGCGGCGTGGGCGGCAGGAGTTCACCGGCAGCCAGGCGTAAATGGCGTGGGGAAACCTGTATCGCCCGCTCGGTCCATGCGGCAAGCAGCGCCAGATGCGCCAGTTTATTGAGTCCGGTCACGCGGCCTTTGGTCAGCGCATGCATTCTGCGCACCCGCGCGGGCGTCAGTGGCGAGGTATCGACGTTTTGTTCGTCCATCTGTGCCCCGACGTAGTCGAGATATTCACGGCAGGTCAGCGAACGTAGCGCAAGGCAGGTATGAACGCGGGGCTGTAAACCAGAATGATCCAGAAGACGGGATTTCTGATCGGGAGAGCCGGTCAGAAGAATCGTGAGCGGGAAGTTCAGCTCTTGCGCCCGCGTCAGCAACATCCCCAGAACATCCCAACAATTATCTTTCATGGCTTGTGCCGTGGAGAGGATCAGCAGTTTGCCTTTTTTATTATGCGAAGGCGTTTCCTCATGCCATTGGCGCAAAATGGCATCAATGGCATAAATTTTGTTTTTACCCTCTTTAACGGCAGGGTTCAGTTTATAGAGCAGCGTACTGGCGCTCAGTTTGGGGAAGGCGTTAATGGCCAGCGCAGGTGTGCCGCCGTTACGCAGTTTTTCCACAAAGGCATTGTCTAATTCAGGTTCGTCAGAAAACAGACCGATGATGCCGGGCACGTTGGTCTTTTCCTGCAACAGGGAAAAGATGTCCTGATGATAATGAACGAAAAACTCCCCCGTTCGCCGGGTGAGTTTGCCAAACGGCTGAGCGGAAAATTTAAAATGATGCTGATACATGGTGTCTCGCTGTACTTTCTGGCTTCTGGAAACGTTGCGCTAAAAATAATTGAGCGGGTTTATTCGGGCAAATACCGGACAGGAGAAAATTACTCTGATTATTTTCGCTAACACCAGTAAGTGAAATCGTCAATGTTTTTCTGCAATAAAGTTGCCGGGAAAGCGAGTGGTCGACTTTCTTGCCGCTCATTACTATTTGCCGCACCGATTGGCGCAGCCGGTGCTGCGAAATTTAGCTTTATTAAAGGCATTTAAATAATGAGGATGCAGCTTTTCTCCCGATTGATTGCACCCTGCGTGATGTTTGTTTTACTGATATTCAGCGGGCATCAAGGGTATGTCGTTTTTAAAAACTATAATAAGGTTACAAACAAGTTAAATAACAGAAAAATTAACGTGCGTAAAAATGACGAAAAAGAAAAGTCATTTGCGCTTTTTCAACCTGCCGTCTGGCAGCGAAATACGCCAGCAGCGGTTAAATCGCCGCTCTCTGCCGAGATTGAAGGCATCGTCAGCAGCGATGAAAAATGGCTATCGTTTGCCGTTATTAAAACGCCTGCGGGACAGCAAAGTTATCGCGAAGGCGAAAGCCTCGTGGGAGTGAGTAACGCCTGTATTGAGGAGATCAATAACGACAATGTGGTGGTTAATTATGAAGGTACTACGCAGGTACTGGCATTAAAGAAACCTGATTATTTCAGAGGCGGTGTTGAAAGCGGCCCGCTACAAAAACCGACAAATGATGCCGGTGCAGAGAGCCTGCATCTTAATGATGTCCTGGTGCTAAAACCGTTTATTGAAAAAGGTCGTCTGGAAGGGTACGAAATCAACCCGCGCAATGCTTCGTCTTTCTTTCAGAACAGTGGGCTGGAGAAGGGCGATGTGGTTGTGAAGGTGAACAGTACCGATATGACGAAAGAAGAACAGGCGAAAAGCATCATTGCTGGCTGGTCAAAAATGAAAGAAGCGGCGGTAGTCGTAAGACGTCACGCTCACCTGGAAAATATTCAGGTCAATGTTTTAAACAACTAACAAGTGAATTGCCATGAAGAAATTTCCGTGGGCGTGCGTGGCGCTGACAACTCTGGCGTTATATTCCAGTTCGCTCTTTGCGGCGAATTTTAGCGCCAGCTTTAAAAATACTGATATTCGTGAGTTTATTGATACGGTTGGTCGTAATCTCAATAAAACGATTCTGGTCGATCCGTCGGTACAGGGAACCGTATCGGTTCGGACGTATAACGTCCTGACCGAAGATGAATACTATCAGTTTTTCCTCAGCGTGCTGGATTTGTACGGACTTTCCGTGATTCCGATGGATAACGGCATGGTGAAAGTGGTTCGTTCATCCGTTGCGAGAACCGCGGGAACGCCGATTGCCGACAGCAAAAATCCCGGTAAAGGGGATGAAGTTATTACCCGCGTCGTGCGGATGGAAAATGTACCGGTACGCGAACTGGCGCCGCTGTTGCGCCAGCTGAACGATGCGACCGGTATCGGCAACGTGGTGCACTTTGAGCCGTCGAACGTCCTGCTGCTCACCGGTAAAGCCTCGGTGGTGAACCGCCTGGTCGATCTGGTTCAGCGCGTCGATCGTTCCGGCGTACAGCGGCGCGAAATCGTTCCGCTGCATTACGCCTCCGCGAAGGAACTTTCGGATATGTTGAATAACCTCAACAACGAAGAGCAAAAAGGGCAGAACGCACCGCAACTGGCGACCAAAGTGGTGGCGGATGAGGAGACGAATAGCCTGGTCATTAGCGGCAGCGAAGAAGCGCGGGCGCGTACCCGCACGCTGATAGCGCAGCTTGATCGCGAGCAGAATAACGAGGGGAATACCCGCGTCTTCTACCTGAAATATGCCAATGCCGCCAAAGTGGTGCCGGTGTTAACGGGCATTGGAGAGCAGATGAAGGACAAGCCGGGCGCGGCGAAAAGTAAATCGCCGGTTGCCGCGACCGATCTGAATATTACTGCCGACGAGTCGACAAACTCACTGGTGATCACCGCGCAGCCGAACGTGATGAACTCGCTTGAGAAAGTGATCGACAAGCTGGACATTCGCCGTCCCCAGGTACTGGTGGAAGCCATTATCGCTGAAGTGCAGGATGGCGCCGGAACCGATCTCGGCGTGCAGTGGACGAGCAAACACGGCGGCGTACAGTTTGGCGCAACCGGTCTGCCGATCGGCCAGGTTAAGAACGGGACGATAAAAGGCGTGAATTTTACCGGTATGGCGACAGGTTTCTTTAACGGCGATTTCGGCGCGCTGATGACGGCGCTGTCGACCAACGGCAAAAACGACATTCTCTCCACGCCGAGCGTGGTGACGCTGGATAACAAAGAAGCGTCGTTTAACGTTGGTCAGGATGTGCCGGTGCTTTCTGGTTCGCAGACGACGACGGGCGACAACGTCTTTAACACCGTTGAGCGTAAGACGGTGGGGACGAAGTTGAAGATCCTGCCGCAGATTAATGACGGCGACATGATCCACATGAAGATCGAGCAGGAAGTTTCCAGCGTGGACGCCAGTTCGACGGAGGATTCGTCTTTAGGCCCCACCTTTAACACCCGCACGATCAATAACGAAGTGATGGTTCATAGCGGGCAGACGGTAGTGCTGGGAGGGCTTATCGAAAATGTCACCAAACAGAATGTGTCGAAAGTGCCGCTGCTTGGCGATATTCCTCTGGTGGGGCAACTGTTCCGCTACACCTCGCAGGATACCACCAAACGAAACCTGATGGTCTTTATCCATACCACCGTTCTGCGCGATGACGACAACTACAGCGCCGCGTCGAAAGAGAAATACGACCAGGTGCGCGCGCGCCAGCAGCAGCGTATGGAGGAGAAAAAAATGGGCATCCTGGAGCCGGGTGATAACGCCATTCTGCCCGCGTTCCCGTCGCCCGTAAACACCAGCACTGCTGCGCCAGCCACGGCGTCGCGCAATCCGTTTAAAGAGTAAGCCGGGGGTGTCGCGTGGATGAATTAAGCAAAAATTTGTGCAGCAGCAGCTTCGCAAAAGACAACGGTGTGCTGCTTTATCACAACGACGTATATATCCGTGAGGATGCGCCCGCGTTTGCCCTGCTGGAGATGCGTCGCGTGCTGGGGCGTGCCTTTATGCCGGTAACATTAACGCCAGAAGCGTTTGAAGAGATGCTGGCTAAAATCTGGCAGCAGAATAGCGGTGTTTCGCAGCAGCTGGTTGATGATATGGATGCCAATATCGATCTGATGGCGTTAACCGAGGAGATCCCCGATAACGAGGATTTGCTGGATAACGATGAAAACTCGCCGGTTATCCGTCTGATTAACGCCATTCTTGGCGAGGCGGTGAAGGATGGCGCGTCGGATATCCATATCGAAACCTTTGAGCGCACGCTGAGTATCCGTTTTCGCGTTGATGGCGTGCTGCGTCCTGTATTGCAGCCCGCGCGTAAGCTGGCGCCGCTGCTGGTATCGAGGATTAAGGTGATGTCTAAACTGGATATCGCCGAAAAACGCCTGCCGCAGGACGGTCGCATCTCCCTGCGCATTGGGCGTAAGGCGGTGGATGTGCGTGTCTCAACCATCCCGTCGCAGTATGGCGAGCGGGTGGTCATGCGTCTGCTGGATAAAAGCAACCTGAAGCCGGATATCAATAAGCTGGGGCTGATCGACGAAGAACTGGAACAGCTCAAAGGACTGATTGGCCGCCCGCATGGGATTATCCTGGTGACCGGGCCGACCGGGTCCGGTAAGAGCACGACGCTTTACGCCATCCTCTCGGCGCTAAACGGCCATGAACGCAATATTCTTACCGTTGAAGATCCGATCGAATATGAACTGGAAGGCGTGGGGCAGACGCAGGTTAACCCGCGAGTGGATATGACGTTTGCCCGAGGCCTGCGCGCGATCCTCCGTCAGGACCCGGATGTGGTGATGATCGGTGAAATTCGTGACGGCGAAACCGCGCAGATTGCGGTTCAGGCGTCGCTTACCGGCCATCTGGTCATGTCTACGCTGCATACCAACAGCGCGGCGGGAGCGATTACCCGGTTGCGCGATATGGGGCTGGAGTCGTTTTTAATTGGTTCATCGCTGCTTGGCGTCATTGCCCAGCGTCTGGTTCGTCGGCTGTGTCCTCACTGCCGCGCCGTCAGTCCGCTGGATGATAATGAAAAACCGCTGTTCAGCTTTATGGAGAGCCCCCCCGACGTGATTTATCGCGCCGTGGGGTGTGAACAGTGCCGCCAGAGCGGTTACCAGGGACGCGCCGGTATTCATGAGTTTCTGCTGGTGGACAGCGCGATGCGCCGCGCTATTCATGAAGATAAAGACGAAATGTCGATTGAAACTCAGCTGTTTAAGCAGGCCTACAGCCTGCGGGAAAATGGTTTGTTGAAGGTGATCTCCGGCGTCACCTCGCTGGAGGAAGTGATGCGTGTTACCGCCGAGCGCGGAGGTGACGAATAATGGCCTGGTTCGCATGGACGGCTACGGATGCCGCCGGGAAAACCCGGCGCGGCGCCTTGCAGGCTGAAGGCCCAAAGCAGGTGCGCCAGACGCTGCGCGAACAGAAGCTGATGCCGATCAGCATTACGCTCACCCGCGAGCGCGCCGCCGGAAAGGGGGCTCAGAAAGGCGCAAAACTTTCGACACCGGTGCTCTCAATGTTTACCCGCCAGCTGTCGACGTTGGTTAATGCCGCACTGCCGCTGGAGAGTGCGCTGAAGGCGATTTCTAAGCAGACGGAAGACAAAAAGCTGGCGGTGATGGTCGGTGAGATCCGCGATAAAGTGGTGGAAGGGCACACGCTTTTCGACGCTTTCAGCCAGTTTCCGCGTACTTTCGACAAGCTCTATTGCACGCTGGTGATGGCAGGGGAAAAGACCGGGCATCTCGGCGGCGTGCTGGAAAAGCTGGCTGAATACAACGAACAGCGACAGAAAATGAAAAGCAAGCTGTCGCAGGCGATGGTCTATCCCATCACCCTGACGGTGGTGGCGATTGCGGTTATCTCCATTCTGCTGGTGGCGGTGGTGCCGCAGGTCATCGAACAGTTTGTGCATATGAAGCAGCAGTTGCCCGTCACCACCCGTACCCTGATTGCGGTCAGCGATTTTTTGCAGGCTTACGGAATGGTTATCGGCGGCGGCCTTGTCGGATCGTTTATCGCTTTTAACGCCTGGCTTAAAAAAGAGCGTCATCGTTTTGCATATCACCGCTGGCTGGTGAACCGTTCGCCGCTGAAAAAACTGGTCTGTGCAATAAACAGTGCCCGTTACATCCGCACCCTGAGCATTTTACAAGCCAGTAGCGTGCCGTTGCTGGAAGGTATGTATATCGCGATGGACGGTATTGAGAATCTGTATGCGCGTCAGGTACTGGAACAGGCGGCGGATACCGTGCGTCAGGGCGCGTCATTATATAACGCACTGGAGCAGGCCAGATTATTTCCGCCAACCATGCTTTATATGATTGCTTCTGGCGAAGAGAGCGGCGAACTCGGTTCATTAATGGATCGCGCCGCCGAAAACCAGGAGTCGGCATTACAACATCGCATTACATTAACGCTGTCGGTATTTGAACCGGCGCTGGTGGTGACGATGGCGACGGTGGTTTTATTTATCGTACTGTCAATATTACAACCGCTTCTTCAGCTCAATAATATGGTGGGTTAATTATGTCTGTGAAAAAAAATAGCCTGAAAGGTCAGGCCGGGTTTACTTTGCTCGAATTAATGGTGGTCATCGTTATTCTTGGTGTTCTGGCCAGCATGGTGGTGCCGAATCTGATGGGGAATAAAGAGAAAGCGGATGCGCAAAAAGCGACCAGCGATATTGTCGCACTGGAAGGCTCGCTGGATATGTATAAGCTCGATAACCATCGCTACCCAACCACCGAACAGGGGTTGCAGGCGTTGGTGACGAAGCCGGAGATCGCGCCGATTCCCAACGGCTATCGTGCTGACGGTTATATTCGCCGTCTGCCGCAGGACCCGTGGGGAAATGATTACATTCTGGTTAGCCCTGGCGAACATGGCGCGGTAGATGTTTTCTCCTCCGGCCCGGATGGTGAAGCGAATACCGCCGATGATATAACGAACTGGTCTTTAGATAAAAAAGATAAGTAATGAATAAGCAACGTGGATTTACATTGCTGGAAATTATTCTGGCGCTGGTTATTTTTGCCAGCTGCGCCATGATGGTGGTTTCGACAATACCCTCACGCAGCGGCGCAGATATATTAGGCCAGCAATTACAATCCCTCGTTGAATATGGTTCTGATCGGGCAGTGATGGACGGAAATATAGTCGGGCTGGTGATGACGCCAACGGAATACCAGCTGGTGAAGTGGGCCGGGGAAAACGGCGGGCGTCATTGGGCGCCGCTGACAGCCGGGCGTATTTTCACCCACGGACAGTTTCCTGAAGAGATGCACGTTTCGCTCGCTCCCCAGCGTCTGGCGGCCACGCCTGATGCCGATCCGCAGGTGCTCTTTTTACCGGATGGGGAAATTAGCCGATTCACGCTGACGTTGCAGAGCTATGACAAACAGCACCATTTCCGCGTGGTGTCGCAGGGCGCTTCACCCGTTTTGGTAGAGAACAATGACTAAACCGGAAGCGAAAGAACAGGGCATGACGCTGTTGGAAGTCATGGTGGCGCTGGTGATCTTTTCTACCGCCGCGCTGGCGTTGATGAATTCCGTCTCGCTGAATGTGCGTTTTACGCACGGTCTTGCCGATACGCTACAGGCCAGTTGGGTTGCGGAAAACCAGCTCGCGCAAGCGCAGCTTGCAAAAAGCGTTTTTCCCGACGTCGCTGAAGAAGGCAGTGAAACGATGGGTGGACGCAACTGGAACTGGCGAAAACAGCGGGTGAAAACCGATGACAAGGCGTTTGCCGATGAAGTCCAGGTGTATGCCGAAGGCGAAGAGGGCCAGCCGGTCATCACGCTGCGGGTTGTCCCGCCGAAGGAGCGCAAATGAATACGCCACTCCGTCGCCAGCAAGGTTTTACGCTGCTGGAGATCATGATTGCGCTGACGATTTTTGCCGTGATCAGCACCCTTGCCTGGCAAATCCTTGACGGCGCGATGCGCACCACCACGGCAACGGATGCTGCTGCGACGACGCTTAATCAGCTTCAGCGAGCCTGTAACCTGCTGGAGCGCGATTTCTCTCAGCTCCAGCCGCGCGCGCCGCGCAATGAAACGGATGTGTTCCGTCTGGATCAACATGCCGTTGAGCTGACGACGGTAAGCGGCGTCAGTGGGCAAATTCAGCTGGAACGCGTGCGCTGGCGGCTGGAGGCGCATCGCCTGTGGCGTGATGTCTGGCCTGACATTGATAGTCCGGCTGACGTGAGTCCAGAAGAAGTACCGATTTTAAGCAACGTTAAAGCGATGAAGTGGCGATTCTGGCGACAGGGCTGGCAGACGACATGGGTTGAAACCGCCCATCAGCCGGAAGGCGCCGAACTGACGCTGACGATGGAAAACGGGGATACCTGGCGCTGGGTGTTTATGACGCCGGGAGACATGCCGGAAATCCAGGGAGCAAAGAAAGACGAAAGCGCTGAGGCTGCACAACCCACGCCTGCTGACGTTACGGCATCGGTTCCGCCAGCACGCGGTGGAGAACAGCAATGAACACGCAATCGGCGCAAAAACAGCGCGGCGTCGCGCTGCTGGTGGTGTTGATTTTGCTGGTGATGATGTCAGCGCTGGCGGCAAAGATCGGTCAGCAGTTTTGCCGAAATTTGCAGAAAACCCGCTATCAGGTCAGTCAGCAGCAGCTGCGCTGGGCGATGCAAGGCCAGGCTGCGGCGATAAAAGATCGTCTGCAAACCGACGCCAGCGGTGAGAGCAATGGATTGTCGCCAGAAGGCGCGTGGCACGAACCGCTGGAAACTCAGGGTGAGAACTATACCGTCGTGAGCCAGATTGAGGACGCCCAGACCTGCTTTAACGTGAACAGTCTGCTGGCCATTGACCCTGCGCCTCCTGCGGATAGCGCCGCCGCGCAGCCGACAAAGCCGGTGAAAGAGCAGATCGTTGAACAGTTGCTGATCGACAGCGGCATCAGTACGGCAGCGGCGGAAGAGGTTTATCAACAACTGGTGGATTATCTGGACGCTGACAGCACAACCGCAAAAGAGGCTCTGGAAAGCGATGCCTGGGCGGGCGTGACGCCGCAGCGCCTTCCTGCGAATCAGATGATGCGCACCATCAGCGAGATAAAACGGTTGCCGGGTTTTCCGGTGGCGGCATATCCCCGCGTCAGCAAGGTGCTGTGCGCGCTGCCTGATACGGAGAGCAAAGTGGATGTGAATACCCTGAAGCCCGGGCAGGCGCCGCTGTTGTCTGCGATGTCTGCGGGGACGTTAAGTGAGGATGACGCAGCACGGCTGATTGCCTCGCGCCCGGAAGAAGGGTGGGCGTCGGTTGACGCGTTCAGTAAAACGCTCGAAACAAACTATCCGCAGAGCAAAGCGATCCTCGCGCAGATGCAGGCGTTTGTTGCGGTGAACAGTCACTATTTCCGGGTCGAGAGTACCGGTAATACTGATGATTTAACGCTGCGCGTTGTCAGCCAGATTCATGTCGATCGTGACTCTGGCGAGGTGAGAACCTGGCAACGCCGTTACCGAATGATTGAATAAGAAAAGTCATAGTCTATGAAACAGGTACTTTTTATTCGTCCCGATGAAAACGTGGACGGGAAAATCGAGTGGTGCGTCTCCGGTAGCCAGCAGGTGGCAACGCTGGAAAGCCGGGATGCGCTGAGAACGCTTGCCGTAAATCCCCTGGCGACACGCGTTTGTTTGCTGTTGCCCGCCAGTGAGATGGTGTTCCGTCATTTTACCCTGCCCAAAAAAGGGTTATCGACGGCCTCCACACCGTTTTCATGGCTGGCGGAAGAGACGCTGATCGGCGATGTGGACTCGCTGCACTGGACGGTATTGCGGAAAAAAGGGCGGGAAGTGGATGCCGTGGCTATTGACGCCACCTGCTTTGAGCGCTGGCTTGCGCTGTGCGAAGAGGCCGGACTGAAGGTGATTCAGGTATTGCCGGACGCCATTCTGCTGCCGGTAAACGAAGGCGGCAGTACGCTGGTTTCCTGTGACGAAAGCTGGTGGCTGCGCTTTCCGCCGTTCGGCGCCTGCGAAGCGGATGCTACGCTGCTGCCGCTGTTGCTGGCGCAAGGCGGCGATGGCGAAGTGCGCTGCTACGGCGAAGCGCCTGCGGGTATCGATGTCACTGAACAACTGCCGTGGCAGCATCCGCTGGTATTGATTCAGCCGCAATGGAAAGCGTGTCGCGCCAATATGCTGCATGGCGCATTTGCCGCCTGCGGCAAAGAGGTGGGGCGATTTCGTCATCTGAGGACAGCAATGGCGGTGTCTGCGCTGCTGTCGATGGGGTTGCTGATTGGCCCGCGCGTGGCAATGGCATGGATGTTGGTTCAGCAGGAAAATCAGGTACAGGCCGAGATTGCCCAGGTCGCTCAACACTATTTCCCGAGTCTGCGGCAGAAAACCAATATCAAATACCATTTTGGTCAGAATATTAAAAAACAGAGCAAAGGTATTTTTCTGCAACTTGAGGCGCTGGAACAGGTTAAACAGTCTGTGCCTGCTATTGAGATAAATGAAGTGGAATATGACAACGCGCAGAATGTGTTGACGCTGAATGCGGCCTCGCCGAACGCGCAGGCGCTACAGGATTTCGTTACGCAGGCCACTCCCCATTTTGACTTTGCGTTACAACCGGTTTCGAACCAGTCACCCTATACGGCGATCGTGACGGGGAAATATAAATGAAAGAGCGAATTGCACAATTAAAAGCACGCTATCAAAACTACAGCGATCGCGAGCGTGGTCTTATTACGCTATGTGCGGCGGCGATGTGCTGCGCGGTAATTTATTACGGCGGCATTATTCCGCTGGATCATATGATTCAAAACAGCCAGTCCACGTTAATGCGGCAAAAAGAGACGCTGCGCTGGATGCGGGACGAAATCGATAAAAATCATTTACAGGCGAAAGTCTTAAAAACGAACAACCCGCGAACGGTTATTGAAGAGAGCGCGAAAGAGATCCATCTCGCGTTGTCTGATATTCGTCAGGATGAACGCTCACTCTCTTTTGTTGTTGAACAGGTCAATATTTATGAACTGAAAAACTGGCTACGTGAAGTGAATATCACGTCCGGCGTTCAGTTGCAAAAAATGGATTTGCAGCCGGTCGATCGTCAAAGCGACGTGAAAGCCAATATTACGCTAAGCTGGAATAAAAACGCATGAATACGATCATGTTGTTTCGGGAAAGCTGGCCGATTGGGTTTTGCATAATGAGCGCCTGTCTGGGCGGAATCCTCGGCAGTTTTCTTGGCGTAGTCAGCGAGCGCGTTCCCGCAATGGTGATGGAAAAGGAAGGGGCGGGGAATTTACTTTTTCCTGCCTCGCACTGCGCGGACTGCGGGCATCAACTGGCCTGGTGGGAAAATATTCCGTTACTGAGCTGGTGCTGCCTGCGCGGTCGCTGCCGCCATTGCCAGTCTGTGATTCCCCTGCGCTTGCTGTTGGTGGAGTTAGCCAGTGCGCTTTTTTTTGCGGCAACGGCGGCGGCGCTCCCTTCCTTTGTCACGCTGATCGCGCTGTGGGTTTTATGGTGCGGTTTGCTGCCGCTCACGATGATTGATGCGAAATATATGCTGTTGCCGGATTGTCTCACGCAGCCGCTGCTGTGGGCTGGGCTGCTGCTGCATTGCGTTTTCCACACGATGCCGTTGGCGAGCGCGTTATATGGCGCCGTTGCAGGGTATCTCATTCTGTGGCTGGTGTACTGGAGTTTTCGCCTGCTGACGGGGCGGGAAGGGCTTGGACAGGGCGATTTTAAGCTACTGGCGGCGCTGGGGGCGTGGTGCGGCTGGCAGGCGTTACCGTTATTAATTCTGGTTGCGGCATTAAGCGGTATTGTGCTGTATGGCCTTTTTTACTCTGGCGTAAATAAAGCGGGGCAAATTCCTTTTGGTCCCTGTCTGGCCTTTTCGGGAATGGCGATGTTTATCTTCCAGACATTGCAATTCACATTCTGACGCGGCTGGTCAAGTGTTTTTTTAAATTCTTTCGCCGAGGGAATAAAGGGAACTTATTTATTTTCCAGATTATCATTGTCGCATAAGTTAATAGAATTAATGCTTATGCCATTTTAGGGAGGAGCGTAAAGCGAAATAGATTATTTCATTTTTATAATGGGTTGGTTTCCGTTGTCTTAAATAAATTGCTGTTTGAAATTCGTCCATGCTCTAAGGAATGCATGGCTGTTAAATATTCACGAATAAAATTATCAGGAATTAATAATGAAATTTATGAAGCCTAAATATCTGGCACTTTTTGTGGCAGCAGCGACAAGTCCGGTTTTTGCCGCTGCGCCGGGTACGCCGTCTATTACCAGCGGCAATGATAAATTCGCCATTGTGGAAGTGGATCAGGCTGCGCAGGATTATAACAACCTGGTGAAAGTTCATAACGATGGCGTGGACGTCAAGGTGGAATGGAACGTCTGGAGCGGCGATGCGCCGACCTCCGCGAAAGTGCTGTTGGATGGTAAGACCGTATGGTCTGGCGCAGGTAGCGCTGCCGGTTCTGCGACCTTCAAAGTCAAAAAAGGCGGTCGTTATCAGGAGCAGGTTGAATTATGTAATACCAGCGGGTGTACGAAAAGCGCCAGCAAGCTGATTATTGTGGCGGATACCGACGGTAGCCATCTGCTGCCGCTGAATACCACCATGAAGGAAAACAATAAAACGTTTGCTCAGCATACCGATAAAGTGGTGGGCGCGTACTTCCCGGAATGGGGCGTGTATGGCCGTAATTTCCCGGTGGATAAGATCCCGGCGGCTAACCTGAACCATATCCTGTACGGCTTTATTCCCATTTGCGGCGGCGACGGCATCAATGACAGCCTGAAATCCATCGAAGGTGGCAACAGTTTTGAAGCGCTGAAACGCGCCTGTAATGGCCGACAGGACTATACCGTGGCGATCCACGATCCGTGGGCGGCGTTGCAAAAACCGCAGGCTGGCGTCTCTAACTGGGATGACCCGTATAAAGGCAACTTCGGTCAATTGATGGCGCTGAAAAAAGCGCACCCGGATCTGAAAATCCTGCCATCGGTTGGGGGATGGACGCTTTCCGATCCGTTTTTCCAGATGCATGACAGCGCGATTCGCGCGCGGTTTGTTGCTTCCGTTAAGGATTTCCTGAAGACCTGGAAATTCTTCGACGGCGTAGATATTGACTGGGAATTCCCGGGCGGCGGCGGTCAGAATGAAACGCTGGGCAACCCGCAGCAGGATAAAGCGACCTACACGGCACTGATGCACGATCTGCGCACTATGCTTAACGAACTGTCTGCCGAAACCGGTCGGACTTACGAGTTGACCTCCGCTATCGGTTCCGGTCAGGACAAAATCGAAGACGTGGACTACGCCCAGGCGCAGCAGTATATGGATCACATCTTCCTGATGAGCTACGACTTCTACGGCGGCTGGAGCAACACCGATCTGGGGCACCAGGCGGCGCTGCACGGCGCAGAGTGGAAACCGGACACCAAATATACCACGGAAAATGGCGTCAATGCGTTGCTGGCGCAGGGCGTGCAGCCAGGCAAAATCGTGGTGGGCGCGGGGATGTATGGCCGCGGCTGGACTGGCGTGCATGGCTATACCGGCGACAATCCGTTTACCGGTACGGCTACCGGCCCGGTGAAAGGCACCTGGGAGCCGGGCGTGGTTGATTATCGTCAGATTGTTAACGAATACAAAGGTAAACCAGGCTGGGAATACCGTTACGACGCTGCGGCGGAAGCGCCGTATATTTTCAATAAATCCACCGGCGACCTGATTACCTATGAAGACGCCCGCTCTGCGGCGGCGAAAGGTAAATACGTCCTGGCTAACAACCTCGGCGGCCTGTTCTCCTGGTCTATCGACTCTGATAACGGCGACATTCTGAACGCGATGAACGAAAGCTTGCTGGGTGGGGGTTCTACGCCGGTTGAGCCGGTTGTAACCAACCATGCGCCAGTCGCGACCGCAGTTGACCAGGTCGTCACCGGCCCGGCGACGGTCACGCTGGACGGTTCTGCCTCTACCGACCCGGATGGCGATGCGATCACCTATAAGTGGACGCAGATCTCCGGTCCGTCCGTAACGCTGAACAAGAGCACCAGCGCGAAAGCGAGCTTTAACGTCGCCGCCGTCTCCAGCAATCAGAATCTGGCGTTCCGTCTGACCGTTACCGATGCGAAAGGTCTGAGTAACGCCATTGACGTTCAGGTTGTGAACAAAGCGCCAAAAGCGAACCAGGCTCCGGTTGTGAATCCGCTGGAAACGGTGTCGCTTGAAGCAGGCGCAACCTACACGCTGAATGCGCAGGCTGCCGATCCTGATGGCGACGCGTTGACCTACGCCTGGAGCGTACCGGGCGACATGAACGCGACGGGGACGGACACCTCCAGCGTGACCATCACCGCGCCGGAAGTGAGCTCCGCCTCGACTTACACCGTCAGCGTCGTGGTCAGCGATGGTAAAACCAGCGTGCAGTCCAACGTGCAGATTAACGTTACGCCAAAAGCAGCGCCGGTGCCGTCCGACGAAGGGACGACACCGTCTGATGAAGGCACCACGCCAGCCGATGAGGGGACGACGCCGTCTGATGAAGGCGCGGCAACCGGCGGTTGCGACAGCCCGGTTGATGCCAATGCCAGCCACTACGCGGCATGGGACGCCAGCAAAATCTACAACAATGGCGATACCGTGAGTTTCGATCACCTGGTGTGGAAAGCGAAGTACTGGACGCAGGGCAATCAGCCAGGCTTTGGCGTGGACGCGTGGGAACTGGTCAGCCAGGTGAAATTCAACTGGCGTTCCGATGTGGTTTACAACGGCGGTGAGACTACCACCTATCAGGGGTCTGTATACCGCGCCAAATGGTGGACGCAGGGTGATAAACCCGGCAACAGCGATGTGTGGGTGAAAGAAGGCGCCGCCGCAGACTGTCAATAATCCTCTTACCTTAATAATGCGGATACGTTATCTATCCGCGAAGGGTAGCCGCCCCTGTCTGGGGGCGGCCATCTCTAAAAAATAATGTGCATAACGAACAAGGAGCAGATCACCCCGACAACCGGATAAAAATATGAAACGTTTAATTTTGTTGTTATTGATGTTAAGCCAAAGCGCGTTTGCCAACTGCTGGGACAGAGCCGCAAATTATTATCATGTTGACCCGTATTTATTATTTTCCATTGCGCAAGTTGAGTCTGGCATGAATCCCTATGCGGTAGGACGAAACCACGACGGAACAAGAGATGTCGGGTTGATGCAAATAAATAGCTCGCATTTTTCAGCGCTGAAACGCCGTGGCATTGATGAGTATCGACTGATGCTGGAACTCTGTACATCTATTATGGTCGGCGCGTCGATCTTATCCGATATGATCAAAGTATATGGTTATAACTGGGAGGCGGTAGGCGCATATAACGCCGGGGTTAAAAAAGAGAATTACCCGCAGCGCATGATTTACGCGCATAAAGTCTGGGAAACATACCAGCGTATAAAAATGACCACGCAATATAAATAAATCCAGCCGCTTTTATTTTTTGAAGAATTCCTGCTGGTGTTCTTCGAAAAGTAAAACCCCAGGTTCTGACGTTTGTTTATTCGTGTTGTTAATGGACAACGCAGAATTTGAATTAATCATTATTGTATATAAAGGAAAAATTGAAATGAGCAAAAGGACATTATTGAGTGTACTCATTGCGGGTGCCTGTACGGTGCCGTTTATGGCGCAAGCAAATACATTGCAGGCCAGCAGCAGTGAGCCTTACACCATAAAAGCCAGCGATCTGGCGAAAAAGGAGCAGGAGCTGACAAATTTCCCGTTGATGGCTTCGGTGAAAGAGACGATCCAGACGCTGGATAATGCCCAGGTAGAACTCATTGAACCCGGTCGCGCCGCCAACCCGGAAAACGTCAAACGCGTTGAGGGGATCATCAAAGCCAGCGACTGGGAATATCTTTTCCCGCTGCGTGCTAAAGAATATACCTACAGCAATTTCCTGAAAGCAGTCGGCAAATTCCCGGCGCTGTGTAAGACCTATAACGATGGTCGCGACAGTGATGCGATTTGCCGCAAAGAGCTGGCAACGATGTTCGCCCACTTTGCGCAGGAAACCGGCGGCCATGAGAGCTGGCGTCCAGAGGCCGAATGGCGTCAGGCGCTGGTATATGTGCGTGAAATGGGCTGGAGCGAAGGGCAGAAAGGTGGCTATAACGGCGAATGTAACCCGAGCGTCTGGCAGGGGCAAACCTGGCCGTGCGGCAAAGACAAAGATGGCGAATTCCTGAGTTACTTTGGCCGCGGTGCGAAACAGTTGTCCTATAACTACAACTACGGGCCGTTCTCCGAAGCGATGTATGGTGACGTTCGCACGCTGCTGGATAAACCGGAGCTGGTTGCCGATACCTGGCTGAACCTGGCGAGCGCTATTTTCTTCTTCGCCTACCCGCAGCCGCCGAAACCTAGCATGTTGCAGGTCATCGATGGCACCTGGCAGCCGAACGCGCACGATAAGGCTAACGGTCTGGTGCCCGGCTTTGGCGTCACCACCCAGATTATCAACGGCGGCGTTGAATGCGGCGGCCCGACGGAAATCGCGCAGTCGCAGAACCGTATCAAATACTACAAAGAGTTCGCTAACTACCTGAAAGTACCGGTTCCGGCAGATGAAGTGCTGGGCTGCGCCAACATGAAGCAGTTCGATGAAGGCGGCGCGGGCGCATTGAAGATCTACTGGGAACAAGATTGGGGATGGAGTTCGGATACGCCGGACGGCAAAACCTATGCCTGCCAACTGGTGGGTTATCAGACGCCATTCAGCGCGTTTAAAGAGGGGGATTACACGAAATGTGTACAGCATTTCTACAATGTGAACATCATTAATGATGACGGTTCTTCGACTAAACCGGATGAAGAGCCCGTAACGCCAACACCGGCTGATGATACGCCCGCACCTGCGCCAGTGCCGGATGAAACGCCAGCAGAGCCGACCACCGTTAACCATGCGCCGGTAGCCCATATCGCAGGGCCGATTGGCGCGGTAGATGCGGGGGCGCAGGTCTCTTTGAGCGCGGAGGGTTCGACTGACGAAGACGGCAACAAGCTGACCTACACCTGGCGTGCTCAGGATGGTCAGACCGTGTCTGGCGAAGACAAAGCGGTCGTAACCTTCGCCGCGCCGGAAGCGGCGACCGCTCAGCAGTACGAGGTGAGTCTGACCGTCAGTGATGGTGAGCTGAGCAGCACCACCTCTTATCTGCTCAACGTGAAAGCGAAAGCGGCAACGCCATCTCAGGACGACGGCGATTCGGGTTCGTATCCGGCATGGAGCGCGAACAGCAAGTACAATGCGGGCGATATCGTGAATAACCACGGTAAGCTGTTCCAGTGCAAACCATTCCCGTATAGCGGCTGGTGTAATACGGCGCCGGCCTATTATGAACCCGGCGCGGGTCTGGCATGGTCTGACGCGTGGAGCGCGCTGTAATGACAATATAAAACGACAACGCCTGAAATGCCCAATGGCGAAGGCTTATCGGGCCTGCGGCGGGTGAGTCGTATCTATTGTGCCATCCGGTACAACAACGATCTGACGGCAACCTGATGGTTGCCGTTTTTTGTGTTCACTGTGCGCCGGTCAGCGCGGTAGCTTGCCGTGATCGCGCAGCCAGGCGGCGGTACGCTCAATGCCTTCATCCAGCGTGACGATGGGCTGATAGCCCAGTTCTTCTTGGGCGCGCGTGGTGTCCAGCGTAAAATCGAAATTCAGCTTGGAAACGCCGTAGTGCGTCAGCGTCGGCTCTTTCGCCGATTTATTGCCGAAACGCTCCATGCTGCGGGCGATCATATCCAGCATCGGATACGGAACCGAACGGATTCGGCAATCAATGTTTAATTCATCAATCAGCTTTTGCACAATGCTGCGCAGCGTCCGGTGTTCGCCATTTGTGATGTTATAGACCCGACCAGAAGGCAGCTTGTCACTGCTTTCCTGGCTTGCCAGCCACATCGCATGGACGGCATTTTCATAATAAGTCATATCCACCAACGCGCTGCCGCCGTGCGGCAACAGAACGCTGCCGTAGTGGTGCATCATATGCGCCAGACGCGGAATAAAGACTTTATCGTGTGGGCCAAACAGGCTTTGCGGGCGCAGGACGGTAAAACGCGTCTGCGGGTTGGCCTGCGCCAGCAGGTTAATCACCTCTTCACCGGCCGCTTTGCTGCGTGCAAATTCGTTGGCGAAGCGGTGCGGACGAAAATCCTCTTTGATATCGCGATGGTGGTGATAATCAAAATAGAGTGACGGAGAGGAGATATGAATAAAGTTACGTACGCCCCAGGCGACGGCCCATTCGCCGAGGCGTCGGGTGGCGCGGACGTTCGCCAGATCGAAGGCTTCCTGGGTTCCCCACGGCGAGGTGAAACTGGAGCAGTGCCACAGCGTATCAATGCCTGCGAGCATCACTTTTGCCTGCGAAGAGACCAGCTCGGTCAAATCCGCATGGACAAATTCCGCTCCCATTTTTTGCAGCAGCTTGCCCATCGCTTCATTGCGACCGGTAGCTCTGACGCTGATGCCTTTATTGCGCAAAAACTCAACCGCGTTTCGACCTAAGCCGCTGGTGGCGCCGGTAACCAGTACCTTCATATCAATCCACTGTGGTTAATAGAACTTCGTGCGCATTCTTCCGTGAATTACGTCGGTATGCAATGGGAAACATGAAAGAATACAGTATGTTTTTATGATTAATCTGTGATTTGTTCTGCAAGCCGGGCGATTCGCTTTGCCATGCCCCGGAAAATAAAGAGATGCGCCGGGATCATCAGCAGCCAGTAGAAAAGGCCGGGCATCCCGTGCGGGTGCCACCAGGCGCGCACGTCAATTTGCCGGTGATCGCCTTTATCTTCAAGGGTAAAGCTCAGACGGCCAAGGCCCGGCGCTTTCATGCCAAACAGTAAGGTCAGCTGCTTTTCCGGCTCGACAATGATGACTTTCCAGCTGTCCACCGTGTCGCCGGTCTGAAGAAGCGCGTGTTCAGGTCGGCCTTTTGCCAGCCGATGCCCCACCAGCAGATCCATTGCCGCACGCGTTTTCCAGAGAATATTGCCAAAGAAATAGCCTTCTTTGCCGCCGAGACGGTTGATCACCTGCCACAGGGCTTTCCGGCTGGCGGAGGTTTTAACCGTGAATCCGGCCTGTTTGGCAAAATAGCCATACTCTGGTCGCCAGCGGGCAAACGCCTGGGCGTCGTATCCCCAGTCGCTGGAGTTGACCAGTTTTTCTTCCTCCTTCAGCGTGCGACGCACGGCATCGTCAAAGGAGATGAGCGTCTGGGGGACCAACGCCCGCAGTTCGGTATCATCGGCCAGCAGGTCATGTTTCAGCCCCTGGATCAGCGCTTTTGCCGTGGTCGGCGGAACGGACGTAATGACATTTAAAAACCAGACTGAAATCCAGCGGGTCGGAAAAGGGATGGGGATCAGCAGGCGATGTTTGCCGCTGACGGCCATAAAGTGCTTGAACTGCTCCTGATAGCTTAAGACCTGCGGCCCGGCGGCTTCGAGAACCCGGTGCTCGCGGGCAGGGTGATCCAGCAACGCCACCAGATAATGCAGCAAATTTTCCAGCGCGATGGGCGTGGTTCGGGAGCGCACCCAGCGAGGCGGCGTCAGCACTGGCAGGTTGTAGACCATATCGCGCATCACTTCGAAGGCGGCTGAACCTGCGCCGACGATAATGCCGGCGCGCAGTTCAGTCACCGGCACGCCGGATTCGCGCAGCGTCTCCGCAGTTAACTGCCGGGCGCGCAAATGGTCAGACTGCTCATGTTTCGGCGCCTGCAACGAGCTGAGGAATATGAGCTGTTTGACCGGTACTTCACGCAGCGCATCGCGCACGTTCATCGCAACCTGGCGCTCATGGGCAATAAAATCGCCGCCTTCGCCCATGCCATGCACCAGATAATAGACGGTGTCGACCTCGCGGAGCAGCGCGGGCAGATTATCCGGCCAGTTGAGATCGACTTTATGACAACTGACGTTAGCCAGTTGCTGTTTTTCCAGCCGTTCAATGCGACGTGCCGCCGCCAGAATCTGATGCCCTTGCGCGCTGAGCGCCCGCACCAGATGTTGACCAATGTAACCACTGGCGCCAAGAACCAAAATACGTTGCGGCACGTCCGTCTCCTTAGCGGGTTAAAAAGGCGCGCCAGTGGGCGGCGACTTCAGCAAGCTGTTCACGCGATACGTCCAGATGCGTCACCAGACGCACGATCGGCGACGCGTTAATCAGCACGTCATGCGCCTTCATGTATTCGCCCAGCGCCGCCGCGTTCTCTTCACCAACGCGGACAAACAGCATATTGGTGTCGTGACGCATAACATCCGCGCCGGCTTCACGCAGTTGCTCCGCCATCCAGGCCGCGTTGTCGTGATCGTCCTGTAAACGTGCGACGTTATTTTTCAACGCGTACAGCCCGGCGGCCGCCAGAATGCCGGCCTGACGCATACCGCCGCCGGTCATTTTGCGCCAGCGGATGGCGCGCTTAATGTAATCCTGGTTGCCGACTAACAGTGAGCCTACCGGCGTCCCCAGACCTTTTGACAGGCAAATGGTGAATGAGTCGCAGTATTGGGTAATGTCTTTCAGTTCGCAGCCGTAGGCGACGACCGCGTTAAAAATACGCGCGCCGTCAACGTGCAACGCCAGACCGCGCTCGCGGGTAAATTCCCACGCCTGTTTTAAATATTCTCACGGCAGCACTTTACCGTTGTGGGTGTTTTCCAGACTGAGTAAGCGAGTGCGGGCAAAATGGATATCATCCGCCTTGATCTTCGCGGCGACCTTATCCAGCGGCAACGTACCGTCTGCGGCGGCATCAATGGGCTGCGGTTGAATGCTGCCCAGCACCGCCGCGCCGCCTGCCTCGTACAGATAGTTATGCGCGCCCTGACCGGCGATATACTCTTCGCCGCGTTCACAGTGGCTGAGCAGAGCGACCAGGTTAGCCTGAGTGCCGGTGGGTAAAAAAATCGCCGCGTCTTTGCCGGAAAGCTCAGCGGCGTATTGCTGGAGGGCGTTGACGGTTGGGTCATCTCCGTACACGTCGTCCCCGACCGGGGCGGCCATCATTTCTTCGAGCATGGCACGACTTGGCCGGGTGACGGTATCACTACGTAAATCGATCATTGCACATCCCTATAGTTTAAAAGGCGATGTGCATTGTTTTACCTTAGCCAGTTGGTTTTCGCCAGTTCGATCACTTCATCACCGCGCCCGCTGATGATCGCGCGCAGCATATACAGGCTAAACCCTTTGGCCTGCTCCAGTTTGATTTGCGGCGGAATGGCCAGTTCTTCTTTCGCCACGACCACATCGACCAGTACCGGACCGTCGATAGACAGTGCACGTTGCAGCGCCTCGTCGACGTCGGCGGCTTTTTCAACGCGGAGCCCTGTAATGCCGCAGGCTTCAGCAATGCGGGCGAAGTTCGTGTCGTGCAGCTCGGTGCCGTCGGTGAGGTAGCCGCCCGCTTTCATCTCCATTGCCACAAAGCCCAGCACGCTGTTGTTGAAAACAACAATTTTTACCGGCAGCTTCATCTGTACGACAGAGAGGAAATCGCCCATTAGCATACTGAATCCCCCGTCGCCGCACATGGCGATCACCTGACGGCTCGGTTCGGTGGCCTGGGCGCCTAACGCCTGCGGCATGGCATTGGCCATTGAACCGTGGTTAAACGATCCCAGCAGACGGCGCTTACCGTTCATTTTCAGATAACGCGCCGCCCATACGGTCGGTGTGCCGACGTCGCAGGTAAAGATGGCGTCATCTGCGGCGAAATGGCTGATCTGCTGCGCCAGATATTGCGGGTGAATCGCTTTCTCGCTCGGTTTGGCTAAATCGTCCAGCCCTTTGCGCGCGTCGCGATAGTGCTCCAGCGCTTTATCAAGGAATTTACGATCGGTTTTTTCTTCCAGCATCGGCAATAACGCGGCGAGCGTGGAGCGAATATCGCCGACCAGCGCCATATCGACTTTACTGTGCGCGCCAATGCTTGCCGGGTTGATATCGATTTGAATGATTTTGGCGTCGGTCGGGTAAAAGGCGCGATAGGGAAACTGGGTGCCGAGCAGGATCAGGGTGTCAGCATTCATCATCGTATGGAAACCGGATGAGAAGCCGATCAATCCCGTCATGCCCACATCGTAAGGGTTGTCGTACTCTACATGCTCTTTGCCGCGCAGCGCATGAACAATTGGCGCTTTAATTTTGGCGGCGAATTCCACCAGCTCTTTATGCGCGCCCGCGCAGCCGCTGCCACACATCAGGGCGATATTGCTGGAGTAACGTAATAGCTGTGCCAGTTTTTTCAGCTCTTCTTCGGCCGGGGTCACGATCGGCAGCGGGGCATGATACCAGTGGGTGCTGGCGCTTTCCGGCGCCGGTTTCAGCGCAACGTCGCCCGGCAGCACCACGACGGAGACGCCACGGTTAAGCACCGCTTTACGCATGGCGATCGCCAGTACCTGCGGAATCTGCTCCGGGGTGGAAACCAGCTCGCAATAGTGGCTGCATTCGCGAAACAGCTCTTGTGGGTGGGTCTCCTGAAAGTAGCCGCTGCCGATTTCGCTGGAAGGAATGTGGGCGGCGATAGCCAGAACCGGAACGTGATTACGGTGGCAATCGAACAGACCGTTAATCAAATGCAGGTTGCCAGGCCCGCATGAACCCGCGCACACCGCCAGTTCACCGGTGAGTTGTGCTTCCGCGCCAGCGGCAAAGGCGGCGACCTCTTCATGGCGCGTCGACATCCAGTCAATTGTCCCCATCCGGTTCAGGCTGTCGCTCAGGCCGTTCAGGGAGTCGCCCGTCACGCCCCAGATACGTTTCACGCCAGCCTGTTCAAGTGTTTTTGCAATGTAAGCGGCAACGGTTTGTTTCATGGTTTTCCATCTCCTGTAATGTGATACCGGTTACAAGTTTAGATGAAGATAATCGTTACGCTTTGTCATCACCCCTTATTTTCAGCAGCTATATTTCAACCGACAGAACGCGTAATTTAATGGCAAACCAGCCGGAACCAGGAGTCAATTCAGATGGTTACAACGTTATTAAATGCAGTGAACCGTATGCTGACGCATGAAGATTTTGGCAAGTTTCTGTTACGCCTCGCAGTAGGGGGGCTGATGCTGTTTCACGGCCTGCATAAACTGTTCGACGGTATTGATGGCATTAGCAATATGCTGATTGCAAAAGGATTGCCCGGGTTTATCGCCTATGGCGTGCTGGTGGGCGAGGTGATTGCGCCTTGCCTGATTGTGCTGGGTATTCTTACGCGTCCTGCCGCGCTGGTGCTGGCATTGACGATGGTGGTGGCGTGGTTAATGGTCGGCACCGGGAAAACCTGGCAACTGGATGCCGTCGGCGCATGGGCGATAGAAAGTTTAGTTTATTTCTTTATTGGCGCGTTGGCGGTGGCGTTTCTGGGAGCGGGGCGGTTCTCTGTTGCGGGAAATTCGGCCTGGCGGTGAAGAATTGCCGGATGGCGGCGTAAATGCCTTACCCGGCCTGGCGAAAAATGGCAGGCCGGGTAAGCGAAGCGTCATCCGGCAATGAGAGCTTATGCCAGAACTAAATCGCCCTGCGGATGGCAGGAGCAGGCCAGCACATAACCGTCGGCGATTTCCGCATCGGTCAGCGTCATGGTGCTGCTGACCGTATATTCACCGGAAACCACTTTGGTTTTGCAGCAGCCGCACACGCCAGCACGACATGCCACAGTCACCGGAACTTTATTGCTTTCCAGCGCGTCCAGCAGCGTGGTGCCGACAGGCGCGTAAAACTCCTGCGCCGGTTGCAGTTTGGTGAACTTCAGACCCTCCGTTGCCGCTTCGGCAACCGGCGTAAAGAACTTCTCTTTAAAGAAGCGCGTTACGCTGAGCGCTTTCACTTCCTGCTCAACCATGTCCATATACGGCGCCGGGCCGCAGGTCATGACGGTGCGCGATGCCAGGTCCGGCACGTTTTTCAGTAATTCAGTGGTCAGGCGACCCGCCACGAAACCGTGGGTCGCATTGTTCTCCGCCACCAGCGTGACCGGGTACTGACGCCATTCCTCAGCGAAAATCACATCCTGCGGCGAACGCACGTTGAAGATCACCTGCACATCTGCCTGCGGGCGGTATTTTGCCAGCCAGCGACGCATCGACATAATTGGCGTGACGCCGCAACCGGCCGCCAGCATCAGGAACTTGTCTTCGGCTTTGTCTTCACAGATAAAGTCGCCCATCGCATCGGACAGCCAGATATAGTCGCCGCGTTTCACCTCGCGGGTTAACCACTGTGAACCTGCGCCTTCATCAATGCGACGGATCGTCAGCGTAATGTACTCGCTCACGCCCGGCGTGGACGAAATGGTGTAGGCCCGCAGCGTATCCGCAGAGTTGCGAATGCTGACCAGCGCATACTGACCGGCACGGTACGGATAGTGATCGTGACACAGTAATGAGAGAGTCCACACATCCGGGGTTTCCTGATGGATGTGATGTACCTGCATCCGCCACGGACACTGAGTGGTTGGCATCGTCATTCTAAAACTCCTTACGCGCTCAACAGTTGCTGCATATCTTCTTCAACGGTGGTGACCTGACGCAGGCCAAATTTCTCGTTGAGGACAGCCAGCAGATCCGGGGTGAAGAAACCTGGCGCAGTCGGCCCGGTCACGATGTTTTTCACGCCCAGAGACAACAGCGTCAGCAGGATGACGATCGCTTTCTGTTCGAACCAGGAGAGCACCAGAGACAGCGGCAGGTCGTTTACGCCACAGCCCAGTTTTTCTGCCAGCGTGACGGCCAGAATGATGGCGGAGTAAGCGTCGTTACACTGACCGGCGTCAACCAGACGCGGCAGACCTTCGATGTCGCCGAATTCCAGTTTGTTGAAGCGGTATTTACCACAGGCCAGCGTCAGAATCAGGCAGTCATCCGGTACGCTGGTCGCGAAATCGGTGAAGTAGTTACGTTCGCCACGCGCGCCGTCACAGCCGCCCACCAGGAAGATGTGACGCAGTTTTTCGCGGCTGACCAGATCGATCAGGCTGTCTGCTGCGCCCAGCAGCGTCTGGCGACCGAAACCAACGGTGATCAGATGCGGGATTTCGCTGTACGGGAAGCCTGCCATCTGCTGCGCCTGGGCGATAACCGGAGAGAAATCTTCACCTTCCAGGTGGTTTACGCCCGGCCAACCGACGATGCTGCGCGTCCAGATACGGTCGTCATACGCGCCAACGGTCGGGTCGATGATGCAGTTAGAGGTCATCACGATAGGGCCAGGGAAGCGGGCGAATTCAACCTGCTGGTTCTGCCAGCCGCTGCCGTAGTTACCGACCAGGTGTTTGAATTTACGCAGTTCCGGGTAACCGTGCGCGGGCAGCATTTCACCGTGGGTATAGACGTTCACGCCAGTCCCTTCGGTCTGCTCCAGCAGGTTGTACAGATCTTTCAGGTCGTGACCGGAGATCAGGATGCACTTACCTTCAACCGCTTTCACGTTAACCTGAGTCGGGGTCGGGTGGCCGTATTTGGTGGTTTCACCGGCATCCAGGATGCTCATCACTTTGAAGTTCATCTGGCCGATTTCCATAGAACATTCCAGCAGAGCGTTCATATCGGAAGGCCAGGTGCCCAGCCACGCCATGATTTTGTGGTACTGCGCGTAGATGTCGTTGTCATACTGACCCAGAACGTGGGCGTGCTCCATATACGCTGCCGCACCTTTCAGGCCATACAGGCAAAGCAGACGCAGGCCGAGGATGTTCTCGCCAATAGCGGCTTTGTCTTTGTTCGGGGTGAACTCGGCGGCCTGACGTTGCAAATCGCCCAGATCGTCGCTGACCAGTTGCAGGTCGGCCATCGGGTTGTTTACCGTGGCGCTTGCATCGATGTTCTGGCACTGCGCTTTCAGCGATTCGCGCAGGGCGATCGCTTCACGGGCATAGCCGACGATACGCGGAGAATCGAAGTTAACGTTGGTCAGAGTAGAGAAAAATGCACGCGGGGCAAAGTTGTCAACGTCATGATCGATGATGCCATATTCACGGGCTTTAACAGCCCATGCAGACAGACCTTGCAGGGACGCAATCAGCAGATCCTGGAGATCGGACGTTTCCGCTGTTTTACCGCACATACCCTGCGCGTAGGAGCAGCCGTTCCCCGCCGGAGTACGGATGGTTTGTTCACATTGCACACAAAACATGGTCACACCTTTTTTAAAGTTATATTTAATATACATGTTTAAGGTTATGCCTGCGCGCAAAGGGATAAAAGTGATTTCTTACATAATTTACAGGGAGATTGATTTAGCGCAATTTTGGCGGCAGGGTTCTACCGCCAGGGAGGTATCAGGCTGAGAAAAAGGCCATCAGGATCGGCACCAGCAGGCTGAGGATAAAACCGTGAACGATGGCGGCAGGCACCATCTCCAGACCGCCTGTACGCTGAAGCACCGGCAACGTGAAGTCCATCGACGTAGCGCCGCATAACCCTAACGCGGTGGAGCGACTGCGACGAACCAGACCGGGGATCAGCATAATCGCTATCAGCTCGCGCGCCAGATCGTTAAAGAAAGCGGCGCTGCCAATTACCGGGCCGAACGATTCGGTCAATAAAATGCCGGACAGGGAATACCAGCCGAAACCCGATGCCATTGCCAGCGCGGTTTTGATCGGCAGGCCGAGAATGAGCGCATTGATAACCCCGCCGAGCATAGAGCTGGCGACCACCACCACGGCGACAATCATCCCCCGGCGATTCAGCACAATCTGTTTTAAGGTCATGCCATTGTTTCGCAACTGGATGCCGATCAGGAATAATAAGAAGATCAGCGTATATTCGCTGGCTTCCGTAGCGTGTTTGAGAAATGCCAGCCCGCTGAGGCCAAGCAGAAAACCCAGCACCACGACGCCGCATAATTTAAGTGACTCAAGTGCCATCGCGATACGTGAAGGTAATTTCTCCTGCTGGTGGTTGTGTCGCCACGGTAGCGAACGTTCCAGCCAGAATAATGCCGCGATGTTGCACAGCAAAATAACGGTAATACTGACAGCGGAATAATGAAAAATAGCGAGCAAATTACTGGCGAGATTATCCAGGAACGCCAGGCTGATCCCCATAAAAAAGAGAATGACGTAGACAATCCAGCTTAACAGCCGGTTGATCAGTTTTAATGCGGCCTGATGCTGAAGCGGAATGAGGTAGCCCACAATCAGTGGAACCAAAATGATTAAAAGTCCTGAAAACATGAACAACCGGGTCCTTTATATGCGAGACAGCGCAATGACACTACCCAATAAAGGCGGTCAGGTAAAGGAGCAAAAAAAGCCGGGTGGCGCTAACGCTTGCCCGGCCTGCTTATTGTACTGTATCGCAGGTCGGGTAAGGCGTAGTCGCCACCCGACACCACGGACTTCACTCAATTAATCGCGTTTTTCAAGCAGCGTGCGGTACAGCACGCCACCCAGAATACCGCCGATAATCGGCATCACCCAGAACAACCACAGTTGTTGTAATGCCCAACCGCCCTGGAAGATCGCAACCGCGGTGCTGCGCGCCGGGTTCACAGAGGTGTTGGTGACCGGAATACTGATCAGGTGAATCAGGGTTAACGCCAGACCAATAGCGATCGGGGCAAAACCCGCCGGGGCGTGTTTGTCCGTCGCGCCATGAATGACCAGCAGGAAACCGGCGGTCAGCACGATTTCAATGACGATGGCGGAAAGCATGGAATAACCGCCAGGGGAATGTTCGCCGTAACCGTTAGAGGC
This sequence comes from Citrobacter sp. CK185, assembly GCF_030333565.1. NCBI lineage: Bacteria > Pseudomonadati > Pseudomonadota > Gammaproteobacteria > Enterobacterales > Enterobacteriaceae > Citrobacter > Citrobacter sp. CK185. The sequence goes on along the minus strand of NZ_JAOWFR010000023.1, from coordinate 30,610 downwards.
AAAACCGCTGGCAGCGGCATCAAAGCCTGCTTTACCGCTGGCAATCAGATACAGCACCGCCGCGGCAATAATACCGCCGACAACCTGAGCGATAATATAGCCAATGACCTCTTTTGCCGGAAAACGACCGCCAGCCCATAAACCTAATGTCACTGCCGGGTTAAAATGTCCGCCGGAAATATGACCTACGGCGAATGCCATTGTCAGTACGGTCAGACCAAAAGCCAGCGCGACACCCGCAAAACCAATTCCCAGTTCAGGGAATGCCGCAGCCAGAACGGCGCTTCCGCAGCCACCGAAAACGAGCCAGAATGTACCGAAACATTCGGCTGCTAATTTTCTAAACATAACCACCTCAAATAATAAAATTAACCACATTGAATATGCGGCTGTTTTTTTATCGTCATAAAAGGGTGACGACATAATGCAGGAAACTGTATTTTAAGAACGAACGTCACCCAATCACCAGTTAAAAAAATTCAGTTAGTTTGATTTAGGGCAATGTGGTGTGAATCCTTGTTCTGATTTGTCTTAATAAAGAGTGTAGTGCACGGACTTAATGCTGCAATTATCACGCCATGCAACGGATTTTGTCGTTATACTGCGGAAAGGATAAGTTGTTCATTTCTGGAGGATACATGATTCTCGAACGCGTTGAGATTGTGGGTTTTCGCGGGATCAATCGATTATCGTTGATGCTGGAGCAAAACAACGTGCTGATTGGGGAGAACGCGTGGGGGAAATCCAGCCTGCTGGATGCCTTAACTCTGCTGCTGTCGCCAGAATCGGAACTGTATCATTTCATCCGCGAGGATTTCTGGTTTCCCCCCGGAGATATTCAGGGACGTGAACATCATCTGCATATTATCCTCACTTTCCGTGAATCTCAGCCAGGCCGCCATCGGGTGCGTCGATACCGCCCGCTGGAGGCATGCTGGTCTCCCTGTCAGGATGGCTTTCACCGTATTTTCTACCGTCTGGAGGGGGAGAGCGCGGCAGATGGCAGCGTGATGACGCTGCGCAGCTTCCTTGATGGCGACGGCCACCCGCTACCGATCGATGATATTAATCGCCAGGCACACCATCTCATTCGTTTGATGCCGGTACTGCGCCTGCGCGATGCGCGCTTTATGCGACGCATCCGTAACGGTACGGTGCCCGATGTTCCCGATGTTGAAGTTACCGCCTGCCAGCTGGACTTTCTGGCGCGAGAGCTGGCGACCCGTCCGCAGAATTTAACGGACGGGCAGATCCGCCAGGGGCTTTCGGCGATGGTACAGCTGCTGGAGCACTACTTTTCCGAGCAAGGCGCGGGGCAATCCCGTCATCGGTTGATGCGTCGCCGTTCGAACAACGAGCAGCGTAGCTGGCGCTATCTGGACATTATTAACCGGATGATCGACAAACCCGGCGGCCGAACGCATCGCGTGATCCTGCTGGGGCTGTTCTCCACGCTGTTACAGGCGAAAGGGACGCTGCGGCTGGATAAAGATGCCCGACCATTATTATTGGTTGAAGACCCGGAAACGCGTCTGCATCCGATTATGCTGTCGGTGGCATGGCAGTTGTTGAATCTTTTACCGCTGCAACGTGTGGCAACGACCAATTCCGGCGAGCTGCTGTCGCTGACGCCTGTGGAGCACGTTGTCCGTCTGGTGCGTGAATCTTCACGGGTCGCGGCCTGGCGACTGGGGCCTGGCGGGCTGAGCGCGGAAGATGGTCGCCGCATCGCCTTTCATATTCGTTTTAACCGGGCCTCGTCGCTGTTTTCCCGCTGCTGGCTGCTGGTGGAGGGCGAAACGGAAACCTGGGTTATCAACGAACTGGCGCGCCAGTGTGGGCACCACTTCGATGCCGAAGGGATTAAAGTGATCGAATTCGCCCAGTCAGGCCTGAGACCGCTGGTAAAATTCGCCCGCCGGATGGGGATTGAGTGGCATGTGCTGGTGGATGGCGACGAAGCCGGGAAAAAATATGCCGCAACGGTGCGCGGTTTGCTGAATAACGACCGGGAAGAAGAGCGTGAGCACCTGACGGCATTGCCTGCTCTGGATATGGAACATTTTATGTATCGGTCAGGATTTGCTGATGTCTTTCATCGGGTGGCGCAAATACCGGAAAACGTTCCAATGAATATGCGGAAAATTATCTCGAAGGCGATCCACCGCTCGTCAAAGCCTGATTTAGCCATTGAAGTGGCGATGGAGGCCGGGCGACGCGGCGTTGACGCGGTGCCGACGCTGTTCAAAAAAATGTTCTCCCGCGTACTCTGGCTGGCGCGCGGGAGAGCGGATTAACGGCGAAACAGCCGCGACATCTGTGGCGGAATGCAGTCCAGCAATGGATAGCGACGGCGATATTCGGCGCGTTTTTCAGTGTTTGTTTATTTACCGTTAAGGTTTATCTTCCCACTCTGGTGGATATCTCGGGGAATGTTGGATCGTTATGAAGCTCAAGGGAAAAATGAAAAAGCGCTATCTTCTCATCGCCCTCATTATCATCGTGGCGATGTTTACGCTCTGGCGAACGTTAAATGCGCCGCTACCCCACTATCAAACGCTGATTGTCCGTCCGGGCGACCTCCAGCAGAGTGTGCTGGCGACGGGGAAACTGGATGCGCTGCGCAAAGTGGATGTTGGGGCGCAGGTCAGCGGCCAGCTTAAAACGCTGTCGGTCGCAATTGGCGACAAGGTGAAAAAAGATCAGCTGCTTGGCGTTATCGATCCTGAACAAGCGGAAAACCAGATCAAAGAGGTGGAAGCCACGCTGATGGAATTACGCGCTCAGCGCCGACAGGCTGAAGCCGAGTGGAAACTGGCGCGCGTCACCCTGTCACGCCAGCAACAGCTGGCGAAAACCCAGGCGATTTCGCGACAGGAACTGGATACGGCCGCGACGGAAATGGCCGTCAAACAGGCGCAGATCGGCACGATTGACGCGCAGATTAAACGTAATCAGGCTTCTCTTGATACGGCAAAAACCAACCTGGATTACACCCGCATTGTCGCCCCGATGGCAGGCGAGGTGACGCAAATCACCACCTTGCAGGGACAGACGGTGATTGCCGCTCAACAGGCGCCAAATATCCTGACGCTGGCGGATATGAGCACCATGCTGGTGAAGGCGCAGGTTTCCGAAGCGGACGTTATTCACCTGCGTCCCGGACAAAAAGCCTGGTTTACCGTGCTGGGCGACCCTCAGACCCGCTATGAAGGCGCGCTGAAAGATGTCCTGCCCACGCCTGAAAAAGTGAACGACGCTATTTTCTATTACGCGCGTTTTGAAGTTCCTAACCCGAAAGGGATTTTGCGCCTGGACATGACCGCACAGGTGCATATTCAGCTCACAGACATTAAAAACGTGTTGACGATTCCGCTGGCGGCGCTTGGCGACCCGGTCGGCAACAACCGCTACAAAGTCACGCTGTTGCGTAACGGCGAAACCCGTGAACGCGAGGTGTCGATTGGCGCGCGTAACGATACCGACGTGGAGATCGTCAAGGGACTGGAAGAGGGCGATGAGGTGGTGATCAGCGAGAGCAAACCTGGAGCCGCGCAATGACGGCATTGCTTGAGCTGAGCAATATTCGCCGCAGTTATCCGTCAGGTGAAGAACAGGTCGAGGTGCTGAAGGGCATCTCCCTGCAAATTCATGCCGGAGAGATGGTGGCGATTGTCGGCGCGTCCGGTTCCGGTAAATCGACCCTGATGAATATCCTCGGCTGTCTGGATAAACCCACCAGCGGCACCTATCGGATTGCGGGGCGGGATGTCTCCACGCTCGACAGCGACGCGCTGGCGCAACTTCGCCGCGAACATTTTGGTTTTATCTTCCAGCGTTATCATTTGCTCTCACATCTGACGGCGGCGCAAAACGTTGAGGTGCCCGCCGTTTATGCCGGTACGGAGCGCAAACGACGGCTGGAGCGGGCCGAAGAGTTGCTGCAACGGCTGGGGCTGGGCGATCGGGTGGATTATCAGCCTTCGCAGCTCTCCGGCGGGCAACAGCAGCGGGTGAGTATTGCGCGCGCGCTGATGAACGGCGGGCAGGTGATCCTCGCCGATGAACCGACCGGGGCGCTCGACAGCCATTCCGGCGATGAAGTGATGGCGATTCTGCATCAACTGCGCGATCGGGGGCATACGGTCATTATCGTGACCCACGACCCGCAGGTTGCCGATCAGGCCGAACGGGTGATTGAAATCCACGATGGCGAGATCGTGCGTAATCCGCCGTCGCAGAAAACGCAAGCGGGGCAAGGCATTGCGGAGCCCGTCGTCAAAACGGCCTCTGGCTGGAGCCAGTTTGTCAGCGGATTTCGTGAGGCGCTCACGATGGCGTGGCTGGCGATGGCCGCCAATAAAATGCGCACCTTACTCACCATGCTGGGGATTATTATCGGGATTGCGTCGGTGGTGTCGATCGTGGTGGTCGGCGATGCGGCAAAACAGATGGTACTGGCGGATATTCGCGCCATTGGCACCAATACTATCGATATTTACCCCGGTAAAGACTTCGGCGACGACGATCCGCAATATCAGCAGGCGCTGAAATATGACGATCTGAACGCGATTCAGAAGCAGCCGTGGGTAACGTCCGCGACGCCTGCCGTATCGCAAAATCTGCGGCTTCGCTACGGCAACATCGACGTGGCCGCCAGCGCCAATGGCGTCAGCGGCGACTATTTTAACGTCTACGGCATGACCTTTAGCGAGGGGAACACGTTCAACAGAGAGCAGTTGAATGGCCGGGCACAGGTGGTGGTGCTCGACAGCAACACGCGGCGTCAACTTTTCCCCAATAAAGCGAAAGTGGTGGGCGAAGTGATCCTGGTCGGTAATATGCCTGCAACGGTGATCGGCGTGGCCGAAGAGAAACAGTCTATGTTCGGCAGCAGTAAGATCCTCCGCGTCTGGCTGCCGTACAGCACGATGTCCGGGCGGGTGATGGGGCAGTCATGGCTGAACTCCATCACCGTTCGGGTGAAAGAGGGATTTGACAGCGCGCAGGCTGAGCAGCAGCTTACCCGCCTGCTGACGCTGCGCCACGGGAAGAAGGATTTCTTTACCTGGAATATGGACGGCGTCTTGAAAACCGCCGAAAAGACCACACGTACTCTTCAACTGTTCCTGACGCTGGTTGCGGTGATCTCACTGGTGGTTGGGGGGATCGGCGTAATGAACATTATGCTGGTTTCCGTCACTGAACGAACCCGGGAGATTGGCATCCGTATGGCGGTAGGCGCGCGCGCCAGCGATGTGCTGCAACAGTTCTTAATTGAAGCGGTGCTGGTGTGTCTGGTCGGCGGCGCGTTGGGGATCGGGCTGTCGATGCTGATCGCCTTTACGCTACAGATGTTTTTACCCGGCTGGGAAATCGGCTTCTCGCCCGTTGCGCTCCTGACGGCGTTCTTGTGCTCGACGTTTACCGGGATACTGTTTGGCTGGTTGCCCGCACGTAATGCGGCACGACTCGATCCGGTAGATGCGCTGGCGCGGGAGTGAATCTTGCCGGATGTTTGTCCGCCGGGTAAGGCGCGTCAGCGTCGCCATCCGGCAAAAAGCAATGGCGCAGAAATAAAAATGCCAGCCGATCGGACTGGCATTTTGACTGCGGGATGTACACAATGAGACAGAAGAGCTATGCAACGGCTTCTGCTTCGATGGGCACGATGACACTGGCATGATTGCCTTTTGGCCCCTGGTGGACATCAAACCGGACAGACTGCCCGGCTTTAAGCGTTCTGTAACCATCCATTTGAATGGTGGAGTAATGGGCGAAAATATCTTCGCCGCCGCCTTCAGGGCAGATGAAACCAAACCCTTTGGCATTGTTGAACCACTTTACAGTACCCGTTTCCATGCTTCGACATCCTTCGTAAATCTTATATAAGTAAGATGGAATGAACCGGTGGCGGAGTGGGGGCTGTTCAAAACCTCGCCAACTCTCGAAACTACAATTTAGAGAAATCAGGCGGGGCGTCAAGCGCCAGGCGGGGTGGATGGGGTAAAAATGAATCAAAAATTTGAAGCAGTTAACGCTATTGCCGGTAATGTGACAGATGTCGCGGATGACAGAGATAGATGATAGTTATCTATTAATTGGGGTAGATTGATTGCGTGCATAGGCTCTTGTCAGCGGCAGTACGTTCTGCCGGTAACCGTAACCGAAGATGACGACTGACAATGGGTAAGACGAACGATTGGCTGGATTTTGACCAGCTGGCGGAAGATAAGGTGCGCGACGCGCTAAAACCGCCATCTATGTATAAAGTGATATTAGTCAATGATGATTACACTCCAATGGAGTTTGTTATTGACGTGTTACAAAAATTCTTTTCTTATGATGTAGAACGTGCAACGCAACTGATGCTTGCGGTTCACTATCAAGGTAAAGCTATCTGCGGCGTATTTACCGCCGAGGTCGCGGAGACCAAAGTGGCGATGGTGAACAAGTATGCGAGGGAGAACGAGCATCCGTTGCTGTGTACGCTGGAAAAAGCCTGAATGCAGGCGTAAAAATTGGGGGAGGTGCCTATGCTCAATCAAGAACTGGAACTCAGTTTAAACATGGCTTTCGCCAGAGCGCGCGAGCACCGACATGAGTTTATGACCGTCGAGCACTTGTTACTGGCGTTGCTCAGTAACCCATCGGCCCGCGAAGCGCTGGAAGCGTGCTCCGTGGATTTGGTGGCGCTCCGTCAGGAACTTGAAGCCTTCATTGAACAAACCACACCCGTACTGCCTGCCAGCGAAGAAGAGCGCGACACACAGCCGACGTTGAGTTTTCAGCGCGTGCTGCAACGTGCGGTCTTTCACGTTCAGTCCTCCGGGCGCAGTGAGGTAACTGGCGCGAATGTGCTGGTGGCTATCTTCAGCGAACAGGAATCCCAGGCGGCCTATCTGCTGCGTAAGCATGAAGTCAGCCGCCTCGACGTGGTGAACTTTATTTCTCATGGGACGCGAAAGGACGAGCCGAGTCAGTCTTCTGACCCCGGCAATCAGCCAAATAGCGAAGAACAAGTTGGCGGGGAGGAACGTATGGAGAACTTCACGACTAACCTTAACCAGCTTGCTCGCGTGGGCGGAATCGATCCGCTGATTGGTCGTGAAAAAGAGCTGGAGCGTGCCATTCAGGTGCTGTGTCGCCGCCGGAAAAATAACCCGCTGCTGGTGGGTGAGTCCGGCGTCGGTAAGACGGCGATTGCCGAAGGTCTGGCCTGGCGTATTGTCCAGGGCGATGTGCCGGAAGTGATGGCGGATTGCACCCTCTACTCGCTGGATATCGGCTCGCTGCTGGCGGGCACCAAGTATCGCGGCGATTTCGAAAAACGTTTTAAAGCGCTGCTCAAACAGCTGGAACAGGACACCAACAGCATCCTGTTTATTGATGAGATCCACACCATTATCGGTGCGGGTGCGGCGTCGGGCGGCCAGGTGGATGCCGCAAACCTGATTAAACCGCTGCTCTCCAGCGGTAAGATCCGCGTGATTGGTTCCACGACGTATCAGGAATTCAGCAACATTTTCGAAAAAGACCGCGCGTTAGCGCGTCGCTTCCAGAAAATTGATATCACTGAGCCGTCCGTGGATGAGACTGTGCAGATCATCAACGGCCTGAAACCGAAGTATGAAGCGCACCACGATGTTCGCTACACGGCGAAAGCGGTGCGTGCGGCGGTAGAGCTGGCGGTGAAATACATCAACGACCGTCATCTGCCGGATAAGGCGATTGACGTCATCGACGAAGCTGGTGCGCGTGCTCGTCTGATGCCGGTCAGCAAGCGCAAGAAAACCGTCAACGTGGCGGATATTGAGTCCGTGGTGGCGCGCATCGCGCGTATTCCTGAGAAGAGCGTCTCGCAGAGCGATCGCGATACGCTGAAAAACCTCGGCGACCGCCTGAAAATGCTGGTCTTCGGGCAGGATAAGGCAATTGAAGCGCTGACCGAAGCGATCAAAATGAGCCGTGCGGGTCTCGGTCATGAACATAAACCTGTCGGTTCGTTCCTGTTCGCGGGGCCTACCGGGGTAGGGAAAACCGAGGTAACGGTACAGCTCTCCAAAGCGCTGGGTATTGAGCTGCTGCGGTTTGATATGTCCGAGTATATGGAACGCCACACCGTAAGCCGCCTGATCGGCGCGCCTCCGGGATATGTCGGTTTCGACCAGGGCGGTCTGCTGACCGATGCGGTTATCAAACATCCGCATGCGGTTCTGCTGCTGGATGAAATTGAGAAGGCGCATCCAGATGTCTTTAACCTGCTGTTGCAGGTGATGGACAACGGCACGCTGACGGACAACAACGGGCGTAAAGCGGATTTCCGCAACGTGGTGCTGGTGATGACCACCAACGCCGGTGTGCGTGAAACTGAGCGTAAATCGATTGGCCTCATCCATCAGGACAACAGTACGGACGCGATGGGTGAAATCAAGAAAGTGTTTACGCCGGAGTTCCGTAACCGTCTCGACAACATTATCTGGTTCGATCACCTGTCTACTGAAGTGATCCATCAGGTTGTTGATAAGTTTATCGTCGAGTTGCAGGTTCAACTGGATCAGAAAGGCGTCTCCCTGGAAGTGAGTCAGGAAGCGCGTGACTGGCTGGCAGAGAAAGGCTATGACCGCGCGATGGGCGCACGTCCAATGACGCGCGTCGTCCAGGACAACCTGAAAAAACCGCTGGCAAACGAGCTGCTGTTCGGTTCGCTGGTTGGCGGCGGCCAGGTGACCGTTGCGCTGGATAAAGAGAAAAATGAGCTGACGTATGGCTTCCAGAGTGCGCAAAAGCACAAACCGGAAGCTGCGCATTAATCTCGTAACCGGTAAAATCTGAACGCCAGTCGCGTTCAGATAAACTCGTTAAAATCCGTAATCTCTTTTGAGGTTACGGATTTTTTTTGCCGCCATGCCCCGGATACCTGGAAACCCTTTTTTTGAGTGTTTTTTAACGCTATGATTTTTATGTGTTTATATTTTTCTTTATTAACACCATGATAGCGACGAACAGCTTCAGTTCACTGCCGTACAGATAGCTTAGAAAAGCGTTACAGGAACTTGAGGCCGGTTCATGGCGTAAGGGACTGAATGATTATTGCCAGTGTATGGCGATAACGCCTGTTCCGGCTGTAAAAGGCTGGCGCACGGTGAGTCGGGTGCAGGTGAAAAGCAGTCCACAACGGTTATTGCGGCGTTCCGTCAGGAAGGGATGGTTAACGGAAGAGCAGGCGCAACTGCGCCTGGTGGAGTCAACCGAACAGCATAGCGATTTGCCTTACCTGAACGTTAAGAGCTTGTCGAATCAGCAACAATTTCGGGTGTTTATTCGTCACGGCGAACTGCGTTCTGAACCTGTTAGCGGGACATTCACAAGCTATGGATTAAGTTCTACGGCGACCATTCCCTGGTTCTGAGAAGCCTGATGGCGCTTCGCTTATCAGGCCTACAGAGCGCCACTCGTAGGCCGGATAAGGCGTGTGCGCCGCCATCCGGCGATGTGCAACAGGTGAAAAAAAAGCCCGTACTTTCGTACGAGCTCTTTTTCTGAATATGGCGGTGAGGGGGGATTGACTCGCTTCGCTCGCCCTGCGGGCAGCCCGCTCTCTGCGTTCGCGGTCTGTCCAACTGGCTGCCGCCAGTTGTCGAACCCCGGTCGTGGGTTCTCATCCCCCCACAGTACGTGCAATATGCGAAAAAAAAGCCCGTACTTTCGTACGAGCTCTTTTTCCGAATATGGCGGTGAGGGGGGGATTCGAACCCCCGATACGTTGCCGTATACACACTTTCCAGGCGTGCTCCTTCAGCCACTCGGACACCTCACCATATTGTATTGCTGCCTGACCGCTTGGGGGGCAACGGGGCGCTACTATAGGGAGTTGCGCTAAAACGGTCAAGCAGAATTTACGCTTTAATTATCGTTTGGTTACGCAATGAACATATTCCCTGCCCTGGGGGAGCAGGGAATACGATTAGCGCTGTGAATCCAGTATCTCACCGTTTTTCACCACTTCCTGCGCTTTGCTGTAACTCTCGATCAACAACTGATACGCCGGGAACACTTTGGTGTAGACCTCAGCCCACTCTGCTGCGTCTTCACGGTTCCAGGTGCCCTGCAACTCGGAAGCCACTGCGGCGGTATCCATCGGTACGACGCCAGCCTGAACAACGCGTGCCAGCGTGATTTCCTGGGCCATTTTGCTGTAGGTGCCGGAAGCATCAATAACAGCAAACACTTTATAACCTTCCGCGACTGCGCTAATCGCCGGGAATGCCATGCAAACGCTGGTAATCGTGCCGGCGATGATCAGCGTTTTACGGCCGGTCGCTTTTACCGCCTGGACGAAATCAGCGTTATCCCAGGCGTTGATCTCGCCTTTACGGGCAATATACTGCGCGTGCGGTGCATTGGCGTGGATCTCCGGGATCAGCGGGCCGTTCGGTCCCTGCGGTACAGATGCCGTCGTAATGACCGGCATCTTCGACAAGGTTGCCATTTTGGCCAGCGCGGCCGCACGGGCGCGCAATTCAGGCATCGGCATATCGCCAACGGTCTGGAAAAGCCCGCTCTGGTGGTCGATTAACAGCATAACGGAATCGTTAACGTCAATTACCGGGCGCAAACCATTAAAATTAGCAGGACTGGACATATTGTGTACTCCTCAATGTTTTTAGATTTGGCCAAAACGGCCGGAGTTGAAATCGCGTACGGCTTCTGCGATTTCTTGTTTTGTGTTCATGACAAATGGGCCGTAACCGACAATGGGCTCATTCAGCGGCTCGCCCGATAACAGCAGAACGCTGGCATCGCTACTGGCTTCGAGATACAGGTTTTCACCTTCCTGGCTTAACACCACCAGTTGCGCTTCATTTACCGGTGTTGTGCCATTCACCGTAATACTTCCTTTCAGGACGACCAGCGCGGTGCTCCACCCTTCAGCGACGGGCAGCGTAAGATGACGATCGCGTTGCAGGCGCATATCCCAGACATTCAACGGCGAGAAGGTATGCGCCGGGCCTTTCACATCCTGATAGCGGCCCGCAATAATGCGCGCGGTTCCGGCTTCGTCAGGCAGCGTTACGGCAGGGATGAGATCGCTGCTGATGCTTTGATAACCCGGCACCGCCATTTTGTCTTTCGCGGGCAGGTTCACCCACAGTTGCACCATTTCCAGCTCGCCTCCCTGTTGGGTAAAGGCTGAAGAATGAAACTCTTCATGCAAAATGCCTGCGCCTGCGGTCATCCACTGCACATCGCCAGGGCCGATGACGCCGCCGCGGCCTGTTGAATCGCGGTGCTCAACTTCGCCGCTGTAAACAATCGTGACGGTTTCAAAACCGCGATGCGGGTGTTCTCCCACTCCACGTTTTTCGTTTTCGGCGCCAGGGGAAAAGGTATGCGGCCCGGCATAGTCCAGCAGCAGGAACGGGCTTAACTGCTCTGCATGGGACTGATAAGAGAATAGCGAACGAACCGGAAATCCATCGCCAACCCAGTGCGGGCGAGGTGCGGTATAGACGCCTGTAATCTGTTTCATGGTGGTCTCCTCGGTGGCGTTGTCTTGATGTAAATAAGCTTATATCTATGACAATGATCTGAGTAGTCGCTAAAATAGACCTTACCGTTCTATAAACAGGACAATGTAATGACAAAACCGGATCTCAATGATTTTGCGTGGTTTGTTCATGTCGTCGAGGAGGGGGGATTTGCGGCGGCAGGGCGAGCGCTGGATGAACCAAAGTCAAAGCTTAGCCGACGTATTGCGCAACTGGAGGAACGGCTGGGCGTTCGCCTTATTCAACGAACCACGCGGCAATTTAATGTCACTGAAGTCGGGCAGACCTTTTATGAACATTGTAAGGCAATGCTGGTGGAAGCACAGGCGGCGCAGGATGCGATAGCCGCCTTACAGGTCGAGCCGCGCGGCATTGTAAAACTGACATGTCCAGTGACGTTGCTACATGTTCATATCGGCCCAATGCTGGCGAAGTTTATGGCGCGTTATCCCGATGTGTCGTTACAACTTGAAGCAACCAACCGCCGTGTTGACGTGGTTGGCGAGGGCATTGACGTTGCAATTCGCGTCCGGCCGCGTCCTTTTGAAGACAGCGATCTGGTGATGCGCGTGCTGGCGGACAGGGGGCACCGTTTGTTTGCCAGCCCGACATTGGTACAGCGTATGGGGAATCCTTCTTCGCCAGCAGAACTGCATCACTGGCCCGGACTGAGCCTGGCTTCAGGTAAACATATCCACCGCTGGGAACTCTTTGGTCCACAGGGCGCGCGTGCTGAAGTTCACTTTACACCGCGTTTGATCACTACAGACATGCTGGCGCTGCGTGAAGCGGCCGTTGCGGGCGTCGGTCTCGTTCAGTTACCTGTTTTAATGGTGAAAGACCAACTGGCTGCGGGGGAGCTGGTTGCCTTGCTGGAAGGATGGGAACCCAGAAGAGAGGTGATTCATGCGGTATTCCCGTCCCGCCGTGGATTATTGCCGTCCGTACGCGCACTGGTGGATTTTTTGACAGAAGAGTATGCGCGGATGGTGGAAGATTAAAACAGAGCGCAATATACCCTTTTTTATTTTATGTTACTAACTTATTGATTTTATTTTATATATACAACTTGGGGTGAAAAAGGGGCTGACAGGAAGACGTTGCGTTTTTCTTCAATAAATCAACGTGATTGTCTGATATTATTCCTGTTCACTGCCGTACAGGCAGCTTAGAAAAGTAGCTTTGACTACAGCAGCATTCCCTCTGCGTTCACTGCCGTACAGGCAGCTTAGAAAATACCGCTGCAATGATGTTTATCGGGGATTCATTGTTCACTGCCGTACAGGCAGCTTAGAAAACCCGCAAACGTCATATCCTGCACGTTAGTAAGTTCACTGCCGTACAGGCAGCTTAGAAAAACAGGCGTGGAGAACCACGGCGGAACGCTCCGTTCACTGCCGTACAGGCAGTTCAGTATTTAATGTAGAAGGAAGGGACGCTGCGGGGAATAAAAATAACGTTAATTCGCATCAACGGTATTCATGCAGGAAAGGGACAACAAAAAGGCCGGATAAACCGACCTTTTTTTATCTTTACGCCACCCGGGCGTGAAAACAATCAGCGACTACGGAAGACAATGCGGCCTTTGCTCAGGTCGTACGGGGTCAGTTCAACAGTCACTTTGTCGCCCGTCAGGATGCGGATGTAGTTTTTACGCATTTTACCGGAGATGTGTGCAGTAACCACGTGACCGTTTTCTAATTCTACGCGGAACATGGTATTAGGTAACGTTTCGAGAACGGTACCCTGCATTTCAATATTGTCTTCTTTGGCCATCTAATCCTCTGGGGTATCACTACCGTAATTTGAACCGGCAAGATAATGCCGAAGTTCTTTAAATAAGTAAAGATTTGCGCGTTTAAAACGCAGCAAATCAGGTTTGGCGCATTACTCCGAAAAACACGGCAAAGCCGCACTTGAAGCGCAACGTATAAGGGAGCGATGAGATAAACGATGGGCGTTACCTGACGCGAACGGTTCCTTAACGGCGGCGGGGTAATGGGCATAACCTGCTCTGCGGCACAATTATAACACCCTGACAAAAAATGTGCCGAAAACATTCACGCCTGAGGTGAAAATAACGTGCGCGGCACCCAGAAATGACCCGGTAATCGCTGTTGCCGTAATGATCCCAGATGCTCAAGGTATTGCCTGCGGGGAATTTCGACAGCGCCAAGCGATGCCGTGTGGCTATTCAGCACCTGGCAGTCGATTAATTTTCCACCCTGACGAATAAATTCAGCGCAAAAAACAAGCAGCGCGGTTTTGGAGGCGTTCTCCTGGCGACTGAACATCGATTCGCCGCAAAACAGGGTGCCTTGCGAAACGCCATACATGCCGCCGACGAGCGCGTTGTGTCGCCATACTTCGATGGAATGCGCATGCCCCAGCTCATGTAAGCGGTGATACGCTTCCACCACATCGCGCGTGATCCAGGTTCCTTCGTCACGATCGTTGGCGCAGCCTTCAATAACCTGACCAAACGCATAATTAAGCGTGACGCGATAGGGCGATCGTTTGTGAAAACGCTTCATGCTGCGGCTGATGTGTAATGTTTCAGGCTGCAAAATAGCGCGAGGATCGGGTGACCACCAAAGAATCGGGTCGCCCGGTGAAAACCACGGGAAAATACCCCGCTGATAGGCCATCAATAAGCGGGCAGGGCTGAGATCGCCACCAAGCGCCAATAAACCATTGGGTTCACGTAACGCGCCTTCCGGCGAGGGGAAGGCGATTGAGTGGCGAGAAAGCTGAACCAGGCGCATGACCGCAGAACTCCAGTACGCAAGTCGGATCGTTCAATAATAGCTTACAGACGTTGCTTAAACTGGTAATAACGACCCTGCCTGGCTAACAGATCTGCGTGATTACCTTGCTCAATAATTTGTCCGTTGTCCATCACTATTATTTGATCAAAACGCGACAGCCCGCGCAGACGGTGCGTGACCATTAAAACGGTTTTCCCGCGCATAACCTCTGCCAGCAATTCAAGCATCTGGCTTTCGGTTGTCGCGTCCAGCCCCTCAGTGGGTTCATCGAGCAGCATGAGCGGCGCATCGTGCAGCAGGGCACGGGCGATAGCCAGACGACGAAGCTCGCCGCCTGACAGCTGACGTCCGCCTTCGCCTAGCCAGCTGTTAAGTCCGCCATCCTCCAGCAGCTTTTCCAGCCCGACACGGCGCAGCATCTCTGAGAGCGTATCGTCGTTTGCGTCTGGCGCTGCCAGCAGCAGGTTGTCACGCAATGTGGCGCTGAACAGGTGTACTCGCTGCGACACCACGCTAATGGTGCGACGCAGGGCCGCTTCATCCAGCGTTGAAATTGGTTGATCGTTAAGCAGAATATCGCCGCTCTGCGGGTCCCAGGCGCGGGTGAGCAGTTGCAGCAATGTCGATTTCCCGCAGCCGGTGCGTCCGAGAATAGCGATATGTTCTCCGGGCGCGACTTGCAGAGAAAGGGCATCCAGCGCTTTTTGCGGCTGCTCCGGGTAACTGAATGAAACGTCACGCAGCGTCAGCGTTACCTGCCGGGGAGCCGCTGCTTCGCCATCCGGGAAGGTCACTTCAGGCTGCTGCTCGGTCAGTTCGGTAATACGCAGCGCAGAGGCGATGACCTGGCCAAGATGTTGAAACGCGCCGGTAACGGGGGCAAGCGCTTCAAATGCCGCCAGCGCGCAAAAGACAAACAGCGCTATCAGCGCGCCAGGCTGGCTGTTATCGCCGACGCCGCCGGAAGCCATCCATAACATCAGCATTACCGCCAGTGCGCCAATAAGCAGCATTAAGGCCTGGGATAGCGCCGTTAATTCAGACTGACGTCGCTGGGCTTCATGCCACTGTAATTCCGTGGCTTCCATTTGCGCCCGATAGCGCGAGCTGGCGCCAAATATAGTCAGTTCCGCCTGACCCTGTAGCCAGGCGGTTAACTGCTGGCGATACTGACCGCGTAAATGGGTTAAGTTCTGCCCGGTGCTTTTTCCGGCGCGATAGAAGAGCGGCGGCATAATAAACAGCGTCAGCAGCATAATGCCGCCCAGCGTAATCGCAAGGGTGAAATCGAGAACACTCAGCCCCAGCGTGACCACCATAATCACCACAAACGCGCCAACCAGCGGAGAGATAACGCGCAGGTAGAGGTGATCCAGCGTGTCGACATCGGCGACGACGCGGTTCAGCAGCTCGCCCTGACGATAGCGGGCAAGGCCAGCAGGGGAGAGCGGCAGCAGCTTGCTGAACGTATGAATACGCAAATGTTGCAATACGCGGAAGGTGGCGTCATGGCTGACCAGACGCTCGAAATACCGGCCCGCAGTACGGGTGATCGCCGCACCGCGTACGCCAGCAGCCGGCAGCATGTAGTTAAAGCTATAGATACCCGCCACACCGACTACGGCTGAAGCGGAGAGGAACCAGCCAGAGAGCGTCAGCAAACCGATACTGGCCAGTAGCGTGACGATGGCCAGAATAATACCGAGCGTTAACATCCACTTATGACGTTTATACAGCGTCAGATACGGTAGCAAGGCGCGCATTTAAATGTCCTCCTGACGATGAGCCAATAGTGTCGCAAACGCGCCGTTGGCGCTGCTGAGTTGGGCATAATCACCTTGCTCGATGATCTGCCCATCCTGCATAACCCAGATCACGTCCCAGTCGGCAAGATCTTCTAACTGATGCGTTACCATCAGCGTGGTCTGGCGTTTTGATGCGGCATTCAGCGCCTGCATTACACGCTGTTCGCTGTGGGCATCCAGACTGGCGGCGGGTTCATCCAGCAACAACAATTTGCAGGGATTCAGCAGGGCGCGGGCAACCGCAACCCGCTGCGCCTGACCGACGGAAAGGCGACCCGCGTGATCGCCAGTCGGCGTGTCTACACCTTGCGGCAGCAGAGGTAAAAACTCACTGACCCAGGCGCTGTCGAGAGCCGCCTGTAACGCTTGTTCACTGGCATCCGGGCGGGCAAGCAGGACGTTTTCACGGAGCGTGCCTGCCGGTAATTGTGGGTTTTGCCCCACCCAGGAGAGATGTTTTCGCCAGGATTCCGGGGATAAATCACGAAGTTCAACGCCGTTAATGCACAGGGAGCCCTGATAAGAGAGAAAGCCAGACAGCGCGTTTAACAGTGAACTCTTTCCTGAACCGCTGCGACCAACCAGTACGGCGCGCTGGCCTGCGGCCAGTGTGAAATTCAGCGGTCCGGCAAGCGGTTTACCTTCCGGCGAGGTAATTATCAGATCCTGCGCTTCAAGGGTTACCGGTTCTTTCCCGGAAAGTTCGACATCACCGCGTTCCGGGTGAGCGAGAGGCGTTTCCATAAAGGTTTTCAGGCTGTCAGCCGCACCTACCGCCTGCGCTTTGGCATGGTAAAAGGTGCCCAGATCGCGCAGTGGCTGGAAAAACTCCGGCGCCAGAATCAGCGCCAGGAAGCCGGCGGCAAGCGTGACGCCTGTCCCGTAATGGCCGAAATTAAGTTCGCCGAGGTAGGAGAAACCGAAATAAACCGCGACCAGCGCAATGGACAGCGACGTGAAGAACTCCAGTACCCCGGAGGATAAAAAGGCGAGACGCAGGACTTCCATTGTGCGCTGGCGAAAATCTTGTGAAGCGACACGAATGCTTTCCGTTTCTGCTTCACCGCGCCCGAAGATGCGCAGCGTCTCCATACCGCGTAAGCGGTCGAGGAAATGCCCGCTCAGGCGGGCAAGCGCCTGGAAATTACGGCGGTTAGCGTCGGCGGCGCCCATTCCCACCATCGCCATAAATAATGGGATCAGCGGTGCGGTGCCGAGCAAAATCAGCGCGGCGGCCCAGTTTGACGGGAAAATCGCCGCCACAATCAACAAGGGAACGCAGACAGCAAGCGCCATTTGCGGCAGATAGCGGGCATAGTAATCATGCATATCGTCAATCTGCTCCAGCACCAGCGTCGCCCAGCTACCAGCCGGTTTACCCTGAATCCAGGCTGGCCCTGCCTGTTGCAGGCGATCCAGCACCTGGCGGCGGATCTCAAATCGGATATGCTGCCCGGCATGAAAACCCACCCGCTCGCGCAGCCAGACCACCCAGGCGCGCAGGACAAACACCAACATCAGTACGATGAAGGGGAGCAGGAGGGCTTCGCGGGGAATATTGTCCATGATCATATGCTGGAGAATGCGAGCCATGATCCAGGCCTGAGCGACAATCAGTACGCCACTCACGAAACCCAACAGGCGTGAAATGTTCAGCCAACGTTGGGAAATTACACTTTGCTGTTTTAACCAGCGGGTCAATTCTTTTTGACGGGTTTTATTCATTGCACGCTTAGCAGGTGAGTTATCGGAATTTTTGGCACGGCAATGTTACAACGGGGCAAAAATAAAGGCGACTTATAGTCGCCTTTTTTACTTTTGTTACTGATTTGTAAAAACTATTTGCACGCGTCAGCCAGACCGTCAAGGTAGCGTTCAGCGTCCAGCGCCGCCATGCAACCTGTGCCCGCTGAGGTGATTGCCTGACGATAAATATGGTCCATCACGTCGCCTGCGGCGAACACGCCGGGAACGCTGGTCTGCGTGGCGTTACCGTGGATGCCGGACTGGACTTTGATATAGCCGTTTTCCAGTTCAAGCTGACCTTCAAAAATCGCGGTGTTCGGGCTGTGGCCGATGGCGACAAACAGGCCTGCAACGTCAAGGGATTCGATGTTGTCCGGGTTTTGCGTATCACGCAGACGCAAACCGGTAACGCCCATCTGATCGCCGGTCACCTCTTCCAGAGTGCGGTGGGTATGCAGCACGATGTTGCCGTTTTCCACTTTATCCATCAGGCGCTTGATCAGAATTTTTTCGGCGCGGAAGCCGTCGCGACGGTGAATCAAATGCACTTCAGCGGCGATGTTCGCCAGGTATAACGCTTCTTCAACCGCCGTGTTGCCGCCGCCGATGACCGCGACCTTCTGGTTGCGATAGAAGAAACCGTCGCAGGTGGCGCAGGCAGACACGCCACGGCCTTTAAACGCTTCTTCAGACGGCAGGCCGAGGTAGCGTGCGGAAGCGCCGGTTGCGATGATCAGCGCATCGCAGGTGTATTCGCCGCTGTCGCCGGTCAGACGGAAAGGACGGTTTTGCAGATCCACGCTATTGATGTGATCGAAGATGATTTCAGTATCAAATTTCGTCGCATGTTCGTGCATGCGCTCCATCAACAGCGGGCCGGTCAGATCGTTCGGATCGCCAGGCCAGTTTTCCACTTCCGTCGTGGTGGTCAGTTGACCGCCTTTCTCCATACCGGTAACCAGAACCGGTTGCAGGTTTGCGCGCGCAGCGTAGACCGCAGCGGTATATCCCGCCGGTCCAGAACCCAGGATAAGCAGTTTACTGTGTTTGGTCGTGCCCATGAGATCCCCATAGTTGTTGGCAGACAATGGGCAGGATTGTAGGGAATTTGCAGACGTAAAAAAAGAGTATAGCGATTTTGTTAACAATATGTGTAATAGCAGGAACCGATGAATGGGCGGATTTAGGGCTGCGATATAACGCTTTCTACTTAAAATCGGCCAGTTATAAGGTGATAAAATGACGATTTAGCGCCGCTCTTAATGAATAACTGGCATGTTGTACTAAAAATCGATGTTTTGCTTTGACAATCCCCTGCTGTTTTGCGAAAACATCTTCTGGAAGAAAAAAACAGTGTTATGTGTGTGCTGCATAATCATGCATATAAGCACCATGTTTACCGGGCTAGTGAAATCTACGCATGGCGTGGACAGACGCCATTCGTGATGTCGATAGCTGCCATCCGGCAACGGTCTTCTCACCATAGGCCCTGGCATTGCGCGCCGTTAATCCCTCTGGGTTCGGTCTATTGTGATGGGCATCGACTCTGAACAGTGATGTTAGTAGAGTCAGGCAGGAGTAGGGAAGGAATACAGAGAGACAATAATAATGGTAGATAGCAAGAAGCGCCCTGGCAAAGATCTCGACCGTATCGATCGTAACATTCTTAATGAGTTGCAAAAGGATGGGCGTATTTCTAACGTCGAGCTTTCTAAACGAGTGGGACTTTCACCGACGCCTTGCCTTGAGCGTGTCCGTCGGCTGGAAAGACAGGGTTTTATTCAGGGCTATACGGCGCTGTTAAACCCGCATTATCTGGATGCATCACTTCTGGTTTTTGTTGAGATTACTCTGAATCGTGGCGCTCCAGATGTGTTTGAACAATTTAACGCCGCAGTACAAAAACTTGAAGAAATTCAAGAGTGTCATTTAGTTTCCGGTGATTTCGACTACCTGTTGAAAACACGCGTGCCGGATATGTCAGCGTACCGTAAGCTGCTGGGTGAAACCCTGCTGCGTCTGCCTGGCGTGAATGACACACGTACTTACGTGGTAATGGAAGAAGTCAAACAGAGCAATCGTCTGGTAATTAAGACGCGCTAACACGGAACAGGTGCAAAATCGACGTAGTTTGATTACACTCCTGTTAATCCATACAGCAACAGTGCCGGGGCAACCCGGTGCTGTTGTCCGTTTTAGCATCGGGCAGGAAAAGCCCGAAACCTGGAGAGCCTTTTTTGAGCCAGGAATACACTGAAGACAAAGAAGTCACATTGAAAAAGTTAAGCAGCGGGCGCCGACTTCTGGAAGCGTTGCTGATCCTTATTGCCCTTTTTGCCGTCTGGTTGATGGCAGCCTTACTTAGCTTTAACCCTTCAGATCCCAGTTGGTCGCAAACCGCATGGCATGAGCCTATCCATAATTTGGGCGGCGCGCCGGGCGCATGGCTGGCTGACACGCTGTTCTTTATCTTTGGCGTGATGGCCTACACCATCCCGGTGATTATCGTTGGCGGCTGCTGGTTTGCCTGGCGGCACCAGAGCAACGACGATTACATTGACTATTTTGCCGTGTCGCTGCGCATTATCGGCGTCCTGGCGTTGATTCTTACCTCCTGCGGATTAGCCGCAATTAATGCTGATGATATCTGGTACTTCGCGTCTGGCGGCGTCATTGGCAGCCTGTTAAGCACCACGCTTCAGCCTCTGCTGCACAGCAGCGGGGGAACGATTACGCTGCTGTGCGTCTGGGCAGCCGGTCTGACGCTCTTCACCGGCTGGTCCTGGGTGAGCATTGCAGAAAAACTGGGTGGCTGGCTGCTGAATATTCTCACCTTCGCCAGCAACCGTACTCGCCGCGATGACACCTGGGTCGATGACGACGAGTATGAAGATGATGACGAATACGAAGAAGATGAAGCGGTGGGCGCACAGCGCGAATCCCGACGTGCGCGCATCCTTCGTGGCGCCCTGGCGCGCCGTAAGCGGCTGGCAGAGAAGTTCAGCAATCCGCGTGGGCGACACACGGATGCGGCGCTTTTCTCCGGCAAGCGTATGGATGATGAAGACGATATCGAATACAGCGCGCGTGGCGTGGCTGCCGATCCTGATGATGTGCTGTTCTCCGGCCATCGTGCGACGCAGCCGGAATATGAGGAATACGATCCTCTGCTGAATGGGCATTCGGTCACGGAGCCTGTTGCCTCCGCTGCTGCGGCGACAACGGCAACGCAAGCCTGGGCGGCGCCTGTTGATCCGGTTATGTCTGCACCGTCGGTGCCGGGTGCTGAAGCCGCGTCTGCGCAACCGGTGGTGGAATGGCAGCCTGTTCCGGGGCCGCAAACCGGCGAACCGGTCATTGCGCCCGCGCCGGAAAGTTATCCGCCGCAACCACAATATGCGCAGCCGCAAGCGCCACATCATGAACCGTGGCAGCAGCCTGCGCCGACCGAGCCGCAAGCGCAGTATTACGCTGAACACGCGTATGAACAGCCTGTGCCGCAGGAACCTGCGGCGGAACAACCCTGGCATCCTGAGCCGGTTTATCCGCAAGAGCCTGTTTATCAACACGAGCCGACTTTCGAGCCGCAGCCGGCTTACCCGCAGGAACCGGTTCAGGATACGTATTATCAGCAGCAGCCCGCTGTTGAGCCGCCGTCTGCGGTGGAGCCTGAGCCTGTAGCAGAAGAAATTAAACCCGCCCGTCCGCCGCTCTACTACTTTGAAGAAGTGGAAGAGAAACGCGCGCGTGAGCGTGAGCAACTGGCTGCATGGTATCAGCCGATTCCTGAGCCAGCGAAAGCGCCGGAGCCGGTTAAACCATCGGTACCGACAGCAGCTTCTGTGCCGCCTGTTGAATCCGTTGCCGCGGTTGCGCCGTTGGCGGCAGGCGTCAAAGATGCAACGCTGGCCGCAGGAGCGGCGGCATCCGCTGCACCTGCGTTTAGCCCGGTAAGCGGTGGTGCGCCACGCCCACAGGTTAAAGAGGGGATTGGCCCGCAACTGCCTCGCCCTAACCGCGTTCGCGTTCCGACCCGCCGTGAGCTGGCCTCGTATGGCATAAAATTACCGTCTCAGCGTATCGCGGAAGAGAAAGCGCGTGCGGCGGGGCGTCATCAGTATGATGCCGAAACGCAGTATAGCGATGATGAAATTGATGAGATGCAGCAGGATGAGCTGGCACGTCAGTTCGCCCAGTCTCAGCAGCATCGTTATGGTTCCGAATATCAACATGATGCTCCTCAGGCAGAAGATGAGGATGCAGCAGAAGCTGAACTGGCTCGCCAGTTTGCCTCTTCACAGCAGCAGCGCTATGCCGGGGAACAGCCTGCGGGAGCCCATCCGTTCTCGCTGGATGATTTTGAATTCTCGCCGATGAAAGCGCTGGTGGATGAAGGCCCGCATGAGCCGTTGTTTACTCCCGGTGTGATGCCTGAGCAGCCTGTTGCGCCGCAGCCACAGTATCAGCAGCCGCAACAGCCCGTCGCGCCGCAGCAACCGTATCAACAGCCGCAGCAGCCGGTTGCACCGCAGCAACCGTATCAACAACCGCAGCAGCCGGTTGTGCCGCAGCAACTGTATCAACAACCGCAACAACCGGCCGCGCCACAGCCGCAGGAAAGCCTGATCCATCCGTTGTTGATGCGTAATGGCGACAGTCGTCCGTTGCAGAAACCTACCACGCCGTTGCCGTCGCTGGATCTGCTGACGCCGCCGCCGAGCGCAGTGGAACCGGTCGATACTTTCGCGCTGGAACAAATGGCACGCCTGGTCGAAGCGCGTCTGGCGGATTTCCGCATTAAAGCTGATGTGGTGAACTATTCCCCAGGGCCTGTTATTACCCGTTTTGAGCTGAATCTGGCGCCGGGCGTGAAAGCCGCGCGTATTTCTAACCTGTCACGCGATCTCGCGCGTTCACTGTCAACCGTTGCGGTACGCGTGGTAGAAGTGATTCCTGGTAAGCCTTACGTGGGCCTCGAACTGCCGAACAAAAAACGTCAGACCGTCTACCTGCGTGAAGTGCTGGATAACGCTAAATTCCGCGAGAATCCGTCGCCGCTCACCGTGGTGCTGGGTAAAGATATCGCTGGCGATCCGGTTGTGGCCGATCTGGCGAAAATGCCTCATCTGCTGGTTGCGGGGACGACGGGTTCCGGTAAATCGGTTGGGGTCAATGCCATGATCCTCAGCATGCTGTATAAAGCGCAGCCAGAAGATGTGCGTTTCATCATGATTGACCCGAAAATGCTGGAACTTTCGGTCTATGAAGGCATTCCGCATCTGCTGACCGAAGTGGTCACGGATATGAAAGACGCCGCCAACGCACTGCGCTGGAGCGTTAATGAAATGGAACGCCGCTATAAGCTGATGTCGGCGCTTGGCGTGCGTAATCTGGCAGGCTATAACGAGAAAATTGCCGAAGCGGCACGGATGGGGCGTCCGATTCCAGACCCGTACTGGAAGCCGGGCGACAGCATGGATGCCCAGCATCCGGTGCTGGAAAAACTGCCGTATATCGTGGTTCTGGTCGATGAATTCGCCGATCTGATGATGACCGTCGGTAAGAAAGTTGAAGAGCTGATTGCGCGTCTGGCGCAGAAAGCGCGTGCCGCAGGTATTCACCTGGTGCTGGCGACTCAGCGCCCGTCGGTTGACGTTATTACCGGTCTGATTAAGGCCAACATTCCGACGCGTATCGCCTTTACCGTATCCAGTAAGATCGACTCACGCACGATCCTCGATCAGGGCGGCGCGGAATCCCTGCTGGGGATGGGGGATATGCTTTATTCCGGCCCGAACTCGACCATGCCGGTACGTGTTCATGGCGCGTTTGTCCGCGACCAGGAAGTGCATGCGGTGGTGCAGGACTGGAAAGCGCGTGGTCGCCCGCAATACATTGATGGCATCACCTCGGATAGCGAAAGCGAAGGGGGCGGCGGCGGCTTTGACGGCGGCGAGGAGCTGGATCCGTTATTCGATCAGGCGGTGAGCTTTGTGACCGAAAAACGCAAAGCGTCCATTTCTGGCGTTCAGCGTCAGTTCCGTATCGGTTACAACCGTGCGGCACGTATTGTCGAGCAGATGGAAGCCCAAGGCATTGTCAGCGAACAAGGCCATAACGGGAACCGCGAGGTGCTGGCGCCACCGCCGTTCGAATGATTGCAAAGATCGGTAAATAAATAAGAATTCAGTATTTTCTTCTTTCCTCATGCTGATTTTTGGCCTGGAATAGAGAGCAGAGGGAACTCCCCATCGGGAGTGACGTATTTTGAGGAATAATGATGAAAAAAATCGCAATCACCTGCGCATTACTCTCCGGCTTTGTGGTGAGCAGCGTATGGGCGGATGCCGCCAGCGATCTGAAAAGCCGTCTGGATAAAGTCAGCAGCTTCCACGCCAGCTTTACACAAAAAGTGACTGACGGCAGCGGCGCCGCCGTTCAGGAAGGCCAGGGCGACTTATGGGTTAAGCGTCCTAATCTGTTTAACTGGCATATGACGCAGCCCGACGAGAGCATTCTGGTCTCTGACGGGAAAACGCTATGGTTCTTTAACCCGTTTGTCGAGCAGGCAACGGCGACCTGGTTAAAAGATGCGACGGGCAATACGCCGTTTATGCTGATAGCCCGCAACCAGTCCAGCGACTGGCAGCAGTACAACATCAAACAAAATGGCGATGACTTTGTGCTGACGCCAAAAAGCAGTAGCGGTAACCTGAAACAGTTCACCATTAATGTGGGTCGTGACGGGACTATTCATCAGTTCAGCGCAGTGGAACAAGACGATCAGCGCAGCAGCTATCAGCTGAAATCTCAGCAGAATAGCGCTGTCGATGCATCAAAATTTACCTTTACTCCGCCGCAAGGTGTAACGGTAGACGACCAACGTAAGTAGAGGCGCATGAGTGAGCAATCTGTCGCTCGATTTTTCTGATAATACCTTTCAGCCACTGGCCGCGCGTATGCGGCCAGAAAATTTAGCGCAGTATATTGGTCAGCAGCATCTGCTGGCTGCGGGTAAGCCTTTGCCTCGTGCAATTGAGGCCGGGCACCTGCACTCGATGATTTTGTGGGGGCCGCCCGGTACGGGCAAAACCACGCTGGCCGAAGTGATTGCCCGCTATGCCAATGCTGACGTCGAACGCATTTCCGCCGTGACTTCTGGCGTAAAAGAGATCCGTGAAGCCATTGAACGCGCCCGCCAGAACCGTAATGCCGGGCGCCGCACTATTCTGTTTGTCGATGAAGTCCATCGCTTCAACAAGAGCCAGCAGGATGCGTTTCTGCCGCATATCGAAGACGGCACGATTACGTTTATTGGCGCGACGACCGAAAACCCGTCCTTCGAGCTGAACTCGGCTTTGCTGTCACGCGCCCGCGTGTATCTCCTCAAATCCTTAACGACTGAAGATATTGAGCAGGTGCTGAATCAGGCGATGGATGACAAAGCGCGTGGTTATGGCGGCCAGGATATCGTTCTGCCGGACGAGACGCGCCGGGCGATCGCCGAACTGGTGAACGGAGATGCGCGTCGGGCGTTAAATACGCTGGAAATGATGGCAGACATGGCGGAAGTGGATGACAGCGGTAAGCGAGTATTATTGCCCGCATTACTGACCGAAATCGCCGGGGAGCGCAGCGCGCGCTTTGATAATAAAGGCGATCGCTTTTACGATCTCATCTCCGCATTGCATAAATCGGTGCGTGGCAGCGCCCCGGACGCGGCGCTTTACTGGTATGCCCGGATCATTACCGCTGGCGGCGACCCGCTGTATGTCGCCCGACGTTGCCTGGCGATTGCTTCTGAAGACGTCGGCAATGCCGATCCTCGCGCAATGCAGGTGGCGATTTCTGCGTGGGATTGCTTTACCCGTGTTGGCCCTGCGGAAGGGGAACGGGCGATAGCCCAGGCGATTGTTTATCTGGCCTGTGCGCCGAAAAGTAACGCGGTTTATACCGCGTTCAAAGCGGCGCTGGCCGATGCCCGTGAACGCCCGGATTATGATGTGCCTGTGCATCTGCGCAATGCGCCGACGAAACTGATGAAAGAAATGGGCTATGGCCAGGAATACCGCTACGCGCATGATGAGCCAAACGCCTACGCCGCAGGCGAGGTTTATTTCCCGCCGGAAATAGCGCAAACACGCTATTATCATCCCACAAACAGGGGGCTTGAAGGCAAGATTGGCGAAAAGCTCGCCTGGCTGGCTGAACAGGATCAAAATAGCCCCACAAAACGCTACCGTTAGCGCGATCGTTGCGGTAATGTTGGCACTGTATCCCTGTGACTGCAGGCTGTGGTCACGTTTCCTATTTTAATTCGATAAGCACAGGATAAGCATGCTCGATCCCAATCTGCTGCGTAATGAGCCAGACGCAGTCGCTGAAAAACTGGCACGCCGGGGCTTTAAGCTGGATGTAGATAAGCTGCGCGCTCTTGAAGAGCGTCGTAAAGTTTTGCAGGTCAACACGGAAAACCTGCAAGCAGAGCGTAACTCTCGATCGAAATCCATCGGCCAGGCGAAAGCGCGCGGGGAAGATATCGAGCCTTTACGTCTGGAAGTGAACAAGCTGGGCGAAGAGCTGGATGCGGCAAAAGCCGAGCTGGAGAGCTTACAGGCTGAAATTCGCGATATCGCGCTGACCATTCCTAACTTACCGGCTGATGATGTACCGGTAGGTAAAGATGAAAACGACAACGTTGAAGTCAGCCGTTGGGGAACCCCGCGTGAGTTTGATTTCGACGTCCGCGATCATGTGACGCTGGGTGAAATGCACGCCGGTCTCGACTTCGCGGCTGCGGTTAAACTGACCGGTTCTCGTTTTGTGGTAATGAAAGGGCAGATTGCCCGTATGCACCGCGCGCTGTCGCAGTTCATGCTGGATCTGCACACTGAACAGCATGGTTACAGTGAAAACTACGTGCCGTATCTGGTGAACCACGACACGCTGTACGGTACAGGGCAGTTGCCGAAATTTGCGGGCGATCTGTTCCATACTCGCCCGCTGGAAGAAGAGGCTGACAGCAGCAACTATGCGCTGATCCCGACGGCGGAAGTGCCGCTGACTAACCTGGTGCGTGATGAAATCATCGACGAAGATGCGTTGCCGATCAAAATGACTGCGCATACGCCATGCTTCCGTTCTGAAGCGGGTTCTTACGGTCGTGACACGCGCGGTCTGATCCGTATGCACCAGTTCGATAAAGTTGAGATGGTGCAGATTGTGCGTCCAGAAGAGTCAATGGATGCGCTGGAAGAGATGACCGGCCATGCTGAGAAAGTGCTTCAGTTGCTGGGTCTGCCGTACCGTAAAATCGTTCTGTGTACTGGTGACATGGGCTTTGGCGCATGTAAAACCTACGATCTCGAAGTATGGATCCCGGCGCAGAACACCTATCGTGAAATCTCTTCCTGCTCGAACGTATGGGATTTCCAGGCGCGTCGTATGCAGGCACGCTGCCGCAGTAAGTCCGACAAGAAAACCCGTCTGGTTCATACCCTGAACGGTTCCGGTCTGGCGGTTGGGCGTACTTTAGTTGCCGTGATGGAAAACTACCAGCAGGCTGATGGCCGCATCGAAGTTCCAGAAGTATTACGTCCGTATATGAACGGACTGGAATATATCGGCTAATCCCCGCTTCTCTCTGCTTAAAAAGCGCCTCCGGGCGCTTTTTTTTATGCCTGTTTGACACCGGACAAGAATGGTTACCCCTTTGGGGGTAATACTACCTTCGAATGAAGATTAGCATTTATCGCTGATTTTTCTCATATTCATTATATACAAAACTATATAGCGATTTATTCGCTGTATAAATAACTACATAACGAAGTGTCTGGCTTTTATCAATCGTGAGCAAGCAAAGTGAGTCATCATGAAAACGAATATCCCCGATGCTGTACTGGCAGCTGAGGTAACTCGTCGAGGCCTGGTAAAAACGACAGCAATAGGCGGACTGGCAATCGCCAGTAGCGCATTGACTCTGCCATTTACCCGGATCGCCAATGCGGCTGACGCTATCAGCCCCAGCGCATCCAGCGAAAAAATTATCTGGAGCGCTTGCACCGTTAACTGTGGAAGCCGCTGCCCGCTGCGCATGCATGTGGTGGACGGTGAAATCAAATATGTTGAAACGGACAATACGGGCGATGATAACTATGACGGTCTGCATCAGATTCGCGCCTGTCTGCGCGGGCGTTCTATGCGCCGCCGGGTTTATAACCCCGATCGTCTGAAGTATCCAATGAAGCGCGTTGGCAAGCGTGGTGAAGGTAAGTTTGAGCGCATCAGCTGGGACGAAGCCTATGACATTATCACCACTAATATGCAGCGTCTTATCAAAGACTATGGCAACGAATCCATCTATTTAAACTATGGTACGGGTACGCTTGGCGGCACGATGACGCGCTCCTGGCCGCCAGGAAAAACACTGGTTGCCCGGCTGATGAACTGCTGCGGCGGTTACCTCAACCACTACGGCGATTACTCATCCGCGCAAATTGCCGCCGGGTTAAATTACACCTACGGCGGCTGGGCGGACGGTAATAGTCCTTCCGACATTGAAAATAGTAAGCTGGTTGTGCTGTTTGGTAACAATCCGGGGGAAACCCGTATGAGCGGCGGCGGGGTAACCTATTACCTCGAACAGGCACGGCAAAAATCAAATGCGCGGATGATTATTATCGATCCGCGTTATACCGATACCGGCGCGGGTCGTGAGGATGAGTGGATTCCGATTCGCCCGGGTACGGATGCGGCGCTGGTAAATGCGCTGGCATACGTCATGATCACCGAAGATATGGTCGATCAGCCGTTCCTCGACAAATACTGTGTGGGTTATGACGAAAAAACCTTACCCGCCAGCGCGCCGAAAAATGGTCACTACAAAGCCTATATTCTGGGACAGGGTAGAGACGGTATTGCGAAGACGCCGGAGTGGGCGTCGCAGATCACCGGTATTCCGGCGGAGCGCATTGTAAAACTGGCGCGTGAAATCGGTAGCGCCAAACCCGCTTACATCAGCCAGGGCTGGGGGCCGCAGCGTCATGCCAACGGCGAAATCGTTACTCGCGCAATCTCTATGCTGGCGATCCTGACCGGCAACGTCGGCATTAACGGCGGCAACAGCGGTGCGCGTGAGGGATCTTACGATTTGCCGTTTGAGCGTATGCCAACGCTGGAAAACCCGGTCGAGACCAGCATTTCGATGTTCTTATGGACCGATGCCATTGAGCGCGGGCCGGAAATGACGGCGCTGCGTGATGGGGTTCGCGGCAAAGATAAACTCGACGTTCCCATCAAAATGATCTGGAACTATGCCGGTAACTGCCTGATTAACCAGCATTCCGAAATTAACCGCACGCATGAAATTTTGCAGGATGACAAGAAGTGCGAAATGATCGTCGTTATCGACTGTCATATGACCTCTTCAGCGAAATATGCCGATATTCTGCTGCCGGACTGCACCGCTTCTGAGCAGATGGACTTCGCGCTGGATGCCTCCTGCGGGAACATGTCCTACGTTATTTTCACCGACCAGGCCATTAAACCGCGCTTTGAGTGCAAGACTATCTATCAGATGACCAGCGAGCTGGCGAAGCGTCTCGGCGTGGAGCAGCAGTTTACCGAAGGGCGTACGCAAGAAGAGTGGATGCGTCATCTGTACGAACAGTCGCGTCAGGCAATTCCCGAACTGCCGACATTCGAAGCATTCCGCAAGCAGGGCATCTTTAAGCAGCGCGATCCTGAAGGTCATCACGTTGCCTATAAAGCGTTCCGTGACGATCCGCAGGCTAACCCGCTGACAACGCCGTCGGGCAAAATCGAGATCTATTCGCAGGCGCTGGCAGAGATTGCGGCAACCTGGGAACTGCCGGAAGGCGATGTGATTGATCCGTTGCCGATCTATACGCCGGGCTTCGAAAACTACAGCGATCCGTTGACCAAAGACTATCCGTTGCAATTAACGGGCTTCCACTACAAATCTCGCGTGCACTCTACCTATGGCAACGTGGACGTTCTGAAAGCTTCCTGCCGCCAGGAGATGTGGATTAACCCGATGGACGCGCAAAAACGCGGCATCAGCAACGGCGACAAAGTGCGTATCTTCAACGGTCGCGGCGAGTTGCATATTGAGGCGAAAGTGACGCCGCGCATGATGCCGGGCGTCGTTGCGTTGGGCGAAGGCGCCTGGTATGACCCGGATGCAAAACGCGTGGATCAGGGGGGATGTATTAACGTCCTGACGACCCAGCGTCCTTCTCCTCTCGCTAAGGGGAATCCGTCCCATACGAACCTCGTTCAGGTTGAGAAGGTATAAGGAGTAACCGATGACAACCCAATATGGATTTTTTATTGACTCCAGTCGTTGCACCGGTTGCAAAACCTGCGAACTGGCCTGCAAAGACTACAAAGATTTAACCCCGGACGTCAGCTTCCGTCGCATCTATGAATATGCGGGCGGCGACTGGCAGGAGGATAACGGCGTCTGGCACCAGAATGTCTTTGCCTACTATCTTTCCATTTCCTGCAACCACTGCGAAGACCCGGCCTGCACGAAAGTGTGCCCGAGCGGCGCGATGCACAAACGCGAGGACGGTTTTGTGGTGGTGGATGAGGACGTCTGCATCGGCTGTCGCTACTGCCATATGGCCTGCCCGTACGGTGCGCCGCAGTACAACGCCGCCAAAGGCCACATGACCAAATGCGACGGCTGTCATGACCGCGTTGCCGACGGCAAAAA